>JAXLWN010000033.1:0-74606 GCA_046328475.1 Chloroflexia bacterium | reverse complement strand
GCCCTCCTCCGCAGCCGCAACCTCATCGACGGTCGCGCCACCGCCTACGTCTGCCAGAACTACGCCTGCCAGCGCCCCGTCACCACCCCCACCGACCTCGCCACCCAACTCGGCGACTGACACACCACCACCCCCAACCCCACACAAACACCAGCGGCAGGGACTTACCACCCCTGCCGCCATCACCCCCTAGCCCCTGTTCAGTTACCCACAAGAAAGCCACCCGCATTCCCTGATCTCTCACCCTCTCCCTCGCAAGGGGGAGGGTCGCCGCCGCAGCGGCGGGGTGGGGTCTAACTCCGCACCTTCTCCATGAAGAACTCGACCGTCTGCCGCAGCCCGTCCTCCAGGGGCACCTGCGGTTGCCAGCCGAGTTCCTGCTCGGCCAGGGCGGCGCTGAGGCAACTGCGGCGCTGCTCGCCCACCTTGGCGGCGGCGTGCTGGCGGGTGGCGTGCGCCTCGGTCAGCTCGTTGAGGCGGTCGAAGAGGTCGTTGACCGTCGTCTCGACGCCGGTGCCGACGTTGTAGGCCCCGACGCGGTCGGAGGCGAGCGCCGCGAGGTTCGCGCGCACCACGTCCCCAACATAGACATAGTCTCGGGTGTTCTCGCCATCGCCGAAGACGACCGCCTGCTGGCCGCGCAGCAGCCGCTCGGCAAAGATCGCGATCACCCCGGCCTCGCCGTGCGGATTCTGGCGGGGGCCATAGATGTTCGCGTAGCGCAGCGCGACGTAGGGCAGCCCCTGGATGACGTGGAAATAGTGGAGGTAGTGCTCGATAGTCAGCTTCGCGACGCCGTAGGGGGAGATCGGAGCGGGTGAGAGCGTCTCCGGGGTCGGCATCAACTCGGTATCGCCGTAAATCGCGCCGCCGCTGGAGGCGAACATCACCTTCTTCAGCCCGTTCTCGACCCCCGCCTGGAGCAGCCGCAGGGTCCCGATGATGTTCACGTCGGCGTCGTAGGCCGGGTCGGCGACCGAGCGGCGGACATCCAATTGCGCCGCCTGGTGGACCAGCACCTCCGGCTTCTCCGCCGCGAAGAGTTGCCCGACCGCCTCCGCATCGCGGATGTCGGCCTCATAGAAGCGCGCCTGCGGGTTCAGGTTCTCGCGCACCCCGGTCGCCAGATTGTCGATCACGATCGCCTCGTGCCCGGCGGCGATGAACGCGTCCACGAGATGCGAGCCGATGAAGCCCGCCCCGCCGGTGACCAAAATTCGCATCGTTGCCCTTTCTCTATCACATCCATGGTGCCGACGGTGGGAGTCGAACCCACACAGACGTAAACGCCGCAACGGCACAACAGGACACACGCCACATCGTAGGGGCGGTTCACGAACCGCCCTGGTCTCCCTGGCTCACGGTCGCCACACGGCGCAGGGCGCGTCGCGACGCGTGCCCCGCGCGTCACCGTTCGTCGTAGTGTACAAGCACTTTGATTGCCTGCGCCGCACCATCCGCGAGGCGGACGAAGGTGGCCGGGAGGTCTGCGGCGGCGATGTGCAGGTCAAAGAAGCGGTGCAAGATCGCGGCGTAGGGCGCGACGTGCGCGAAGTACCAGCGCGCGTGGGCGTGGTAGTCGGGGCAATCGCTGGTGCCGCAGATGGTCAACTCGCGCTCGTGGAATGCGGAGTCGAGGACGAGCGGTTCGAGGTTGCCGTCGGCCACGACGACGATGCGCCCGCCGTGGCGCAACTGCTGTTGCAGCAGGGTGCAGGCCGCCGCGCGGCTGGAGCATTCCACCCCGGCGTCGTAGCGTTCGGCGGGCGGGCCAACCTCGTCCGGTGCCAACGCGCGACGTGCGCCGAGCGCCAGCGCCAGGTCGCACCGCGCCGCCTCCGGTTCGACCACGTCCACCTCCGGCACACCGAGCGCCTTCAGCACGAAAACCACCAGCAGCCCGATCGTCCCCGCACCCGTCACGAGGACTGACGAAGGTGGTGGCGTCCCGAGCCTCGCGATGCCGGTGGCGACATCGCCGCCGAGGATATTCAGAATGGCGAGGTCGTCGCCGAGGTCTTCGGGGACCGCTACCGCCCGGTGCGCGGGGATGACCGCGTGCGTGCGGTGCCCGTAGGTGCAGACGATGCGGTCGCCTGGGCGTAATTGGTCCACCCCCGCGCCGCACGCCCGCACGATGCTGACGTTCTCGTAGCCGGTCATGCGCGGGTAGGTATCCGGGCGGCTGCCGCGCGAGTCGCCCCGGAAGTGCGGCAACTCGGTGCCGAGGCTGATCGCGCCGGTGCGCGTGGCGACCAGGATTTCGCCTGGGCCGGGGGGCGGGAGCGTTTCTTCCACCCAGCGCAATTCGCGGGGGGAGATGAGCAGGAGAGAGCGGCGTTGCATGGTTCGGCCCTGACCTGACACCCGGCTCGATCCTCACCGATCCGTGTGGGGAAGTCCCGGGCCGATTATACGCGCGGGAGGGCGACGGTCGCGCCGTCGTAGTCGATCACGCCGAGGTTGGCGAGCAGGGCGAGGGTGGCGGCGAGATCGCCGCGATCGAACGCGGCGTCACCGAAGTCGCCGTCGCGTGTCAGGGCGGCGAGGCTCTGGTCGAGCAGCGCGGTGTTGAGGACGAAGATCGAGCGCGGACCGTCGGCAAGCGCGGCAAGGACGCGGCGGGCCAGCGCCCCGTCGCGCGCGGCGTTCGCCACCTGCGCCAGGATGTGGTCGTCGGTCAGCGCGCGTTCGCCGAGCGGCGCGAGGCGATATTTCTTGCCGCTCCGCCCGGCGCGGGCCTCTGCAAAGACGATCGCGTGGCGGCAGTCCTCGCGCAGCGGGCAGGCGTGCTCGGTGCAGTCGGGGATGCGCTGGCGGATCGGCCGCACCAGCCCCAACTCGGCCAGGATCTCCACGCCGAGCCCCACCTCGGCCCGCAGCCGGAAGTGGCACCCGATATCGTCGCCGGTTGCCCGGAGCGCCGCTCGCAGCAGGCTTGCTGTCAACGTGTCGGCCATAGTTCCCCCGACTTGCGCGTTCGTACGCGACAAAGTGTAGCACCTGCGCGTGGGATTGACCCCTCCCCGCCGCTGCGGGGGATGGATCCGTGACAAATCTCTAACCTGTGATCGCGATCACACCCGCGCCGTGATCGCCCGCATATCGAGGAGAGGGGGCTGGGGCCTATGCTGGATACAGGTCAAGGGCACGACCCACCGACGAACGAAAGACAAACCGGCGAGCGCCCAGGGCGCGCGACGCGGGACGAGGAGGCAGGATATGGTAGCGACGATGACCGCGACAGTGACCGCGAACTACGCTGCGCAGCCTGGGACGATGACGGCCGATGATGAGCTGATCGCGCGAGTGCGGGTGGGCGACCAGGAAGCGTTCGCGACGCTGGTCGAGCGCTACAAGCGGCAGGTCTACAACCTGGCCTATCGCCTGCTCGGCAACCCGAACGACGCCGAGGACGCCGCGCAGGAGACCTTCGTCCGCGCCTACACCCGCCTCACCACCTACGAGCCCGATGGCCGCTTCGGTGCCTGGCTCTCGGCGATCTGCTCCCACTGGTGCATCGACACGATGCGCGCCCGTCGTCGCCGCGTGCAGACCGTGGCGCTGGGCAAGGTGACCGAGAGCGACCGTTTCATCAGCCAGGTGGATGGCCCGGAGGAAGTGGCGCTGGTGGCCGATTCGCGCGACGAGGTGCAGCGCTGGCTCGATGCGCTGCCGCCGCAGTACCGCACCGTCCTGTCGCTGCGCTACTTCCAGGATCTCACCTACGCCGAGATCGCCGATGTGCTGGACGAGCCAGTCTCGACCGTTCGAATGCGCCTCTTCCGCGCCCGTGCCATGCTGCAACAGGTGGTCGAGCGCGCCCGCACGCAGCAGGCGGCGCTGCTGACGCCGAGGATGCGGATGCAGGTGGCGTGACGAGGGCTGAGTCGTGAGTCGTGAGTCGTGAGTGGACGAGTAACGAGTAGCGAGTAACGAGTAACGAGAGGGCCGGGAGTGGGCGCGCGGGGCGTCTGCTACCGGCCTTTTGCTATGTCCCGCAAGAGACCGGCTGCGTCATCGTCGCGGAGTGCGGCGATCAAACGGCCATCGCCCAGGGTAGCGTCGACGATCTGTCGTTCCCTGCCTGCCAGAGTGTTGAGATCGACGCTCCCGAGCCAATTGACGGTTCCGGCGAGTTGCTGGAGGAGTGCCAGGCGACAATCGTTGCGGAAGGCATCCAACGGATAGTCGTGGACATCGTTTGCCACCAGCGTAGCGTGATAGCGGAGAAGTAAGGATTCTCCTGCGATGCTGCGCTCTTCTGGACTGAGTGAACCAACGGTAAAGAGAGAAAAATCGAGTGCCGCCGGGCCGATACAGACGCTCTGCCAGTCGATCAGCAATGCTGCGGTCGCGCTACCAGCTTCGGTGAAGAGGATGTTGTCGAGGTGTAAATCGGCGTGAATAATCGTCGTCGGGGCGGTGTCGAGGGCGGCCAGTACCGCACCATATGTTGGAGCCAAACGCTCAACGATGTCGCCGATTTCGCCTGGTAACTGAGCGCCAAATCGTGCCAGGAAAGACGGCATTTGCTTAGCGTAGCGCTCTTGTCGTGCGGTGTTGCTGTCGCTCCAGCGCGGTAGCCAGGCAAAGGGCGGAAATTCCCTTGTGTGCCACCAACGGGCGTGGAAGCCGGCCAGTGGAGCGAGGACGGACGCCGCCTCGGCCGGCGAGCACCCGGCCAGGACATCGCCCCCGCGCGCTGTGTGGAGATCTTCGAGCAGCATGAGTATCGACCGCGCCGTTTCATCCGCGCCCGCGAAGTAGCAGCGCGGGGTCGGCAATGCGTCGTGCGGCGCAATCTCGCGGTAGAACCGCACCTCCCCTGCACAGCGGGCGTAGTAGGCTCGGCGTGCGTCGAGCGCTTGCCCTTTTGTCGCGCGATAGGCCGATTGGTGGTTGCGTTCGACTAATGGGAACTTCGCAATCAATGAAGACGGTGCGTTCCCATCGGTCACTTCCTCCTCGTACCTGGGGGTGAGGCGGGCGACGACCCCGGTAAAGCCGCGCTCCTCGCCGATGGTTTGCCACTCGACCGCGAGCACACGAGCGCGCAGATTCGGACGATTTGCCCGCAGCGCGGCGGTTAGCCATTCCGGGGTGATCTCGGCTGGAGTGGTGGGAATGCCCGCGCCCAGCATCGTCCCTCCTGCTATTGATTCTGTCGTGGACCGCAGCTGGCATCATCGTTGATAGGGAAGGTACTCAGTATAGGCAGCTTCCCTCCCGTTGCCCAATGCTGTTGCCGCGATGTCCGGGCTGGTACAATGCCAGCACTCGCCACCCAGCGGGCCAGCGGACGGAGCGGCCGATGGACTTCACCCTCTCTCCCGAACAGCAGCGCATCAAGGAGACGGCGGCGCGGGTGGCGCGCGAGGTGATCGCGCCGCGCGCGGCGGCGTCCGACCGCGAGGGGACATATCCCGAAGATTACATGATGGCCTTTCGCGAGGCGGGCCTGCTGGGGTTGGCATTGCCGCGCGAGTATGGCGGCGGTGGCGCGGGCACCCTCGGGCTGGCGCTGGCGGTCGAGGAGGTCGCCAAGTACGACAGCGGTGCGGGCTTGCTCCTGCTACTGACCCGGCTGATCACCGCCAGCATCACGATGGCCGGGAGTGAGGAGCAGAAGCAGCGCTACGTGCGCGGCGTCGCCACCGGCACCCTGCGCGGCTGCTTCGCGCTCACCGAACCGGAGGCTGGCTCCGATGCCGCCAGCATCGCCACGACCGCGACGCGCGACGGCGGCGATTACCTCATCACCGGCACGAAAATCTGGGCCGGGGGCGCGACGGTTGCCGATTACGCGGTCGTCGTCGCCAAGACCGCGCCCGAGCGCGGGGCGGCGGGGGTCGGCATCTTCCTGGTCGATCTGCCGAATCCCGGTTTCCGCATCGTGCGCGAACTGCCGAAGATGGGCGTGCTAAACGTGCCGGTCGTGGAGATCGCGCTGGAAGGGTGTCGCGTCCCAGCCTCGGCGCTGCTCGGGACCGAGCAGGGCATGTTCGGCGTGGTGCTGCGGACGCTGAACGTGGTCCGCCCGCTGGTCGCGGCGCGGTCGGTCGGGCTGGCGGCGGGCGCGACACAGTATGCGCTGGCCTACGCGCAGCAGCGGCGCACCTTCGGCCAGCCGCTGATCGCGCACCAGGCGATCGCCTTCGACCTCGCCGAACTGGCGATGGAGATCGAGGCGGCGCGGCTGCTGACCCATCGCGCGGCCTGGCTGGTGGACCAGGGCCACGAGGGGCGCGAGACGGCCCACTTCCTCTCGATGGCGAAGGCGAAGGCGAGCGAGACGGCGGTGCGCGCCGCCGACCGCTGCGTGCAGGTCCTCGGTGGCTTCGGCTACCTGAAGGATTACGCCGCCGAACGCTACTACCGCGACGCCCGCCAACTGATGCTCGTCGAGGGCACCAGCGAGATCCACCGCCTGATCATCTCCCGCGCCCTGGACGACGGCCTGCTCGACTGGGGCTACGATGTCGAGGCGGCGGGAGGGCTGCCGGGGCGGTCGTAGGGCGCGGAGCGTGGGGCGTAGGGCGTGATCGATCCTTCGTCCTTCGCTCTCCGTTCTACGCTCCACGATCCACAGCACACAGGTGAAACATGGAACAGCGACGCGCGATGCTCCCCCGACCCGGTTGGTTGCTCACCGCCCAGGCGGCGCTGACGGCCGATGCGCTGCTCGGCTCGCAGGCGGCTGGCGCGCTGGCGGGGCTGACCTGTGCGGGCTTCATCGAGGGGTTGGTGCTGGCGCTGCTGGTCGGCGGCGACCGCGCGGGCTGGGCGTGGCTCGCGGCGCTGGTGGCCGGAGTGCTGCTGGGACTGGGGTGCGTGGCGCTGGCGGTGTGGGACCGGCGGCATTTCCAGCGGTTGCGGCGCGGGCAGCGGCGCTATTTTGGTGCGCTCGGGGCGCTTTGCCTCGGCACGGTGCTCGCGGCGGTTGCGCTCACCGTCCGGCCCCTGTGGGTGGCGGGGATCGGCACCATCGTCGCGGCGGTCGCGGTCGTGTTTGCGGCGCAGCGAGCGCGCCGTTTGGCCGAGAGCGCGGCCTGGGATCTGGTCAAGGGGCGGCGCGAGGCGTGGCTGGCGCAACTGCGCGCGTCGCGCCTGACGCGCCGGATGCTCGGCTACGCCGCCTACAAGCAGCTGCGGCGCGACGGCTTCCTGCCGGTTCGCAGCCTGATCTACCCGAACCGCACCTATCAGGTACCGCTCCGCACGACCCCCTCCGGTGCGCGCATCCTGGTGCTGGAGAATGACCGCCCAATCGGCGGCCTCTGCCTGCGCCCGCGCTTGCCGCTGCCCGACCCCGAGGAGGCGCTGACCCACATCCTCGCCATCCGCACCGACGAGCGCGCCTGGCTCAACCGCGCCAACTTCTTCCCCCAGGACCGCGAACTCACCCCCCAGGCGCTCGGCCTCGCGGCGGGAAGGCCGGGGAATTATGATCGGTGAGATGTTTGGTGGGGTTGCATAAACATGTGATTGCCGCAAGAATTGACACAACCGCTACGGGATAGTCCGAACGCAGGGTGAAATCATGATCGTTAGGCAATTGGTGACAGCCGAGGATGTGTGGGAGATGCCCGAGAAGCCGGGCATTCGCTATGAGTTGGTGTCGGGGGAGTTGATCGAAGTGCCCGGTGCCAGCATAGAGCACGCCTTCCTCGCAAAGCATGTCGTCAAGCTTCTCGATAGTGTTGTTGAGACGCATGATCTTGGCATAGCCGTTGGCGATGGGGCAGCCTTTCTCCTTCGTCGCCATCCCGATCTGCTGCGTATCCCCGACGCGGCCTTTATCTCCTGGGATCGCCTGCCTGACCGAAAGCTGCCGCGAAGTTTCGTCCATCTTATTCCAGACCTGGCCGTGGAGATTGTCTCGCCCAATGATCGTGCCAACGAGATCAGCGAGAAGGTGCATGAGTATCTTGATGCAGGCACGAGTCTCGTCTGGATTCTCTGGCCTCGGCGACGAATGGTCTCTGTGTATGAACCTGATCGGGACATTCGCGAACTTGGCGCAGATGATTACCTTGATGGTGGCGATGTACTCCCTGGCTTCCGCGTCCTCGTAGCCGATATCTTCGCCGTCATCTAATCGCCCGTCACTCCAGCGCGGCCACGCGCGAGGTGCGCTTCGGGAAGAGTGCCTCCAGCAACCCGGCGATTTCGCCTCGCCCGACGCGGATGTCGGGGAAGGCGTAGCGGAGTTCGTCCAGGCTGCGGTGGCCGAAGAGGAGTTGCAGGAAGACGAGTGGCGGGAAGGTAGCGTGCTGCCGCTCGTCCGAGATCGGGCGTCGCCAGGGTTCGGCGGCGGTCAGCTTGCCGTCGGCGAAGGTGAGGCGCAGGCCGTCGCGGAAGAAATCGAGGCGCAATTCGCCACTGTAGGACGCCAGCGCCGAGTCGGCCAGTCGCCGTTCGAGGACCGGCGCGATCTGGCGCAAGAAACCGGGCAGATCGGGCACGCGCACATACCAGGCGTAGGGCGCGATCACTCGCGGCGCGACCATCTCGCCGATGGCGGCGTAGAGTGGGTGTTCGCGCTCCATGCAGAGCATGATCTCCCTAAATTGCTCATCGGTATGCCCGGCCGCGCGCGAGGCGACGGCGGCGGCTTCCCCGGCCGGGAGGAAGGCCCGCAGCACCGGTGGCGCGACCGCCGCCAGGGAGACCCCGTCACGCACAGCAAAATCCCAGAGGTAGAACTGATGCTGCCAGGTCTGGGTGGTGGTGCGGACATAGCCGCAGGTCGCGCCCTCCCGGTCCTCGATGATCCAGAGCCGCCACTGGCGGTGGAAATCTCCTTCCGGGTGGGTCGGGGTGGCGATGGGGGCGAAGGCGTAGCGCCAGTATGCCTCCGGCACGCGCGCGGAGACGAGGCTGTCGCGGCGGCGCTGGTCGTAGAGCGCGGCGATGAAGGGGATGTCGTCGGGCGTGGCGCGGCGGATGGTGAACGGCTCGGGGCCGTCGGGCGCGGGCGGGAGTGTGGCGGGGTACGCCACCCGGCCACCTTCGAGGTCGAGCGCGTATTCGTAGCCGAACTGGCGATAGAAATAGGGGATGCCGGTGATGACCTGCACCACCTCGCCCTGCGCCGCGCTCCGCTCGTGCAGCGCCCCGAAGATCGCGCGGATCAGCCCCCGGTTGCGGTAGCTGTGGTCGGTGACGACATGCTCCGGGCGACCGATGCGGAAGGGGAGGCCGTCGTATTCCCACTCGCCGTGCATCAGGCAGGCGCTGGCGACGATCTTCCCGCTCCGGGTGTCCTCGACGATGACGAAATCCTCGGCCTGGACGAGCGGGTGGCGACCGCTGGTCAGTTCGCGCAGCAGCGCGCGGTCCCAGGGGTTCGGCGGGGCATCCGGTGAGTCGCGGAAGCCTTCGGCCTGCGACTCGGCGATGCGCTCGGCGTCGGCGGGCGTGGCCCAGCGCAGCACGAGCCCGGAGCCGAGGTCGCGCGGCGCGGCGGGCGCGCTCATCCGCCCAGTAACCCGGCCATGCTCTTCGGCTCGCGCCCGATCAGGTGGGCAACGTGCCAGAGCAACTCGTCGGCCGTGTGGTCGCCGTAGCTGACGAGGCGGCGGACCGTCGGTGGCGTCGTGGCGGAGGGGTGCTGGAAGTGGATTTCGCCGACTTTTCCGAGGTAGCGCCAGGCGTCGGCATCGGCCCAGGGGTGCTCCCAGACGGTGATGATCGCGCCGCGCATGTCGTAGACACCCTTGAGGTGGATGTCCTGGCGGCGGGCGTTCCCCAGCAACTGCGCGAATTCTTTGTCGGTGATCTCGATCTGCACGCGCCGCATCTTCGGTCGCGCATTCGTCGCCGCGCTCACAGCACCCCTCTCAAGTACGAATGACGAATGACGAATGACGAATCTTACCGATCACGACGGGCCGAATCGTCCTTGTCTGGCGAGGATTCTACCACAGGAGAAGTGCGAAGTCGGGAGGACAAAGTGGTGAAATCCCTGCCACGGTCCCATTCGTCAATCGCCAATCGTCAATCGTCATTCCGCTCACTTTGGATAGGCCGCGCGCTGGTCGGAGAGCGCGGCCTGGAGCGTGGGGTACTGGGCGAGGAGGGCGTTGAGCCGCTGCTCGGCCACGAAGGCGGTGAGGGTGGGATCGGCGTTCAGTTCCTCGATGGTCTGCTGGAAGAGGTAGGCGAATTCGAGCAGATCGGGCGGCAGTTCGGTCGGGTCGACGATTGCCCGGCGCACTTGCAGCGCCCGCGCCACCAGCTCGCATTGGGCGCAGCTCTCCGCCGAATAGCTCAGGCTGGTCAGGTTCTGCGCGCCATTGGTGGCGATGCCGCCGAGCGTCAGGTTGATTTGCAGCCCGACCACCAGCACCTGGCAGTTGTGGCAGGAGCCGCTCCCCACCGTGACCCGGTTCTGCGGCGTGGATCCATCGGCAGTGATGTGGTTGACCTGGATCGCGCCGCGAATTTGCAGCGCCCCGGCGGGTGGGTCGAGCACGGCCAATTCTTGCTTGTGCTGCGGGCTGTTCGCGGTGTAGGCGACGTGCTGGGTGGTCGCCAACTTGATCACGACCGGGGTCGGCGTCGGCGTCACGGTCGGCGGGCGACCCTTGGCGGTCTGGGTCCCGCCGCGCGCCTCGGCGGTGGCCTCGATATCTTTGGCAACCTGGGTCGCGGCGGCGATCTGCGCCGCCCGCCGCTCGGGCGGGGTCGTCGGCGCGGGCGTCGCCGGCAGCACGCTGCACGCGGCCAGATAGCCGACCAGCCACAGCGTCGCCAGACGCCCGAGTTTGCCCCACCGGCCCAGTCGCGACGTGGAGCGTGGGCAGTGGAGAGTAGGAAATGACCCGCGCACGATGATCACCTTTCAGGTGAGGCAGCGCCGTCCGGGCGAACCACCGTCGCCAGCGGAGCGCCACCTCCCTGTTGCTAGTATGCCAACTCGGGGGATGATCACCAATAGACCGATCGGACTATGATCGGGGGCCGATGGGGCGACCTTTGGCGAGACTTGCGGGGCGGGTGGGCGCTCGCCTATCCTGAGATCAGGCGCGCTCGGCGGCGAGCGCACCGCGCACTTGCTGCCACGGAGGAGTCATGGCCAACCTCGGACGCGCCGCGCTGAACTTCGCTTTCCTCTTTGCCCTGACCCTCTGGGGCGGGATGGTCTTCTTCTTCACCTTCATCAATACGCCGGTCGTCTTCGCCGACCTCGACCGCGACACCGCCGCGCGCCTGCTCGGCGACCTCTTCCCGCGCTACTTCCAGGTGCAGCTGATCTGCATCGTCGTGGCGCTGGGCGCGCTGGGGCTGCGCGTGGCGCTGCGGGGCGCACCCCGCGCGCTGGCCGTCGCCGGGTTGGTCGCGCTCGGCCTGTCGCTGGTGATCGCGCTCTACGCCAACTTTCGCTGCTGCCGTCGATGCAAGAAGCGCAGGTGCGCGTCCCCTCGTTCGTCACCACCGCGAAGGACGATCCCACCCGCGTCGCCTACGGCCGCCTGCACGGCCGTGCGATGATCCTCAACGCCGCCGCCGCGCTGCTCGGCGGCGCAACCCTCGCGCTGGCCGCCTTCGACCCCGGATGCTCGCCACCCGTCGCGACCGCCAGGGCGCGGCGCTGCTCCCCGAGCGCCAGATCGCGCCCGACAGCGCTGGGCGGGTATCGGTACCGCTGCGCTCTGAAGGGTGAGGCGCAGGTTTTCCAGCATTGCGATACCCGCAAGGCTATCCTTCCGCAGACCATGTGCCTTTCGGTTAGGGTATGAGATTATCGGGATGGCATGGTGCGGGCGGGGCATCGAACGATGCCCCGCCCGCCACCCGCGAACTATCCTGGTCGCGGTGCGTTCACCGCGCGCCGTACTTCGCCATGTAGATCTGCCGCCCCAACTGGCCGAGCAGGATGTCGTAGGGAGCTTGGTTCACGGGGTGGTATTCGAGCCGGTGGCGCTCGAAGTACTGGACATAGTGGAAATCACCGTCGTAGCCGAGTTCGAGGAAGACCTCGCTGATCGGGTAGCCGTAGACCGCCAGGTCGCCCGTGCTGCGCCAGCGGCGGCAATCTCGCGCCGGCGACGTTGCTCGGCCCGTCGTGGCCCGCAGCGGCACCGAGGTGGTGCCGGTCGCCGCGAACCAGAGCGATTCGCCGCTGGTGCAGACGGTCGCCCGGATCGCACCCCGCCGGGCGCGGGCGGGCGCGAACAGGGCCTCGCGCACAACGCGCCGCTCGGTCGTGATCTCGTTGCCGAGCAGGCCCAGCAGCACGTCGTAGGGCGGCGCGTTCTCCGGGTGCCACTCGAAGCGGGCGCGCTCGAAATACTGCACCCAGTAGGTGTTGCCGTCGGCCTCGACCTCGCGGAAGCCGGACGCGAGCAGGAAGCCGAACTGCGCGAGGCCGCCGTTGCTCTCCCAGTAGTCGCGGAACGGGTCCTCGATGCAGAGGTCGCCGACCTCGCGGAAGCAGGCCTTCACCACCTGCGTCAGTCGCACCGGCACCTGCACGACGTTGATCCGGCCACCATCCGCGCCGCTGCGGTTGTAGAGCCAGAGGCAGCCATCCTGCGGCGCGGCGACGCGGTAGGGGATGCGGGCGTCGAACGGCGACAGCACGCCGCTCGCCGCCGTGGTCGCGGTGATCGCGTTCAGCTCCGCACCATTCTGGTCGTAGAGCGCGATCCCGAAGCTCGCCTCAAACGCGACCGCCTGCCCCACGACGCGAATCGGGCTGGCGACGCGCTGCCCCGCCAGCGGGTTGTAGACCTGGATCGTCGGCTCGCCCGTCGGCGGGCTGGGATTCGGGCCGCAGCCGCTCGCCATTACCCCCGCCGCCGAGGGCGCAGCGCCCGCACCCGGCGCAAGCGCCGTGCAGGCGAGCATGAACGCGGTCAGGATGCTCAGGGACGCCAGGAGTCGCCGGAACGTGGGCCACATGCTTGCCTCCTCGCGAAATTCCTCTCGTGTCACCCTTGCCCCCTCGCCCTACTGGCCCGCGCGCTGACCCAGAGGGTGTCGGTTGGGTGATGCCGGGTCGATGCCCGCAGTCTAGGCTTGAAATGTGAAGACGGCATAAATAGACGATGGGGAAGCTGTAAAAGGATTGCAGCAGAATGTAAGGAGACGGTGAAACGGCGAACGGGCGAGCAGGCGAACGGGCGACATCCCTCACGAAGTCCACCGCCCTCCGAGCGAGTCACCCCCTCTCTATTTTGCGCGGCTAGCGGAATGGAGAGGGGGCCGGGGGGTGAGGTAACCCGCCCGCTCGTCCGTTCGCCCGCTCGCCGTTTCGCTCCCCCGCGCTACCTTTTCGGAAGCGTTGCGCCCCATCCCGGCAACTAATACAATTGACAGCCGGGAATGTCTGCGACAACCAGGGCGTTGTTGGAGGAGGTCGACCAGCGTATGCCGACGTATGAGTATCAGTGTAAGACGTGCGGTCACCATTTCGAGCGCGTGCAGCGCTTCAGCGATGCGCCGCTGACCGAGTGCCCCCAGTGTAGCGGCGAGATTCGCCGGGTGATCCATCCGGCGGGCATCGTCTTCAAGGGCTCCGGGTGGTACATCACCGACAGCCGCAAGGGCGGCGGCGATTCGGCAACCCTCCCGAAGGGCGAGTCGAAGAGCGAGACCAAGTCCGAGAGCAAGGAGAGCGCCGACTCTGCCGCGTCGAGCAGCGAAAGCAAGCCGGCGGCGAAGGCGGCGACCGACTGATCGAACGGGCGAACGGGCGAGGAGGCGAACGGGCGAGTGGGACTTGCAATGGCGGGGGATGCCTCGCAACACCATCGCCTATTCGCCCGTTCGCCCGTTCGCCCCTTCGGAGCAACCATGTGGTGGCGAGCGCGCGACCTCCCGGCGATGGCCGGGGGGCGCGGTGGGAGCAAGTGCAGGTGTCGCCGGGGGCGCGGGCGCGTGTGCGCCTGACGTCCCCTGTGCGGCTGCGCGTTGTTACAGGTTGGCAGGTTCCAAGTTCCAAGTTCCACTAACTTGCAACCTGATAGCCTGTAACTTGTAACTTCTCCCTGGAAGGAAGGCGATCCCCATGAGCTTCTTCTCTCGCTTCCGCGAGGATATCCGCGCCGTGCAGGACCGCGACCCGGCGGCTCGCAACGGCACGCTCGAAATCCTGCTCACCACACCCGGCCTCCACGCGATGTGGTTCCATCGCCTCGCCCACGCCCTGTGGGTGCGGCAGGTGCCACTCCTCCCCCGGCTGATCTCCCACCTCGCCCGTTTCCTGACCGGCATCGAGATCCACCCCGGCGCGACGATCGGGCGGCGCTTCTTCATCGACCACGGCATGGGCATCGTCATCGGCGAGACCGCCGAAATCGGCGACGACGTCAGCCTCTTCCAGGGTGTCACGCTCGGCGGCACCGGCAAGGAGACCGGCAAGCGGCACCCGACGGTCGAAGATGGCGTGATGGTCGGCGTCGGCGCGCACGTCCTCGGCGCGGTGCGCGTCGGGCGGGGCGCGAAGATCGGCGGCGGTGCCGTCGTCTTGCGCGACGTGCCCCCGTACTCCACCGCCGTCGGCGTCCCCGCGCACGCCACGACCCGGCTGCAACCCGTCGATGACGACGATGCCCACGGCCACAAGGTCCGCCACATCGTCGACCCGATGCAGGACGAGATCAACGCGCTGCGGCAGCAGGTGGCCGACCTCTCGGCTCGCCTCGCCATGCTCGAAGTGCGCCAGCCGATCGTCGCCAACGGGACGAATGGGACGAACGGGCACGCCCGCAAGCCCGAGCCGGTCGTCACCCACTACGACTACGTGATCTAGTATCATCCCGCGAAATGATGAGCCGGGGCGTATTGCGCCCTGGTTGTTGTGCGTTTGCGACGAGAAGTCAGAGATCAGAGGCCAGAGATCAGAATCCTATCCCAAGCAAGGTCTTGAAGGTGGGGCGCTGTGTTTCATGCGAGGCTCTGACCTCTGATCTCTGACCTCTGACATACTGATAACTGGAGGCCCCCATGCCACTGCGCGTCTACAACACCCTCACCCGCCGCAAGGAAGACTTCGTGACGATCGAGCCGGGGCGCGTGCGGATGTACATCTGCGGCGTGACCGTCTACGGCCCGGCGCACATCGGCCACGGTTTCATGGTCGTCGCGTTCGACATCATCCGGCGCTACCTGACCTGGCTCGGCAACGACGTGATCCACGCCCAGAACTTCACCGACGTGGACGACAAGATCATCGCCCGCGCCCGCGAGATCGGCATGGAGCCGCTCGCCCTGGCGAACAGCTACGTCGAGGAGTGGCAGCGCGACATCACCGACCTCGGCGTGCTGCCGCCGACGATCGCGCCGCGCGCCACGGAGGAGATCGCGGGTATGCTGACGATGATCTCCGGCCTGATCGAGCGCGGCGCCGCCTACGAGGCGGGCGGCGATGTCTACTTCCGCGTGCGTCGCTTCGAGGAGTACGGCAAGCTCTCCGGCCGCAATCTGGACGATCTCATGGCCGGGGCGCGCGTCGAGATCGGCGAGCAGAAGGAGGACCCGCTCGACTTCGCCCTCTGGAAGGCCGCCAAGCCCGGCGAGATCGCCTGGCCGAGTCCGTGGGGACCCGGTCGCCCCGGCTGGCACATCGAGTGCTCCGTGATGGCCTCGCACCACCTGGGCGATCAGATCGACATCCACGGCGGCGGCACCGACCTGATCTTCCCGCACCACGAGAACGAAATCGCCCAGTCGGAAGCCTTCACCGACAAGGAGCCGTTCGCGCGCTACTGGCTGCACAACGAGATGCTGCAACTCGGCGGCACCAAGATGAGCAAGTCGATCGGCAACCTGATCACCATCCGCGAACTGCTCGATCTGGGGCCGGACAACGGTCAGGTCTTCCGCTACATGATCCTGACCGGCCACTACCGCACGCCGCTCACCTGGACCGAAGAAAGCTTCGAGGGCGCGCGGCGCGGCCTGGAGCGGCTACGCTCCGGCCTGCGCGGCTACGACCCCGCCGCCGCGACCGGCGCTGGCGGCTCCCTGGCGGGCGCCATCGCCACCGCCGACAAGGGCTTCCGCGCCGGGATGGACGACGACTTCAACACCGCCGTGGCGCTGGCGTCGCTGCTCGAATTGGTGCGCGCGATCAACCGCGCCCGCGACGAGGGGGTCGGCGGCGGCGACATCGCCGCCGCCCAGGCGAAGCTGGCCGAGCTGACCGGGGTGCTCGGCATCACGCCCGAGCAGGCGGGAGACGGCGAAGCGAGCCTCGCCGCCGCGCCCTTCATCGAGCTGCTGCTGGAGACGCGCGCCGAACTCCGCAAGGCGAAGCAATTCGCGCTCGGCGACCGCATCCGCGACCGGCTGAAGGAACTCGGCGTCGAGGTCGAGGACAGCCCGCAGGGGAGCACCTGGCGGATGCGCTAGGCTGGCCCGCTTGGTGACGCAACGGAGCGGCGAGGCACACGAGCCTCGCCGCTCCGTTTGTTGTCCTCGGCTAGTTGACGATCGCGAACGGATTGGCTGGCGGATTGAGCTGCCCGGGGCCGATGAAGATGTGGGTGGTGTCGATCAGGTGCCCGTTGCGGTAGAGGTCGAACCGCACCCAACCGCCGCCATCCGCCCGGAAGGCGAGGCCATCCTGCCGGTTGTAGGTGCGGAAATGGAAGTCGATCTGGTGCGCACCCGCGACCGCCCAGTCCGAATCCTCATCCTTGAAGACATCGACGCGGCCGAACGTGCCGTTGGTCGTGATCTTCCCGGTGTAGATGCTCGGATCGGGGCCGTTGCCGCGATCGGTGGTGCGCAATTGGAAGCGGTCGCCGTCGAACCAGAGGTAGTAGCCGTAGCCGTTGTCGGCGGTCATCGGCGGCACGCCGCGCGCCGTCTCCTTCGGCACACCCGGCGGCGCGACCTGCGGCTCCTTCGCCGCCGCCGCCCCAACAATCAGCACCGACAGCATCGCCGCGACGCTCAGCGCGACCAGCATCTTCTTCATCAGCTTCCTCCTTGCGAACGATGGGTACCGGCGTGGTGACATCGCGCGATTGACCACGCCCCCACGATAGCGACGAGGCGCGATGGGAAGATGAAGGAGTTGCAAAAAGAGCGTGACGCACGAATACAATCACAACTGCCCGCCGCCACGGTCCCCGATATCGGGGGTAGGTGGAACTCATCGCAATTGACACCGCCCCGCGCATCCGCCACGATGTGGTCCTATCGCCGACCTTACCGCGTCGCCAGAAGGAGCGCCGATGGATACGAACGCTCTCCCCGACGATCACCGAGCAAAAAAAAAAAAAAAAAAAAAAAAAAAAACGATCATGGCGCGCTGCGACGAACTTGGCGCGATCGGCAGGCCGGACCGGCTAACGCGGCGCTTCGCCACGCCCGCGCTGCTCCGGGCGATGGAACTTGTCGGCGGCTGGTGTCGCGACGCGGGATCGACCGTCTCGTTCGACGGTCGGCAACCTCCGCGCGCGGTACGAGGGGACGGCACCGACCGCCGCACCCTGCTGCTCGGCTCGCACCTCGATAGCGTGCGCGACGCCGGGAAGTACGACGGCCCGCCGGCGTGCTGACCGCGCTCGGCGTGGTGGAAGAATTGCATGCGCGCGGCGAGCGGCTGCCCTGCGCGATCGAAGTGCTCGGCTTCGCGGACGAGGAGGGGCTGCGCTACCAGACCAGCTATCTCGGCAGCCTCAGCGCGCTCGGTCAGGCCCGCCCGACTGGCTCGACCGCGCCGATGAGGACGGCATCACCATGCGCGACGCCATCCGCGCCTATGGCGGCGACCCCGACGCCGTCGCCGCCAGGCGGTCATCGATCCCGTGGGGGCGCGACGATCTGCTCGGCTATTGCGAACTCCACATCGAGCAGGGTCCGGTGCTGGAGGCGGCGGATGCGCCGATCGGCATCGTCAGCGCCATCCAGGGCGGCAGCCGCAGCCAGGCCACCTTCACCGGCGTCGCCGAGCACGCCCGGGACCGTCCCCGGCCACCTGCGCCGCGACGCCCTCTGCGCCGCCGCCGAGTTCGTGCTGGCGGTCGAGGGCGCGATGCGCGACACGCCGGCCTTGTCGCCACGGTCGGGCGCATCGTCGCCGAACCAGGCGCGCTCAACGTCATCCCCGGCCGCGCCATCGCCAGCCTCGATGTGCGCCATCGACAACGCCACCCGCGCCGCCGCCGCCGCTCGCCTGCGCGCACAGGCCGCGCAAGATCGCCGCCGCGCGCGGGCTCGCCCTCGACTGGGCCGACCACCACGCACTCCCCGCCGTCGCCTGCTCCCCCGCCTCGTCGGCCTGCTGGAAGCCGCCATCGCCGCCCACAACCTCCCGGTCCACACCCTGCCGAGCGGCGCGGGTCACGACCCCGTCGCCCTCTCCCGCCTCACCGACGTGGCGATGCTCTTCCTCCGCTGCAAAGGCGGCATCAGCCACAACCCCGCCGAGTCGGTCACGGTCGGGGATGTGGCCGATGAAACTGGCGGTTCTCCGTGAGTTTGTGCGTCAGTGCGTCGGTGCTGGGCCGGTGTCAGTAACTCAGACTACGGACACACGGACACCGACGCATGACCCACTGTCCTACCGCCCTGGCAGCCGCAGCACCAGGTGGAAGCCCGAGTTGCCCGTTGCCGACGCGCGCCATTCGGCGAAGGCTTCGGGGTTGCGTGCCGGTGCAGGTAGCTCCCCAGTTCCTCGATCTACAGGCCAGCGTGGCAACCGCGAGGAAGTCGCGGTCGAGGGCGATTATCCCCGCTGCGGCGCGGCCCAGCGCCGCGCCGGTGAACGCCTCCTTCAGGTAGGCCAGCGTGAAGCCCTCGGTCCGTTCGGCGATGTGCGCGATCGGCGCTATCGAGTGCTGGATCGTGGCGCTCGCCCAGTTCCGGGCGTGCCAGGATGCGGCGGCGAACTCGCGGTTCTTCGATGCCCGGTAGCCCGATGTGGAACCGGTCGAAGCGCGACGGCCGCTTCAACAGCGCCTCGTCGATCTGCCCAGGGTGATTCGAGGAGGCGAGCACCAGAATCCCCTCGTTGCTCCGGAAGCCGTCGAGTTCGTTCAGAAAAACGGTGCGGTTGTCCTTGCCCACCAGCCCGTCGATATCCTCGAACGTGAGGATGCAAGGGGCCAGCTTCCGGGCACGCTCCAGAAAATCGCCTTCACCGCTTCCTCGGCGTTGCGCCTGGCGTGAAATCGCACATGTAAGAAACGGGACATCGGGCACCGCCGCCGCTGCCGCCTTGCGAGATCATCGTCTTGCCGGTGCCGGGCGGGCCGACCGGGAGGATGCCGCGCCGCCAGCGAAGCCGAGCGCGGTGTACACCGCGATACTTGAAGAAATCCTCGACCGCGCCGCGAATGCTCTCGGTCTGGTGGCGCGAGGATCACATCGTCCCAGGTGGCCTTGCCCAGTTCGGCATCGAGATCGGGTGCGTCGTGCCAGGTATAGGTATGCCGCAGGCAGCGCCCGCTCGGCCGCACCGCGAACTCGCTGATCGCCGCGATCAGCCTCCGTTGTACCCCCTCGTCGTCGCCGATGCTGATCAGCGCGCCCGCGCCGCGTCGCTCTCCGGCCCCAGGACGAGTTCGACCGCGCTGCCCTCCCAGGTCGTCACCATACCACGCCACATAGGGGTAGACACGCTCATCACAGTAGTTCCCGATCCTTCCGGCAAGAGCGATCGGTACCCGCCCGTCTCCCGCGTCAGAAACGCCAGGAGTTGGCACCGGTCTGGACCTGCCCAGAGGGTGAGCGCGACGGAATCGGGCCGTGCGCGCCGGATCGCGCGGAGCAGGGCATCTTCGCCCTCACCATACATCGCTTCGGCGTGAAGGGCATGATCAATGGCTGCCTCTCGCCATCCATCGGCGGGCAGCGTCAACATATCCACCGCGCTTGCTCCTCGTCGTGGTATCTCAAAAAATCGGTTGTGAAAACGTATGCCCGCAGATGTAGCCGAGGGCGCAGGAGCGCAGCGTTGCAAACATAGCGGTACCTCGGTTCAATCATCCAGCCGCCGCTATGCAGTGTAGCCCCCGGCCACGCCGCATCCGCCGACCCTTGGGACAGCGCTCGGTGGTATCTGTGGACAGTAGGGCGTGGGGCGTTGCTCGCCCTACGCCCTACGCCCTCACGCCCTACCGCCCCGGCAGCGGGCGTACCGGGTGGAAGCCGAGTTGCCCGTTGGCTGGCTCGCGCCACTCGATGAGCTTGTTGGGCTTGTCGGCACCGCGCAGATATCGCTGGAGGATCGCAACCTGCTCCAGCGCGGCGGCCAGAGAATGCCGCGTCGAAGCTGGTCGCGCCCGCTTCCGCGCGGTTCAACGCCGCCCCGGTGAAGACTTCCTTCAGATAGGCGAGGGTGAACCCATCCGACTGTTCGGCCAACGCCTCGGCGAGCGCGTCGCGGTCCAACGACGGTTCGCAGTGCGCCAGGAACTCCGGGCGATGCAGGATGCGCTGGCAGAACTCGCGCCGTTCATCCGGCCCCGGTAGGCCGATGTGGACAACGCGGTCGAAACGCGAGGGGCGCTTCAAGAGCGCCTCGTCAATCTGCTCGGGATGATTTGACGAGGCGATGATGAGCAGGCCGTCATTATTCTGAAAGCCATCGAGTTCATTGAGAAAGACGGTGCGATGGCCCAGCCCCACCAACCCGTCGATGTCCTCGAAGGCGAGGATGCAAGGCGCGACCCGGCGTGCGCGCTCAAAGATCGTCTGGATCGCCTCGCCGCGCGATTGGTGAAAGTCGCGCACGTAGAGGAATGGGATCGTGGGGACCGTGTGCGCCGCCGCCTTGCAGACCATCGTCTTGCCCGTGCCCGGCGGCCCGACCAGCAAAATGCCGCGTCGCCAGCCGAAGCCGAGGGTTGAGAAGATCTCGCGCTGCCGGAAGAAGCCCTCGACCGCCTTCCGCAGATCGGCGATGATCTCGCCGGGCAGGACGATGTCGTCCCAATCGACGCGGTTCACCTCGGCTTCGAGATCCGGCGCATTCTCCCAACGGTAGGAGTAGCGCAGGCAGCGCCCGCTCGGCCGATTGGTGAAGGCTTCGATTGTCTTCAGGCAATCCCGCAAGATTGCCACATCGCGCCCGATTGCGATCAGGGAACCGTCGTCGGCCCCGGTCGGCAGGAACACAATCTCGATCGGTTCGCTCTTCCAATAGGTTTCGTACCAGCCGAGGAACGGGTGGACATATCCCTGGTAGAAGCTGCTGTCGGTGCCGCCAAGGAGCGAGCGATACCCGCTGCCCTGCGTCTCCAGAAAGCGCAGCAGTTGTTTCCGCTCGGGGCCGTGCCCCAGCATCAAGGTCGCCGCACCCGGCCTCGCGCGGCGGATCGCGCGGAGTACCGCGCGCTTGATCGTGGAGTTTTCGTCGACCGCTTGCAAGCCCTCGTCAATGGCGCTCTCTCGCCAATCGTCGCTGGGCACGGTGCGCACTCGGGACAATGCCTCGTCGAGTTCGGTCAGCATCGTGTGTGGCTCATCTTCTCGGCGCAGATCGTCGCCACCGATCTGCCCGGTGCAAGGTTGATCCATTCCCCTTTCGCGAATCGGCAACGGCTCGCGATCCGCAGCCAATCCTGACCGTGGATCGTCGCCAGCGAAGCGCATACTACGGGGGAACACCGGTTGGAAACGCGGGATGCAGGGTTAGCCGAATCGCGTGCATCGGCACCACGAAGTTGGCATGGGTATGCCAGATATGGGCAAATGACGAGGACTGCCGCACCGGCAAAGGCGGTGCATAAAGGTGGTGATTACGATGAGGTGGAGTTATTGGCGCGCAGTGCGCGAGATGAAGAGGGTAGCAGCTCCAGAGTGAGCCGCCGACGCAGAATACAGCACGGCTCGCTGGCCGTCAATCTCGTGGTGCTACGACCGCCGGGTGGCAACTTCCTGCGATCCCGATGATTCCTACCCGCGTAGGCGGGTTTCGTGGCCCGCAGGCCCCCAGGCGCGGTTTCAACCGCCGATGCACCGTTCCCAACCACCCATGCCTCTGCCCTGCCCCCATCACCCAGCCACCAACCCGATCACCGCCACGCCCAATCGCAGACCGAAATACCCGAGCGCCAGGCCGCAGAGCAGGTTGACCGCGCGGAAGAAGCCGGGCGTGACGAAGCGGCGGCCCCAGCCGATCAGCCCGGCGATCAGGAAGCACCAGATCGCCGCGCCGAACATGAATCCGGCGAAGAAAATGCCGTAATCGGACGGGCGCGGCTCGGCCACGCCCAGGCCGGTCAGCACCCCGCCCATCCCCAACCAGAAGGCGATGGCCCACGGATTCGCCAGCGACAACACCGCCCCGGCACCGAAATCCCCGCCGCGCAGCCCCGCCCTCGCCTGCGGCGCGCGACCCTCCCACCCGGCGCGCAGCGCCCCCCAGGCCAGCCGCAGCAGGAAAAAGACCCCCGCCGCGCCGAGCACGATCTGAATCGCCCGGTTCTGCACAACAATCGCCGCCCCGGCCAGCGCCAGCGCCGCCCAGGCCGCATCGCCGATCAGCGACCCCAACTCCAGCAGCAGCGCCGGGCGAAACCCACGCGCCAGCCCCCGCCGCAGCGCCTCCGCCGTGATCGCCCCCGGCGGCGCGCTGAACGCGATCCCCAGCCCGAACGCCGAGAGGAAGAGGATGTCCATCGCTGCGCTCCAGTAGTCGTGAGTCGTGAGTCGTGAGTCGTGAGAATCTCAGATGGGTACGTCTATTCTGACCTCTGACCGCCGACTCCTGACTACTCGCCCCGACTCACCACCCACACCGCCGCCCCGATCATCGCCCCGCCCAGCAGGCTCGGGATGCCGAGCGGCTCGCCGAGCAGGAGGACGCCGAAGAGGAGGGCGATCGGCGGTTCCAGGTAGTTCCAGACCGAGACCCGGCCCGCCTCCAGCTTGGAGAGGGCGAAGATCAGCCCGAAGAAGGCGATCACCGAGCAGCCGAGCGCCAGGTAGCCGACCGCCAGCCACTGATTCGCGGCCAGCGTGCCGACCGTCCGCCAGTCGTCGAGCAGCGCGACGAGCAGGAGCAACCCCAGCGCCCCGGTGATGTTCACCCCGGCGGTCATCGTCAGCGGGTCGATGCGCGCCCGCAGGTCGCGGATGAGGGTGGAGTAGACCGCGAAGCAGGCGGCGTTGACGATCAGGCAGACCGCGCCGACTGCGAAGTCGCGCGAGAAGCCGAACGAGAGACCCGCGCCCCCCTGCGCCGCGACAATCGCGGTCCCCGCGAAGCCGAGCGCGAAGGCGACGGCGTAGCTGCGTCGGAACGGCTCGCCGAGCCACCAGGTGGCGAACGCCGCTGTCATCAGCGGCGTCAGCCCGACCGTCAGGATCGCGGAGATTCCGGCGTTGGTCAGTTGCACGCCGATGTACTGGATCCAGAAGAAGAAGGAGATGCCGATCTGCCCCAGGAAGGCGATCCCGAGCAGATCGCCGCGCGACAGCCGCGCGCCGGGCGTGCCCAATCGCGCCCGCCGCGCCCAGCGCCCGATCAGGATCGGCACGAAGACCAGCCCCGCCACCCCGAACCGCGTCGCCGCCAGCACCAGCGGCGTCAGGCGCGTCGCTGCCGGATCGGACGGCGCGAGCAGCGACCGCGCCGCCACGAACGATCCCCCGAACAACGTCACCGTGCAGGCGAGCAGCAGATAGGCGACAAGTCCCCGGCCCGGCACCGCCGCGCCCGTCCCCACCGCCAGCGCGCGATTCGCCATCCCCGACCCCCGCGCCTTCCCGGCCCACGCAAACAGCGCGCGTGCTGCCGCGCAGCGACACCGCTTGCTCCGCCCTCTTCGCTTTGCGCAGCACCAACGGAAACCCCACCGGGAGCCGCCTGACCGCGTCGGCGGTCAGCGCGGGCGGCGAGGATTGCGGGGTCCGTTGCCCCATCCCATCTGCCACCATTGTACGCGTGCCCCCAACCCCGGCGCATTATGCAGCCCGACCAACGCCTTGGGCATTTCGCCCGGTGGCGACCATCCCAGGAAACGCGCACAGGAACAGAGCCCTGCTCCACATCGCCTATACTTTCGCCCGGTAATTCTCCGCGCTGACCCACTGACGACCGACGACTGACGACTGACGACCGACGACCCTCGCCCCAAGGAACCACATGGCAACCACGATCCACAACTTCAACGCCGGCCCCGCGATCATGCCCCAGGCGGTGCTGCGCGAGGCCCAGGCCGAACTGCTCGATTACCACGGCACCGGCATCTCGATCCTCGAAGCGAGCCACCGCGCCCCCGAGTACGAGGCGATCAACGCCGAAGCCCAGGCGACCCTCAAGCGGCTGCTCGGCCTCGGCGACGACTACAGCGTCCTCTTCCTCCAGGGCGGGGCCAGCCTCCAGTTCGCGATGCTGCCGATGAACTTCCTCGTCCC
Source organism: Chloroflexia bacterium (assembly GCA_046328475.1). Taxonomy (GTDB): domain Bacteria; phylum Chloroflexota; class Chloroflexia; order Thermomicrobiales; family CADCWN01; genus CADCWN01. The sequence goes on along the minus strand of JAXLWN010000033.1, from coordinate 50,276 downwards.
CGGCACCGTCGGCGACTACATCCTCACCGGCTCCTGGTCGGAGAAGGCCATCGCCGAGGCGGGGCTGCTCGGCGAGGTGCGCGTCGCCGGGAGCACCGGCGCGGAGGGCTATCGCCGCACGCCGCGCCGCGACGAACTCTCGTTCAGCGACAACGCCGCCTACGTCCACCTCACCACCAACGAGACGATCCACGGCACCCAGTGGCACGAGATTCCTGACGTGAGCGACCGCCCGCTCGTCGCCGACATGAGCAGCGACATCCTCTCGCGCCCGCTCGACGCCTCCCGCTTCGCCCTGATCTACGCCGGGGCACAGAAAAACCTCGGCCCCTCCGGCACGATCGTGGTGATCGCCCGCACCGCCTGGCTCGACCAGGCCCCCACGACGATCCCCTCGATCCTGCGCTACGTCACGCACGCCAAAGCCCACTCGCTCTACCACACCCCGCCGACCTTCGGCGTCTACCTGCTCAACCTCACCCTCCGCTGGATCGAGTCCGAGGGCGGCCTCGTGGCCATCGGCGAGCGCAACGTGCGCAAAGCCGCTCTCCTCTACGACGCCATCGACCGCAGCGACGGCTACTATCGCGGCCACGCCGAACCCGCCAGCCGCTCGCAGATGAACGTCACCTTCCGCCTGCCGACCGAAGCCGACGAAAAAGCCTTCGTCAAAGCCGCCACCGCCAGCGGCCTGATCGGCCTCGCCGGTCACCGCTCCGTCGGCGGCATCCGCGCCTCGATCTACAATGCCATGTCCGAAGAGGGCTGCGCCGCATTGGCGGCGTTTATGGAAGCATTTAGGCGTAAGTCGTAAGTCGTAAGAATCTTGCTTGAGGCTGATGGCTGCATGTACAGCACTGCGCCGCTTGTAACCCTCTTACGACTTACGACTTACGACTTACGACTCCACAGGAGGAACAATGACCACCGCCACCCACCTGCCCGCCGATCAACCCCGTTCCTACTGGCACGCCACCGCGCCGCCACCGATCCCGAGCGACGATCTGCCCGCGACGAGCGAGGTGGTGGTCGTCGGGGGCGGCATGCTCGGCGTCTGGACCGCCTACTGGCTGGCGAAAGCCGGGATGCAGCCGACCCTGATCGAGCGCTCGGCCATCAGCTGGGGCGCGACCGGGCGCAACGGCGGCCTGCTCCGCGCCGGGTTGGCCGACGGCTTCGCCGCCACCGCCGCGCGGGTCGGCGAGGCCGACGCCCTGGCGATCTGGCGCATCTCGCAGGAAGGGCGCAACCTCGTGCCCGGCGTGATCGAGGCCGAGGGGATCGACTGCCACTACAAAGTGGTCGGCTCGATCCACCTCTGGCTCGACGAAGCGACGATGGCGAAGTCGATGGGGCGGCCGAACCCGGAAGGGGACGTCGCCATCGCGCTCGACCGCCAGGCTTTGCGCGAGCACATCCTGACGCCGCTCGGTCCCGAGATCGTCGGCGGCATGTACTTCCCCGACGGCGCGCGACTCCACTCCTCGCGCTACCTGGCGGGGGTCGCCGCAGCGGCGCGGCGGCACGGCGCGCGGCTCTGCCTCGCCGACGTGCAGGGGCTGACGGCCGACGGCGACGACACGCTGATCGCGACCAATTCCGGCACAGTTCGTGCACATTCGGTCATCGTGGCGGTCAACGCCTGGAGCGATGAACTGGTCCCATCGGTCAGCGGGGTGATCAAGCCGGTGCGCGGCCAGGTCCTCTCCTACGCCCCGCTCCCGCCGACCTTCAACACCAGCGTCGGGGTTGCCGCAACGCCGACCGGCGAATACTGGCAGCAGACGGTGGACGGCTCGGTCGTGCTCGGCGGCTATCGCGCCGTGGCAGCAGGGCAGGATGTTAACGTGCGCGAGATGGTGCCGACGGACGAGGTGCAGGAGCCGCTTGCCGGCCTCTTCCCGCGCCTCTTCCCGCAACTCGACGGCTTGAAGATCGAGCGGCGCTGGGCCGGGCTGATGGCCTTCACCCCGGACTACCTGCCGGTCGCCGATCGCATCCCCGGCCTCGCGCGCGGCTGGTTCGCCGGCGGCTTCTGCGGCCACGGCATGCCCTACGGCCCGCGCATCGGGCAACTGCTGGCCGAAGCCGCCACCAGCGGCGAAACCCCAACCCAACTCGCGCCGCTGCGCGCGAGCCGACCATCGGTGGCGACGAATTGAGAATTGAGAATTGAGAATGAAGAAAGAGTCGGAAGTAAGCGCAGATCCTCGTCTGGCACCGGCCCATTTCTCAATTCTTCATTCTCAATTCTCCATTCCGTAAGGAGGGATCATGGCGCAGGGAGACAATCCGGTGGTGCAACAACTCGAAGAGCAGATGGCGCGTATTCAGGAGCGGTTACGGCGTCCGCAGCGATCCGGCGGCGGTTGGCTGAAGCTGCTCGGCGGCCTGGGGCTCGGCGCGATCGTCGGCGGGGCGCTCGCCTTCTACCTGCGCTCGCGCGAGGACGAACCGGCCTACGCGCCGCCCCCGCCACCCCCCGCGCCGCCGCGCCGCGACGACGCGATCCTCCTCCGCCCCGCGCCCTGGCCAGCGCGCCCGCGCAGGACGACGATGCGCCGATCACCCTCAAGACGCCGAGCGCCCCGGCAGCCCCGCCTGCCGAGGAACCCGCTGCCGCACCAGCCTGGAAACCGCCGCACCAGAGCCGTAGCTGCCAGCGATCCGGCCGCCCGCCGAAGCCGTGGCCGAAGAAGCTGCCCCCGCCACGGAGGACGCCGCCCCCCGCTGCGCCGGCACCAGGCGGTGGAACCTCACCGACGAGGAAGCCATGGAAGCGCCGGGGCCGAGTTCTACGCCAACGCTGACGGCTGCCCGGCCAGCCACCGAGGCAACATCGGAACGGCCGACAGCAACAACTACGAGCGCAGAGCCTGCTCGCCGCGGCGCCGAAGGGTAAATCGCGGTCGTAGCGCCGATTTTCAAGTGTACGCGAAGCGGCCCGCATTGAGTGCCCAGAAGCACGGAAGAACTGCGGCACGACACGGCATTTCTTTTCAGCGTATCGTCACGAATGGCTACGTCAAGAAACGCCAGAAAGTCGATAGAACTTCAGAAAGCGCGCGATTACAAGCGAGTGGGCGCGACCGAAACAGCGATCTCGACCAGTACATCGCCGACGCCGCAAGAGCGTCGATCTCTTCAGGGCGCAAGGTCTCCAGCACGCCAACGCCGCTGTGCCAACCGACGGCCAGTGCCCGGCCAGCCACCCGATCAAGGGCAACATCAACCGGAACGGCCTGCTGATCTTCCACACCCCGGATAGCAACAACTACGAGCGCACCAAAGCGGAAGCCTGCTTCGCCAGCGAAGCGGACGCCGAAGCGGCGGGCTTCCGCAAATCGCGGTCGTGACGACGTAGAGCGTAGAGCGATGAACGTCCCACGCTCCACGCTCTACGCTCTACGCTTCTCGTCACTCCGCGTGCGGCCGGTGCCAGGAACCGTCGTCGGCGACATGCACGACCGTGCCGTTGTCGGCGCGGAAATCGCCAGCGGGCGCGGGCGCGACGCCGAGCACGTTCACCATCCGTCCCAGGTGCTCGGCCTGGTGGTGCGTCATCTCCAAGAGCGTTTCCGCGACTGGCCCCTCCGCGCGGCCCTGGACCGCCCGCGAGGCGACGACCTCGTTCGCGTTCACCGCCAGATCGCCGCGATGCGTCACCAGATACAGCGGCAGCGGCTCATTCCTCTCCATCTCTGCTCCTCCTGCTGGGTGCGGTTGCAACTTGGCACGCTCTTTGCTCGCCTGCGCCATTTTGCGACGAGGCGCAGCTATGTGCTACCTTCGCCGCGATCGGTATCGGATGAATCGTAGCGCGGAGTTCCGATGAGCGGTAGCCCTCAATCCATGCCGTTTCCGCGTGTGCCGACCAATGTCCCCGGACTGGATGCGGTTCTCGAAGGCGGTTTCCCGCGTGGCGGGATCTACCTGGTGGAAGGTTTGCCCGGCGCGGGCAAGACCATCCTGGGCAACCAACTCTGTTTCAACCACGTCGCCGCTGGCGGGCGGGCGCTCTTCCTCACGCTCCTCACCGAGCCGCACGCGCGCATGCTCAGCTTCATGCGCCCACTCGCATTCTACGACGATGCGGCGGTCGGGGCAGGTCTGCAATATCTGAGCGGCTTGCAGGCGTTGGAGCATGAGGGGCTGGGAGGGTTCCTCACCCTGGTCCGCGCCAGCATCCGCGAGCGTCGGGTGACGCTGCTCGTCATCGATGGGCTCAACACCGCCGCCGAAGCCGCCCCGACCGGCCTGAGCCTCGGGCGCTTCCTGGCGGAATTGCAACTCACCCTGGAAGCGCTCGGCAGCACGGCGATCCTCCTGGGTCGCCCGAACGAGGCGGCCGACACCCCGCTCCACACCATGGTCGACGGCGTGCTGTCTTTAAGCACCGCGCGCACAGATGGGCGCGGTGACCGCGTCTTGCGGGTGCGGAAGTTGCGCGGCAGCTCCTTCCTGGAAGGCCTGCACAGCTATCGCATCGGCAGTGATGGCGTCGTCGTCTACCCGCGCACCGAGGAGCTGTACGATCCCCTGGCGCCCGGCGATCCGGCGGCGCAGGCCACCATCCTCCCCTTCGGTGTGCCGCGCCTGGACGAGATGCTGGCGGGCGGCGCGCTGCTCGGTTCTAACACCCTCATCTTCGGTGCCCCCGGCACCGGCAAGACCCTGCTCGGCCTGCAATTTCTCTATTCCGGTGCCGAAATAGGCGATCCAGGCGTCTTGTGCGGTTGCCAGGAGGCCCCTGGGCGACTCCTCGCCGCCGCCGAGAATATTGGCCTGAAGTTGCGCTCCGAGGACGCGGCCGGGCGGCTGTCGATCCTCTGGGAGCCGCCGCGCGAGCAGCCGATCGACGCGATTGCCGAGCGACTGCTGGCCGAGATCGAGCGCATCGGTGCACGTCGCCTGGTGATCGACGGGATCGATGTCCTCCGCCATCTGGTCCCCCCGGAGCGCTTCCCGCTCTTCCTCTCCGGGCTCTTGGGCGAGTTGCGACGGCGCGGCGTGACCACGGTGGTCACGCTGGAATTGCCGCAGTTCTTCGGGCCCGAGGTCCGGCTGCCGATCGACGGCCTGGCCGCCCTCTTCGACACCATCCTCTTCCTGCGCACGGTGGAACTGAACTCGCAGCTCTATCGGCTGGTGACTGTGCTCAAGGCGCGCGAGCGCGCCGCCGACCGGTCCATCCGCGAGTTCCGCATCAGCGACAGTGGCATCGATGTTGCAGAGACCTTCGCCAGTGCCGAGGCGATCCTGACGGGCGTGGCGCGACCGCTCGCTCCGATGACCGCTGCGATGACTCCCGGCCGTGGCCCAGCGCGGCCGGAGGACGACAATGTCGCTACTACTCCTCGTCGTTGAGGACGAGATACCAATTCGCGAAGTGCTCTGCTCCATCCTGGAGGATGAGGGTTATCGGGTGGTCGGCGTCGGCGACGGGCGCGCGGCGCTCGCCGCCCTCGCCGCCGACCGCTACGACCTCATCCTCAGCGACATGATGATGCCGCGCCTGGGCGGGGCCGATCTCGCGCAGTCCCTCGCCGACGATCCGGCCCTGCGGGCGATTCCGCTGATCCTGATGAGCGCGCTCAAGGCCGCACCCAACCACGAGGTACCGCGCGCCGCCTTCCTCCCCAAGCCTTTCGACCTCTACGATCTGCTCGACACCGTCGATCGCGTCCTGTCCGAGTGGCAGAGCGCGTAACGCCCACAGGGCCTGGCCGGGAGCACGGAGGAGCGGCGTTCATGCCCGGATTGTCGCCCGCCACCGCGCCAACCCCCTATCCCGATATCAACGCCGCCGTGGCGCACCTGCTCGCGCCGATTCGCGCCATCCTGGCCGATTCCTTCGTCGGCATGTACCTCTACGGCTCGCTCGCGCAGGGCGACTTCCGTCCCGACACCAGCGACATCGACATCATCGTCGTCACCGAGCGCGACGTGACCGCCGAGCAGTTCGCGGCGCTCGGCGCGCTGCACATCGCCTTCCGCGCCAGCGATTCCCCCTGGGCCGCGAAGATCGAAGCCGCCTACATCCAGCGAGACGCCCTGAATCTCCCCGCCGGGCAGCCGAACCGCTATCCCCAGCTGGAAAAAGATCGCGACCTCTCCCGGGATCCGCTCGAACTCGGTTGGGCCTTCCAACGCTCCGTGCTGCGAGACCAGGGCATCGCCGTCGCCGGACCCGCCCCCGCCACGCTGGTTGCTCCCGTCCCGGTGCAGGAATTGCTGGCCGCCGACCGCGCGATCGTCCGCATGTGGCAGCACGACCGCCACGCCAACCCCACCTGGCTGCCCTGGGTGCGCCAGCGCCCCGCGCAACGCTTCTTCCTCGTCACCCTCTGCCGCATCCTCTATCGCCTCGCGCACAACACCCTCGCCTCCAAAGCCGCCGCCGCGCACTGGGCGCAAGCCGCGCTCGAACTGCGGTGGTCCTCACTCATCGCCCGCTCGCTCGCAGATCACGGCGACCTGACCGATGCAGACCTCGCCGAATCCCTGGCCTTCCTCGATTACACAGCAGAACGCCTGGTGGCTGCTGCCGCAACCTGACACTCGCCGGGTATGCATCACGTTGCCGTGGTTCTTGGGATAGGACCTAACCGACGCAGGTCGGTTTCGTGGCGCGTGAGCGCCGCAGCCACCCTCAGCCGCGGTTTCGAATCCGCCAGGCCCCCTTCACGCGACGCAGCGCCCCTCGTGATCGGCTACCATTCCCCGCATACCCCGTCGGCCACCCTGCGCGGAGGATCGCCATGACCGCACAGCCCGCCCCCACCGCCTCGGACCCTGCCGACCGCCTGCGCCGCGATGTCAGCCTCCTCGGCGGATTGGTCGGGGAGGTGCTGCGCGAGCAGGGTGGCGATCCTCTCTTCGCGGCAGTGGAGCACCTGCGCACGACCGCCATCGCCCTCCGCGCCGACGCCGCGCCCGACCCGGCGCGCGAGGCCGCCCTGCTCGCCTGGGTCGAGGCGCAGCCGACCGACCTCCTGCACGCCATCACCCGCGCCTTCAGCACCTACTTCCACCTGATCAACCTCGCCGAGCAGCAACACCGCCTGCGCACCCTCCGCGACCGCGAGCGGCAGGGCGCGCTCCTGCACGAATCGCTCGCCGACGCCGCCAACCACCTGCGCTCCGCCGCCGTCCCCGCCGAGCAAATCGCCGCCGGGCTCGGCCAACTCGCCGCCCGCCCGGTCTTCACCGCCCACCCGTCGGAGGCCCGCCGCCGCACCCTGCGCCAGCACCTTGCGGCGGCGGCGGCGCTGATCGCCGCGCTCGACGACCCGCGCGCCGTCCCGCGCGAGCGCGCGGCCACCTTCGATGCCCTGCGCGCCCGGATCACCCTGATCTGGCACACCGCCGCCGCGCGCGAGGCGCAGCCCTCCGTGCTGGACGAAGTCGAGAGCGTCCTTTCCGTCCTCAGTGGGACCGTCTACGACGTGGCCCCGCAGATCGGCCGCGCGCTGATCGACACCCTCCGCGATGCCTACCAGGATGACGACCTCAACACCGCCGCCAACGCCGCCGCCCGTCAATGGCTGCGCCCCGGCTCCTGGGTCGGCGGCGACCGCGACGGCCACCCCGGCGTGACGGGCGATGTGACCCGCGCGGCGGCGCGGCTGGCGCGCGGCGCGATCCTGCGGCGCTATCGCGACGACGTGCGCGACCTCGGGCGCGACCTCAGTGTCTCGCTCCGGCTCGCGGGGGCCTCGCAGGAACTCCTCGACTCGGTGGAGCGCGACCGCGCCGCCCTCGGCGTGCAACCGGTGCGCCGCTGGCGCGACGAGCCCTATCGCCGCAAGTGCGGCCTGATCGGCGAGAAATTGCGCCGCACCGAGCCCTTCACCGCCGGTGGCTACACCTCGCCCGCCGAACTGCTCGCCGACCTCGACCTGATCGACGCCAGCCTGCGCGCCCACGAGGACTGGCGGATCGCCGCCGGGCCGCTGCGCGACCTCCGCGACCGGGTCGCCCTCTTCGGCTTCCACCTGGCCGAACTGGAGATCCGCCAGCACTCCGACCGCCACACCGCCGCCGTCGCCGAACTCTTCGGCCTCTCCGGCACCTCCGGCTACGCCGCGCTCCCCGAGGAAGAGCGCGTGGCCCTCCTGACCGCGCGGCTGGCCGACGACCCCTTCGCCTTCGCCCCCGACCGCCTCTCGCCGCGCACCCGCGAGGTGCTCGAAACCTTCGCCGCGATGGCCGACATCCAGGCCCAGGGGGGCGAGTCGGCCTGCCGCACCGCGATCGTCTCGATGAGCCGCGCCCCCAGCGACGTGCTCGCCCCGCTGCTGCTGGCGCGCGAGGCCGGCCTGGTGACGATTGAGCCGGACGGCACGGTCCGCAGCAGCGTCGATTTCGTCCCCCTCTTCGAGGAGATCGGCGAGTTGCGGGTCTGCGGCGATCTCCTGGCGCAACTGCTGGCGATCCCGGTCTACCGCGCCGCCGTCCGCGCGCGCGGCGACCGCCAGCAGGTGATGGTCGGCTACTCCGACAGCAACAAGGATGGCGGCTACTTCGCCTCCACCTGGCAGACCTACCGCGCCCAGGAAGCGCTCGCCGGTGCGGCTGCGGCGGACGGGGTCGAACTGGTCGTCTTCCACGGACGCGGCGGCGCGGTCGGGCGCGGCGGTGGCCCGATGGGCCGCGCGATCCAGGCCCGCCCGCCCGCCGCGCGCACCGCCACCCTGAAGGTGACCGAGCAGGGCGAGGTGATCGCCGCGCGCTACGGCCACCCCGGCATCGCCGCGCGCCACCTGGAGCAACTGGTCAGCGCCCTCCTCCTCTCGGCGCTCGTCCCGCCCGCCCCCTCCGAGGGCAACCCCCCGGCTGCCTGGCTGGCGACCATCGAGCGGCTGGCGGCGACCTCGCGCGACGCATACGAGCGCGGGATCAAGCGCGACCCCGCCCTGCTCGCCTTCTTCCGCAGCGCCACCCCCTTCCCCGAACTCGGCGGCCTCAACCTCGCCTCCCGCCCGGTCAGCCGCGCCGGGCGCTCCATCGAGCAGATCGGCCTCGAAGACCTCCGCGCCATCCCCTGGGTCTTCAGCTGGACCCAGATCCGCGCCAACCTCCCCGGCTGGTTCGGCCTCGGCACCGCGCTGGCGGCCGAGATCGATCAGGGCAACCTGGACGAATTGCGCGCGATGTACGCCGACTGGCGCGCATTCACCACCGCCATCGACAACGCGCAACTCAGCCTCGGCACCGCCGACCTGCCGACCCTGCGCCGCTACGCCACCCTCGCCGCCGACGATGCCACCGCCGTCCTCGCCGCGATCGTCGCCGAATACGAGCGGAGCGTCGCGGGCGTTTTGGCCGTCACCGGCCAGCGGGCGCTGCTCGAAGCCTCCCCCACCCTCTCCCGCTCGATCCGCCTGCGCAACCCCTACGTGGATGCCCTCCACCTCGCCCAGATCGCCCTGCTCCGCCGCTACCGCGCCCTCCCCGCCGACGCCCCCGACCGCGAGCAACTGCTCGACGCCATCCACAACAGCATCAACGGCATCGCGGCGGGCCTGCAGACGACCGGCTGATCGCTCGCTATCCGGCAGATCCGCCCGAATGCCAGGCTATCGCCGCATTGCTGCCCTTCCCGGGCGAGATCGGGAAGTTCTTCCCTACTGCCACCAAACAGCAGTCGCGTACACTCCAATCAACACAGAAGCGACGCCGCAGTCGCCAAGTGTCGAAGCACTGACAGCTTCCTCGCCGCGTTGGCGGCGAACTTACTCCGCTAACCCTCTTCTACCCCTACTCCCTGCCCCGCATCGCCCCGCCGGAAACGGCGGGGCGATGCACCTTAACGCCGACTCGCCCAATCGCCGTGGGGGTGTTCGATCGAACGCCCTGCTTCGCGCGGCACCCGGCAGCCCAGAAGCGCACCCCCACCACGCCCCAGGCGGGTTCGTCGGCACGCATTCTGCTTGGCTATTGGCAGGATGGCGGCGCTGCAACCGCCGTTGAGTCGGCGCGTTCTCCCCATGCCGGGTCGGCGAAGCCGCCCCCACCGGCGAGCGCCCCCGCTCCGCGACGCCCCCAGCGCCGTTCGCGCCGCGCCGCCGCGCCCGACCCCCGCTGACGGTGTACTAACCATCGCCTGTGGAACCCCGCGCGTGCAAGAAGGAGGGCAACAGGCCATGCCCATCGCCCGACTCGTCCGCTCCTCCCTGTTGCTCACCCTGCTCCTCTGCGGGCCGGGACTCACACCCGGCCGCGCCGCCGCGCAAGCCGAGGCCTGCTTCGCCGAGACCGGTTACTGCATCCGGGGCTCATTCCTCACCTACTGGATCGCCAACGGCGGCCTCGCGCGCAACGGCTTCCCGCTCTCCGCCGAGCGCCGCGAACTGCTGGAGGACGGCCACGAGTACACCGTGCAGTACTTCGAGCGGGTGCGGCTGGAACTGCACCCCGAGAACGCCCCGCCGTATGATGTGCTGCTCGGCCACTTCGGGCGGCGTATGCTGCCGCGCTACTCCATCCTCGTCCGCATCGACGTGGCGACCGCCCCGGTGGACCCCAGGCCGGGCTACACCTACTTCCCGGAGACCGGTCACAACGTCGCCCCGCGCTTCATGACCTACTGGCTTGCCAATGGCGGGCTGGCCCAGTTCGGCTACCCGATCGCCGAGGAGTTCGCGCGGGTCCCGCTCGTCGAGGAAGGCACCGGCCGCGAGCTTGCGCCCGACGGGACCGTGCAGTACTTCGAGCGCGCCCGGCTGGAGTACCACCCGGAGAACGCGGGCACGCCGTATGAAATCCTGCTCGGCCAGTTCGGGCGGACGATTCTGGCGGAGGTCGAGCAACTCCGGGCGCAGCCCGACTTCTTCGCCCTCTACACCACCAACCAGCCGCTGCGCGAGCAGCTGGGACCGCCGGCCGACCCGCCGCAGGGGCTGGTGGATCGGACATCGGGCAGCACCCAGCCGTTCGAGCGCGGGCGGATGCTCTTCCTGGAGCGGGGCATGGGGCCCTACTTCACCGACGCCCCCCCGCCGCGCGCGATCTACGCCCTCTGTGGCGAGCCGGGGGCAGGGCGGTGGCTCCAGTTCGCGGACACCTGGTCGCCCGGTCAGCCGGAGGGCGGCGGGCCGGGGCCGTCCCCGGGCCTGTACGAGCCGCGATTCGGCTTCTACAAGGTCTGGAGCACCTTCGCCGAGGTGCGCGCGTGCCTGGGCTACGCGACCAGCCCCGACGAGGAGCCGCTGTCAATGGAGACGCAACGCTTCCAGCGCGGCCTGCTGGTCCTGGTGGCGGGGGCGGAGGGGCGCTTCGTCTACGCGCTGACCTACCGCACCTACTCGAACGGTGCCAGCGTCGTGCCCGGCTCGGAGCGCTACGAGCGATTCCCGATCGCCAGCCGCTAGAGAAGAGGTCCAACTATGCACCCACAACTATTGCCGTCCCAGCGACTGGCCGCAATCCTGACGCTCTCGGCCCTACTGCTCGGCGGGCTGCTGGTGGTGCCGCCGCCCGCCCGCGCCGCCGAGGTCGGGCTCTGGACGCCGGTGCCGCCGATGGCCCGCGCCCGCACGAGCCACACCGCCACGCCCCTCGCCAACGGCCAGGTGCTGGTCGCCGGGGTGAGCGGCGGGGAGAGCGACACCGCCGAGGTGTACGACCCGGCGACCAGCACCTGGCGGCAAACCGGCAGCTGATCCACGGTCGGCAGGGTCCGCGGCGGCGGCGCTCGCCGATGGCCGGTATTGGTCATCGGCGGCCGGATCACCGTCCCTGCCAGTCGAATGGCCGCACCTACAGCTGCCCCGTCGATACCGCGACGGCGGAATGGTACGACCCGGCCACGCAGCTGCTGGTCCGCAGCGGGCGAGATGCTGACCGCGCGCTCCTACTTCCAGGCGGCCCGCCTGAACGACGGCCGGGTGCTCGTCGCCGGGGGCCTGGGTTCCACCCCCACCGATCTGCCGGCCACCGCCGACGCTGAAGCCTACGATCCGGCGACCGATCGCTGGGCGGTCGATCGCGCCGCTGCTGGCCGCGCGCGGCAGCCACTCGGTGACCACCTTGCAGGATGGCCGCGTGTTCGTCGCCGGGGGCCTGGGCGGGGCACCCTGCCCCTGGAGGACCTCGCCACGGTCGAGATCTACGACCCGGCCACCAACCGCTGGTCCCGAGCGGCCAGCATGATCGCCGTCAGGGGCGGCAACCGGGCCACCCCTCCTGCGCGACGGCCGCGTGCTCGTGCTGGGGGCGCGACGCGACCACCCCTCCGGGCAGGCCGTCGCCGAGGTCTGACCCCGCAGCCGACCGCTGGACGGCGACCGCGCCGCTCAGCGGGCCATCCGTCGGCTATACGCTCACCCTCCTCGCCGACGGCCGGGTGCTCACCACGGGCGGCGACGCGCCCGGCGGCTACCTCCCGGCGGCGGAACTCTACGACCCGGCGACCAACCGCTGGGAACCCGCCGCCCCCCATGAGCATGGGCCGCCTCTACCACACGGCGACGCTGCTCCCCGACGGCCAGGTCCTCGTGACCGGGGGCGGGAGCAGCCCGAGCGTGACGCCGAGCAGCTGGCAGACGGCGGGCGCTACGACCCAGTGGCGCGACGCCGCCCGAGCCACGCGCCTGCTTCTTCGAGACGGGCCACTGCCTCCAGGGCCGCTTCCTGGCGTACTGGCAGCAGACACGGCGGCCTCGCGCGCAACGGCTTCCCGCTATCGGACGAGCGCCAGGAAGTCCTTGAGGATGGCAACACCTACGTCGTCAGTACTTCGAGCGCGTCGCATGGGCATCATCCGGAGAATGCGCCGCCCTACGACGTGCTCCTGGGCCACTTCGGGCGGCGCGTGCTCAGCGCCGCCTACGGCGATTACGTCAGCTATCTCGGCTTACCAGCAGGCCACCAGAGCCAGTGCCACCCGCCGAAGGGCTGCGCTTCTTCCCCGAAACAGGGCACAGCATCAGCCCCTTCTTCCTCGATTACTGGGAAGCGAACGGCGGGCTGGCGCAGTTCGGCTTCCCGCTCACCGAAGAGCGCTGGGACACCCTACCGAACCCCGCCGGTGCCTGCTGCAAGACGCAGTATTTCGAGCGCGCCCGCTTCGAGTACCACCCCGAGAACGAAGGCACCCCCTACGCGGTGCTGCTCGGCCAGTTCGGGCGGCAGATCCTGGCCGATAACGCGCTCCTCGGGGGCACCTTCGGGCGGCTCTACCTCACCGACGCCGGGGTGCGCGACCGCCTCGGCGCGCCCCGGGGTCCCGAGCAGGCCGTGCCGGGCGCGCTCCAGCCGTTCGAGCACGGACTGATGATCTGGCGCGGCGACGCGCGGCGCATCTTCGTCCTGGTCGGCACGGATCTGGCGGGCGAACTGGCGACCAGTTCGACGGCCTACCACACCGAGGTGACCTGGCCCGATACCTGGGTCGAGGGCGAGGATCCCGGCGGCGGTCCCGCGCCGGTGCCTGGCCGCTACCTGCCGCAGCGCGGCTTCGGCAAGCTCTGGCGCGAGCAGGAGTTTCGCAACCTCCTCGGCTACGCCACCACCCCGGGCGAAACCGCCTTCACAATGACCCTCCAGGAATTCGCGGCGGGCTACCTGCTCGCGGTCGAGGGACCGGGCGGTCGGGCGACCTACGCGATCTACCTCCAGGCGACCGGCAGCCACAATGCCTATCGCGGCGGCACCTACGAGCGCGTCGCCGCGCCCTGAGCCGTCCCCGGCACCACGCCCGATGGGCCGTGCCTGTGGGGAGATGCCATCAGTGTGTTCTGTCGTCATCGAGGCGTCGAGACTTCGGCGCTCACGGTCGTGCGTAGACGCCCTGCACCACCGCGATGCGCCCTTCGGCGAGATTGCACAGCAGGTTCCACCCCGCCGCACCCGCGTCCGCGCCGAGCAGGGAGTGCAGCCCCAGCAGCGACCGCGGGGCGGGCGCGGCGGCCTGCTGCCCCAGGCCATACCACGCCAGCGTCTCCGCACTCACGTCCGCCCAGGCGCATTCGGCAAACCCGGCCCCCGACACAAGATCGCGCAGCGCGGCAGGCGGGACCAGGAAACTCAGGGCCTGCCCTCGCGCCCACGGTACTGGGAAGCGGAGCGGCACCCGCCGCCCGGTCGCCAGTTCTTGCAGCGCCAGGCGGCCACCGGGACGCAACACCCGGCGGCACTCCGCATAGAGCCTCGCCTTCTCCTCGATGTTCATCGCGCCCGCCTGCATCCAGACGGCATCGAAATGATCCGCGACGAACGGTAGCGCCGTCCCATCCCCTTGCACGAAGGCGACCCGCGCCGCCAGCCCGGTGCGCGCCGTGATCAGCCGCCCGACGCGGCAATACTCGCCCGTCAGGTCCATCACCACAACTCGGCAGCCGAATTCCCGCGCCAGCGTCCGCGCCGGCCCCCCCAGCCCACCCCCCACGTCGAGCACCGCCGTGCCCGTCCGCAATCCCGCCAGTCGCGCCAGTTCCCGCGTCGCCGTCGTGCCGCGCAGGTGGAACTGGTCGAGCGGCGCGAGTTCGTCGGGCGTGGGCATGACGGACTCCGTCCCAGGGTTCCCGAAGGCGGCGAGCACCGTCGCCAGCAGATTGCCGGGGCCATAGTGTGCCTCAACCGCTTCCCGCATCCTACCCACCTGTCCCCCCCCGCCGCCCCTGCCGGAAGCAATCCCCGGCGGTGATGGTGGACCATCAGCCACCGTCGAGGTGGCATCCTACTACCACACGCTGCTGAGAGCGCGCGTGGGCAAGCGGCATCAGGTCCGCTGGCGGTTTCGTGGCCCCGCAGGGCCTGCGAGGCGCGGTCGAAACGGCCAGCTTCACGCGGCGCGCTCGTTGTCCCCCTAGATGCCCAGGCTGTTGACGAGGATGTGCGCGACGGACGGCGCGAGCAGGTTGCGCGTCCGCTCGAAGATGACGCCGAAGGCCAATCCCAGCGTTGCCTGGTAGACGATAGTGCTGGCGAGCGCGGGCAGCAAACCCGCGTGGTCGGTGTTGGTGTACCCCAGCCCCAGGTGCCACGCGCCGAAGACCAACGCCTGGATCACCAGCGCCCAGCCCGGACCCCCGAGCGCACGCAGCCGCGTTTGCAGCGCCCCCCGGAAGAGGAACTCCTCGAAGAAGCCGTTGTTCATGAAGGCGGATGGCTCCAGCCCCACTATTGCCCCATCGCAATGCGCCAGCCGTTGCGGCGCGGTACGGCGAGGTCAACAGTCCGGCGGGGGCCAAGTGGGGGCGCGGGAATAGGGCGACGTGAGGCAGTGCGCTGCTGATAGGCGGCACCCTGCCTGCCCGCGCCCCACTAGCGACCCCACTCACCGTACCGGCGCAGCGTCGGTCGTCGCCACCGGCACGCTCGTCGGTAGCTCCTTCCGCGTGCTGCGGCCGGCACCGGCCGCGACGCTGCGGCGGATCAGCATCAGCGCCAGCACGATGAACCACAGGTGCCAGCTGTAGAAACCGATGCGCTCCTTGGCCCCGACCCAGGGCGTTGCCAGTCCCGCTTCGACCCCACTGGCCTGCATCGCGGCCCAGCCGCTGAACGCTATCATGATCACCAGCGTGGCGAGCGAGTAGAGGCGCAGGCGTTGGTCGGGCGCGGTGGCGACGGCACACATCGCCGCGACGAGCAGCAGCAATCCCACCATCCCCGAGAGGGCATGCAGCCCTTCTTGCTCCGTCCCAGGCGGCTGCATGGAGGCGAATGGCACGCCCCAGAGCCCGAAGGCCCCCAGCCCGAACAGCGCCGCGCCCGCCGCGCGCCAACTGCGGCTACCGGCGGCGACCCGCCAGACCCCCACGCCGAACGGGACGAGCAGCGCATAGCCCGCGAGTCCGAAGGCGATGCTGAGCCCCCTGGTCGGCGCACCAAGCGCATTCAACTCACTGACGGTCCGGTGTAGCAAGCTGTAGCCCGGATAGCGCGCCGACATGAGGATATCGCCCACGAAGTAGAGCGCTCCCGAGGCGACGCCGCAGCCGAGCAACACCTTCTGTGTCGTCGCGTTCAAGCCCTCCATGGTGCCCTCCTCTCGCTACGCACTGCATCGCGGGTCGCGACAAACCATCAGGTCGGACGGCCCCACGCTCACTATCGCCCCGTCGCACTGCGCCAGCCGTTGCGGCACGGTACGGCGAGGTAAACAACCCCGCAGATGCTGGCAACGTGGCACGGACGGGCCGAAGTGGCAGCGGGCACGACACGCCTCGCTTCCACTCCCCGCCCAGCGGTGGCATACTGCGGGCGGCGCACCGCCGCGCCAGCACGGGACGCAGCCGTGCGCGCAACCGGCCCACGGAAGGAGTTGCCAATGTCCTCATCCCCCCGCCGCCCGATCACCATCAGCGACCTCAGCGCGCTGCAGATGGTCGGTACGCCGCAGATCAGCCCCGACGGCTCGCGGATCGCCTACGTCCTCACCACCATGCACGATACCGAGACCGAGAACCACTACCGCTCCGCGATCTGGCTCGCCCACACCGATGGCAGCGCCGCACCCCGCCGCCTCACCTTCGGTCCCAAGCGCGACACCGCCCCCGCCTGGTCGCCCGACGGCTCGCGCCTCGCCTTCGTCTCCGACCGCGCGGGGAAGGCCCAGATCCACCTCCTCGACTTCGCCGCTGGCGGCGAGGCGCGCAAGCTGACCGACGCCCCCGATGGCGCGGGCGACCCCCGCTGGTCCCCCGACGGCACGCAAATCCTCTATACCGCCCGCGTGCGCGCCGAAGAACCCGAGAAGGAGCAGGCCCCCGACGGCTACAAGCCGCCGCGCGTCTTCACCAAGCTCAAGCACAAGGCCGACGGCGATGGCTATTTCGACGACCGCCGTCGCCACCTCTTCGTCATCTCCGCCGAGGGCGAAGGCGGCGAGGCGCGACAGCTCACCTCCGGCGACTGGAACGCCAGCAACCCCGCCTGGTCCCCGGACGGCCGCTGGGTCGCCTATTGCGCCAACCAGGACGAGGATCGCGACACCAGCGAGGTCAACGACCTCTGGGTCGTGCCCGCCGACGCCGACAACGGCCCCGCGCGCAAGGTGACGAGCGGGCGCGGCCCCGTCTCCCTCCCCTCATGGTCCCCCGATGGCGCGTCGATCGCCTACGTCGGCCACGAGCAGGGCTACATGCCCGGCGCGAACATGCGCCTCCTCGTCATCCCCGCCACCGGCGGTACTGCGCGTGATTTGACTGGCGACTTCGACCGCAGCATCAACAACGTCGCGATGGGCGACGTGCGCATGGGCGTGGACGGCCAGTGCCCGGTCTGGTCCCCCGACGGCCAATCGCTCCTCACCATCGCCACCGACAGCGGCAACACTGGCATCTACCGCGCCGCGCTCTCCGGCGGCATCACCCGCATCATCGGCGGTGACCGCGCCTGCGTCGGCTTCACCACCCCGCGCGACGGCGCACCGATCGCCTTCGCCGCCACCGACCCAACCCGCCCGAACGAAATCTTCGTCGCCAACGCCGACGGCTCCGGCGAGCGCCAGCTCACGCGCCACAACGACGACTTCCTGGCGGGCCTCACCATCCAACCCGCCGAGCGGATCGCCTACACCAGCACCGGCGGCGCGGCGATCGAGGGCTGGGTGATCAAGCCCGCCGACTTCGACCCCGCCAGGCAATACCCGCTGATGCTCAAGATCCACGGCGGGCCGCACGGCACCTACGGCAACGCCTTCTCGCACGAATTCCAGCTCCTCGTCGCGCAGGGCTACGTCCTGCTCTACGTCAACCCGCGCGGCAGCCAGGGCTACGGCCAGGACTTCGCCCACTGCATCCGCGCCGACTGGGGCAATCTCGACTACGCCGACATCATGGCGGGCGTCGATCACGTCGTCGCCCAGGGCTACGTCGATGCCGACCGCATGGCGGCGGGCGGTGCCTCCTACGGCGGCTACATGACCTGCTGGATCCTCGGCCACACCGACCGCTTCAAGGCCGTCGTCACCGAGCGCGTCGTCAGCAACTTCAACTCCTTCTGGGGCACCAGCGACATCGGCCAGACCTTCGGGGCCTGGGAACTCGGCGGCAAGACCCCCGTGGAGGACCCCGAGGTCTACCGCCGCTGCTCCCCGATCACCTACATGCACCGGGCCACCACCCCCACCCTGATCATCCACGGCGAGATGGATCTGCGCTGCCCGATGGAGCAGTCCGAGCAGGCCTTCATCGTCCTCAAGCGCGCCGGTGTCCCCGTCGACTTCGTCCGCTACCCCGACGAAAGCCACAACCACGCCGTCGGCGGCCAACCCCGCCACCGCACCGACCGCCTCACCCGCATCCTCGCCTTCCTCCACGAACGCATCGGATAGGAGACGGGAAACCGCCAAGACGCCAAGGAGACGCCAAGAACGCCAAGAACGAAGGGACGGATCCTTCGCTATCGCTCAGGATGACACGGAGACCACCAGCCTCCCCTCTGTCATCCTGAGCGCAGCGAAGGATCCGTCCCTCCCATTCCTCGTCTCAGCGTCGTTCTCTGCGACTCTGCGACTCTGCGGTCTTCTTTCGTCCCCTCTTGGCGACCTTGGCGACCTTCTTGGCGTCTTGGCGGTTCAGTCGTCCCTATCCTCGCAGGAACGCCCCCACCGCCTCCACGAAGGCATCCTCCTTCTCGGCATGGATCAGATGCCCCGAGCCAGGGAAATTCACCACCCGCGCCTGCGGCACCGCCGCGCGCAGCGCCTCGCGCCCCTCGTCGCTCAGCGCCGCCCCGAGCGCCGGATCGGCCTGCAAAATCAGCGCCGGGCGCGACCAGCCGCGCAGGAAGCCCGGGATATCGACCGCCTCGGCGCGGTCCAGGCTCGCCCGGAACGGCCCATCGGCCGTATTCATCAGCGCCCGCGCGCTCAGCTCATTCGTCGCCCGGTCGCGCGTCGGATTCAACTCCGACAGCCCCTCAACCACCTCCTCGAACGGGAGGCGCTTCAACTCTAGCAGCGTCCGCATCCAGGCCGCGCGCCCACGCATATCCGCACCCGGATTGTACGGCGGATCCTCCAAGATCAGCCGCGCCACCGGCCCCGGCTCCGTCGAAATCAGGTTCGACGCCACCATCGACCCCAGCGAGAAGCCGAGCAGCGCCAGCTGCTCATACCCCAGGTGCGCCAGCACCCCGCACACATCGACCGCATAGTCACCCGGCGCGTACCCCTCGTCCGGCTTGCTGCTCTCCCCATGCCCGCGCAAATCGAGCGCATGGACCGTCCGCTCGCTCGCCAGCCGGATCGCCGCCCGCTCGAACGTCTTCCAGGTATCCCAGATCCCGTGCAGCATCACCAGCGGCAACGCCCCCGCCGGCCCCGCCCACGTCGCCACATGAATGCGCATCCCGCTCGCCGGAACCACCACCATCTCATGGCTCGCCACAACCGACCCCGACATCGCCCCCTCCCACACACAAACCGCCCCCACGGGCGCACGCCGCAATCATACGCCATCCGGCAGTCATCTCTCCCAAACCACCCGTCGCACACAAAAAAGCCGGGTGGCATCACTGCCACCCGGCGCGTTCGCTTAAAACCCATCTGCTCAGCGGACTACCCACACCGCCCGTAGCGCGCCGCCGCGCATTTCCCAGCGGCAGCACAGGCCATTGCAGTCGGCCCTCGGCACGATACCCAATTACCCCGTCGCCAACCCGTTCGAAAGGCCCCGCATTACCGTACAACCAATCCAAGCCGCCAAACCGCTCGAAAAACCTGCCAGCCCAAGACCCTTCGAATCAGTTCGAGCGAAACCGCTCTGTAGAGCAGTAGGGTGCCCCCGCGCCCCGCACACCGGGCGAGCGGTGGAAAATCCACCCCTCCCATGCGCCCACCATCCGCTGTCCACAAAGGCGACCGCGCCTCATCAAGACCGCTGTCGCCGGATCGATGGCGCAATCCGCAGAAAATTGCCCGCGCATCCCAGTCCGCGCAGGCGGACTTCGCGGCGACCGCAGTCGCCTTCAGCCGGGACTTCAGTCCAACGGCACCCCCGCCCGACTGCCCGACTGCCCGACTGCCCGACTTACTCACGACTCACGACTCACGACTCACGACTATCGCCCCTACGCCGCCGCCCGCGTCGCCACCTGCCCCGCCGCGCTCAGCGCCAGCCCCGTCGTCACCGACGTGAACGCATCCTGGAATTGCAGCTTCTCCGCCCCGAACTTGTCGGTCAGCAGCTTCTGGAAGCGCGGGATGCTGGACAACCGCCGTGCGCAACACCGCATCGATCTGCCCCGGCGCGATCCCCGCCGCGTTCAGCGCCTCGTCCAGGCAGCGATCCGCCTGCCGCACCCGCGCATTGATCACCCCCTCGAACTGCCCGCGCGTGAACGGCTCGTTGATCGCGATCGCCTCCTCAAAGAAGCTGATCACCGTCTTCTCGCGCGACGACAGCCCGATCTTCGCCCGCTCGATCTCACGATAGAGCGGCCAGCCGTGATTGCCGCGCACCAGCGCCACCAGCGCCCGCGCCTGCCGCTGCGAGGCGCGATCCGTCTCGTGGTCCAGACTCCGCAGGAAACTCATCACCCGCGCGTCGTTCAGCATCGGGATCGTATACCAGCGCCGGATCGCCTCCAGAATGTGGCGCGGCATCGGCAACTTCTGATCCCCCCAGCGCAAATCCTCACCAAAATACTTCAGCAACCGGCGGTCCATGATGTCCTCGTCCAGCGTATTCCCGCCGAGCGGCGTCCCGCTGGTCGAAAGCACCTCGCGCTCCCCGCCCCCCACCCGCATGATCGTCACGTCGAGCGTCCCGCCCCCGAAGTCGAAGACGATCACATTCTGCGCCGCGCGCAGCGTCGAGGCGAAGTGCAGCCCCGCCGCGATCGGCTCCGGCACGAAGTCGAACTCCACAAACCCCGCCTGCCGCAGCGCCGTCTGCATCCGCTGCAAGGCCAGCGCGTCGCCGTCCGGATTATTCTCCGCCCAGTGGACCGGCCGGCCGATCGTCGCGCGCGTGATCGGCCGCCCCACCTGCTCCTCGGTCCGCACGCGCATCTCGCGCAAAAAGAGCGCGATCAACTCCTCGATCGTGTAAAACCGCCCAAAAACATTCGTCCCCTGAAAGGCCTTATCGGAAAGAAAACTCTTCAACGACTGGAAAAACCGCCCCGGCTGCGTCACATCAACATCGAGCCGCACCATCTCGCGCCCAAAAACCGTATCGATCTCAATCTCGGTCGCCCGCTGCTCGCGGATAATCGTGCGCCCCGCCTCCAACTGCACAAACGTCTTGATCGCCGCCTGCCCCAGGTGCGCCGTCCCATCCCGCTCGATGTAGAGCAGCGTCGGGATCAGCGTCGAATCGGGCCGCGCGGGGTCCAGTTTCAGCAGGCGCGGCTCCGCGCTCCCCGCCTCCACCACCGCAATCGCCGAATTGGACGTGCCAAAGTCAAAGCCAACGGCCGGCGCGGACATCACCCCTCCTTCTGCGGTCAAGCACCACAAACCCGGGCAGCAAAGAACGTCGCCAAAACGCGCGGCTCTCATTGTCGCTTGCTACGCCGCCAGATTCACCGTTCCGAGGGCCGATCCCCCGTCTGTACAATCGTACAGCACACCGCGCGACCGCGTCGCGATCATCGCCAGGGCGCTGCTAACCCTCAGCGCGGCAGCCCCATACACGAGCGCTCAATCACGCACAGCCCCCTGTAGCCGGATTGATCCGGCGCACTCTCGTAGCCCGGAGACTTCATCTCCGGGCGGTCTGCGGGACACCACCATCGTTGCCATCCCCCCGCAACGCGCGCAGAAGCCCGCCACGCCAATCTCGGCGCGGCGGACCCGTGCGCCAACTCGCTGAGAGCTTGCGGCGGTGCTGCGCGTCGCCCCGCCCTCATACGAGCCCCACTCAGTGGAGCACGTTCTGCGCCTCCATCTCGCGCAGGCGCAGCGCCGGGAGGAATGCCGCATCGTTGTAGAGGTCCATCAAAGTCTGGGTCTTGATCCGCACCAGTTGCGCCTCGTCAATGTCATCGCCGCGCCCTTCCAGCCACGCGCTCGCCCAGATCTCCGCCAGGACCCTACACCCCCTCGCGATGCAGCTGATCGTGCGCTCGCCAACCGCATCCCACATGTGCGGGATGCGCGCCTGGCCGCTCGCGCCGTTGTAGGCGTCGATCACCTCCATCGGCGGGAGCGTTCCGACCGTGTCGCGCATCAGTTCGACCGCTGCGACCGCCGCTCCGTGCCCGCCGATGGCCTTGCCCTGGACCTGCACGCCCTGCAACTTCTTGTTAATTCCGCCGAGGAGTTTCCCAGAGAACCGCTCCAGCATGGTGTCCTCGTAGACGCTGTGGACACGATCCTCTCCGGGGTGATCGTCTCGGCCATGGTGTAGCTTGGAGACGTGCAGCGGTTGGCACGCATCGCCGATGTAGTGTGCCAGGATCCCGGCAGCGCACACGAACTCGGCCACCTTCTTCCCGGCCGCATACGTCACCATCTCCTGGTAGATCTGCCAGACCCGGAATGGCAGCGCGCCACGCTTCGCCCCGATACCCAGCGAATCGTAGAACTGATTCCAGACGGTAATGTCCACCTTCTGCGAATCCGCGAAGATCGCGAGCAGCGTCTTGCCGGCGAACGTGCCCAGATCCTCCTGGTCCATATCCGCGAAGTGGTTCCCCTCGTCTTTCTTCCGCGTCGCGCGCCACACCAGGTCGGCCACATCCGCCAGCGGCACGAAGGCACCCTTGGCGATCTGATCGAACTTCTCGGCGGCGATACCCGCGTCGCTGAAGCCGATCCGGCCCCTGTTGGCGTCGATCAGCCGCTGCAACTTCCCGGGTGGGATCAGCCCACACGCCGCCGCCCCGACCTTGAAGTGCCCGAGTTTTCCCCCAGTACTCGCGGCCAATATTCCAGTCGCCGATGACCTCCACGTCCAGTTCGCGGCAGATGGTGCTCAGGCAGGTCGCCAGCGCGAACCCCATGCCCGCCTCGCCATCCGCCCCCAGCAGGCGGTCGCCGCCCCACTGCAAGGCGAGGGGGCGCAAGCGCGGTGCCAGGGCATCGTCCCGCCGTTTCTCCGGCACATCCCAGAACCAGAGCGTCCCCGAATCGCCCGGACGAGTATTGAGCGTTGCGCCCTCGCGCGGGCCGATCAGCATGTCGGCGGCATAGTCCGTGCCCCCGATCGAGCGATACCGATAGAAGAGCGCCTGGATCTCGCCGGTCAGCAGGCCGGAAGCGCTGCCGAACGCGCGCACCGGGCACCCGATCAAGTCGAGCGAAATGGTGTCGGTATTCAGGTTGATCGGCTCGCCGATCTCGCCGATGCCGAAGACTTGCGCCGTCCAGTCGCCGATCTCCTCGACGCGGATCAGCCCGGCATCGAGGTTCGCCAGGACGCGCTCACCCGGCCAGCCGGGATAGGCCCGCGGGAACGGCAGCTTGCCGACCTGCTGCTTGTGCGACATACCGATCTTCTGCCGTTGCTCGCGCAGCAACGAGTAGATCGCCCGCCCCTCCTCGCCCGCCACATGGCGATTCGTCAGCGCGTAGATGCCATCACCATCGGTCACCATGCAGGCCAGGGAGGCCACACGCTCCTCCCCTGGACATCGGCGAGCACCGGATAGCCGCCGCCGATCAGGTGGCTCGGGAAGCTGAAGTCCCGGTCCCGCGCGGGTGCCGCCTCCCGTTCCCCAACGAAGATGACGCAGGTGGGGACAACCCGCCCATCCGGCATGTACAAGAAGCTCGGCACCACCTGGTCGGGGCGGTCGCGCCATTCCGCCGGTGTGAGCCACTTGTTGACGAAGACCAGCACCGCCGGCCACGACCACGGCCGCACCACGGTCTCCTGGAGCGTGCGCGGCTTGCTCGCCGTGCGCCGCCGACCCGCCCGCGCCCTGGTCGCTCCGGGGCGCTTGGCATCGGGGTCGCCTTTGCGGATGCGAAAGCGGCCGATCGCCGTCGCGACCACATTCTCCAGGTGCGCGAGATGCAGATGGTAGGTATCTCGCGCCTCGAGGAGATCGCGCACCGAGAGCGAACTGAAATCACGGGCGGGCGGAAACGAAGTTGCCATGAAGCCCTCCTCTGCGTTCGCGATCACACGCTGGTACAACGACATCACGCCCGGAGTCCTACATTATCAACCTCTAAAGCTCCCTACGGATGAGCACGGCGGATGTTTCGCGTCTCTGGATCTGCAAAACGGCACGCGCGCACCAACCGAGTCGGTGCGCGCGTGCCGAACATCAACGCTGAGAAACAAGTGCTGGATCTGCAAACCTATGGGATTGCTGCGGACTGCTAATCTCAGATCAAGCTCGCGGATCGGGATATGCCCAGTCCGCGCAGGCGGACTTCGCGGCGACCGCAGTCGCCTCCAGCCCGGGTACCCACCGCAGTGGGTGATTCAGTCCACCGGCCCTCCCCTCACACCCCCAACGCCTCCTCGCACGCCGTCGCATCCCCCAGCGCCATCCCTGCCTCCCACCCCTCACCCGCCGCAGCCTCCCCCAACGCCTCCCGCGCCGGAGCCAACCACGCATCGAGCCGCGCCTGCCAGCGCGGATAGAGCGGCGCACCGATCGCCGCCCGCAGCGCGTTCGCCGACCCCGCCAGCCGCAGCGCCCGCACCGGCTGCCCCTCGGCCACCGCCAGCGCCGCGAAGCCCTCCAGCCCATAGGCGATGTTCTGCCGCGTCCCCTGCCGCAGCGCCAGCGTCAACCCCTCCGTCAGCCACGCCCTGGCCTGCGCCAACTCCCCCTGTCGCGCCGCGATATCCCCCAGGTAGGCCAGCACCAGCGACACGCCCGGCTCGTAGCCGACCTCGCGCCAGCGCGCCAGCCCCCGCTCGAACCAGCCGCGCGCCGCCCCGTCATCCCCGCGCTCGCGCTCCACCATCGCCAGCCCGAAGAGCGCCCTGCCCCCCTCGGTGCGGTCCCCCAGCCGCTCAAAGCGCTCCTGGCTCGCCAGGAAATGCGCCCGCGCCGCCTCCGGGTCGCCCGCCGTCAGCGCCGCCCGCCCCAGCCCATCGCGCGCCAGCGCGACGCCGCGCTCGTCGCCGATCGCCTGCCGGATCGCCAGACTCTCCCCGTAGCTGGCGAGCGCGGCGGCAGTATCCCCCTCCCGATGAGCCGCGTGCCCCAATTCCGCCAGCGCCTCGGCGACCATCCGCCGGTCATCCAGCGCCCGCGCACGCGCCAGCACCTCCTCTTGCAGCGCCCGCGCCGCCGCGTCGTCCCCCTGCTGGTGCGCCAGCATCCCGGCCGCGAAGAGCGCCCGCACGCGCCCCTGCGGCGTGAGTTCCTGCCCCGGCGTCGCCGCCTCTCCGTCGAGAAAGATCGCCAGCCAGCGCCGCCCCTCGGCATATTGCCCGCGCGCATTCCAGAAATGCGCCAGCGCCCCGGCCAGCGTCGCCCCGCGTCGCCACTCGCCGCGCGCCCGGAAATGCGCCAGCGCCGCGCGCAGATTCTCCTGCTCCACCCCCAACCGTTGCAGCCACTCCCCATCGCGCGGGCCACCCTCCTCCCGCGCCGCCGCCTCGCCGAGCGCCAGGAAAAAGGCCGCGTGCCGGTCGCGCACGCCCATCTCCGCCCCGCTCGCCGCCAGCTGCTCCGCCGCATACTGGCGCACCGGCTCCAGCAGGCGATAGCGCGGCTCGTCATTGCCCCCCGCCCCCTCCGCGACGACCAGCGACTTCTCCACCAGCCCCCCCAGCGTTTCGAGAATGCTGGATGTGGGCAGTAGAACGTGGGGAGCGGGAAACGTTGCGGTCAGGGCACTTCCGACTTCTGCCTTCCCACTTCCGACTTCCGCGCAGACCGCCTCGGCGGCGTCGAGCGTCGTCCCCCCCGCGAAGACCGCGAGCCGCTGGAACAGCGTCCGCTCCTCGGGCGTGAGCAGCGCGTGGCTCCAGGCGATCGCGTCGCGCATCGTCCGCTGCCGCGCGGGCAGATCGCGCGCCCCGCCCGCCAGCAGCGGCATGGCGTGATCCAGCCGCGCCAGCAGCGCCGCCGGTGGCAGCAAATTCACCCGCGCCGCCGCCAGCTCGATCGCCAGCGGCAAGCCATCCAGTCGGCGGCAGATCGCCGCGACCGCCGTCGCATTCTCCGGGGTGAGCGCGAAACCGGGGAGAATCCCCGTGGCGCGGTCGGTAAAGAGCCGCACAGCGGCATACTCCCGGAGCGCCGCCACGTCGGGCTCCCCGTTAACCGTCGGCAGGGCGAGCGGCGGCACGCGATACTCCTGCTCCCCCCGCACCCGCAGCGCCGCCTGGCTGGTCACCAGCACCTTCAATTGCGGACAGGCCAGCAGCAGCGCGGAAATCTCGGGCGCGGCCTCGGCCAGGTGCTCAAAATTGTCCAGCATCAGCAGCGTCCGCCGCCCCGCGAGCGCCGTCGCCAGCAGCCCGCCCAGCGGCGCGCGACCCGGATTGTGGACCCCCAGCACCTGCGCGATCGCCCCCAGCACCAGCGCCGGATCGGCCAGCGGTGCCAGCGGCACGAAACTCGCCCCATCGGGAAACTCGGTCGCCGCGCTCGCCGCGACGTGCAACCCGAGCCGCGTCTTGCCCACCCCGCCCGGCCCGGTCAGCGTCAGCAGCCGCACATCCGGGCGCAGCAGCAACCGGAGCGCCACCCCCGCCTCGCGCTCCCGCCCGATCAACTCCGTCAGCGAACCCGGCAACCCCGCCACACGCGCGGCGGGCACCGCCGACGGTGCCGCCACCTCGGCCGGCTCGCCCCCGCCCCCCGCCCGCCGCTGAATCGCCGCCGCGAACGCGAACCGCTCCTCCTCACTCAGCCCCAGCGCCTCGGCCAACGCCCGCACCGTCTGCGGATAGGGCCGCTGCCGCTCCCCCCGCTCCAGCGCCCCGATCCCATTCGCCGTCAGCCCCGCGCGCTCGGCCAGCTCCTCTTGCGACAGCCCCGCCTGCTCGCGGAACCGTCGCAACACCTCCCCAAATCCACTCGCCGGTACCGCCATCCCCGCGCCTCACCCCTGGCGAATTTGGACCGCCCGCACCCATCATCACTATGGCCGCACGTACTATCCCCCTACCCTCCAAAACCTGTCAAGACCATCCTTCCCCATCCGCAACACCCCACTCTTTGTCCTTGACACCGCCAAACCACCAATTTTCCGCCAACATGGCACGATTCCCCCCCTCCAACGGGTCCGGTAAAGATAGCGGACCAAGACATCCCCTCGCCGCATCGTCGCCACCCGCTTTCCCTGTCGGTAGGGGCGGGTCACCGACCCGCCCTCGTGGCACCAGCACCCACACCGTATCAAGCCACACCTTCACCAAGATCAAGGAGGCCACCATGACCGCCCACTCCACCCGCCACGGGTTAAAGTCCCCCACAGGTGGGGGATTGAGGGGGCCAACCTATCGCCAACCACACCATTTCCCATTCATCGTGATCATCAAAATCCCGCACCACCGCGCGGATTTTGCCCTGCCCTGCCCTGCTTTGAATGGAGAGGAAGAGGAAGAGTTAAAATGCAAAAACAAACCTACTTTTCACCCCGTAAGCCCCGACCCACACTCACGCACACCCCACGCCCTCACTCCCCTCTGCCCCCCGCCCCCACGTGTGATACCCTACCGCGACGGTGCATCAACCGCCCGTCCGAGTTCGCCGCAGAACGGAGGAGCAGCAATGCCACGACTCGCAGGACAGGTCGCCATCGTCACCGGGGGCGGTCAGGGGATCGGCGGGGCCACCGCGCGGCGGCTCGCCGAGGACGGTGCCAGCATCCTGATCGCCGACATCGACGGCGACGCCGCCGAGACCAACATGGGCACCATCCGCGCCGCCGGTGGCGACGCCGAGATGATCGTCGCCGACGTCAGCAAGCACGACGACATCCGCGCGATGGTCGATACCGCCGTCGGGCGCTGGGGCAAGCTGAACATCCTGGTCAACAACGCCTATCGCGGCCAGGGCATGAAGGGGAGCGCCGTCGAAGTCGAGGAAGACGCCTGGGATCGCGGCCTCGCCATCCTGATCAAGGCCCTCTACCTCGGCGCCAAGTACGCCGTCCCGGAGATGGAGAAGGCGGGCGGCGGCGCGATCGTCAACCTCTCCTCCGTCCACGGCCTGCTGATGGCCGCCAACAGCCTGATCTACGAGGCCGGCAAGTCGGCCGTGATCGGCATCACCCGCCAGATGGCGGTCGACTTCGGCCCGCGCGGCATCCGCGTCAACGCCATCTGCCCCGGCCACATCGTCACCGAGCGGACCACACCCCAGTGGGAGCAGCACCCCTCCGGCCTGCGCTTCTTCGAGCAGCACTACCCGCTGCGCCGCACCGGCAAGCCGGTCGATATCGCCAACGCCATCGCCTTCCTCTGCTCCGACGACGCCTCCTTCGTCACCGGCCACGCCCTCGTCGTGGACGGCGGCATGACCATCCAACTCCAGGAAAACCTCGCCGTCCAGGTCGCCCACTACCTCAAGGAAAACCCCGACCCCTGGCTCCCCTACTAGGCCGAACCGTTCACGCTCGCAGGATCAGCGACGCGCCCCTTCCGTGCTTCGGAAGGGGCGCGCGGTCAACGGCAGTGGACTAACCCTCGACGATTTTCCAGTAGGAGTCCTTGCGGGTGATCCGCCCCCCCTCGAAGTCCAGCAGGTCGCACCCTCGCACCTCGATGCGCTGCCCACCCGTCGTCGTCCCGGTCAGGAGCCAGGTGGAGACCCCCCGATCTCGGTCGCTGCTCACCCAGTGCGCATCGTCCCCATAGTGCACGTCCGGGATCCCGGAGAAGCGCCCGGCCAGCCCCGCGCGCACCTCCGCTTGTCCCACGAAGCGGCGGCCCCAGGGATCCGGACCGCGCGGAGTCTCGAGCACGCACTCCTCCGCGAAGAAGCCCATGATCGCGTCGAGGTCGTGGCGGTTGAACGCATCGAGGAACTGCTGGAGGAGATCGACCGTCGCCGTCGTCGCTGCCACCTTTCCCTCCGTCCGTGGGCATCACGTCGGTCGTGAAGGGATTGCGATGCCCCGATTCTAGCAGACGCCCGATACCAGCGGGCAACACGTTCGCAAGGCCAGCCAGCGTCAACGCACCAGTGCCGACGACGTTGTGGGCCATTGCCAGTTGCTCGGCCAAACCGCCATCGCGTCAGAAACCACCAGATAGCGCATCTCTATTGCCGGTGTCTCGTTCAGTTTCGCGCCCCGCCGCCCGCTGGCCCCACGGCCAGGGTGCGGCGGGGCGCACCGCCATTACCCTCTTCAACATCGCCGCGCTACAGGCTCCCGATAGCTTCCTCCGGCTGGCACTCCTCGTGCAGCGGCATCCAGGCCCCCAGCGCCCCGCCCAGGTCGGCGCGATCCTCGATCGCCCCACTCAGAAACTGCCCGGTCCCGCAGTGCGCGCAGGGCCGCACCAGTCGCAGCACCCCATGTGCCAGCCGGAAGACGGCACCATCCACCGTCACCGTCGCCTCGCCCGTCTCCCGGCTCAGGGAGACCGAGTCCGCCCCCACCGGGACCCCCGTCAGCGCCCGCACGCGCGCCGCGAGATCCGCCCGCAGCGCCAACGCCCGCTCCCGCTCCGTCTGCCGGTACGCCCCGATGGCCTCCTCGCGCCAGGACGCCCCCCTCCCCACCCTCGGTGGGCTCGGAAGACTGAATGCATAGCCGATCATCGCCGTCTCCTTGTCTCGCTACACCCGGACCTCACAGTGAGGCCCGTCACACCTCCAGTCTGCGCCATCGCGCACTCCGCCACCACGCACGCCGCACCTACACTATCGCTACACCCACCCCCACACCGCCGAGCGATACGCGGGACCTCATCGCCACGGCAGCAGCTTCGGCACCTCCCCGCGATACGCCGCGTAATCCGGATAGCGCTCCATCAGCCACCTCTCCTCGCGGCTCGCCTTCGCATCCAGCCACCCGAAGAGCGCCGTCGCCACCGCCAGCCGACTGGTGCTCCCCGTCAGCAGCGCCACCCCATACGCAAAGAGGATCAGCCCCCCGTAGATCGGATGCCGCACGCGCCCCTACCGCCCCTCGCGCACCAACTGGCTGTCATCCTTCGGCTTCGGCAGCGCCGTCAAGCTCGGCCCCAGGTCGCGGAACGCCGCCCCCGTCAGGACCAGCCCCCCACCCACCAGCGGCAACCCCATCACCCTTCCAACCCACCGCAACCACCCCGGCCACTTCCCCCCGACGCGCCGGCACCGCCAGCAACACCCCCAGCAGCACAAACTGCCCCACCACCCACCCTCACCCCTACCCTCGCGCCCCATGCCCCACCTCCTGTCTTCGCCCCGAACCTCACCCTCTCCCGCGCACGGGGAGGGTCGCCGCCGCAGCGGCGGGAGGGGTCCGTCCCCACCCTCGTCACTCGTTACTCGTTACTCGTCACTCACTCAGCACTCAGCACTCAGCACTCAGCACTCCCGTCAGATGCCGTTGCCGGGTACAATACCCTATAGGGATGGCAGGAGCGACCAGCGACGAGCACGGAAGGATGGTTCGATGGGACAGCAGGCCCAAATCCTGGCGAGGCCACGGGCGGGGCGTCGCGCAGATCGCGTTGCAGTGCCGGGTGCGCAGGCGACCGACCGGTTGGCGCAGGCCGCGCGCTACCTCGGCATCGCGGCGGCGCTCGGCATGGTCGCGATGCTCTACTTCGCGCTGATCTACGCCCCGACCGAGCGGACGCAGGGCCACGCCCAGCGCATCTTCTACCCCCACTACGGCTCGGCGATCATCACCTATGTCGCCTACATCACCACCTGCGTCGCCAGCATCGGCTACCTCTGGAAGCGCCGCGAGAGTTGGGATCAGGTCGCCCGCGCCTCCGCTGAGGTCGGCGTGCTGCTGAACACCATCCTCCTCGTCGCCGGCTCGATCTGGGGCAAGACGATCTGGGGCACCTGGTGGACCTGGGACGCCCGCCTCACCACGACCCTCATTCTCTGGTTCATCTACGTCGGCTACCTGATGCTCCGCTCCTACGGCGGCGACACCCCGCAGATCGCCCGCAGCGCGGCGGTGATCGGCATCATCGGCTGCATCGACATCCCGATCATCAACCAGTCGGTCAACTGGTGGCGCACCCTCCATCCCGCGCCGGTCGTCCAGCGCGCCGACCCCGCCCTGCCCGCCGAGATGGTCCACGCGATGCTCGTGGCGATGCTCGCCTTCTTCCTCCTCTATCTCTACCTGCTCATCCAGCGCCTGCGGGTGGCGAAGCTGGAGGCATCGGTGGGTCAGGCCCGCCAGCGGTTGCTCTTTGCGGACGAACAGATGGGAGATGGGCGCGATGCCTGACAATATCGGCTTCCTCTTCGCCGCCTTCGTGGTGATCTGGTTGCTCGCCTTCGGCTACATGGCCTTCATCGGCAACAAGATCAGCGCGCTGCGGCAGGACCTCGACGCGATCAACGACGACCTCGACTCGCGCCTCCAGTCGGCCGAGACGCCGCGCGCCGCCACTCCCGCCGAGCGCGACGAACTCGCCGGAGCGCGGCGCGAGTGAGCGGCGCGGCGGGCGAACTGGCCTGCCGCCCCTTCCGGTCGGTGCTGATCGCCAACCGGGGCGAGATCGCCGTGCGCGTGATCGCCGCCTGCCGCGAGGCCGGGCTCCGCAGCATCGCCGTCTACTCCGAGGCCGATCGCCACGCCCTCCACGTCGCCCGCGCCGACGAGGCCTATCCCATCGGCCCGCCCCCGCCCGCGAGAGCTACCTCAACATCCCCGCCATCCTCGACGCCGCCCGCCAGAGCGGCGCGGAGGCGATCCACCCCGGCTACGGCTTCCTCTCCGAGAACGCCACCTTCGCCCAGGCCGTCCTCGACGCCGGACTTGTCTGGATCGGCCCCCCGCCCCGCGCCATCGCCGCCATGGGCGACAAAGTCGCCGCCAAGCGCCTGATGGCCGACGCCGGTGTCCCGCTCGTCCCCGGCCACGACGGCGGTGATGACGACGCCGAACTCCTGGCCCGTGCCGAGGTGATCGGCTACCCCGTCCTGATCAAGGCGGCGGCCGGTGGCGGTGGTCGCGGCATGCGCGCCGTGGAGCGCGCGGCCGACTTCGCCAGCGCCCTCGCCGGGG
This sequence comes from Chloroflexia bacterium, assembly GCA_046328475.1. Lineage (GTDB taxonomy): Bacteria > Chloroflexota > Chloroflexia > Thermomicrobiales > CADCWN01 > CADCWN01. Next base: position 18,262 of record JAXLWN010000033.1, on the reverse strand, counting down.
CGCGGCGCGAGGCGAGCGCCGCCTTCGGCGACGACCGCATCTTCCTGGAGAAGTACCTGCGCGACCCGCGCCACATCGAGGTCCAACTCTTCGCCGACGCCCACGGCAACATCATCCACCTCGGCGAGCGCGAGTGCTCCATCCAGCGCCGCCACCAGAAGATCCTCGAAGAGGCCCCCTCGCCCGCCGTGGACGCCGAATTGCGCGCCCAACTCGGCGCTGCAGCCGTCGCTGCGGCGCGGGCGGTCAACTATGTCGGTGCGGGCACGGTCGAATTCCTGCTCGACGCCGAGGGCCGCTACTACTTCCTGGAGATGAACACCCGCTTGCAAGTCGAGCACCCGGTGACGGAATTAGTCACCGGCCTCGATCTCGTCCACCTCCAATTCTCCGTCGCGGCGGGCGAACCGCTCCCCATCACCCAGGACGCCGTCGCGCTGCGCGGCCACGCGATCGAGTGCCGCATCTACGCCGAGGATGCGGCGGCGGGCTTCCTGCCGTCGAGCGGCCCCATCCGCCTTTTCGCGCCACCCGACGGCCCCGGTATCCGCAACGATGCCGGCGTCGCCACCGGCGACGAGGTGAGCGTCCACTACGACCCGCAACTCGCCAAGTTGATCGTTCACGCCCCAGATCGCCCGGCCGCGATCGCACGGCTCACCCGCGCCTTGCGCGACTACGCCGTGCTCGGCCCGACCACGAATCTCCCCTACCTCCTGCGCATCGCCCAAGACCCGTCTTTCCGCGCCGGCAACACGACGACCAGCTTCATCTCCCTGCTCCCCGCGATTGAATCGCGCAACCAACTCCCCCGCGAAATCCTCCTCGGCGCAGCCGCGCTCGATATCCTCGACCGCGAGGAGCGCACACGCCAGACCGGACGCCCGGCGAACCCCTGGCGTGCGCTCGGTTCCTGGCAAGCCGGTGGCGGCGGCGGGACCACCCTCCGCCTGCGCCACGCCGAGGCCGACCACCTGCTCACCACCGCGCGCGGCGATGGCGGTACCTGGCACGTCGGCTTTGGTGACGAGCGTGCGACCATCCACGTCGAGCGCCGCGCCAATGGCGAACTCGTGATTCGTGAGGGCGTGCGGTTGCTCTCCTTGCGCGGCACCATCGCCCCCGAAGGCTACCTGATCGCCTGGGCGGGCGGCACCTATCGCCTGACGAAGCCCGCCCCGCCTTCTGTCGAGACGGCCCTCGTCGCCTCAAATCACGATCTCGGCCACGCAGCGTTGACCGCGCCGATGCCGGGCAAAATCCTCAGCCTCGCGGTCGCGGTCGGCGACACCGTCAGCGCCAATCAACCCCTCCTCGTGCTCGAAGCGATGAAGATGGAGCACACCATCGCCGCCCCCCACGCCGGAACCGTTCGCCGCCTTCCCTACGCGATCGGCGCGGTCGTGGCTGCCGGGGCCGTACTTGCGGAGATCGAGGAGTAGCCTCGGGAACTTCCAGGCGCGCCGTGCGGCCTGGAGTTCATCCGCCATTCTTCCCACAATTGTTCAAACTCGTTCGTGGTATCACGCTATACTTCTCTCTGGCGAGAGCGCGGTTGGCGTGTCGCCCTTCGTATCGCAACGGAGCGACTCCTTGGCCGATCAGCGCGCGACGGTGCAAGTAGAGCGAATCGAGTGGGAAGGGCGGACGGTGACGGCCACCTGGCAGCCGCCACCCTTCCGCCCTTCGCGGCGCCTGACCACGCAGGTGCTTGGCCTCTGCTTCAGCGGCGACGGGAAGATCGTCCTGATCACCGGCGATGGCGCGAATTGGACCCTCCCCGGCGGTCATCCGCAGGCCTGACGAGACGCTGGAAGCTTCGCCCTGGTGCGCGCGGTGCGCGAGGCGGCGTCCGCGCGCGTCATCGAGAGCGCCTACATCGGCTGCCAGCGTGTCGACGATCCGCAGCGCACCGACGGCCCGGCGCTCTACTATCAGGCGCGCTTCTGGGCGCGCGTCGAACTCGATGCGTTTCTTGCCGCGCCACGCCGGGAGCGCCCGGCGCGTCGTTGCCCCGGACGAACTGCTCGCCAATCTCGCCTGGGGCTTCATGCCGGCAGCGCGCGAATCATCCTCGACGAGGGGCTGCGAATCGAGCGTCAGCACGAACCCGCGCCGACCGAGACGGAGTGATCCCTTTCTATAGCCCTATGATTCAGGATGGTAAAGACTCATGCCGAAAGCGACCTCACAGTACATCTGTAGCAACTGCGGTTTCACCAGCCCGAAGTGGCACGGGCGCTGCCCGCAGTGCGGCGAATGGGAGTCGATGAACGAGACGGCCATCGCGCGCAACGCGCCGACCGGTGGCAATGTCTCGGCCCTCTCGCGTGGCCGTCGCCCCGCGCTCGTGCGGCCACACCGCTCGACCAGGTCAGCAGCGCGGGCCACGAGCGGATCCAGGTGCCAATTTCCGAGTTCAACCGCGTCGTCGGTGGCGGACTGGTGCCCGGCTCCCTGGTGCTGATCGGCGGCGATCCGGAATTGGCAAGAGCACACTCATCACGGAAGTGGCCGCCCATCTCGCATCGCGCAATGGTGGATCGCTCTACGTGTCGGCGGAGGAGTCGGCGCAGCGGCTGAAGTTGCGCGTCGAGCGGCTGGGGCTGCCGACCGCCGGGTTCAACGTCCTCTCCGAGACGAACCTCGACATGATCCTCGACGCCGCCGAGGAGGATCAACCGGGGCTGCTGATCGTCGACTCGATCCAGACTGTCTACCTGGAGGAAGTCTCGTCCGCTGCGGGGAGTGTCAGCCAGGTGCGCAGTTCGACCGAGCGGCTGATGCGCTGGGCCAAGCCCGCCCAGGTGCCGGTGCTGATCGTCGGGCACGTGACCAAGGAAGGCTCGATCGCCGGGCCGCGCGTGCTGGAACACATGGTGGACGCGGTCCTCTACCTCGAAGGGGATCGCTTCGGGCAGTACCGCATCCTGCGCGCAGTGAAGAATCGCTTCGGCTCCACCAACGAGGTCGGCATCTTCGAGATGACCGATGGCGGGATGCGCGAGGTGCTGAATCCCTCGGAGGCGTTCCTCCAGGAGCGCGCCGAGAGCGCCTCCGGCTCCACCGTGGCGGTGACGCTGGAGGGGACCCGACCGTTGCTGGTCGAGGTCCAGGCGCTGACCTCCGTCACGCAGAACCCGATGCCACGGCGGGCGGCGAACGGCGTGGATGCCACGCGCTTGCAGATGCTCGCGGCGGTCCTCGGCAAGCGTGTCGAGTTGCCGCTCGGCGGTCAGGACCTGTTCGTCAACGTCGTGGGCGGGCTGAAGGTGGACGAACCGGCGGTCGATCTCGCCGTCGCCGGGGCGATCGCCTCCTCCTTCCGCGACGTGCCGATCGACCCCGGCACGGTGATGATCGGCGAGATTGGCCTCTCCGGCGAACTCCGCTCGGTCGGCGATATCGCCCGGCGGCTGCATGAGGCCGCGCGCCTCGGCTTCGGCCGTGCGGTCATCCCGGCCGCCCGCCGCGACCGACTCCCTAGCATCCCCGGCCTCACCATTCGCACCGCGCTTCCGTCGGTGAGGCGATCAACCAGGTCCTGATCGGTGAGTCGGGCGGGGCTGGCAAGCGGGCCGGGGATCAGGCGACTGGGCGCAGGGAGTGATTTCGGGGCCGTCTGGCCCGCGATGTGGCAGCTTCATCCGTGTAGCCCTGGGTGCGCGGAAACCTCCCCCGAAAGTCCCCTGTCGCCAGTGTGAGGTGGGAGGACCCTCCCCATCCTACCGGTCCGATCCTCCCGCCATTCGTCCCGCAATTCGGCCCGTTTCTAGACAGGCGGGGCGGTTGCGTCATGGGGCGTATTTCCGCGTTCGTTCGCCGCTTTTTGCGATGGTCGTGCCGCTGCTCACCTCCACCTGACCGGAAGTACTGGGACCTTTGCCGGGATGGGCTACTTCCGTTCGTACCGAAATAGGACCAACGTACCAGACGATTCGGTTGCACCCGGTCCTGGGAGTCCTGTACGCTTCTGGGTAGTTATCCACAGCGACGTGGACCCCCCAAACCCCGTCGCATGTCTCGAGGTGGACGGTGAACTGCCCGCACTGTGCCCGGCCCGTGGCGAATGATCTTGCCCGCTGCCCATACTGCGGCTCGAACGCGCGCGTCGTCCGGCACAGCGGTAGCGCCCTCCTCCGCCCACAAACTGAAGCGTCCGACGGCTACGCCGAAACCCCGCTCATCGGCCACGATCATCCGCTGCGCCGCCTGCGCGCCGCCTGGCGGAACGCCCACATCGGCTATGGCCAACTCGTGTCGCTGGTCGGCGAGAATGGGTCCGGGCGCTCGCGGCTCATCCGGGAACTCGGCGACACGATCGATGAAGAGGCCCCGCAGGCGCTCTGGCTCGTTGGTCAGGCGCACTCGCACGCGACCTACGTCCCGTTCCAGTTGCTCGTCGATCTGCTGGCACCCTGGACCGGTGAGCGTTCCGAGCGGGACGCGACGGCGCGGCTGGGGGCGGCGCTGGAGCGCCTCGCCGAGGAAGCCCCGACGACCGAGCGCTGGTCGCTCCTGGCGCTCGCCAGGGAGGCGCGCGACCCCGAGAATCGGGGCGGCCCGCCGACCAGGCCGCTGATCGAGGCGCTGGCGCGGGCGCTCTGGCGGGTGGTGGAGGGCGGGCAACTGGTCGTGGTGCTCGAAGATCTGGAGTGGGCCGACGCCGCCAGCCTGGCGGTGCTCGATGCGCTGCTGCCGAAGCTGACCGATGGCCCCGCGCTGATCATCTGCACCCACCATGCCGACTGGTCGCACGACTGGCCCGACATCGCGCGCCACGCGCAGCTCTTCCTCGGGCCGCTGGCGCATGGGGAGAGCACCCGGCTGATCGCCGCCATCGCCGGCGACCGGGAGCTCGCGCCCGCGACGGTCGAGGCGCTGGCGTTCGCGGCCGGGGGGAATCCGCTGCTGATCGAGCAGGCGACGCTGGCGATCCTGGAGCATGGGGAGGGGGACGGCCTCGCGCCAGTCCCGGCCACGCTGCTCGATGCCATCCAGGCGCGGATCGCCGCGCTGTCGCCGACGGCCCGCGAGGTGTTATTCGCCGCCGCCGCGATCGGCCCCCGGTTCGCCTACCGGGCCATCGCGATGGTCACCGAATCGACGATGCCCGACCGCTGGGCGATCGACGCCGCGTTGCGCGAACTGACCCGCCGCCGCCTGATCATTCGCTGGCACGGCGGGCCGGAGGTGACCTATCGCTTCGCGCACGGCATGATCCACGATGTCGCCTACAGCACGATTGGCGCGACGGAGCGGGCGTCGCTCGAAGCGCGCGTGTCCGACTGGCTGCTCTCCGAGAGCGCGCTGCGGGGGCGGGCGCTCGCGCGGATCGTCGAAGATCTCGACCAGCGCGCGTTGCAGGCCCCGCCGGAAGAAGACCGGGTGCTGGGCAGCACGCCGAAGGGAGCTGCGCCGCGCCCCGCGCCGACGCCGATCGATCTGCGCCGCCGCGCCGATGTGCTGGCGCGGATCGTGCTGGCCGACTTGAGCGCCGACCAGCGGGCGAGCCTGGCCTTCTGCCTACAACATGGCTATTCCTATGACGAAGCGGGCGAGTTGCTCGGCATCGGCGGCGCGGAGGTGCGCGAGCACCTCTACAACGCCCGCAAACTTTTCAAGCGACTTTATGAGGCCAGCGCCACTACGCCGACGGAAGGGCGGGCCGGGGATACACGATGAATTGCTCTGAGGCCGAGCCGTTACTCTCGGCGCTGGTCGACAACGCGCTGACGAAGGCGGAACGCTACACCGTCGAGCAGCACCTGCGCGAGTGCGCGCAGTGCCGCGAGACGCTGCTGATCTTCCAGGCGTTCAACCCGGCGATGCTGGCGGCGCTGCCCGCCCGGCAGCAGGCCGCGCCGCGCCACCTGCTCCCGGCCATCCCACGGCTCGGGGCGGCGGTGCTGGCGCTGCTCGCGCTTGGCGGCACGGCGACGGTCGGCTGGTTGGCCGGGAATGAGCGCGGGGCGGCGACCGCCAATCGCACGCAGGTGGTCGGGCAGGCCGCGCCGACGCTGACCGTGTCGGGCGTGCCGAGCCAGGTTGCCGCCGTGCAGCAGATTGTGACGGCCACCCCCGGTGCGCAGTCGGCCAGTGGCGCGACCGCGACGGCGGGGGTAGCGACCCCGACGCCGGAACCCTTCCTGACGGTGACGAATCCGGTCGCGCTCGACCAACTGGCGGGGGCGATCAGTGGGCTGGCGAATGCGAACGCCAGGCGCGTGGTCGCCGCCAATAGCGGGGGCGTTGATCAGCTGGCCGGTAATCTGGGTGGGGGCGTTGCGGCCAGGGCTAGCGCGGTCGTCGCCAATCTGCCGCCCACGCCCAGCCCCAGCCCGACGCCGGTGACCGCCGTCAATGTGACGCCGCCGGTGCCGTCCACGCCGCCGGTTACGACTACGCCGCCGCCGAGCGGGCCGTCCGCGCCCACGAGCCCGCCACCGGGCGACCCGGGCAGCCCGCCGACGGTGACGCCGACTCCGCCGCCGGTGGTGGCGAATGGCCCGACGCCGACCCCTGTGCCAGCCTCCCCGACGCCCGCGCCGACGGTGCAGGCGGCGACGCTGCCGGGTGAGGAGCCCGAGGTGCCGCGCGCGACCGCGACGCCGACAAAGGCGACCGCCACGGCGACTGCCACAACTGCCGCTGCGACTGGCACGGCTGTCACGGCGACGAAGACCCCGACGCCGCGACCGAGCGCGACGCCGACCGGCGGTACGGCGGGGACGGCGACGCCGACAACCCGTCCGTCCACGCAGGTGCCGACGCCGACGACGAAGCCCGCGACCGCGACGCCGACCGCGACGCTGCCGCCGCAAGTGGCGGGCGGCACCCAGACGCCGGTGGTGATCATCAAGACGCCAACGCCGACGCCGACGCCGACCCAGACGCAGACCCCCGCGCCGACGCCTTCGCCGACGCCGGAGCCGCCGACGCCGACGCCGGTGCCAGCCACGCCGCCGCCGACCGCAACGCCGGTGCCCACGCGCCCGAGCGCCCCGGCCACGCCGAAGCCGTAATTGCTGCGAGTTGAGCCACGCGCCGCACCGGAATTGCCCGGTGCGGCGCGTTCTCTTACGCGGGGCTACTGCGGGCTGCCGTTGGCGAGGCGCAGGACTTCGTCGGCGAGGCGCTCGGCGGCGTTGCCCGGGGACTGGGTGCGGGCGGCTTCGCCCATGCGCGCCAGGGCGTCGCGGGCGGCGGGGGCGAGGAGGCGGTCGATCGCGGCGACCAGGCCGTCCGGGGTGAGGTCGCGCTCGATGAGCATGACCGCGCCGCCCGCGTCGGCGAGGAGGCGGGCGTTCTTGGTCTGCTCGTCGCCGCCGGTGCCGGGGAGGGGAATGAGGATGGCGGGCTTGCCGAGCGCGGCCAGTTCCGCCACGGTCCCGGCCCCAGCCCGCCCGACGACGAGCGAGGCGAGGGCGTAGACGTGCGGCAGCTCCGGGCCGATGAACTCGCGGACGACGTAGCGCGCCCGCTGCTCGGCCGGGAGGGCGGCGGCGGCGGCCTGGAGGTCGGCCAGGGTGGGGCGCTCCTGCTGGGTGCCGCGCGAGTGGATGATCTGGTAGCGCGAGAGCAGGTCGGGCAGGATGGTCGCGAGGGTGGTGTTGATCGTCTGCGCGCCGAAGGCCCCGCCGGTGACGTAGAGCGTCGGCACGGACGGATCGAGGCCGAGGAGTCGCGCGCCTTCCTCGCGGTCGCCGGTGAAGAGGTCGGCGCGTACGGGGTTGCCGGTGACGACGATGCGGCGTTTGGTGGCGGGGACGTAGGCGCGGGAGGCTTCGTAGGGGAGCGCGATCGTCGTGGCGAAGGGGAGGTTGAGGCGGTTGGCCAGCCCGAATTGCGCCGTCTGCTCGTGGGCGAGGACGCGGCGGCGCAGCAGTCCGGCCGCCGCGACGGTGGGGACGCTGACGTAGCCGCCGGTGCTGAAGACGACGTCGGGGCGGAAGCGCGCGATGTGCCCGAGCGCCTGGGCGACGCCGACCGGGAGGCGGCCGAAGTCGATCAGGTTCTCCAGGGAGAGGTAGCGGCGCAGCTTGCCGGCCTGGATCGCGCGGAAAGGGATGCCCTGCTCGGTGGTGATGCGACGCTCGACGCCGTCGCGGGTGCCGATCCAGAGCACGTCGAGCGGCTGGCCGGCCAGGCGCTCGCGCAGTACGGCGAGCGTTGCCAGCGCGGGTGTGACGTGTCCGCCGGTGCCGCCGCCCGCGACGATCAAGCGCATGGTTCCTCGCTGTGTGTCATCGTGTGGTTGCCGTGGTTCGTGTGGCCCGTGGCCGGGCGGTGAGTATAGCTGACGTGGGGGTAGGGTGTCAGTGTGTCGGTGCGTCAGTGCGTCGGTGCGTCAGTGTGTATGCGTGTAAGCGTGTATGTGAGTTACGTGTAAGTGAATTACGGGGATGAAAGTAGGGTTGTTTGGCGGTTTTTAACCTTCTCCTTCTCCTTCTCCGGGCGCGGGGTGGGGCGTGGAAAGAAGGGAGAAGGGTGAGGGGAGAAGGGAGAAGAGAGAAAAGAAGACCGCGGAGGCGCGGAGACGCAGAGAACGACGCAGAGACGGACGAAGAAGAGACGGATTGAACCACAGAGAACACAGAGGACACAGAGAAGAGAAGGGAAGCACGGATGCTTCGCTGCGCTCAGCATGACAGGGGGGAGGGCGGCGGCGCTGGTGATGAGCGATGGTTGTGGTGGGGTTGGCCCCCTCAATCCCCCGCATGTGGGGGACTTTGACGGGTGGCTGGAGACGTGGGTGGTCATGGCGGGGTCTCCGTGGTGTGGGTACGGCGCGGCCGGGGTGATCGAGTGCCGCTATCTCTACGGACCCATCGAGGGAGGTGAACCGTGCCACGTTGGGGAAATTGGGTGGGGCGGGTGGGGATGGCGGTGCGGGTGGCGTTCCGGCGCGGGCGCGTCGCGACGCGCCCTACGCGATGGGTGGTGAGGGGAGGAGGGTGGTTCGGGTGAGGTGTGTGTGACGAGGGGTGGGGTTGTGCGTTTCGGTGCTGGGTGGCGGGGCTGGCGGGAATACTTGGGGAGTGGAGTCGCCGGCTGCCGGATTTTTGTCGGAAGGTGGAATAATACTTGCTTTCCTGTGCTATACTTCGCGGCTCATAAGTCGCCGTGGGGAGTATGCGGGCAGTCGAGAAAGGATCGCGCGATGACCACCATCACGGCCAAGCAGCAGGAGATGTTTCGCAACAGACTGAGTCAGGAACGCGCGCGGATTAAGAGCGATCTCGACAGCCTCGATGCGGAGGTCGCCAGGCTCGGGATGGACCAGCAGATTGAGGGTGGCGGGGCCGGGAATCACATGGCCGACAATGCCACCGATATCGCCGAGCAGGAGCGCGATCTGGCCCTGATCGGCACGTTGCAGGAGCGGATGCGCGATGTCGATCGCGCCCTGGAGCGGCTGGATGCCGGGACCTACGGCATCTGCGAGCGTTGCCACGAGGCGATCATGCCGGAGCGCCTGGAGGCGCGACCGTTTGCGACGCTCTGCGTGAATTGCCAGTCGCAGGTTGACCGCCAGCGACGACCCGCGATGGCCTGATGCCTGACGAGCGGGACACCGAGCAAGCGTTGCAGAGCGAATCCCTGGCCGCAGACCCTGGTGACTGGAGCGACGACGACGAGCCGCGACGCGAGTCGATTATCGTTGCCGAGGACGCCGAGGGTCTGCGGCTTGATCGCGCGTTGGCCGATCAGCTGCCGGAGTTGAGCCGCACCTACGTGCAATCCCTGATCGACGATGGGCAGGTGACCGTTGGGGATCGTCGGCGCAAGGTGAGCTATCGTCTGCGCGCGGGGGAGCGCATCGAGGTGCTGATCCCGCCACCGGTCTCCAGCGACCTTGTCCCGGAACCGATCCCGCTGGCGATTGTCTACGAGGATGCCGACGCGATCGTGATCGATAAGCCTGCGGGGCTGGTGGTGCATCCCGCGCCGGGGCACGAGCGGGGGACGGTCGTGAACGCGCTGCTCGCGCACGACCCGCAGATGCAGATCAATGGGTCGCTGCGACCCGGCGTGGTGCATCGGATCGACAAGGACACCTCGGGGTTGCTGATCGCCGCCAAGCATGAGCGGGCGTTGGCCGCGCTGACGGCGCAGTTCCAGGCGCGGCAGACGCTGAAGGTCTATCTGGCGCTGCTCGATGGCGATGTGGAGCCGAACGAGGGGACGATCGACGTGCCGATCGGGCGCGATCCGCGTAATCGCCAGCGGATGGCTCCGTCGCGCGAGGGTCGCCCGGCGGTGAGCCATTTCCGGGTGCTGGAGCGGTTCGGGCGCAATACGCTGGTGGAGGTGCGGATCGAGTCGGGGCGCACGCACCAGATTCGCGTCCACTGCGCGTTTATTGGGCACCCCGTTACGGGGGATAGTGTCTACGGCAATGCGAAGGGGGCGGTTGATCTGCCGCTGACGCGCCAGTTCCTGCACGCCGCGCGGCTGGGGCTGCGGCTGCCGAATGGGGAGTGGCGGGAGTTTGTCAGTCCGTTGCCGGGGGAGTTGGAGGCGGTGTTGCGGACGTTGCGGGCGGGGCTGGGGTAGCGTGCCTCAACAGACCATGCAGTTGGGTGTGGCGATTCATGCGCTTGTTCGTAGGCGCGCGTCGGCCAGGATCTGAAAGTCGGCCCGTTTGCGCGCGATGGGATCGATGTCGCGCTCGATCCGGGCGAGAATTTCTGGATCGATGCCTGCGTTCCTGGCGAGCAGCAGGTATTGCGGATCGCGGTAGACGACCTGGGCGAGGAATCCTTCGATCTGGAATCCCAATACGAGCGAGGTGGTGGGATCGACGAGCAGATCGATGTCGCTCGGCGTGTGCAGCACCACTGATGGCCGGTCGAAACCGAATAGATGAAGGCTGATCGTATCGCTCTCCGGATCGTAATCATACTCAACCTGTTGCCAGTCGATCTCCGCTGGGGCAGGAAACATCGGTGTCAATGGTCGCTTGTCGGTGGCCATAGTCGTCGCTCCAAGGGATGTGGTTCATGTACAGGATAGACCGTGAGGATGCTGCCGCTCACATCGCCCCATTCGTCCTCGCTGAACAGGACGCATACTTTCAAGATCGAGCGACCGTAGGGAGCGGGGAGGACCACACCGCTGCGATAGTAGACCTCGACACCTGTTCGTGTCTTGTCGGCGTTAATCAAGTCGGGATGCGTGAGGGTGAGTCTGATATCATCAAGGGAATTGGCAAGCTGTGGCCGACCGCGTCTCGGGTGGATGATCTTGTTGTACCAGCGATCATCCCACAAGACGATTTCGCGGTCGAGAGGATCGCGACAGCGGAATGTCTCGAGCATGACGGCTCCTCATCCAACCGCCCCTACATTCGCTAGTATAGCGCATAGCCAGAGGCATGATGAACCTCGAAGCCGCTCAGCAGACTGTGCGCGAACTCTTTGACGCTGCGATTGCGGCGGTGGATGTGCGCGCGGCGGTGCGGCGCGCAATCCGGGTTGAGGGAGGGCGGCTGGGTATCGCGGAGGCGGGGTTCGAGGCGGAGCTGGACGAGCTGGGCAGGATTGTGGTGGTCGCGGTGGGGAAGGCGGCGGCGGGGATGGCGGCGGCGGCCGAGGAGGCGCTGGGCGACCGGGTTGATGGTGGGCTGGCGCTGACGAAGTATGGCAGCGCCGCGCCGACGCGGCTGATCCCGGTGCGCGAGGCGGGCCACCCGACGCCCGACGAGGCGGGGCTGGCGGCGGCGACCGAGTTGCGGGGGATCTGCGGTGGTTTGACCGAGCGGGACCTGGTGCTTTGCCTGATTTCGGGCGGTGGGTCGGCGCTGCTGACCGCGCCGGCCGCGCCGATCACGCTGGAGGAGCTGCGGGCGACGACGGGGTTGCTGCTGGCGGCCGGGGCCAACATCAACGAGTTGAACACGGTGCGCAAGCACCTGGAGACGCTGAAGGGGGGCGGGTTGGCGCGTGTCGCCGCGCCCGCGCGCGTGGTGGCGCTCTGCATCTCCGATGTGCTCGGCGATCCACTTGACGTAATAGCGTCTGGCCCGACCGTTGGGGATAGCAGCACGTTTGCGGATGCCTGGGAGGTGATCGAGCGGCGCGGGGCTGGCCGACCGGCTCCCTGCGCCGGTGGCGGAAGACGGCTGCAAGGCCGGGCTGCGCGCTGAGGTGGCCGATACCGTTCCCGGATGATCCGTGCTTCGCGGCGGTGTGGACGGCGGTGATCGCCATGCCGCGCGCGGCCGAGGGGCAGCGGGTCGCGCGGCTGAGCTCGGCTGGTCGCCGGTGATCGGCGATTTGCGGATCGAGGGGAGGCGCGGGAGGCGGCGCTGCGTCTGGTCGCCAGCGCCGAGGGGCTACCGCCGCGCACCTGCCTGCATCGGCGGCGGCGAGCGACGGTGACGGTGCGCGGCAATGGCGTTGGCGGGCGCAATACGGAGCTGGCGCTCGCGGCAGCGGCGATCGATGGTCATTATGATCTCGCCGTTGCCGCGCTGGCTGGATGGCGACGATGGGGCGAGCGGGTCGGCGGGCGCGGTGGTTACCGGGGAGACGCTGGCGCGCGGGCGGGCGCTCGGGTTGGATGCGGCCGACTATCTCGCGCGCAACGACAGCGCCACCTATCTGCGCCAGGTCGGGGGGCTGCTGGTCACTGGGCCGACGCAGACGAATGTGGCGGATTTGTATTGCGTACTGAAGTCGTGAGTCGTGAGTCGTGAGTCGTGAGTAGGGACGAAGTAACGAGTAACGAGTAACGAGTAACGAGGGAGGGGTTTTCTGCTCGACTGCCCGACTGCCCGACCGCCCGACTCACTCAGCACTCAGCACTCAGCACTTGGGAGCTTATGCCAGTTCTCGCGCTTTCGACGGGTTCGCTGCACAATTATGGGTTGAATCGCGTCTGGGAGTTCGCCGCTGAGGCGGGATTTGACGCGGTTGAGGTGATGATCGATGCGAAGTGGGATACGCGGCAGGCGGCATATCTCGGTCGGTTGATCGCTGCGCATGGCTTGCCGATCGCGTCGCTGCACACGCCGTTTCGCCCGATTGCGGGGTTCGGGGAGGATTATCCGGCCTGTGTGCGGCGCGCTCTGGCGCTGGCGCGGGAGATTGGGGCGCGGACGGTGGTGGCGCACCCGGAGACGGCTGATGGGACCGATCATGGTCCGTGGATGATCGAGCAGTACGACGAGTTGAGTCCGGCGGGTGGGCCGGTGCTGGCGGTCGAGAATCTGCCGTATGTGCCGGTGATCAAGCGGACGCGGCAGCAGATCGCGGTGGCGGGCGCGAAGTACCAGACGCACGGTGGAGCAGGTGGCGCGGTTTCCGGCGATCACGTTTGATACGACGCATTTTGCGACGGCCGATGTGGATATTCTCGATGCGTATGGTGCGCTGCGCGAGCGACGCGGCATGTGCATCTGTCAACTTCGGCGGGGGGAAGGAGCATCGCGTGCCGGGGCAGGGGGAGTTGCACCTCGATCTCTTTCTCCTGGCGCTGGCGGAGTCGGGCTATGACGAGGTGATCGCGGTCAGAGCTTGCGCCGGATGCGCTGGATGCGGGGGATGATGAGGCGATCCGGGGGCATCTGCGGGATACGGTGGCGTTTTGCCGCGCGTGCCTGGGGGCGTAGTCGTAAGTCGTAAGTCCGTAAGTCGTAGAGGGGATGAAGGGAGAAGGGTGAGGGGTGAAGGGGGACGAAGACCGCAGTTCCTCCTTTGGCCAGTCGCGACTGGCCAGGTAAACCTGTTTGACGAGCACCAACGACTTCTGCCAAGCGATCAAGTCGCGATATCTTCCAACCCTCCCAGGTTCGTCTGCCATGCCGGATTGTCTCCTCCATCTCTTACGACTTACGACTTACGACTTACGCTCTCCCGTTACGGGTGCTGGGTGACGGTGTAGATGTAGCGGCCGTTGTCGTATTTGACGAGGTAGTTGGGGGCGTCGACGGAGTACCAGAGGACCTGGATGGTGGGGTTGTTCTCGAACTGGGCTTCGACGCGCCAGGCGCGGATCGGGCCGCCGGAGGTGGTCACGGTTTCCTGGCCGGTGACGGTGACGACGGAGTTGAGGGTTGCGGGGTCGCCCATCGAGGGGACGAGCACGAGGGCACCCTGGTAGCCTTCTTTGAAGGGGAGGGCGCGCAGGATCATCAGGAATTGGTCGTTGGCGTAATACTTCGGCGGCATGTTCAGGCGGTGGATGTTGGTCCCGGTGCGGTCGATCACCTGGATGGTGGAGCCCCCTTCGTGGAACTCGGAGCTGATGTCGATCGTGCCATCCGGCGTCACGATCGTGCGGAGTTCGCTGATCGGGGCGAGGGTGGCCGTGGTCCAGCCCATCACGATGCGATCCTGGGTCGTGCCGATTTGCAGGAGCGCGCTGAGGGTGTCGGTGTCGAACTCGCGCCCGAGCGTGAAGCTGGCGGTTCCGGCAGGCTGATTGCCAGCCTTCGTGGTCACATCGAAGATCGTGCGGTCGCCGGGTTGCCAGGGGGCGGGGCGGAAGGCGACCGGCGAGGCCGAGGGGAGAGGACGCGGCGTGCCGGGGGTGCCGGGGGTGGCTGGCGGGGCGGTCGCCTGGCCCGCGCCGGGGGTGTTGGTCGGGATGGGGGGCAGGCCAGCGCCCGGTACGGTGGGACTCGCGCTGCCGGTGCGCGTCGTCGGGGTACCGGAGCGTGTGCCGCCGGTGCTGCTCACCGCGCCGCTCGACGCCGCCGATGTGGTGCCGGTGGAGGATACGGCCGGGGTGTTCGCGCCGCCGCCGCAGGCGGTCAGGATGGCTACCAGTCCCAGCAAGGTCAATATTCGCTTCAGCATCAAGCTCTTTACCTCCGCGTGATAGGTCCAACTCGCTAGAGGCTACGCGATAGGTGTCGGGGCGTGCAAGGCATGGAGTGCTGAGTGCTGAGTGCTGAGTGCTGAGTTGAGTCGGGTAGTCGGGTAGTCGGGTGGTCGGGTAGAAGTGACGGGGACGAGGGACGAACATTGGGCGTGGGGCTCTGTTACAATCGTTGCTCATTGCCGCCATTCGTCATTCGTCATTCGTCATTCGTCATTCGGGAGGCTCCTTGGCTATGGCAGCTTCGATTCTCGACCAGGCCTGGGAGATCGGGCCGCAGGTGGTTGCCGACCGCCGGTATCTGCACGAGCACCCCGAACTGGGGATGACCGAGGTGAATACCGCGCGCTTCGTGGCGGCGCGGCTGACGGAGCTGGGGATTCCGCACCAGACCGGGGTGGCGACCACCGGTGTGCTCGGCATCTTGCGCGGCTCGCAGCCGGGGAAGACGGTGCTGCTGCGCGCCGACATGGATGCGCTGCCGATCGATGAACTGAACGATGTGCCGTACAAGTCGCAGAATCCCGGCCTGATGCACGCCTGCGGGCACGACGCGCACACGGCGATGCTGCTCGGCGTCGCGCGCCTCCTCTCGGAACGGCGGAACGAGCTGCGCGGCGTCGTGAAGTTCGCGTTTCAGCCCGCCGAGGAGAATGTTGGCGGGGCGGAGCCGATGATCGCGGCCGGGGTGATGGAGAATCCGACGGTGGACGCGGCGTTCGGCATCCACATCGCCCAGGATCTGCCGGTCGGGACGATCGGGGTGATCCACGGGCCGATGACGGCCGCTTGCGACGAGGCGGTGATCACGATTCGCGGCGTGGGGGCGCACGGCGCGCGTCCGCACCGGGGCGTGGACCCGATTGTGATCGCGGGGCAGTGCATCGTCGCGTTGCAGACGCTGGTGAGCCGCGAGGTGAACCCGCTGCGGCAGGCGGTGATCACGGTGGGCTCGATGCACGCGGGGACAGTCTCGAACGTGATCCCGGAGACGTGC
Organism: Chloroflexia bacterium; assembly: GCA_046328475.1. Taxonomy (GTDB): domain Bacteria; phylum Chloroflexota; class Chloroflexia; order Thermomicrobiales; family CADCWN01; genus CADCWN01. Next base: position 2,436 of record JAXLWN010000033.1, on the reverse strand, counting down.
GAGTTGAAGGCGACGATCCGCACGTTCGACGAGGAGACGCGCAAGCTGCTGGCCCGGCGCATCCCGGCGCTGGTGGAGGGGATCGCCGCCGCGATGCAGGGGAGCGCCGACGTGGACTACGAGTTTGGCTATCCGACGCTGGTGAATGACCGCGCGATGGCGGATCTGGTGCGCACGGTGGCCCGCGACATCGTCGCGCCCGACAAGTTGCTCGATATCGAGCCGGGGATGGGCGCGGAGGACATGTCCTACTTCCTCCAGAAGGCACCCGGCTGTTTCTTCCGGGTTGGTTCGCGCAACGAGGAGCGGGGGCTGATCTACGGGCACCATCACCCGCGCTTCGATATCGACGAGGACTCGCTGCCGGTCGGGGTCGCGGCGCTGACGGCGATTGCGTTGCGGTTTTTGGGAGAGGAGTGAGGAGAGAAGAGAGAGGAGAGTGGAGAGTAAGACCGCAGAGACGCAGAGACGCAGAGAACGACGCAGAGGACGCAGAGACGAGGAGTGAGGAGTGAGGAGAGTGGAGAGAGGGGATGAGGGGGTTGAGTCTGGCCCCTGGTCTTTCTCCATTCTTCATTCGTCATTCTTCATTCGCACACCCCGGAGGTTCCCTTGAGTAGTGCTACCGCTCCGCTTGTCGAGGCAGCCTGGGAGATTGGTCCGCAGGTGGTCGCGGATCGCCGGTATCTCCACCAGCACCCGGAATTGGGGTATCAGGAGGAGAATACGGCGCGGTTTGTGGCGGAGCGGTTGCGCGAACTGGGGATTGAGACGACGACGGGCGTGGCGAAGACGGGGGTGGTGGGGCTGCTGCGCGGTTCGCAGCCGGGGAAGACGGTGCTGCTGCGCGCGGATATGGATGCGCTGCCGATCACCGAGCTGAACGATGTGCCATACAAGTCGCAGAATCCGGGGGTGATGCACGCGTGCGGGCACGATTCGCACACGGCGATGCTGCTCGGGGTGGCGAAGCTGCTGTCGGGGCGGCAGGGGGAGTTTAAGGGTACGGTCAAGTTCATTTTTCAGCCCTCGGAGGAGGCCGCGCCCGGCGGGGCGAAGCCGATGATCGACGAAGGGGTGCTGGAGAATCCGCGTGTGGATGCGGCGTTTGGCGTCCACATCGGGCAGGATTTGCCGGTCGGGACGATCGGGGTCTGCACGGGGCCGACCAATGCGGCGTCGGATGGGTTCATCGCGACGATCAAGGGGGTCGGGGGGCACGCGGCGCGACCGCACTCGTGCGTCGATCCGGTGGTGGTGGCGGCGGCGTGCATCACGGCGCTGCAATCGCTGGTGAGTCGCGAGGTGAATCCGCTGCGGCAGGCGGTGATCACGGTGGGGTCGCTGCACGCGGGGACGGTCGCCAACATCATCCCGGAGGAGGCGACGATGCGCGGCACCGTGCGCTCCTTCGATCCGGCGGTGCGCGAGCATCTGGCCGAGCGCATCCCGGCGCTGATCACCGGGATCGCGAATGCGATGCGCGCCGAGGCCGAGGTGCAGTATCGGCTCGGCTACCCGGCGCTGGTCAACGACGCGGCGATGACCGATCTGGTGCGGGGGGTGGCGCGCGAGATTGTTGGTCCCAGGCGCGTGGTCGAGCGCGAACCGGGGATGGGCGGCGAAGACATGTCCTATTTCCTCCAGCGGGTGCCGGGGTGCTTTTTTCGCATCGGGTCGCGGAATCCCGAGCTGGGGCTGACGTTTGGGCACCACCACCCGCGATTTAATATTGATGATGAGCAGGCGCTGCCGATCGGGGTGGCGGCGGTGGCGTCGGTGGCGCTGCGGTATTTGAACGGGGAGTGACCTCACCCCGCCGCTGCGGCGGCACCCCTCTCCCGCGAGGAGAGGGGAAGTACTTGTGGGAGCTGGTGGCGCAAGCGGGGTGCGGGTGCTGAGTGCTATGGGTTTCGGCTTCAGCCGTGGTTTGGGACCCACCCCTCTCCTCGCGGGAGAGGGGTGCCGCCCGCAGGCGGCGGGGTGAGGTCTCCCGGAGGTGCGGGATGACTGGATTTGTGCGGCGGCAAACCGTGCGCGAACCGCACCGCGATGCCGCCCGCGCGTTGCGCCAGCGTCAGACGCCTGCCGAGCAGCGCTTTTGGCAGCAGCTGCGCGGGAGCAAATTGGAAGGCATGCGCTTCCGTCGTCAGCAGCCAATTGGCCCCTATATTGTGGATTTCTACTGTGACGCCATAGGTTTAGTGGTTGAAGTAGACGGTCCAATTCACGAGCAGCAAGTCGAATACGACCGCGAACGCGACGCCTACCTCGCCGCCCACGACCTCAAAGTCTTGCGTTTCACCAACGAGGCTGTCTTCAGCGATCTGGAACGTTCGCTTGCAACCATTCGACGCACAATGGCCTCCTCCTCTGCCCTTGTTGCAGGGGAGAGGCTGCCGCTGCGGTAAGGGCGAGGTCGGGGAACATCCACCC
>JAXLWN010000325.1:0-1216 GCA_046328475.1 Chloroflexia bacterium | reverse complement strand
GGGCCGTCGCGCGCCTGCGCGGCGCCCGCCTCACCGACTCCTCCCCCCGCTTCACTCCACACGGAGCCACACCCGGATGCTGATGCTTCCCCGAATCCAGACCCCGCAGCAGATTGAGCGCGCCCGCGCCTGGGCGTGTCACCTGATCGGACGCGAACTCGGCTGGCAGGTGCCGACGCTGATTCTCGACGACCGACAGGCGTATGAAGCGGTGCGCATGTTGCCCACCCACACGGACGGCGAGATCGTCCATGCGCTGCGGCTGATCTTCGGGGCCGACCAGGTCGACGCGACGAAGGGGCAAGTGGCCGCGTTGCGAGAGATCGCCCCGGCTGCCGCCTACGCCGCCGGCTGCTGCATGATCGAAGGCCCTGGACGCCGCCTGCAGATCGTGCCGCCACTTATCTGGAGCGATACCTTCGGCACGGTGCTGGAACGACTGTGGGAGCGCCGGGCCGCGGCGCGGGCCTCGCTGCCCCGCATGGTCATGGACCCCGCGTTGTGGGCGCTTGTGTGGCCACACCTCGAAGTGCTGCATGAAACCGAGATCGCCGAGACGCTCGCGGCGCACGGCTACGGCGAGGCGAAGTTGTTGCTGGCCGAAGTAAGCCGTCTGGTCATCCGGCTGGAACGTCATCACTTGATCGAGCGCCCGCCGTGCATCAGAGCGCCGCAGCGGCGGCGCTACCGCGGGGCCTCGCCCTACCGGTCCAAGGCCGGCACCCGGCAAAGCGCGGCGCGCATGGCCATCGTCAGCGCCGCTTGGCTCGCGCCTCGTGCCTTCGATCCGATCGCGGTGGTGGTGGGCGCCGCGACGTTCGCGGCCGAGGTCTTCGGGCCGGTGTTGCGCCGGCCGGAGATGGTCTGATGGCGATCAGGATCGGTGCCGAAGAGTCGCCCGTCACGACTTCGCAGGGTGCGAACGAGCATGGGGAATGCGGCAAGGACACCGTTATAACGCGTTATAACGGGGGGGTCTCGGGCGAAACGACCGGATGCCGCATCGGGACCGCGTGCGTCGATCCTGGCGCGTCTGGCGCGGCCGCGGTCTCGGACGCCGGAGTGCTCGCGATCCCGACCGACCCGGCGCAGCGCCTCGCGCTGGCTTTGCGCCTGGCGGAAGACGCGATCGCGGCCTATGGCGGGGTCGAGCGTCTCCGGCAATTGCTCGATGCCCGGACGGCTGTCTTCGAGCGCCGCGCCGTCCCGCCCCCGG
>JAXLWN010000324.1:0-1028 GCA_046328475.1 Chloroflexia bacterium | reverse complement strand
CACGCTGGTGAGGCGGAAGAGTGAGGTAGCCGCTGTGGCCGAGAGCGGGCGAGGTGGGCGCAGCGACCTGTCCCCCAGCGGATGGTTGGAGTTGTCGGAGTCCGACTGGCCTGGGCTGTTGCGCGCAGCCGATCAGTCGGCGGCGCGTGGGGAGATCCATCAGGCGCGCGATCAACTGGCGGAGTTTCGCGCCACGGCCGGTGGGGAGGGGTGGGCGCCTGAAGCGATTCTGTTGGAGGGGGCCATCGACGGCGTGTCCCTGGGGGCCAGGGCTGGGCTCGCCGTGCTGGAGCGGCTTGACCTTGGCTGGGCGGAGATGCGGATTGGCACAAGGGTTCGCGGGATGTTGGAGCGGCACTTCTTTGCTCAGATGCTGGGCGAGCGTGAGCAAGCAGACTCCATTCTGAATCAAGCCGCTTCTGTTGCAGACGAATCCGAGCGGAAAGACCTCGTCGCGGCGGTGCTGCGCGCGCGGGCTGACCAGTTTGCGACTCGGGGCGAGACAGCGGCAGCGCTCGCGGCGTTTGCGAAAGCTCGCGAACTCTATGCCGCACTTGATCGTACGCGCGAAGCGTGGGGATCGCTCTACTGCGCGTTGAGACTTAAACTGCTGATGGGTGAGTGGGAGCAGGTTACTGACGCTTGCAAGAACGAGTTGATTCCCGTCGCTCAGGAGGCGCTCCGGGACGAGCGCCTCGGAGCAATCGGCAGGGGCCTTCTAGCTGCCGTCTCTGAGGCGCGCGGAGAGTTGGACGAGGCACTGCGCATCCGACGCGAGGATGAACTCCCTGTCTATGAGCGACTGGGTGACGCGCGCTCACGCGCGACCACGATGGGAAATATCGCCGACATCCTCCAGGCGCGAGGGGAGTTGGACGAGGCGCTGCGCATCCGCCGCAAGGAGCAACTCCCCGTCCACGAGCGCCTGGGCGACGTGCGCGAGCGCGCAGTCACCATGGGCAAGATCGCCGACATTCTTCAGGCGCGTGGGGAGTTGGACGAGGCGCTGCGCATCCGCCGCGAGGAGC
>JAXLWN010000323.1:0-1583 GCA_046328475.1 Chloroflexia bacterium | reverse complement strand
CGATCCGGCGCTGTACCTCCCGATCGCTGCGGTGGGCAACCCCGTCGGGCTCGCGATCGACGTGTGCGGCAACCTCTACACGGCAGACACCAGCACGAACATCCTCTGGCGCATCCCGGCCGGGCCGACGCCCGCGATGCCTGGACCGCGGCCGACTGCGCTCTACGGCGGCCAGGTGGGCGCCCCTGTCTATGGTGCGGGGCCGTTCGATCCGACGAGGATCTACTGGATCGCTGGCGCACGCGTGTACAACGTGTCCACCGGTGTGATGGGCGTGCGGCAGTAGCATCGCGCTGTCGAGGCAGGCGACACCAAGAGCGAGCGCGCGGCGGCCCTCATGGGTCATGCGTCGTCGCAGATGGTGCGGCGGGTGTATGGCCGCCTCGGCGACGAAGTTGCGCAGCACCTCCGCGCGTTGGAGCGGCCCCACACCACGCCCCGCGGGTCAACGCCGCCGGACTTCGGCCCGAAGGGGGCGTAACGGGGAGCAACCGACCCGACCCATCGGGTACGGGCAACCTTGACGCCGATTCTCGTTCCCACGACCCTCGCGGCGGAGGTGCTTCGATGGGCGTAGGGTCTCGGATGATGTTCCTGGTCGCCGCAATGGCGGCGGGCTGCGGGGAGTCCAACACGACACCGCAGTGCGTGCCCGGCTCGACGAGTGCTTGCCTCTGCGTGGGCGCGGGAAGTGGCGTGCAGGTGTGCGCTGCCTCCGGCACATTCGGCGCGTGCGTGTGCCCGGGGCAAGACGCGGGGGCGGATGGCACTTTGCCCGGCGACGCGGCAGCGCCACAGGACGTCGCCGCGCCCCCTGACAACGCCACCCCTGCCGATACGACCGTGCCTCCTGATGGCGCGCAACTGGCCGATGCGATGCCGAGCGCGGACGCGACGCCTCCGTCGCCCGACGCGCCAGCCCCCATGGATGCGGTCGCACCGGACGCAGCCCCGCCCGCCGATGCGCCAGCACCGTCGGACGTACCGGACAGCGCGTCTCCACCCGACGCGGCTGGAGCATGCAGTTCGCTTCCGACGGGCCCGTTGGCAGTGCGGGCGCTCGATCCGATGACCATCGAAAGCTCCGAAGACATCGCGCTCGGGTTTACTCCTGCCGGCCTCCTCGCGATTGGTCGTGCGACATCGACCGGTGGCTACCTCCGGATCATTACGGTGGACGGGTTCTCCAGGGCTTTCACGACGGTCTCCCTGGGGCGGGTGGGGGACGTACGTTTCCTGTCGGACACTCAGGCGGTGATTGCCCCCGACCCGACTCGCAGTGGCGACGTGGACTTCACCGTCGTCGAACCGACGCGACGCGTCCGCTCCGTGCCGATGCTCTTGAGCGTGCCGCGGATCGCGCTCGATCGCGAGGGAGGCATCTACTACACGAGCGGTGACCGGCTGTTTCGAACGACCGCGACCGGCATCGGCCCCGGTGACTTTCTCACCGCCGGGATGACCTCGGCGACCGCGATGGTGATCAACGCCGATCGGTCGGCGCTCTTCTTCCTGCGCCCCTCGGCCCCCGCAGGCTTCTATCGCGTCGCGCTTCGCACGGAGGGGGGCAACGTCTTCGCGAG
>JAXLWN010000322.1:0-1013 GCA_046328475.1 Chloroflexia bacterium | reverse complement strand
CTACGCGCTCGAGGCGCTCCCGGACATCGCCGCCGTGACTGCGACGCTGCGCGCGCAGGGGACCCCCGTGCTATTCGTCGTCGACGAGGCGCCGTCCGCCGATCTCGACAACTTCCTGCGCGGCAAGAACGTGAACTGGACCGTCTATCACGACGTCAACAGCAGCGCCGCCACGGCGTTCCGCAACTTCGGAACGCCGATGTACTACGTGGTGGATGCCGGCGGGCGCATCTGGTTCGACGAGGTCGAACGGGTGCCGGACATCATCGGGCAGGTGGATGCGGTGAAGTCCATGCGGTGAGGAGGCGATCGCCTGACTGGCCACTGGGCGTCTGCTCCACCATCGTGTTCAACGGGTGCGAGATCTTGAAAGCGTTCAAGATCTCTGACCCCTTGAAACCCACCACCACGCGACACACCACGCCATGAAGAAATGGATCGGGTACTTCTTCATCGGCTGTGTCGTCCTGTACCTCGGAGCGTACGGCTACGCCGTCGCCGCCTCCTTTTTCTGGTTGGTCGAGCGCATGAACTTCCTGCTCGCGCTCGGTCTCCTCTTCGCACTCCACTACCTGCGCTTCCCGTACCCCGTCCCCGTGCTCGCGTATCTCGGGGCGAGGACGATCTGGGAATGGCCGGTGTGGGGGGCCGTTACTCTCGCCGCGATGGGCGCCCTCATCCCGCTCGACCAGGCGATCCGCGTTAGGCACGCGTTCCTGGCTCGCCGGCAGTCCACACGCGCGTGACCGACCCGATCGCCTTTCCCGGCCACGCGATGAGCGTCCCCACCCGCGTCGAGTGACGCGCGAGGCTGGCTGAATGGCATCACAGGAATCGCTCGGGAAGCGGGCGCTCGCCATCCTGATGGCGCTCAACGGGGCGATGTTCTTCATCGAGATCATCCGCGGCTGGCGCGCCGAGTCGATGGGGCTGGTGGCCGACGGGCTCGACATGGGGGCGGATGCCGCGGTGTACCTGCTGGCGCTGCTCGCCATCGGCGCCCCGCAGCACCG
>JAXLWN010000321.1:0-1195 GCA_046328475.1 Chloroflexia bacterium | reverse complement strand
TGGCGCGCGGCGGCGGCTACAACGCGCTCCCGCACGCTTTCGGCGTCAAGGTCCCGTCGGCGCGGCGCGACTGGCGCTGGGCCTGGGTCTTTCCCGGGGCGCGGCAGTATCGCGATCGCGACACCGGCGACGTGATGCGCTACCATCTGTACGAAACCACCGTGCAGCGAGCGATCGTGCGCGCCGCCAACCTCGCCGCGATCCCGAAGCGCGTCACGTCGCACACGTTCCGCCATTCGTTTGCCACACAGCTCCTGCGCGCCGGCTACGACATCCGCACCGTGCAGTCGCTCCTGGGGCACCGCGACGTCTCGACGACGATGCTCTACTTGCACGTCCTGGAGAACGGGACCGGCGTGCGGAGCCCACTCGATGCGTTGATAACCGCGGCTCCCAATGATCGCCCGGAAGGCGCCCCCGTCGCCCAGCCCGGCCACTTCCCGACCGCCGCTCCCATCCCCATGGAGATCACCCAGGCCACCCCTTTCCAGCGCCCGCCCCTCCCCTCTTCTTCCCGCCTCGGCTGACGCTCGACTACCGAGTAGGCTTATCCGGTGATGTTGGATGGGATAACACTTTCGCCCGTTGCAGCTCCGGTCGCCAACAGCCGTTCCTGCAACGATTTCCGGCCAGATGGCTGACGGGAACGATCGGCGTTATCCTGTGGTAGGATCTCAAACTCGCCCGTGGCGGGTCGAACGGGTGGGATTTGGTGAGACTGCTCAATACCAGTTAAACTGCAGTCCTGCACATGACGTTTGGGCTCCTGCGAGGGTCTTTCTCTACGTGAAGACCTTTCTGCGATCCTCCGCCGTTGCGTGCGCCACCATGCTGGGACTGCTCGCGTGCCGCCGCGACGCCGCGAGCCCTGGCCCCATAAATAGCCCGGATGTCCTCGTGATGTCCTTGCAGGTCACACCGGACACGCTTGGTCCCGACGATCAGATCCGCCTCGAGATGAGGGCCGACAATCCGACGGCGCTCCCGGTGCAACTTGCGCGGGGCGCCTGCGCCGAGGACCTCCTGGGCCTCAGCGTGGTCGACGCATCAGGCGCGCTGACGCCGACGATCAGCGGCATTCCGTGCAAACTGGCGGCTCGCGACCTCGTGCTGCCGGCGGGCGGGAGCATCGCGAAGGTGCTGCAGATTTCCGCATTCGCGGTCCTCGGCACCCGCGTGCCGGGGAGCTATCGGC
>JAXLWN010000320.1:0-1482 GCA_046328475.1 Chloroflexia bacterium | reverse complement strand
ACGCTCCAAGCCGCCTGCCCCGACGGAGCCCGACTCCGACCGCGTCGTCATCGGCAAGCCCACCGCGAGCGGCGGTACCTACAAGTGGTTCTTCCTCCCCGGGACCATCGCCGAGGTCACCGGCCGCTCGGGCGAACAGGTGCGCATCCGCCTCGATCGCGACCTCTCCGTCTGGGTCGACGCCTCCGAAGTCCGCGAACTCCCCATCGGCACCCCCGCGCCGACCCGCATCGCCGGCAACGCCCGTGTAGTCGCCCGCTCGAGCGAGGTGAGCGACCTCGTGATCCCCATGGCCGAACGCCCCCCGTTCATCGTGCACGAGGGGACCGAGTCGCTGACGCTCGAGCTCTTCGGGACGACGGCCAACACCGACATCCTCAACCTCGCCTCGGCAGACTCCATCGTCCGCCGCGTGACCTGGGAGCCCGTAGGGGAGGGAAGGGCCCGCTACGTCGTCGCCCTGCGCGAAGCGCCGTTCGGCTACCTCGTCCGCTGGGAGCGCGGCGCCCTCGTCCTGCGCCTCCGCCGCGCCCCGCGCATCGCCGACCCCAAGCGCCCGCTGCAGGGACTCACCATCGCCGTCGACGCCGGCCATCCCCCGGCCGGGAGCACTGGCCCCACCGGCCTCTACGAACCCGTCGCGACGCTCCCTATCGCCCAGCGCCTCAAGGCCATCCTCGAGTCGCGCGGCGCCACCGTCGTCATGCCGCGCACCACCGCGGCTCCGCTCGGCCTCCCCGACCGCCCCGAACTCGCCCGCCGCGCCAACGCCCACGCCTTCGTCTCCATCCACCTCAACGCGTTGCCAGACGGCATCAACCCCTACACCGCGCACGGCACCGGCACCTACTACTTCAACCCCCGAGCCGAGCCCTTCGCCCGCGAGGTGCAACGCGGCATGGTCCGCCACATGGGACTCCGCGACCTCGGCATCAACTACGACAACCTCGCCGTCCTCCGCCCCACCTGGATGCCCGCGATCCTCTGCGAAGGCGCCTTCGTCATGCTCCCCGAGCAGGAAGCGCTGCTGCGCATGCCCGAATTCCAGCAGGCCTACGCGGAAGGCGTCGCGGAGGGAATCGAGCGCTACTTCGCCGGGTTTGTAAGACGCTAAGCAGGCGGAGGCGCCGACGTGAGAAAGTTCAAAAGCTCTCTCACGCGAAGCCGCGAAGACGCCAAGTGGCTCAGCGCGAGTGGTTGGTCCTGAGGGTCCCTTCGCGGCTTCGCGTCTTCGCGTGAGCCATAGTTCTTCCCAGCCCCGTGCACCCCGCCGGCCCCCCGCACCCAGCCGTTAGGCATTAGGAACCTCTTGTTCACGCCCCGAACGCGAGTGCGAGCAAACCGACTAGTCCAAACCCCTCACCAGTCAAGGGTTACACCCCCCGAACGCATAGGTGGACATCCGTTCCCCAAACCGGGTCCTTCATCTTCACGTAACGTAAGTCACGAACCAGCAACGGATTGCCGTCCTGACCTCTCGGA
>JAXLWN010000032.1:0-75533 GCA_046328475.1 Chloroflexia bacterium | reverse complement strand
GACGAGATAGCTCCTCGCCGCGTGACATCCCTTCGTCCAATCGCTAGCGCCCGCCGCCTTCAGGGCTACCCAGCCATAAGAACATCCAGCCGGATTGATCCGGCGCATTTTGTAGCCCGGACACTTCATGTCCGGGCGGGTGCGGCGATGGCACCGACGTTGACAGAGCCCTGATTTACTGGCACGCGCGTTGCACCACCACCCAACGGCGAGACAGGGTAGACTGGCGGCGTGGGGAATCTTCTCGCGTGTGGGTTGCAAGGTGTGGGAACGCAGGAGGCGCGGATGAGCGACCAATTTCGCTGGTGGCAGCGCGGCGTGATCTACCAAGTCTATCCCCGGTCCTTCCTCGACAGCAACGGCGACGGCGTCGGCGACCTGCCGGGGCTGACCCGCAAACTGGGCTATCTCCAGTGGCTCGGGATCGACGCGGTCTGGATCTCGCCGATTTTCCCCTCGCCGATGGTCGATTTCGGCTACGACATCAGCGACTACACCGGGATTGCGCCGATGTTCGGCACGCTGCCCGACTTCGACCGCCTGCTGGCCGAGGCGCACCGGCGTGGGCTGAAAGTGCTGCTCGACTATGTGCCAAACCACACCTCCGACCAGCACCCCTGGTTCATCGAATCGCGGTCGTCGCGCGACAACCCGAAGCGCGACTGGTACATCTGGCGCGATCCCGCGCCCGATGGCGGGCCGCCGAACAACTGGTTCAGCAATTTCGGCATCCCGGCCTGGACGCTCGACGAGGCGACCGGGCAGTACTACTACCACGCCTATCTGCGCGAGCAGCCCGACCTCAACTGGCGCAACCCGCGCGTGCAGCGCGCGATGCTCGATGTGCTGCGCTTCTGGCTCGACCGGGGCGTGGATGGCTTCCGCATCGACGCGCTGCGCCAGGTGATAAAGGATGACCTCCTCCGCGACAATCCGCCAAATCCGGCGTTCGTGCCCGGCGAGGATCCCTACCACGCGCTGGTGCCGCTCTACACGACCGATCGGCCCGAGTTGATGGCGCTGATCGCGCTGATGCGCGACCTGTCGGACCATTACGAGGACCGCGTGCTGAGCGGCGAGATTTACGCCCCGATCCCGCGCCTCGTGCAGTACTACGGCATCGACGGTCGCGGCGTCCACCTGCCGTTCAACTTTCACCTGATCATGACCCCCTGGAATGCCCGGCGCATCGCCGCGCTGATCGACGAGTATGAGGCGGCGATTCCGGCCGGTGGCTGGCCGAATTGGGTGCTGGGCAACCACGACCGCAGCCGGATCGCCAGCCGCGTGGGGGAGGCGCAGGCACGCGTGGCGGCGATGCTGCTGCTGACGCTGCGCGGCACGCCGACGCTCTACAACGGCGACGAGATCGGCATGACCGACGTGCCGATCCCGCCCGAACTGGTGCAGGACCCGTGGGAGATGAACGTGCCCGGCAAGGGACTGGGGCGCGACCCGGAGCGGACGCCGATGCAATGGAGCGGCGAGCCGCGCGCGGGCTTCACCACCGGCCAGCCCTGGCTGCCGCTCGCCGCAGACTTCGCGATGGTCAACGTAGCGCGCGAAGCCAACGACGCCACCTCGATTCTGACCCTCTACCACCGCCTGCTGATGCTGCGCCGCACGACGGAAGCCTTCGCGGTCGGGCACTATCGCGCCGTGGCGGCCGAGGGCGACATCCTGGCCTACCTGCGCGAAGCAGAAGGGCGGCGCTTCCTGGTCGTGCTGAACCTCGGGCACGAGGCGCAGCACTTCGCCACGGAGTTCACGGGGCCGATCGTGCTGACGACAGCGCTCGACCGCGAGGGCGAGGTGGTGTCGGATGGGCTCGATCTGCGAGGGGACGAGGGGGTGATTGTGGCTGTAGGGTGATCCCGGCGGATATTCGTAGGGGCGCTTCGTGAAGCGCCCTGCGCCGTGTGGCAACCGCCAGCCAGGGACACCAGGGCGGTTCGCGAACCACCCCTACAGTGTGACGCACCGCGCCCGTGCCACTCCCAGCACGGGCGCGGTGCGAAGGCGCGGGGCTGCGTCAGTGCGCCACCGAGCCATCCGCCCGGAAAGCGGGGGCAATGGTGTGCTTGCGGCGGGGCCAGTTGGCGAGCTTCTCCTCGCGCAGTTCGACGCCGATGCCGGGGCGGTCGGGGACGATCACGTAGCCCCCCTCGAAGACCAGCGGCTCCTCGACGATCTCGTTCATATTCTCGACGCCGCGCTCCATCAGGGCGTAGTTGGGGATGGAGGCGCCGAGTTGCGCGTAGGCGGCGAGGTTGACCGGGCTGCCCATCAGGTGGGGGAAAATCCCAACGAAGGCGGCCTCGGCCAGCGCGGCGATCTTCTTCAGCTGGGTGAAGCCCCCCGCCAGTGAGAGGTCAGGGCGGATCATCGAGACGGTGCCGGTGTCGAGCAGCTCCTTGAACTGGTAGAGGCTGTAGCAGCGCTCGCCGGTGGCGATCGGGATGCCGACGTGGCGCGCGACGTAGCGCAGCGCCTCCAGGCTCTCGGGCGCGACCGGGTCCTCGTAGTAGAGGACCCGGAAGGGGGCGAGTTCGGTCGCCAGCGCGACCGCCTCGCCGGGATCGAGGTTGCGGTGGATCTCCAGGCCGAGGTCGATCTCGTAGCCGACCGCCTCGCGGATGGCGCGCACGATCGCCACGGCGTCGCCGATGTACTTGCTCGGGACCCCCGCCTCCCAGCCGTTGAAGAAGGGCGTCGTGCGCAGCGAGGTGTAGCCCCGCGCGACGGCGTCGGCGGCGCTCTCGCCGCGCGCCTCGGGCGACTCGCCGTCGACGTTGGCGAAGACGCGCACCTTCTCGCGCACCTTGCCGCCGAGCAGCTGGTGGACCGGCTTGCCGACCGACTTGCCCAGAATGTCCCAGAGGGCGATGTCGATCGCGCTCAGCGCCGCGCTGAGAGCCGCGCCGGAGAAGTGGGTGTCGCGCGTCACCGCCTGGAAGTGGTGCTCGATCAGACCGGCGTCCTTGCCGACGTAGTATTCGGCGAGGTCGTTGATCGCCTGGGCGGCGAGCCCGTGATGCGGCCAGAGCCCGGCTTCGCCGGTGCCGACCAGGCCCTCGTCGGTGTGGATCTGGACGAGCAGGCAGCGATCGACGTGGATGGGGGTGACGCGCGTGATCTTCACAGGGTAGCCTCCAGCTAGGGCCGCGCCTCAGGCGCGGCCGACAAACGAGACCGATTCCGCCTCTTGCTCCAGGTCTTCTGGAAGCACGGACTGCCACGACCACTCGCCGGGCGTGGCGCGGAGCAGGCGACCACCCGAGCAGATCGCCCAGATAGTGCCATCGGGCGCGGGGACGAACAGCTCGACCATGTCGGGCATCGGCGTGTCGATGCCGTCGCCGGCCGGGGTCCAACTATCGCCGCCATCCGCCGAGACGACGATGCGCCCCTCGCGGCCGACGCGCGGCGCGGGCGCGGCCAGCACGAGGTCGGGGCGCGACGGCGGGATGATCACCGCGCGGGTGTAGTGGTTTTCCAGCTTCTCCCAGGTCCGCCCACCATCGCGCGAGCGAGCGACGCCGCCCATCTGTGGCCGCTCGGCGCGGTCCTTGTAGGCGAGCGAGGCGTAACCGAGCGCGGCATAGAGCAGATCCGGGTCGGCAGGGTGTCCGGTGATGTGGTGGATATCGTCGTCGTTGCCCACCATCGCGCAGCGCCAGTTCGCACCCCCATCCTCGCTCCGCAGCAGCCCGCCGACCTCAACCGAGGCGAACAGATGCCCCGGACGACCCGGCACGCCGTAGATGTTGCGCACCGCCCCGGCGCGCGGCGAGTAGGGCAGGTACCACTTGTCGTAATCCGGGATGGCGGCGACGTTCCCGATCTCCTCCCAACTCGCGCCGCCATCGGCGCTGCGGAAGGTGCGCCCCGGCTCGGTCCCGGCCAGCATCGCGCCCGGCTGCCAGGGGTCAGGACTGATACAGCGGAAGCAGGGCGCACTCAGCCCCGCCTCCACCCTCACCCAACTCCGCCCCTCGTCCGTGCTACGGTACAACCCATGCTCATAGCTCCCGGCAAGGATTGTCACCCCCGCCCCGTCACCCCACGCATGGATCGCCGAAATCCGCTCATCCTCCAACCCCAGCACATCGAACGTACCATCACGCAAGCGCAACACGCCGCCATTCGTGCCGATGTAGGTGTCGAACATGGCTCACTCCGTTCGCTAGTCGTAAGTCGTAAGACGTGAGTCGTAAGAATCTCGCGTATAGCTGACAGCCGCCAATGGAGCGTTGAGTCTCACGTGGCCCCTTACGACTTACGACTCACGACTTACGACTTACGACTTACGACTCCTTCGCCCACTTCTCCAGCCCCCCGCGCAGCATCTCCATGCCCGAGGCGAGGGTAACGTCGCCGCCGGGCGTGGCGGAGTTGATCGAGACGAGGCCGAGGGCGACGACCTTGCCGGTCGCCATCACGGTGCCGATCGCTTCGACGGTCTGGGCGACGTCGGGGCCGTTCGGCTCCTTCGTGCCGTGGTTCGGGGTCAGGCTGGCGTCCAGAATGTCGGAGTCGATGTGCAGGTAGAGCGAGTCGCAGCGCGCCGCGAGGTCGTTGACCGCGTCGGCCAGCGGCAGGTCGCCCGCGAAGCCGTCGGCGATCCGCGCGATCTGCACGTCGGTCGCGCGGATCAACTGCTCCTCGGCGGGATCAAGGTTGCGCACATCCACCATCAGGATGCGGTCGGTCGGCAGGGGCGCTTCGAGGTGCGATGCCTCGCGCCAGTTGTGGAAGCAGAGCCCGGCGCTGACCGCGACCGGCATGCCGCCGAGCATCCCGCTGAGCGTCGTGCGCGGCGTGTTGAAGTCGCCGTGCGCATCGAACCAGATCAGCCCCATCTTGTGCGTCGGCCCATACGCATCCTGCAAGCCGCCGAGGATACCCGGCAAGGCCGTGCAGTTGCTCCCGACCACCATCACGCGCTTCCCGGCCTTCGCCCCCTCCGCCACCGCATCGGCAATCGCGCCGCCGAGGATGCCGAGGTTGGTGATCCGGTCGTCGGTGCGCTGCTCCTCGGGGAAGCTCGCCTCGGCGTAGCTGAATGCGCCTCCCTTAGCCACTTCCTCGCCCGCCGCCTTGCCCTCGTCCACGAGGCGCATCACGGCGTCCTCCTCCTTCTGATCGTTCCGGTAGCGAATCCCCACCACATGCAAGTCCATCCCACCCTCCTGAATGACGAATGTAGAATGACGAATGACGAAGAACGCGCATCTTCCCACGTAGGATAGGATACCGCAGCGGCAGACGGTGTGTGCGAGAGGGGTGGGTGATGCTTGATCGGGCAGCGGCCGAGGCATTCGCGGCGGAGTGGGTGGCGGCCTGGAACGCGCGCGATGTCGAGGCGGTGCTGTCGCACTTCGCGGCCGAGGCGCGCTTTACCAGTCCGCGCGCGGCGCAGCGCGTCGGGACAGCGGTGGTCGAAGGCAAGACGGCGCTGGGAGCCTACTGGCGACTCGCCGCCGCGCAGGCGACCTCGCTCCACTTCGTGCTCGATCATGTGGTCTGGGACGAGGCGCGGCAGGAGCTGGTCATCCTCTACACCAACGAGCGCGACGGCCAGCGCACGCGCGCCTGCGAGTGGCTGCGCTTCGGCCCGAACGGGCTCGCGGTTGAAGGTGCGGCGTTGTATGGAGCGGTGTATTGAACGCTTCACGTCCCACGGAGTGCCCCAAGGGTTGAAGCCCTGGGCTGAATCACCCGCAAGTGGGTCCGCAACGCCCGCCGACGCGGGCTATTCCCCCACATCGCGTGGTGCCTTTCCCCGGCGACTGCTACACTCCAACGCTGTGACGCTGCCCAGGGCACTCGTTACTCGTCATTCGTCATTCGTCATCCCCGAGGCCCATGCTCTATCTCGTCGCGACGCCGATCGGCAACCTGGAGGACATCTCGCTGCGGGCGTTGACGACGCTGCGCGAGGTGGACGTTGTCGCGAGCGAAGATACGCGCAAAACGGGGCTGTTGCTGAAGCATTTCGAGATCCAGAAGCCGCAGGTCGCCTTCCACGAGCACAACGAGGAGCGCGCGGGCGAGCGGATCATGGCGCTGATCGCTGAGGGGAAGCGGGTGGCGCTGGTGACGAATGCGGGCACGCCAGGGATCGCTGATCCCGGCTTCACGCTGGTGCGCCGCGCGATTCGCGCCGGAGTGGCGGTGACGCTGATCCCCGGCGCGGCGGCGTTCGTCCCGGCGGTCGTGCTCTCCGGGCTGGCGGTACACGGCTTCACCTTCCGGGGCTTCCCGCCGCGCAAGCCGGGCGCGCGACGCGCGTTCATGGCCGTGGACGTGGCCTCGCCCCACACGCTGATCTTCTACGAAAGTCCCTACCGCCTCGCCGCCTTCCTGGAGGATGCGCTCGCCGTCTATGGCGATCGGCAAGCAGCCCTGGCGAACGATCTGACAAAGTTCTACGAATCGGTGCAGCGCGGCACGCTCTCCGAATTGCTGGCGACACTGGGCGAGGGGAAGCAGAAAGGCGAGTACGCGGTGGTGATCGCCGGGGCGGACCCGAATGACCCCATCCCGCCGCCTGCGAGCGGCACCCCTCCCCCTGAAGGGAGAGAGGACGAACGGGGACGAGCACGAGGCGAGCGCCGCGGTGGTCGGCGCTTGCGCGGCCCTGTGCCACCGGCTGCGAGCGAGGCCCCACCCTCTCCCTTCAGGGGAGGGTCGCCGCCGCAGCGGCGGGGAGGGGTGAAAAACGGCGGGGAGGGGTCTCGTGAACACCGCGCACGGCACCTTCCGCTTCCCCACGTTCCTGCCGGATGCCACGCTCGGGGCGGTGCGGGCGGTGGACGGGACCGATCTCGTCGGGTGCGGCATCGAAGCGGTGGTGATGAACGTCTACCACCTGATGCAGCGGCCGGGGTCGTCCACGGTGAAATCGCTCGGCGGCTTGCACCGGATGGCGGGTTGGTCGCGGCCGATCATCACCGACTCGGGCGGCTTCCAGGCTTATTCGCTGATCGCCGAGAACCCGAAGTATGGCCGCATCGCCGACGACGGTATCACCTTCCAGCCGGAAGGTGCCGACCGCAAGTTCCAGCTCACCCCGGAAAAGTCGATCCAGCTGCAATTCAGCTACGGCGCAGACGTGTTGATCTGCCTCGACCAATGCACCCACCCCGACGCGCCGCTGGCGACCCAGGAGGAGTCGGTGCGCCGCACCATCGCCTGGGCAAAGCGCTGCAAGGACGAATACACCCGATTGGTCGGCGGTCGCAAGAAAGGGAGCGGCGAGCGCCCGCTCCTTTTCGGCGTGATCCAGGGCGGGGCGTCGCGCGAATTGCGGCAGCGCTGCGCCGAGGAGTTGCTGGCGATCGGCTTCGACGGCTACGGCTACGGCGGCTGGCCGCTCGATAGCGAGCGCAAGCTCATGACCGAGATCATCGGTTACACGCGCGAACTGGTGCCGCGCGAATTCCCGATGCACGCGCTCGGCGTGGGGCACCCGCAGCACGTCGCGACCTGCTGGGAACTCGGCTATGGCCTCTTCGACAGCGCCCTGCCCACCCGCGACGCGCGCCACGCGCGGCTCTACGTGCTGCGCCTGCCGCACGGCGAACGGCGCGGTAGGCTCGGCAGCGGCTGGTTCGATGCGCTCTACATCGGCGATGCCAAGCACATCAAGGCGACCGACCCGGTCGATCCCGCCTGCGACTGCCTCTGCTGCGCCAACTACTCGCGCGGCTACCTGCACCACCTCTTCAAGACGAACGAAAGCCTCTACTACCGCCTCTCCACGCTCCACAACCTGCGCGCCATGACGCGGCTGACCGATCACCTGCGCGGCAGCGATGATTGATTGCGGATTGCGGATTGCGGATTGCGGAATAGGGGACGGGGGGCACCTACCCGATGGTGGTGCTCATGGCTGGTGAGCAGGAGGCGCTGGACCGGTTGGTGGAAGCGGTGCGCGAGGGCGCGAAGTATCGCGCGATTGCGCCCGAGTTAGTCCGCTCTGTCGGGGCGCGCGAACTGGCGAAGGGGCGCGGGCTGCGCGAGACAGTCAAGGCGACGCGCAACAAGCTGCACCAGATGGTTGGTGCCTACATCGAGGGCGAGCCGCGCTATGATCGCTGGCTGGCCGATCTCACCGCCGCCTATGCCACAGGCGACCCGGCCGAGATTCGCCGGGTCAGCGCGGCGGTCATGCGCCACCACGCCTCCACGCGCGAGCGGTTGCCGATCCTCGATCAGTTCTACGCGACCCTCTTCAGCCGCCTGCCGCCGATTCGCCGCGTGCTCGACGTAGCCTGCGGCCTCAACCCGCTTGCCCTCCCCTGGATACCGCTGGCCGAAGGCGCGGAATACGTCGCCTGCGACGTGGACGCGGCGATGGTTGGCTTCCTGGGCGATTTTCTCGCGCTCACCCCCATCACCGGGCGCGCGGTCGTGCGTGACATCGTCGCCGACCCGCCGACCGAGCCCGCCGACCTCGCACTCGTACTGAAAGCGATCCCCTGCCTCGAACAACTCGACAAAGCGGCCGGCACGCGCCTGCTCGATGCCCTCAACGCACCCTATCTGCTGGTATCATTCCCAGCGCGCAGTCTCGGCGGCCGACAGCGCGGCATGGTGGAGCACTACGGTGCGCACTTCGCCGAACTGGTCGCCGGGCGCGGCTGGGAGGTAGAAGAGTTGGCCTTCGGGAGTGAGGTGGCGTTCCTGGTGACCAGGTAACCCCTCCCCGCTGTCTGCGGACGGCGATGGCGAGGAGACCAGCGGGTGTCACCCGGTTGCCAGAACACCTCGCACGCGCCCTGGTCCTGCCCCTCTCCCTTCAGGGGGAGGGGTGCCGCCGCAGCGGCGGGGAGGGGTCAATAGGGAGAAGGGGGAACGCCGTTGCGCGCTTATCGCTACCTCGACCTGATCACGGCCGCGTTCGTGGCGGTGCTGCTGATCTCCAACGTCGCATCAACCAAGATTCTAGTGCTGGGGCCATTCACGTTCGACGGCGGGACGCTCCTCTTCCCGCTGGCCTACATCTTCGGCGACATGCTGACCGAAGTCTACGGCTACGCGCGGTCGCGCCGCGTGATCTGGACCGGCTTCGCGCTGCTGCTGCTCTCCGCGCTCATCTTCGCCTCCGTCGATGCGATGCCCGCCGCCGACGACTGGCTGCTGCAAGACAGCTTCCACGCCATCCTCGGGACCTTGCCGCGCATCGTCGCCGGGAGCCTCGTCGCCTACTTCGCGGGCGAGTTCACCAACAGCGTCGTCCTGGCGAAGCTGAAGGTTGCCACCGAAGGGCGCTGGCTCTGGATGCGCACCATCGGCTCGACGCTGGTGGGCGAGGGGGTCGATACGAGCATCTTCCTGCTGATCGCCTTCGCCGGGACAATGTCGAACAACCTGCTGCTGGCAATCTTCATCTCGAACTACATCTTCAAAGTCGCCGTCGAGGCCCTCTTCACGCCGGTCACCTACGCCGTCGTCGGCTTCCTCAAGAGCGCCGAGTCCGAGGATTACTACGACCGGACGACCAACTTCAACCCATTTACACTGGCGGAGCGGTAACGGAGAGCGGGCGAAGGGGCGAACGGGCGTGAATCAGTCGTCGCGGCGGTAGGGGCGGCGGTAGAGTCGTCGCCAGTAGCGGGCGAATCCAGGCCACTGAGCATTGTGCCCAACCCCACCGGGAGAGCGCCACTCAGGGCATCCGTGAGCGACTTGCCCAGGTACAGGCGATATACCAAGCCGAAGCAAACGACCAGAATGAAGACGATTATCGAGGGAAGATAAGGATAGTCGAGATACCAGCGATCGCGACGTGATAGCGACTCCTCGCTCGGATAGGGCGGGAGAGGTTGCTGACGCTCACCCGCTTCGACTTGCGGCTAACGCTGTGATCGACGCCCGCGCGCAGCCTGCTCTTCCATCACTCGTTCTGGTGGATCCGAGGTGACCTCTTGCACGCCACTGGTATGGGCCGCGAAGGACAGTCAAAAGCAGGGTCGGATAAGCAGAAGGCAGATGCGAAGAAGAGTGCCTCACCCCAGGCACCACCTCTCAGGATCATATTGAGGGCGAAGTAGGTCCCTCCGGAAGAAGCGACGACGCACAGATACGTGAGCAGCTTGCGTCGCTGCGATGGTGGCGTGGGCGCTGGCTGGCTACCTCGCTGCAAAAGTCGGCGAGATATCACTCACTGACTCTGACGACAGGAATCCTGATCGGCCATAGTGCCCCATCCTGCCGAACGCCATCATTGCGCCGTGTAGACTTAATCCCTGCTTGCGCTGCACAGGAATCGCATCACTCGCGCAGCACTCCTCCAACGCCCGCCCAACCACCACCGTATGCCCGGTCGGCAGCGTCGCATCCGTCGCCGCGTCGGCAATCGCCTCGCCCATCTCCGTGGTCGTCGGCAAATCCTCGGGCGCATCGGTCGCCTGCCCGATTCGGTCGGCGGCGCGAGCCAGCAACTTCGGTGTGATCGTCCCCTCCACCAGATCGCCGGTGATCACGATCAGCCGCACGCCCCGCGCCGCCAACGCATCCTGCCGCTCGCGCAGCGCCACCTCCCCGGCATGCTTCGACATCGCCACCGGCTCATACGCCGGAAGCTGCCGCACCCGCCCGTAGCGGTGCGCCCAGTGGCTCGTGATGAACGCAATCGTCGCCCCCGGCTCCAGCAACGGCAGCGCCGCATCCACCGTCGCCAGTTGCGCGTCCCGCCGTCCAGCCGCAGCGGGTAATACGGGTCAGCCGCGACAATATCGCGCTCCAACCCGCCCGACGCATTCAGCACCAGCAAGTCGAGCTGCCCGCCCCATTCGGCCACCCGCGCGAAAAGCTGCGCCAGCGCGTCGGCCTGCGTCATATCGGCCGCAATCGCCAGCCCCGCGCGCCCCAGCCCCGCGATCTCCGCGACCACCTCCTCCGCCCGCGCCGCCTTGTTGCGATAGGTGATGATCACGTCGTACTCGCGCTGCGCCAACGCCAGCGCCGTCGCCGCGCCGATCCCGCGCGATCCGCCCGTCACCAGCGCCACGCGGCGCGGCGTCCCCGCCTGCTCGCTCATCCCTGCTTACCCCGCACCGGCACCGTCGGATCGCTCTCGCCCCCCTCGACAAAGCGGGCGAGCACAAAGACCAGGTCGGACGCGCGATTCAGATAGCGCAACATCTCCCCGTTGCCCACCTCGCCGTCGTGCAGCAATCGCGCCACCTGCCGCTCGCCGCGCCGAATGATCGTCCTCGCCAGATCGAGCGCCGCGCCGCCCACGCTCGCCCCGGGAATGATGAACTGATTGCCGATCCGCGTCCGCGACCTGAAATCCTCCAGCACCCCATCGAGCTTCGCCAGGTGATCGGCGGTGATGCGAAACCCCAGCCGCTCGTACTGCTCCGCCGGCGTCGCCAATTCTGCCATCAGCAGATACAAATCCTGCTGCAATGCCACAATCACGCCGCCAACGGCCGGATCGCCCAACTGCGCCCGCGCCAACCCCAGCGCCGACGTCGCCTCATCGATCGCGCCCAGCGCCTCCATACGCGGGTGCCACTTCGGTACCCGCCCCTCCCCCAGCAGCCCGGTGGACCCGTCATCCCCGGTCCGCGTCGTCACCTGCGCATTTCGCTCAGCCACCACCCCTCCGGGAAGTGCTGAATGCTGAGTATTGGCGGGTGGTAAGCGCACAACTGCGCGAACCCCGTACCCCACTCAGCACTCAGCACTCAGCACGCACTACTCCGTCGGTACGCCCATCCCCATCACATGGTAGCCCGCGTCGAGGTGCAGCACCTCGCCGGAGATGTTGCGCCCGCCCGGACCGGCCAGGAACGCCGCCAGGTGCCCGATATCCTCGATGTCCACGTTGCGGCGCAGCGGCGAATTCATCCTGACATACTCCTCCATCTTCGGGAAGCCCGGGATGGAGCGCCCGGCCAGCGTGCGGACCGGACCCGCCGAGATCGCATTAACGCGAATATTGCGCGGTCCCATGTCGAACGCCAGATAGGTGACCGACGACTCCAGCGCCGCCTTCGCCACGCCCATCAGGTTGTAGCGCGGCACCACCCGCTCGCCGCCGAGATAGGTCATCGTGATGATGCTGCCGCCACCGCGCGCATCCATCAGCGGCGCAGCCGCGCGGGCGACCGCCACCAGCGAATAGGCGCTGATATCGAGCGCCAGCGCGAAATCGCCGCGCGTCGTATCGAGGAACTGCCCGGCGAAGCTCTCCTTCGGCGCGAACGCCGCCGAATGGACCAGCGTATCCAACCCGCCGCCGAACGCCTCGCCGACCGCCGCGAACGCCCTCGCGATATCCTCGTCCTTTGTCAGATCGCACTCAATCACCGGATAGCTCGCATCGAGCGAGGTCGCCAACTCGCCCACCGCCTCCTGGAGCCGCTCGCCCTGGTACGTAAACGCCAGTCGCATCCCCGCATCGTGGAGCGCCTGCGCAATGCCCCACGCGATGCTCCGCCTATTCGCCACCCCGATTACCAAACCCGTCTGCCCGTCAAGCGCACCCATCAGCGATCCCCCATCTCATCCATAAACATCGCAACACAAGAATTGCCACGATTGTAACACCGCATCACACCGGGCGAATCCTCGCCCCACAAATCACAACAACGTCCAACCGCCCCCTCCCGTTTTTCTCGCCTCCCTCAACCCTCTCCTCTTCCACGCCTCTGTGCTCTACGCGTCGTTCTCTGCGTCTCCGCGCCTCTGCGGTCTTCTTTTCTCCCTTCCCCCTTCTCCCTTCATGCCCTCGTCCTTGGCGTCCTTGGCGTCCTTGGCGTCTTGGCGGTTCAAATCGTCCCTTACAAGCCTTCCATGAAGCTCTGGAACCCCTGCAACAGCGAGCCCCCGTGGAAGAACCCCGTCTCATACGGATGCACGATCGCCGGCAGGAACCCCCGCCGCCGCTTGACGATCGTCTGCACCTCCAGCGCCCGCGCGGGCCAGAGCCGGTCGATCACCTCCAGGGGTTCGAGCGGGTCGAGCTCGCTCGGATCCATCCCCAGGTGCTCCCCCCAGAGCGCCAGCCGCAGCGCCCGCGCCCCCGCCGGATCGAGCGCCTGCACATTCATCTCCGTATCGGTCGCCAGCCCGCGCGCGTTCAGATTGGCCGACCCCACCGTGTACCACTCGTCATCGATGATGCAGACCTTCGAGTGGACATAGACCGGGCGATAGCCGAAGCCATACAACCCCGGCGCGGGTCCGCCGCTGTAGAGGCAATACGCGCTGAACTGCATGCTTTCTCCGGCCGCCTTGCGGAGCGCCGCCACCTGCTGGTCGTTGTCGAACTTGCCCATGTCCGCGCGTGCCGGCAGCACGAGCAGCACCCGGAAATCCGCGCCATTGCGCTCCATCGCCGCCGTCAGCGCCTCGACCACCTCCGGCAGCCAGAGATACTGATTCTCGATATAGATAAAGCGCTTCGCCTGGCTGATCGCCTGGACATAGGCATAGGCGATCCCGAACTCCCCCTCGCGCGCGAATGTGTAGGTGAAGCGCGGCACCGTGCGGATCACCTGGCAGGGTGTCTGCCACTCCGGCTGCAGCTTCGGCTCCTCGCGCGGCAGATCGCGCTCGCCCGTCACATCCCCCCAGCGCTGGAGGAAATTTTCCTCCACGTCCGCGACCGCCTCGCCCCGGATCGCCAGCGACACATCGTGCCAGCCGCGCCCGTAGCGCAGCGGGTGCCCCGGCCGGTCCCAGCGGTCGCCATCCAGCGTCGTCAGATCCAGCCCGCCCACGAACGCGACCTGCCCATCCACCACGATCGCCTTCTGGTGGTGGCAGTGGCTCGGCAGCGCGCGATTGTCGAGGCGCAGATCGATCTGCGGTGCCAGCTCGCGCAACTCGTCGCGCGTCTCCTCCACGGTGCGCCGCAGCGGCGGGAAGAGGAACGGCGACCCGCTCCAGACCAGGATCTTCACCGGGATGCGCGTCGCCGCCTCCGCCAGCGCCGACACCAGCGTGCAGTCATCCGTCAGCGGATTGACCGCGCGATTGATCGTGAACGCGGGCGTCAGCGCCCAGCCCACGACGTAGACATACGACTTCGCATCGCGAATCGCCTGGTACATCGCCGAAAAGGTCGCATCGCCGTCGATCAGCGGCGTGATCTGGTTCCGCTCGCGCGGCGGTGGCCCCAGCGGTGCCCAACGAGCATCAGCCGACCACCAGCGATCCACCGGCGCACGGTAGCGCCGCAGCCGCCGCAACGGCCGCTGATGGTGCCGCCGATGCACCCGCCCATACAAAAACCGCTGCCAGCGAAAGCTGCGCGCGAGCAGATTGCCCAGGATCGTGCGTGTGGTACTAGCCATTGTGTTGGTGTACGGTTCGAAGGTTCGAAGGCTGGAAAGTTACGGAGCCCCGAACTTTCCAACCTTCGAACCTTCGAACCGCCCTTCCTACTCCGCCCCACCCAGGTGGTCCTTGAACCACCCGACCGTCCGATTGAGGAAATCCTCGCGGTGCGCGGGCGGGCCACCCCGCAGGAAGAGGTGCGAGCCGCCCGGATAGCGCGCGAACTCCGTCTCCACCCCCGCGTCGAGCAGCGCGATGAACATCTGCTCCCCCTGCCCGATCGGGCAGCGGTGGTCCTCCTCGCCATGCACGATCAGCGTCGGCGTCTTCGCCCGGTGCGCGAAGGTCGACGGCGAGTGCGCCTTGTACCACTCCTCGCCCTCGTGCGGCTTCGAGCCGAACTGGCTACGCCCGAACACATGCCCGATGTCGCTGGTGCCGTAGAACGACTCCAGATCGAAACAGGGCGCGCCGCAGACCGCCGCCTTGAAGCGATCCGTCTGCCCGATCGTCCAAGAGGTCATGTAGCCGCCATAGCTGTAGCCGTAGATCCCGGTCCGCTCCGCATCCACATACGGCTGCTTCAGCGCCTCATCCACCACAGCCATCAGATCCTGATAGTCCTCGTAGCCCCAGTCCCCCAGCACCTGCGTCGTGAAGTCGCGCCCATACGACGACGAACCGCGCGGGTTGGCGAAGACCGTCACGAACCCGGCCGCCGCGAACGCCTGCTGGTTGGCATTAAAGCCCCAACCGTAGAACCCGTTCGGCCCACCGTGGACATCGAGGATCAGCGGGTACTTCTTGCTCGGATCGAACCCATACGGCTTCAGCAACCACGCCTCGATCTCGTACTTGCCCCGCTTGATCGTGAACCGCTCCGGCTCCGCCGTCGGGTGCTCGGCCAACACCGCGTCGTTGACGTGGGTGATGATCGTCGACTCCTCGGTCTGCGTGTCGGCGATCGCGATCTCGCCCTGCGCATTCCAGGAGCTGTACGACACCGCTGCGTAGCGCCCCGAGCGGTCGGTGCTCAACTGTGCATTCATCGCCCGCCAGTTCACCACCGGCTCGATCCCGGTCGTCTGGAGGTTGAACGCGTAGAGCCCGCTCGCCCCCGCCCGCATCGCGTGGACCAGCACCTGGTCGTCATCCAGCCACACCGGCTGCGCCGGGCCGACGATCGTCGGGAACCCCGCCACCGGCAGCACCGCCAGGTCGTCGGTCAGCCGCTGCACCTCGCCGCTGGCCACCGTCAGCACGAAGAAATCGGTCTGGTACGTCTGCTTCGTATCGCCCGAGAAGACGATCCGCTCCCCGCTCGGCGACCACGACCAGACCCCGACCACCCCCTCTTCCGGCCCGATCAGCGTCGTCTTCCCGCTCGCCACGTCGATCAGCGCCAGTTGCGACTGCATCCCGTTGTGGTTCGGGCGCTGCGCCGCGATCGTCTTGCCATCCGGCGACCACTGCGGGAAGTTGTAATCCGCCGCCTCGCCGGTAATCTTGCGCCGCTCGACGCTCGCCACATCCACCACGAAGATCTGGCTGCGCGTGTCGTGCAAATAGCCCCGGTTGTCCTGCTTATAATCGATCCGCCGCGTGACGCGCACCTTCACCGCCTTATCGGCAGGCCACTCCTCCTCGTTCGGATTCTCCGGGTCGAAGGAGGTGGAGTAGGCGATTTGCGTCCCATCCGGCGACCACGCCAGGTCCCCGATGCCATTCCGATGGCGCGTGATCTCGCGCGCCTCACCACCACCCAGCGACAAAATGCAGAGCGCCGCGCCCTTCTCCTTCCCCTTCCCGCCGCTGCGGTCGGAGACAAAGGCGATCTGCGCCCCATCCGGCGACCAGCGCCCGCCGCCGTTGCGCTCCCCGTTCCAGGTCAGCTGCCGCGCCCCGCTGCCATCGCGGTTGCAGATCCAGATCTGGCTCGTGCCGCGCAGTTTGCCGCGCTCCACCTGCCCGAGCGAGTAGAGCACCCGCTCGCCATCGGGCGAGAGCTGCGGGTCGCCCGCCGCCTTGAAGTCATACACCAACACATCGGCTGTCAACGGACTGGTCACACGATCCTCCCTTCGCGAAGCGCGCCACGCGCGGGGAGTATCCTACACCATCGTGCGGTCTTGAGAATTGAGAATGAAAAATTGAGAAGGGGTCCTGGGTGGGCGCGAATCTGCGCTTGCCACCGACCCATTTCTCCATTCTCCATTCTTCATTCTTCATTCCGCATTCCGCCAACCTGGCACGACTCCTGCAATCAGATAACCGGATACTTCTCTCCCTTTTCCCTTTTCCCTTCTCCCTCCCATCCTTCTCCCCAGGCCCGCTGCTGCCACAGCAGCGGGCCATTTCATGCCCGCAAGTCTCAGTCCTTATCCCGGTCCAGGAAGATCTCCCAGCGTCGCACCTCGTCCAGCACCAGGATGCCGTGGTGGCCCCACGGGTCGCCGAGCATGATCCGCCGCACCTCCTCCGCGCTCTCCCCCTCCACGATCAGCATACTCCCCGCATGATCCGGGAACGGCCCGCCGAGCCGGATGAATCCCTGGTCATAGAGCCCATCGATGAACGCCGCGTGCTCATCCCAGTAATCCTGCTCGCGCACCCCGCGCGACGCGTCCCGATTCGGCCCATGCACCGAGAGCACCACGAACGTCTGCTTCATCCCGCACCGCTCCTTGCCGACTGTGCCACCCATGCCATCGTTTTCATTCTTCATTCTCCATCCTTAATTCCCAAGCTCCACTTCCCGCCTCAATTCGGTGACCACTTGGCGGGCGGCGTCCCCCAGCGTCTCCCGGCTCGCAAGCAAAACAAAACGCCCCCGCTCAGCTTCAACCGAGCGGGGGCCAGCTACCGTCTACTCACAGACTTCGACGCGACGCCGCATCCCCGGCCGCGCCAGTGCTGGATGCTGCGACGGTTGGGGAGATTTCTACTCACGACTCACGACTCACGACTCACGACTCGTAATCCCCCCTCGGCGGCCCCTGCCGCACCCGCTCCCAGACCCTCTCCATGTTCCCCATCGCGTCCCACATCCCCTCGATCCACCACGTCGCCCCGGCCTCGGCCCACGGTCGCACCTTCGCCGCAGCAGCGGCAGGATCATCGCCCGGCGTGGTCCCCTCGGCGATGATCTCGAAGGGCGTCGTCTCCGTCCGTCGCGCCGCGACATACTCCCGCATCGCGCGGATATCGTCCGGCGTCAACTCGCGCTTCTCCTCGCCGCGCGCGATCAAGTTCGGCAGCAGCCCGTCGTAGCGCACCGCGCGCCCCATCGACTTCTCGCTCCCCCACGCCCCCGCCACCCAGATCGGGATGCGCGGCTGCTGCACCGGTGGCGGTGGCGGCAGGAAATCGCACTCCTGCACGGTGTAATGCTTGCCGCTGTAGCTGAACGGTTGCCCCTTCCAGAGCCCGGTGACGATATCCAGCGCCTCGTCCATCAACTCCGCGCGCGTCCTGCGGTCGGTCACCTCGCCGAACTGCACGAAGCCCGTATCGACCGCACCCAGCCCGACCGCCAGGATCACGCGCCCGTTCGAGAGCCGGTCCACCGTCATCGTCTTCCCGGCAAGATCCCACGGGCGCATCCGCGACGGCGGCGTCAGCATCGTCCCCAGCTTGATCGTCTCCGTCTGCATCGCCGCCGCAGCCAGCAGCACCCACGCATCGTAGCCCCAGACCGCCTCCCAGACGAAAAATCCGTCCCAACCCGCCCTCTCGGCCTCCCGCGCCATATCCGCCGCCACCCGCGCATCGCCATAAGGCAAGACAAAGCCGTAGCGCATAACACCCCCGTCGCGAAGTATGAAGCACGAACGACGAAGTACGAACAAGGCGGGCGTCGGCAACCGTCAGGCAATTCACGCAAAGCGTTGCCTTATCCAGTCCGCGTGAGCGGACTTTGTGGCCGCAGGCCCTTAGCCGGGACTTCAGTCCCGGTGCCCCTCGCCCGAGCACCTACTCTGCAACCTGCCCCACTTCGTACTTCGTACTTCGGCGTTCGTACTTCAACTCACCAGTTGGTGAAGCTCCCATCCTCCCGCTGCAAATGCGGCAACTCGGTCATCCGGAACGGCGACTTCTTCGCCGCCTCGCGGTCGAACTCGATGCCCAGGCCGGGCGCGGTCGGCGGGAGCAAGTAGCCGTTCTCCCAGATCGGCTGCACCGGGACCACATCGGTCAGCACCGTGCCCGTCTTGCGCGGTTGCTCCTGCACGCCGAAGTTCGGTGTGGCAAGATTAAGCTGCAAGCAGGCTGCCGACGACACCGGCCCGAGTGGGTTGTGCAGCGCGATGGCGATGTAGTGCGTCTCGCACCACCCCGCGATCTTGCGCGCCTCCGTGAAGCCCCCGGCGATGCACAGATCGATCCGCGCGTAGTCGATCCACTCCTCCTCGATCAACTGCCGGAACTCCCACTTC
Organism: Chloroflexia bacterium; assembly: GCA_046328475.1. Classification (GTDB taxonomy): domain Bacteria; phylum Chloroflexota; class Chloroflexia; order Thermomicrobiales; family CADCWN01; genus CADCWN01. The sequence goes on along the minus strand of JAXLWN010000032.1, from coordinate 56,793 downwards.
GAGCTGAATTGCTCCCCGGCCGCGAGCGGCACCCCGGTGCGCGGGCGCAACGTCTTGAACGAATCGGGATTCTCCGAGCGCAGCGGATCCTCGATGAAGAAGGGCCGGAAACTCTCGACCTCGCGGCAAAGCCTCAGCGCGTCGGGGAGATCGAGCCGCGTATGCACGTCGAAGCAGAGCTCGATCTCATCCCCCACCGCCTCGCGGATCGCCCGGAACTGCTCGATCGACGCCTTCACGGCGGCGCGCGGCTCCAGCACCCCCTCGTCGCCCGGCAGGCCCCAGCGCACGAACTGCCAGCCTTCCTCCTTCGTCTGGAGGCACGATTCGACCAGCGGCGTGATCTCCTTCCCGCGCCCGGTGTTGTGCGGGTAGCAAACCACCTTATCGCGCACCTTGCCGCCGAGCAGATCGTAGATCGGCACCCCCAGCGCCTTCCCCTTGATGTCCCACAGCGCGATGTCGATCGCCGAGATCGCGCTGCCGAGGATGCGCTGCGCCGGGAAGAAGCCGCCCCGGTAGAGCAACTGCCACAGATGCTCCGTGCGCATCGGGTCCTGCCCGATCAGCAGCGGCTTAAAGTGCTCGATCGCCCCGACGATCGCCAGCTCGCGCCCGGTGATCCCCGACTCGCCCACCCCATAAATCCCCTCGTCGGTGTCCACCACCACGAAGAGAAAATTCCGCTGCCCACCCCACACCGGATACGTCTCGATATTCGTGATCTTCAACGTCGCCTCCTTCGCAGCCCCATCGCCGCCACCCCGCCCGCGCTATCTGACGCAGGCTCGGCTGGCGCGTCGGGAGTCTATCAGAGCAGCGCCGCCATCGCTCCTCGCACTATGCCTGTCGCGGCAGGCTCCTCGGTTTGACGCGCTAGACGCGCTGGCGATACAGTGCCCATCAGGGCGCGCGGCAAGGCCAGGTCGGCTTGTCGCGAGGGTGGCGACGGTGAATGGCTGTTGCCGTCTCGATTGAAAGTGGGGAAGTGGGAAGGGGAAGCAATGACCACGGTATCGATCTGGCAGGACACCGCCATCTGGCCCGGGTTGCCGCATCGCCGCGAGGATGTGGACGTCTGCATCATCGGGGCCGGCGTCGTCGGCAGCACCCTGGCGACCTTCCTGACGCGGGCCGGCAAGTCGGTGATCGTGCTGGAGGCGCGGGATGTGGCGCTTGGCGCGTCCGGGCGCAACGCCGGGCACATCATCGCCGCCGGTCGCGGCACCTATCACACGATGATCGAGCAACTCGGCCACGCCGCCGCGCGGGATCTGCGCGAACTCAGCCTGCGCAACCGCGCCATCGTCAAGCAATTCCTCGACGACTACGGCGTCTGGCACGAGCTGCCAGGCAGCATGAAGTTCGGCTCCACCCCGGAAGAAGCGCAGACCCTGGAAGCCTCCGCCCGCGCCCTCGCGGCGGATGGCTACGATGTCGAGTGGCTCGCTACCGACCCGACCGAGCGCGGCTTTTTCGGCGCGCTGGTGCAGCCCGGCGACATCGCCACGCAATCCTACTGGCTCGTGACGCAGATCATGGCCCACAGCGGCGCGGAGGTGATCCCGAACTGCGCCGTGCGGCGCATCACCCAGGATGGCGACACCGTCACCGTCCAGGCGCAGCGCGCGACGGTGCGGGCGAAGCAGGTCTGCCTCTGCACCAACGCCTACTCGCGCACGTTGCACCCCTATTTCCTCGACAAGGTTTTCCCGACGCGCGGCCAGATGCTCGCGACCGCGCCGACCGGGCGCTTCATGGAGATGATGGCCGGGGCCAACTGGGGCTACGAATACTTCCGGCAGCTGCCCGATGGCCGCTTCGTCATCGGCGGCGGGCGCGACCACTTCGCCGACGAGGAAGTCGGCTACAACGACCACGAGACGACGCCCCACCTGCAAGCGGAGCTAGAATCGTTCCTCCGCCAGTACTTCCCCGAACTCCAGGGCGTGCCGGTCGAGCACCGCTGGAGCGGCATCATGGGCTACACCGCCGACGAGATGCCGCTCGTCGGGCGACTCCCCGATCTGCCGAATGTCTACTTCGCGGTCGGCTTCACCGGCGGCGGCATGGGCATCGGCCCCGCCACCGCCGAGCGCGCCTCCGAACTGATGCTTCGCGGCATCCACCCCGGCATCGTTAGCGCCGACCGCCAGTCCGCAATCCCGCGCTAATTCGTGCTTGTCGCCAGCGTGTCGCCGCTGTTTCCCCGCACACTCCAGGCTGATACGTCGGAAGGCCCGGCGCGCAGGTCGCGCGCCGGGCCTCAATGCTTCTCTCGGCCATTCCTGGGGTAACCCCCTACTTCGCAGCAAAACCGAACGCCACCTTGCCGTCCCCCTTCAACTCGACCACACCGGGGGTGGTGAGCGCGTAGCCAGCGGGCGGGAGCGCGGACACCGAGAAAGTGGGGACCGCGCTGCAGCCGCTCATGGCGTGGAGGGTATACTGCCCCGCCGCGTCGCTCACGCCGTGATCTCCGCTGCGCAGGGCGAATTCGACCCCCGCCAGCGGCGGCTCCCCGGCATCCTGCTGGCCGTTGCCATCGCTATCGATCCAGGCGTTGGCCACGATCTCCCAGAACTAGTCGCACCAGAATGGCGAGGGGAACGCAGCCGGTCGAGTGGTCGTTGTCGGCGGCGATGGCGGGGCTACCGTGGGCGACGGCGTGACCACGGCCGGTGGGGCAGTTGTGGCGGTCGGCGTGATCGGCGTGGCGGTCGGAGTGGCCGGTATCGCCCCCGCCGGGGTGCCGCAGGCGGCGAGGATCGCGGCGAGCGTGATCCCGAGAATCGCGGAGCCAAGCGCGGCTCGAAAACGACGAGTGACGGATGTGGCCTTCATGGTCGATCCTCCCCTGGGCTGCGACGGTCCATACGCCGATGCACCCAGAGTAAGGCCGCGCGCCGCGCCGCGCAGCGACGCCCGTCACTCGCGCGAGTGACGGGCGTCACGCCTGGGTTCGGCTGCTGTCCGGTGGCGCTACACCACCGAGTTCGCCGCCAGGTAGTCCGGGTTGAGGCTGATGCCCAGCCCCGGGCGATTCGGCACGATCAGGTCCCCGTCGCGCACCTCCAGCGGCTCACTCAGGAAGGCGTTGTAGAAGTCGAAGCGCACCCGCCGCGCCTCCAGCTTGTAGAAGTTCGGCACATTCAGCGAGACGTGCGCGCCCGCCATCACGTTGATCGGCCCGCTGGCGTCGTGCGGCGAGATCGGGATGTAGTACGCCTCCGCCATGTTGGCGATCTTCTTCAACTCCGTGATCCCGCCGGTCCAGGTCACATCCGGCATCACGAAGTCGGCCAAGCGCCGCTCGAAGACCGGCACGAACTCGAACCGCGTGTGCAGCCGCTCGCCGACGCAGATGCGCGTCGGCACCTGCTCGCGCACCTGCTGGAGCGCGTGGTAGCTCTCCGGCGGGCACGGCTCCTCGAACCAGTGGATGTTGTACTCCGCCAGCCGCGTCGCCAGCCGAATCGCCGTCGGCACGTTGTAGAGCCCGTGCGCGTCGATCAGCAGCTCGACCTGCGGCCCGATCGCCTCGCGCACCGCCGCGATCATGTCGATGCCCAGCTGCTCGGTCGCCGGGTCGAGTTCGCCGTTAATGTAAACGTTGTTGTTGAGGATGCCCCGCGCCCGCCCGGCCGCGAGGAACGGATCGGTCTTCAGCCCCTTCGCCCCCAGGTCCACCTGCCCCTTGGCGTAGTAGGCCATCTCCTCCGGCGTCTGGACATACGCGAAGTGGACGTAGAGCGGCACCGTCTCGCGCACCTTGCCGCCGAGCAGCTCATAGATCGGCTGGCCGAGCGCCTGCCCCCGGATGTCCCACAGCGCGATATCGATGCCCGAGATCAGCGCCGTGGTCGCCCCGCGCGTGCCCATGTAGGTGAACAGCCGGAACAGCTTGTGCCAGATCATCTCGATCTGCGACGGGTCCTGCCCCACCAGCGTGTCGCGCACCTCGCGCACCATCGCCGCCACCGCCCGGTTCGCCACCAGCCCGGGATAGGTCGTGACCTCCCCCCACCCAGTCAACCCCTCATCCGTATCCACCTGCACGAAGACATAATGCAACTTATCCCCGGCGTGTCCGGGCACCCCCGCCTCCGTCGGCGGTCCGGTGACGATCCAGGGTCGGACATCGGTGATCTTCATTGACCCTCCTTACCCATCCTCAGCCGAACCCACGCCGACTGATTGATCACTCCACACCGCAGCATCGCTTCTTCCCCTCTCCCAGACGGTGGGAGAGGGGTGCCGCCCGCAGGCGGCGGGGTGAGGGCCGTCTCACTACTCACGACTCACGACTCACGACTCACGACTCGCCCACTCAGCACTCAGCACTCAGCACTCACCGCACCTCATGCGCCCGCAGATAGTCGAGGTCGAGACTGACGCCCAGCCCCGGGCGATTCGACACGATCAGATTGCCGTCGCGCACCTCCAGCGGCTCCTTGATGAAGGCGTTGTAGAAGCTGAACTGCGCCCGCCGCGCCTCCAGCTTGTAGAAGTTGGGGATCGTCATCGAGACATGCGCCCCCGCCATGATATTCACCGGACCGCTGGCGTCGTGCGGGCTGACCGGGATGTAGTACGCCTCGGCCATCGTCGCGATCTTCTTCAACTCGCTGATCCCGCCGGTCCAGGTCACATCCGGCATCACATAGTCGGCCAGCCGCTGCTCGAAGATCGGCACGAACTCGAACCGCGTGTGCAGCCGCTCGCCGACGCAGATCCGCGTCGGCACCTGCTCGCGCACCTGCTGGAGCGCGTGGTAGCTCTCCGGCGGCACCGGCTCCTCGAACCAGTGGATCGTGTACTCCGCCAGCCGCGTCGCCAGCCGCACCGCCGTCGGCACGTTGAAGATCGCGTGCGCGTCGATCAGCAGCTCGACCTGCGGCCCGATCGCCTCGCGAATCGCCGCGATCATGTCCACGCCCAGCTGCTCGGTCGCCGGGTCGAGTTCGCCGTTAATGTAGACGTTGTTGTTGAGGATGCCCCGCGCCCGCCCGGCCGCGAGGAACGGATCGGTCTTGATCCCCTTCGCCCCCAGGTCCACCTGCTCCTTCGCGTTGGCGGCCATCCCCTCCGGCGTGATATCGGGCGCGAAGTGGACATAGAGCGGGATCGTCTCGCGCACCTTGCCGCCGAGCAGCTCATAAATCGGCTGCCCCAGCGCCTGCCCCCGGATGTCCCACAGCGCGATATCGATGCCCGAGATCAGCGCCGTGGTCGCCCCGCGCGTGCCCATGTACGTGAACAGCCGGAACAGCTTGTGCCAGATCGCCTCGATCTGCGACGGGTCCTGCCCCACCAGCGTGTCGCGCACCTCGCGCACCATCGCCGCCACGGCGCGGTTCGCGACCATGCCCGGGTAGGACGTCACCTCGCCCCAGCCGGTCAGCCCCTCATCGGTGTCCACCTGCACGAAAATGTACTGCTGGAGATGCGCCGCCGGGCCGGATGTCGCGTCGGTCGGCGGCCCGGCCACGATCCAGGGCCGCACATCGGTGATCTTCACTGCCCCTCCTCACACAAAATCCGCGCTGTCGCCGGTCAAATTGCCCCCTCTATCGAGCACCGGTGCGGGGTGTGGTTGACCGTATCACACATTCGCGGGCGTGCCATCCACGTCATGCGTGCCCGGATAGTACGCGCCCGGATCGGTGGCGTAGCGCGCCAGCGCCTCCTCATCCAACTCGATCCCCAGCCCAGGACGATCCGGCAACTCTGCCCACCCCGGCGCGATCGGCAGCGCCTCGCGCTGCACCGCCGCCCAGCCCGGCAGGTGCAACTGGTTCGCGAATTCGAGGATGCGGAAGTTCGGGATCGCCGCCGCCAGGTGGATCGACGCGGCGGTGGAGATCGGCCCCTGCGGATTGTGCGGCGCGACCTGGATGTGGTGGATCTCGGCCAGCGCCGCGATCTTCTTCAGCGCCGTGATCCCGCCCGCGTGGCAGATATCGGGCTGCACGATATCGGTCAGCTTCTGCTCGATCAACTCGCGGAACTCCCACGGCGAGAAATAGCGCTCGCCCGTGGCGATCTCCGTATTCTTGGGGTGCCCCATCACCTGGCGCAGCCCATCCATATCCTCCGGCTGCACCGGCTCCTCGAACCAGCCGATCTTGTACGGCGCGAGCGCGTCGAGCGTCCGGCAAGCGACCGCGCCGCGCATGCGGCCGTGGTTATCCACGAAGAGTTCGAGGTCCGGCCCGCCCGCCTCGCGACAGGCCGCGATCCGCTCCTCGGCGATCCGCGCCGCGTCGGACTCGAAATTCTCCACCTGGCGGCCGAACGACGACGTCTTCAGCGCCGTCCATCCGGCGGCCACCAGCGCCGCCACGTTGGAGTTCGGCTGGGCGGGATCATCGCCGGGCGTGCAGTGCGTGTAAAGCCGGATGCGATCCCGGCAGGCCCCGCCGAGCAACTCGTAGACCGGCAATCCGGCCAACTTCCCCTTGATGTCCCAGAGCGCCTGGTCGATCGCGCTGATCGCCGTGTTCAGCACCACGCCGCCGCGCCAGAAGCCATGCCGGTACTGGATCTGCCACAGTCGCTCGATCTGCCGGGGATCGGCCCCGATCAGCTGATGCTGGCGGACATGGCCCTCGATCGCCGCCGCGACGATCTGCTCCTTCCCCTCCAGCGTCCCCTCGCCCCACCCATGCACGCCCGCGTCGGTCGAAACCTTCACGAAAACCCAGGTGCGCAGGTTGGGCTCGATCTGCGTGAAGAAGGTCTCGACGCCCGTGATTCGCATCCCCCCACTCCCTCCCCGTTGCCGCCCGCTTGTACAGCTTATAGAAAACTTGTCAGATGAGTTGATGTCTAATCAGTTGACAGAGGGCGAGAATAGCAAGATACTTCCACCCTGTCAAGCAGCACGTGGCGGTGGTTAGTGGGGGTCCATCCTGAGAGAGGACGGCGGGCAACGCCATACGGGGGGCGGGGGAAAGTTGGCGGAATCGCTGTTCACCATCGTGAAAGATGCGCGCTTACACGAGGAAGTCGGTCGCCAGATCGCCCGGCGCATCGTATTGGGCGATTTCCCGGTCGGGTCCAACCTGCCCGCCGAATCGGAGTTGATCGCGCGCTTCGGCGTCAGCCGCATGGTCATCCGCGAGGCGCTCCGCAGTCTCGAAGAATGCGGCATGATCGCGGTCAGGCACGGGCGGCGCACCATCGTCGCCCCGCAGGAGGAATGGGACGTCCTCAACCGGATCGTCCTCGCCACCTACCGCGACGAGGGGCTGCTCGAACCGCTGCTGCGCGACTCGCTCCGCGTGCGCCGCCTCATCGAACCGGCCATCGCCGCCGAAGCGGCCGAGAAAGCGACCCCGGAACTGCTCGCCGCCCTCGCCGCCTCGCTGGAGCGCCAGGCCGCCACGCTCGATACCCCCGACATCTTCCTGGAAGAGGATATCAACTTCCACAATCTGCTCGTCGGCGCGACCGGCAATCGCATCCTCGCGCGCATGTTGGCCGCCATCCGCGACCTGCTCCACATCAGCCGCGAGGTCACCAATCAACTGCCGAACGCCCTGACCGGGGCGATCCGCTCCCACCAGCGCATCTACGACGAGGTGCGCTCGCGCGACCCCGAACGCGCGCATCGCGCCATGCTCGACCACCTCGACCGCTCCGGCCCGATCTACCTGGCGCTCGATCGGACCGCAGCGCAGCCTTCGGACGACGACGCGGACGCGCCCACCGCCGCTCGGTAACCCACTCCTCGCGCCAAGCCGAACGGGCCGCCGCACAACCGTGCGGCGGCCCTTTTGCTCTCGCTGACTTGCCTACGCTTCGAGGTTCAGCGCCGCCTCGGTCTGCTTGTCGAACAGGTGGACGTGCTGCTGATCGAAGTCGATCCAGACCATGTCGTCGGCATTGGCGCGGAAGTCGGCGCTGGTACTGGCGACCAGGATGTGCTCGCCGAGGCGCACATGGACGAAGGTCACATCGCCCGTCGGCTCAACGGTATAGATGCGCGCCTTGATCGCGCCCGCCTTTTCCTCCAAGAAGAGCCGCATGTTCGGGTGGCGGATACCGAGCACCACCTCGCCGCTCGTCGACTTGTTGGCCTGCCGCCCCAACTCCGGTGAGAGTCGATACTCCCAATCCCCTTCGCCGCGCAGCACAGCGGTATCGCCCTGGCGCGACACGCGGCCGGGCAGGAAGTTCATCGCCGGGCTGCCGATGAAACCGGCCACGAAGAGGTTGACCGGGTGCCAGTACAGCTCATCGGGCGTCCCCGCCTGCTGCAACAGGCCGTTGTTCATCACCACGATCCGGTCCGACATCGTCATCGCTTCCATCTGGTCGTGCGTGACGTAGATGACCGTCGCGCTCAACTCGTGGTGGAACCGCTTCAACTCCGCGCGCATGTAGACGCGCAGCTTCGCGTCGAGGTTCGACAGCGGCTCGTCCATCAGGAAGGCCTTCGGGTTGCGCACGAGCGCCCGCCCCAGCGCGACGCGCTGCTGCTGCCCGCCGGAGAGCTTCGCGCGGCTTGCGCTCCAAGAGCGGCGTGATCGACAGCGTCTCGGCCGCGCGCCGCACGCGCTGATCGACCTCCGTCTTCGCCAGCCGCCGCATCTCCAGCGGGAAAGAGAGATTCTTGTAGACCGTCTTGTTCGGATAAAGCGCGTAGTTCTGGAAGACCATCGCGATATCCCGATCCTTCGGATCGAGCTCGCTCACGTCGCGCCCCCCGATGAAGATGCTCCCCTCCGAGAGTTCGAGCAGCCCCGCGATCATGTTCAGCGTCGTCGTCTTCCCGCAGCCAGAAGGCCCAACCAGAGAGACGAACTCGCCATCATGAATCGTCAGCGAGACATCGTTGACCGCCACCACGTCGCCATACCGCTTGACGACATTCTCGAGTACGACCTCTGCCATTGCCTCCCCCCAGAAAGTCGTAAGTCGCTAGTCATAAGTCGTAAGAATCTCGCGTGTGGCTAGTGGCTGAATATACAGCGCACAGCTCCTCGAAGCCCTCTTACGACTTACGACTTACGACTTACGACTACGCCTTAGTCGCCCCCTCGGCGAGTGCCTTGACGAAGTAGCGTTGCAAGACCAGGAAGACCACCACGACCGGGATACTGGAGATGAACTGCGCCGCCATCAGCCCCGGCCAGTTCGTCGAGAACTCGCCGAAGAACTTCTGCAGACCGGGCTGCAACGTCTTCAACCGCTCGGTATTCAGGAAGACGCTCGCGTAGACATACTCATTCCACGCCCCGATGAAGGCGAAGATGCCCGTGGCGATGATCCCCGGCGACGAGAGCGGCATCACAATTCTCCAGAAGGCCCCGAAGCGGGTCGCCCCGTCGATCCGCGCCGCCCGTTCCAACTCCTCCGGGATGTTGTCGTAAAACCCCTTCAGCAGCCAGATCGAGAGCGGCAGGCCGAAGGTGAGATAGGTCAGCACCAGCGAGAGCTGGTTATCGACCAGGTGCAGCTTCGTCATCAGCACGAAGAGCGGGATGAGGAAGACGACGGTGGGGAACATGTTCCGCACCAGCACCGCGAAGAAGAGCGCATTCCTCCCCGGGAAGCGGAAACGCGAGAAGGCGTAGGCCGCCGGGATCGCGACCACCAGGCCGATCACGGTCGTCGCCAGCGACACCTTCAGGCTGTTGAGCATGTAGCGCAGGAAGCGACCACCGATCGGGCTATCCGGCGAGAGGAGGACCTTGTACGCATTCAGTGTCGGCTCGGCCGGGATCCAATGCGGCGGCTGGCGGATCGCCGCGAACTGCGACTTCAGCGAGGTCGAGAGCATCCAGGCCAGCGGGATCAGGGCGAAAGCGAGCATGAGGATCATGAAGATCACGGCCAGGACATCATAGACGGTGACCCGCCGCCGCTTCTTGCGCACCTTGACCACCCGCGCGCTCGTGCTCGTCGCGGGTGCGGTGGCTCGTCGCGCGGGCGCATCAACGCCCGCCACCGCCCGGTTGATCGGCTCGGATGTACTCATACGGTCTGCCTCCGATCGCGATCACCACTCAGGACGCGCACATAGAAGTAGCCGAGGACGGCCATGATCAGGAAGAGAATCACGGCGAAGGCCGAGGCTAAGCCATAGTTCGGCGTCAAGAACCCGAGCGCATACACCGCGATGATCCAGATCGTCGTCGCCCCCGCCGGGCCACCACCCGTCATCAGGAAGATCAGCGTGAACGAATTGAGGTTCGTCACGAAGAGCAAAATCGTGCAGATGAGGATGACGCTGCGGAGGTGCGGCACGATCACGTGCCAGAAGGTCTGCAACACCCCCGCGCCATCCACGCGCGCCGCGCGCAACAACCCCTCCGGCACCGTCTGGAGCCCGGCGAGGAGCAGGATCATGGCGAAGGGGAATTCTTTCCAGATGTTGACGAGCGTGACGGCGTAGAGCGCCGACGCCCGGTCGTCGAGGAAGCGGATCGGCTGATCGATCAACCCCCAGCTCTTCAGGCTCCCATTGATCAGCCCGTAGTCGCTGTGGAAGAGCCAGCGCCAGATATAGGCCGCCGGCACCTGGCTGATGATGTAGGGGATCAACAGAATGCCGCGGGCGATGCTGCGACCGGGGAACTGCCGGTGGACCACCAGCGCCGCCCCGAACCCGAGGGCGAAGGCGAAGAAGGTCGAGAGGATCGTCCAGATGAAGGTGTTCTTCGTCGCCCCGAAGAAGTCGATGTTCCTGTCGGAGAGGATCGTCCGGTAATTGTCGAAACCGGAGAAGTAGATATTCGCCTCGCGCGCGGGCGTGTCGAAGAAGGAGAGGTAGATCGTGTAGACGATCGGATAGCCGATCACGAGGAACAGGACGAACAAGGCCGGGAGGACGTACATGTAATCGGCCCAGTGGTGCGCGATCTCCGCCAGGAGACCACGCCTGCGCCTGATCACGCGGGCAGATGCTGTGGGTGCGGTTACCGCCATAGTGCCTCCGGGTGGGCGAATCGGCAAACGAGCGCGAGGGGCGGATTCCCCACCCTCTGCACTGACGTCGCAGGTTCGCCCCGCCCACCCTATCCGGGGTGGGCGGGGCCGGGGCGGGTGGGCCGGCCCACCCGCGTACCCAACTGCGTCGTTAGATGTTGACCAGCTTCTTGATCCGGTCGGCCGCGTCGTCCGCCGCCTGCTTGACCGTCATCTTCTTGCTCAGGGCGTTCTGGAGCATCTCCGGCACGATGTTGTTCATGATCGTCGCCTGCTCCGGGATCGCCGGGAACGGGATGCCATACGGGAGCATCGAGGTGGTCACGTCGAGGAACTTGATCGTATCCAGGCGCTCCTTCATCCAGTCGGTCTTGAAGCCGTCGAGGTGGCCGGGGTTCGAGCCGAGCCACGCCCACGCCTTGATCGACTGCTCCGGGCCGGTGGAATAGGCGAAGAACGCGTTGGTCGCCTTGGTATCAACCGCGTGGCCGGTGGCCTTCTCGTTGAAGATGTGCATGTTCGAGCCGCCGAACACCACCGCGCGCCGCGCCGGGCCTTCCGGCATCAGGCCGTAGGCCATGTTGTCCACGACCTCCTGCGCCACCGTCTTGTCCTGCCCGGTCGCCTTGGAGAGCTTATCGAGCATGACGGCGTACTCGCTCGGGTGGCTGATCACCATCGCGATCTGCTCGCTGATGAAGAGGTCCTGGTTCTCGGTCTGGGTGTTGGTCAGCGCCGAGGTCGGCACCGACTGGTCGGTGACGTACATGTCGTAGTACGCCTGCAGCGCGGCGATACCACCCTCGTTGTTGATCATCACCTTCTTGTAGGTCGGGTTCGGGTCCGACTCGTCCAGCGCGCCGCTGCCGTAGGCCCAGAGGATCGGCATGAAGCGGAACGGCGTGTTCCCCGCGTTGACGCGGGCAACCAGGCCGAAGCCCCACTTGCCGGTCTTCTCCTTGATCGTCTTCGAGTACTTGACCACGTCGGCCCAGGTCGCGGGGGCCTTGCTCGGGTCCAGCCCGGCCCGCTCGAAGATCTTCTTGTTGTAGATGAAGGCCATCGTCTCGTTGTTGGTCGGCACGCCGTAGGTCTTGCCGTTCCAGACGCAGGACTTCAGCGCGCCCGACCAGAAATTCTCCTCCTTGTAGCCGAAGTCGGAGAGCTTGATCTCCTGCAAGAAGCCCTTCGCGGCGAGTTCGATGCCGCCGAGAGCCTGCAAGCGCGTGACATCGGGGGCCGCGCCACCGGCGGTGGAGGTGCGCAGCTTGTCGATCAGGTCGTTGTAGCTGATGTTCTGGACGTTGTCGCCAACCTTCAGCGGCATGTTGGGGTAGTAGCTGTTCCAGGTGTCGAAGAACTGCTTGTCCAGCTCGATGCCCTTCGGCGGGGTGGTGCCGTCCGGCCCGGTGTACCAGAACTTCAGGTTGCCCTTGTAGTCGAGCGGGGTGATCTTGGCCACATCGGCCTTGGTGTCAACCTTCAGCGTACCCGCGTTGGCGCGGATCGACTCCGGGTTCCACTCCGCCGCCGTGATGCCGGTGCGCGTGCTGGAGTTCGGCGTTGCGTTCGCCACCGGTGCCGAGGACGAAGCGGCAGCCGAAGCCGAAGGCCGCGCGCTCGCCACCGCCGTCGCGCCACCGCCGCTCGCGGCCGACGCAGCCGCAGCCGAGGCCGGGGCCGCCGACGCGACCGGCGCGGTCGTCGCCGTCGGGGAACCGCCGCAGGCGGCCAGCACCGCCGCCGCCGCCGACGCGGAGAGGCCCAGGATCGCCGCGCGCCGCAGGAAGTCGCGCCGCCCGATCTGCCCACTGCCAATACCCTGGACAAGTTTCTGAATTTCCTCAGACTGTGCCATGCGTGCAGAACCTCCCGTTATCCCTACAAACTTCCACGATCCCCCAACGACCCCAACTCAGTTATCAGAGGCCAGAGATCAGAGGCCAGATACCCATCCCGACGGTGTCTCTCTCGCACCCTGGGTCCGCGTTTCCTGCGAGATTCTTACGACTCACGACTCACGACTCACGACTCACGGCTCGCCCTGCTACACCCGCGTGAACGCCGTATCCCCCGTATACTTTGCCACTCCCGCCGGATCGAGCCCCACCCCGAGGCCCGGCCCGGCGGGGATGGTGAGCATCCCCTCGTCATCGAGACGCCACGGATCGGCCACGAGACCATCCACATACGGCGACCCGGTCAAGTATTCCACGAAGTCCGTCCCGGCGAAAGCCGAGGCCAGGTGCAAGTCGGCGGCGAGGCCGAGCGCGGTATTCCAGCCGTGCGGGATGAAGCGAATCCCGCGCTCCTGGGCCGACCAGCCGATCCTGCGCTCCTCACTGATACCGCCCACCTTCGTCACGTCCGGTTGCACGATATCAAATGCGCCCGCCTCGAGCCAGGGCTGGAACGCCTGCCGCCGCGTCAGCGTCTCACCCCCGGTGATCGGCAGCGGCGCAGCGCGGCGCAGCGCGACATAATCTTGCAAGTCGTCGGGTCGCAGCGGCTCCTCGAACCAGGAGACCCCGTACGAGGCGAGCATGTCGGCCGTGCGCAACGCCCACTTATAGCCCTGCGGCCAGAATGCATCGCTGCCCCCCGCGTCCACCATCAGGAATGCCTCCGGGCCAACCGCCTCGCGCGCGGCCCGCACGATCGCCTCATCAAGTGCATCGTTCACGCGCCCGAACGGCCCCCAGCCAATCTTGAAGGCCCGGAAGCCCTGCTCGCGCACCATCAGCAGGTGCTCGGCCAGCGGCCCCGGCTGGTCCATCAGCAGCGAGGCGTAGGGCCGCACCCGCTCACGATACCGCCCGCCGAGCAACCGCCCGACCGGCTGCCCGGTCGCCTGCCCCAGAATGTCCCACAGCGCGATGTCGATCCCGCTGATCGTGTGCGTGATCGACCCGCCGCGCCCCATCCAGAACGAATTCTGGTGCAACTTCTCCGCCACCCGCTCCGGCTCCAGCGCGCTCTCGCCGCGATAGAGCGGTTCGAGCACCCCGAGCGCGCCACGCACGAGCGCATCGTTGGTGAAGACGCTGCCGTAGCCGATCAGCCCCTCGTCGGTGACCACCGCGATCAGGGTATGAACGCACTCATCGGGGCGGATCTCGTTGCTCCAGCCCCCCTCGGGCGTCTCGCCGCGCAGCCCCGCCGCGCGAATCTCGCGGATCCTCATTGGCCACCCAAGTCGCTTGTCAACTGATCAGTCATCAGACCGGCAACCGCACTTTCCCTGGCGAATAGCACAGCCGGGTTGTGCGCACTGTTGTGTACGATATCCTAGCCCGACTCCCGCCAGATTGCAACAGCGCTTGCAACCTCGCACGCGATATGCATGAATCGGTGTTGTAACGGCGCGGGCGGATCGTGGACAGTAGACGGTGGACAGTAGACGGGGGGGCCGAATTCAAGCTCTGGTATCTCTCCTTCCCACTTCCCACTTCCGACTTCTCACTTCAACATGGGGGTAGATCATGACTCTCGCAGGCACACGCGCATTGGTAACCGGCGGCAGCAAGGGCATCGGCGCGGGCATCGCCCTGGCCCTGGCGCGCGAAGGGGCCGATGTGGCCGTGAACTACCACCGCGACCAGGCCGGGGCCGAGGAGGTCGCCGCGCAGATCCGCGCGCTCGGCCGCAACGCCTCGACCCACCGCGCGGACGTTGGCAAAGTCGCCGATTGCCAGCGCCTGGTGCGCGAGGCGGCCGACGCGCTCGGCGGCCTCGATATCCTGGTCAACAACGCCGGGATCACCCTCTGGCAGGACTTCTTCGACACCGACGAGGCCCACTGGGACGCCACGCTCGACACCAACCTGAAGAGCGTCTTCTTCTGCACCCAGGCCGCCGCGCGCATCATGCGCGACCAGGGGACCGGCGGGCGCGTCGTCAACATCTCCAGCGGTGCCAGCCGCTCCGCCTTCAGCAACGCCACCCCCTACAACGCCTCCAAGGGCGGCCTGAACATGCTGACGGCCGGTCTCGCGGTCGAACTCGGCCCGCACAACATCACCGTCAACGCCGTCGGCCCCGGTGCCATCCTGATCGAGCGCACCAGCCACGAACTCCCCGACTACGCCGGCACCTTCGCCCAGGCCACGCCGATCGGCCGCGTCGGCTACCCGGAGGACATCGCCGCCGCCGTCGTCTACTACTGCACCGAAGGCGCATCCTACGTCACCGGCCAGGTCTTCTGGGTGGACGGCGGCCTCTTCCTCCGCTCCGGCCAGTTCGGTGGCGACAATCGCGGTGCCCCGGCCCAATAACCCCACGAATGGGTAGCTTCCCTACGATATGGATGGCACGGGCGGGTCTGAGGCCCGCCCTCTTCGCTCCGCTACCCCATCAGCATTGCCACTTCCTCCCCAATTTCACGCCAGGTGGCATGATCCGCCCCTCTCGACGGGTCCGTACTTGTAGGGGCGACTCGCCGAGTCGCCCGCGTGGGAACGGCAACCGCATCGCCCATCACCACCGACGTTCCCCCGCATCCCCACCCTCTCCCTTCAGGGGGAGGGTCGCCGCCGCAGCGGCGGGGAGGGGTCCACCCGTTCGCCGGAGAAGAGACCGCGAAAAAACCGAAATTCACCAAACAAACCTACTTTCGGCCCCGTAAACTGCTTACACGTAACTCGCTTACACGTAAGTGCAGCACGGCATGTCATGCGGGGCACGCTGCTATAATCCGCCCGCGTCTGAATCCTGGAGGACTGCCGCTTGAGGAGGAAACATGGCAGAGCAAGTTGAACCGGTGATCCCCCCGGCCTGGGAGCCGACGGCGGGCATGCCCGCGCTGCGGATCACCGACGTGCGCGCGATCTGCACCGCGCCGGATGGCATCCGGCTGGTGGTGGTCAAAGTCGAGACGAGCGAACCGGGCCTCTACGGCGTCGGCTGCGCCACCTTCACCCAGCGCCCGCTGGCGGTCGTCACCGCCGTCGAGCAATACCTGAAGCCCTTCCTGGTCGGGCGCGACCCCAACGACATCGAGGACATCTGGCAGGCCGCCTTCGTCTCGTCCTACTGGCGCAGCGGCCCCGTGCTGAACAACGCCATGTCCGGCGTCGATCAGGCCCTCTGGGACATCAAGGGCAAGCGCGCCGGAATGCCCGTCTACCAACTGCTCGGCGGCAAGTGCCGACGCGCCGCCGATGTCTACGTCCACGCCAGCGGCAGCACCCTGGAGGAAGTCGAGGACAGCGCCCGCGGCTACATCGAGCAGGGCTTCCGTTACATCCGCTGCCAGATCGCCGTCGAGGGCTACTCCACCTACGGCTCGCACGGCAAGCCCAGCGCCGCAACGCAAGCCAGCTCCCGCTATCCTTCCCACCTCCGCCCGCAGCAAGAGCCGTGGGAGCCGACCCCCTACGTGCGCCTCATCCCCAAGCTCTTCGATCACCTCCGCAACAAGCTCGGCGAGCAGGTCGAACTGCTGCACGACGTCCACGAGCGCATCCCGCCGATCATGGCGATCCGGCTGGCGAAGGAGTTGGAGCAGTACAACCTCTTCTTCTACGAGGATCCCTTCTCCCCGGAAGACAACGACTACTTCAAGCTGCTGCGCCAGCAGACCGCCATCCCGATCGCGATGGGCGAGCTCTTCGTCAACCCCAACGAATACCTCCCCCTCGTCCGCGACCGCCTGATCGACTTCATGCGCGTCCACATCTCCGACATCGGCGGCCTCAGCCCCGCGCGCAAGCTCGCCTCGATGTGCGAGTTCTTCGGCGTGCGCACCGCCTGGCACGGCCCCGGCGACGTCTCCCCGGTCGGCCACGCCGTCAACCTGCACCTCGACCTCTCCTGCTGGAACTTCGGCATCCAGGAGGCGCATCTCTTCCCCGAGCGCACGCGCGAAGTCTTCCCCGGCACGCCCGAGTTCCACGACGGCGCGCTCTGGTCCAACGACCAGCCCGGCCTCGGCATCGACATCGACGAAACCCTCGCCGCCAAATACCCCTTCCCCGAGCACCCCCTCAACGGTGCCTGGCCCGAAGTCCGCCGCCGCGACGGCACCGTCGTCCGCCCGTAGGAAGGGAGAGCGTAAGTCGTAAGTCGTAAGTCGTAAGAGGGCTACGCGAGGCTTAACGCTGCATTTTCAGCCGCTAGCCCCAAGGGAGATTCTTACGACTTACGACTTACGACTTACGACTCAACCGATGCGCCACACTCAGCCCCTTCCCGATCGGCACAACGACGTGCTGAAAATCGGGCAGCGCCTCAACGGCCGCGAGGTAGTCCGCGACCTCCGCCGGGTGCGACAGCACGTTGTCGCAGAGCAGCAGGGCATCATCCGTCAACTTCGGCAGCAGCAGGCGCAACTGCTCCGGCGCACTCCGCCGGTCGGCATCGAAGAAGACGCAGTCGAACGGCCCCGCCAGCTCGGCAACGACCGCCGTCGCATCCCCCTCGCGCAGCGTGACCACCTCCCGCAATCCCACCCGCCGCAAATTGGCGTCAGCCTCCGCCTGCTTCGCCCCATCCCGCTCGATGCTCGTCAGGTGCCCGCCAAGCGGGCGCAGCGCCCAGGCCAGCCAGATCGCGCTATACCCATTCGACGTGCCGATCTCCAGCACGCGCGTCCGTCGCCCACTCTGGATCAGGATCGCCATCAACTGCGCGGTATCCGCCTCCAGATTGAGCAACCGCCGGGCGTGGACCGCCTCGCGCTCGTCGTGCTCGCGCCCCGCCGCGAGCAATCCGTCCAGCACCCGCCGCAACTCCTCGTCCATCGCCGCATCCTTCTCCCTCCGACGGTCCCTCGATGCAGCATACAGCGCCGCAATTGCGCCCCGCAACGGCTATACTCACAAGGCGTAAGGAACACGCCCTACGTCTCACATTCGCCCCACACCCGACGGAGCCACAATGCCACTCGCGTACTACCTCAACCCCTCGGTGCGGCCCATCCTGGCGCATGATCCGCCGACACGCGGCCCGCTCGCCTTCCACGCCTGGCTACCCGGCTATGCGCCGACGCCGCTCGTCGCCGCGCCCGCGCTGGCCGAACAGCTTGGCATCGGCCAGGTCCTGGTCAAGGACGAGTCGGCGCGGCTCGGGCTGCCCGCCTTCAAGATTCTCGGTGCCTCCTGGGCGGTCTATCGCGCGCTCGTGGAACGACTCGGCGGCGAGGTCGGTGCCTGGAACACGCTCGCCGATCTGCGCGCCCACCTCGCGCCGCTCGGGCCGCTGACGCTTGTCGCAGCGACCGACGGCAACCACGGTCGCGCCGTCGCGCGCATGGCCGCGCTGCTCGGCTACGACGCCCACATCCTCGTCCCGTCCGGCACGGCGCAGGCGCGGATCGATGCCATTGCGGGCGAAGGTGCCGCCGTCACCGTCGTGGATGGCACCTACGATGACGCAATCGCGCGCTCGGCCAAGGAAGCCTCCCCGACCCACCTCGTCATCTCGGATACCTCCTGGCCGGGCTATGAGGACGTACCCCGTTGGGTGATCGACGGCTACTCGACCATCCTCTGGGAAGTGGACGACGAACTATCGCGCAATGGCTATGCCCACCCCGACCTCGTGCTCGTCCAGATGGGCGTCGGCGCGTTCGCCTCGGCCGTCACGCGCCACTACCGCCGTCCCGCCAGCAGCGCCCGGCCGCGCATCGTCGGCGTCGAACCCGACACCGCCGCCTGCGTCCTCGCCTCACTCCGGGCTGACGCATTGACCGAGGTCCCCGGCCCGCACCCCTCGATCATGGCCGGGCTGAACTGTGGCCTCCCCTCGCTGATCGCCTGGCCCGCTTTGCAGCACGGCCTCGACATGGCCGTTGCCATCCCCGACGACGCGGCCCGGGACGCCATGCGCGACCTCGCCACCGCCGGGATCGTCGCCGGAGAGACCGGCGCGGCGGGCCTCGGTGGCCTCGCCGCGCTCCTGACCGGCCCCGACGCCGACGAACGCCGCGCCCAACTCGGCATCACCGCCACCACGCGCGTCCTGCTCTTCTCCACCGAAGGCGCGACCGACCCAGCGGCCTATGCCGCGATTGTCGGCCAGTCACCGATTGCAGGCAGCGAATAGACAGGAGGGCACCATGTCCGGGCAGATCGAGGCGATCTTCATTTGCGACGCGGCCAGCGCGCCGATGCAACCGCTCACGGAAGCCCAGGCGGTTGCCGGGGCGGGGTTGGCGGGGGATCGCTACAGCCTGGAGACGGGGTTCTACTCCGACCGGCCGCGCGCCGACGGCGGGCGTGAGCTGACCCTGATCTCGGTCGAGATGCTCGACGACCTCTTCGCCATCAGCGGCATCCGCCTCGAACCGGTCGAGAGTCGGCGCAACTTGTTGACGAGCGGAATCGGGCTGAACGAGCTGATCGGGCGGCGCTTCGCCATCGGCGATGTGCTCTGCGAAGGAATCGACTACTGCACGCCGTGCGAGCACCTGGTCGAGCTAACCGGCAAGCCTGTCCTGAAGCCGCTCGTCAATCGCGGCGGCCTGCGAGCGCGCATCGTCACCGGCGGCACGATCACGGTCGGCGCGGCGGTGCGCGAGTTGGTCACGGTTGAAAGCTAAACGCGCCCGCACGGAGCGCCTTGCGGCGGTTCAGGTGATCGGTAAGACGAGGCGATACTCCCCCCCTTCCCCAGCATAGAGCATCCCGCCGTGTTTCCGCACCAGCGCCGCGCTCACCAGCATGTCGAGTTCGGCCGGGTCGCCCGGCTGCTCAATCGCCGTAAAGGGTTGCCAGGCGGCGCGAACCGGCTCGGGCTGGTCGCCGCCCTGCCCCCCCCCGATCGTGATGGTGGCGTATGCCTCGCCCGGTGGCAGGGCGCTGGCGATCCCCTCGGCAACCAGTTCGGCGGGGGTATGGCGAGCGAGCGCAACCGCTAGTCCCGCCCCCTGATCGACGGTGGCCGCTGCCCGCCGTTCGATTAAACTGCCCAGCACCTGCGCCAGTCGGCCGTAGTCCCCCACATAGGGAATCGCCATTGGCGCGACCTGCACGCGAATGATGTGCGTGCCGACCGCCTCGCGCTGGCGCGTCGCCACTGCCTGCACCAGCTCGGCCAAGTCGAATTCTCGCGCCTGGACCGCACCGTGCCCCAGCTCCAGGCGCGAGAATTCGAGCAGATTGTCCGCGAGGTGTCGCAGCCGCAGGCTCTCCCGGCGGATCTTGGCCACCGCCCGGCGTGCCCGAGTATCCCCCGCGACCGCCGGTGAATTGAGCAGCAGCGAGCTATAGCCCATGATGACCGTCAGCGGATTCTTCAGCTGGTGCGAGGCGACGGCCACCAGGGCCTCGCGCAGCGACGCCAACTGCACCGGCGCACTGCGGTCGTGGACCAGGCTGACCACGCCCGCCAGCCTGCCATCCGGCGCGTGGAGTGGCACCGCGTCGATCGTCGCCGGGATGCGCCGCGCCTCCGGTTGGAGAACCACCGGCTCGTCGTAGACCGCCTCGCCCCGGCGTAGCGCCCGCAATGGCGCGCTCGCCTCGGCGGGGATCGGCGTGCCATCGGCCGCCTCGGCTCGCAGCGCGTTGCTCCCCTCCAACCGCCGCACGCCCCGCAGCGGCACGCCCCACAGCCGCTCCGCCGCAGCGTTCGCCGCCACGATCCGCCCCTCCCCGGCGTCGAGTATCAGCACCCCTTCCGCGAGCCGATCGATGAGCACCTGGAGTTGCCGCTGGAGTTGCCCCGTGCGCCGCTTCGCCGCTTGCAGCGCCCGGTCGAGGCGGCGGTTCTCGCCGCGCAGCCGCGCCTGCTCGATCGCCGTCTCGACCGCCTGGGGCAGCTGGAGCCGGTAGTCGGGGGTTTTCAGCAGGCACAGCGTCGCATCCGCCCGTCGCGCGGCGCGAATAGCCTCCAGGTGGTGCGGCGGTACCAGGGCGATCAAGGCCACAGCGGGCTTCGCACGCCGCAACCCTTCCAGCAGGGCGCTGCCCGCATCGTCCAGCCCTGTCCAGTCAATGACCAGCGCATCGAAGTCACGCAGGCGACGCGTACTCAGCGTGTCCCACGAAGTCACGGCAGTAACGGCAAGCGTGCCGTCGCCATCGGCCCACGACACATCGCCGCCGACCGGCGACACGAGCAACACCCGGCGCGGCGACTCGTTCGCAATCTGGCTTCGCTGCTGTGGGCGCACGATCTGCCTATCCATGGGCGACCTACCACCGGTCCGGTTCGCGCTCTCGAGACGAGGTGCAAACCGGGCTGGACGAAAGGATGAAATGGGACCCGGAGAACCTGTCGTATCTCGGGGGCATTGCCAGGAATAGCGCTGATGCTTGCCGTTTCCCGGTGCGTGCTGCATTGCCCGGCGCGGCACCATGCCTTGCTACACGTTTTGCAAGAGATATGCCAGGTACGATCAGGCGTCTAATGTGGTAGGATCGTCGCGGCTAGGATGTCTAGTAACTTTGCGTGTTGCGGGGTGGCTGATTCGCCACGACCGATCAAGTGCGAGGGATGCGACTGTGGAGTGGATCAGCGACCCGAATGCCTGGATCGCCCTTCTGACTCTGGCCGCGCTGGAGATTGTCCTCGGGATCGACAACGTCATCTTCATCTCGATTCTGGCGAATAAGTTGCCGGAACACCAGCGCGACAACGCCCGCCGTCTCGGTCTTGGCCTTGCACTGGGGACGCGCATCCTGCTGCTACTCTCGCTGGCCTGGATCATCCGCCTGACCGAGCCGCTCTTCAACATCCTCGGCAAGGACATCTCGGGCCGCGATCTCGTGCTCATCCTCGGCGGCGCGTTCCTGATCGGGAAGAGCACCCACGAGATCCACCACAAGGTCGAAGGTGGACATGAGGAGGGTCAGCGGTCGGCGGCAGCCTCGTTCGCTGGCGTCCTTGTCCAGATCGCCTTGCTAGACGTTGTCTTTTCGCTCGACTCGGTCATCACCGCCGTCGGCATGGCCGACGAGATCATGGTGATGATCATCGCCGTGATTTTCGCCGTGGGGGTGATGCTGATCGCCTCCGGGCCGATCGCCAACTTCGTCGGCAAGCACCCGACGGTCGCCGTCCTGGCCCTCTCCTTCCTCTTGCTGATCGGCACCTCGCTCGTTGCCGAGGGTCTCCACCTGCACATCCGAAGAGACTACATCTACACCGCGATGGGCTTCAGCGTCCTGGTCGAAGCGCTGAACCTGCGCTCGGGCAGCCGCAAGGCCGGGCCGCTCCATCCCGGCCCCTCCCCCTCCGAAGTGCGTGGCACCACGCCGCACGCGTAGCACGAACATCGTCGCGGCAACGAGCGGGCAATCCCAACACCGGGAGCGTCCGCCCGTTGCCATGTCGATTCCATCCATCAGCACCCGCAATCTGAGTAAGAACTGAGCAGAAATCGGACTGGTGCCGACCCTCCCCGCGCCGCATACTGGCGATGTGATTCACATCGCCAGTATGCGGCTCAATTACGTGGAGGAGGGGCTTATGCAGTCACCCCAAGAGGTGCAACAAGTTGTCGGCCAGCTCGGCGCATCGGTATGGGCTTTCAACGCCTTGCGGGCAGCGCAGGAGTCTGGGCTGCTCGCGCTTCTATCGGAGCCGCGCGATCTGGCATGGCTGGCAGAGCGGACCGGCATTGTGCCGGATCTGCTCGCGACCCTCCTTGACGTGCTCGCTGCCGTCGGCCTCGTGGGGCGCGACGGCGACCGGTTCACCGCCGCCCCTGGCCTGGCCCCACTCCTCGGTGGTATCCCGGGTGCCCAATTCCGCGAAAATCTCCGCTCGGTCGGGACACAGACGCTAGCACTGGTAACCGATGCCCAGGCGGGCACGCTCGCTCCCGGCTGGCGTCACACCGACCCCGAGGCGTTGCAAGCGCAGGGCCTGGCGACCGCCCCCGTCTTCCGCCTGCTCGCCAGCACCGTCTTCCCGCAATTGGCGGGACTGACCGAGCGACTCCAGGCCCCTGGCGGGCGCTTCCTCGATGTCGGCGCGGGGGTCGGTGCCGTCGCGCTCGTCCTCTGCGCGATCTACCCGCAGTTGCAGATTGTCGGGCTGGAGCCGCAGGAGCTGCCGCGCCAATTGGCGGCGCGCAACCTCGCCGCCGCCGGATTGACCGAGCGGGTTGAGATGCGCGCTCAACTCATCCAGGATCTGCCCGATGAGGCCGCATTCGACCTTGCCTGGTTGCCCCAGGTCTTCCTCCCCCGGGAAGTCTTCGTCGCCGGGCTAGTGACCACCCTGGCCGCGCTCCGTCCCGGCGGTTGGCTCCTGACGGTAACGCTCAGCCTGCCCGGCACTGGACTCGGCCCGGCCGTCTCACGCCTGAACAACGTCCTCTTCGGTGGCCCACCACTCCTGCCGGAGCAGGTTGCCGACCAGATCCGCACCGCTGGCTTCGACGAGGTGCAAATCTTCCCCGGCCCTCCCGCAACCCCGCTGAACTTCATCGTTGGCCGCCGCACCCCGTAGTGGCGGGGCGCGATCCCTCTTCTGACCAACTGCTCGCGACGAGTACCCGGGAGCCCGGAGGCTACTCCTCTGGGCTCCCGGCCTGAAGCAGGTCTTCCGACATCGCCACTATCGCGCACCCAAAACCCGTCTGCGTGTGGCGAAGACAGAGCGACCATGTCCTCCTTCCTCACACGCTACGCTCCACACTCCTCTCTCTGCGCTCCTCACTATCTCCCAATCCCTCACATCTCAGACAATCCGCCGCAACCGCGCCAAAAATCCGCGTTCGTACGCCCCCACATGCGCGGGAAGAAATCGCTCCCACATGGTATAATTGACCTGATAGGAAGGAGGTACGGTGGGAGTCATCGACGCCATAGCCGAGGGGTGTTTCGCGGTTGCGCGACGACCCTTTGTGCTCCTCCCGCTGGTGCTGCTCGACCTAGTCTATTGGCTCGGCGTTCGCGTCAGCCTCGACCCGCTGATGGCCTGGCCGATCGCCATGCTCGAATGGGCCCAGCGCCAGAACACCGCCGCCGATCCCACCGGGCAAGTCGGCCCGAACGCGGCCGATGTGGCCTCGATGGCTGCCGATTTGCACACGGTGGGCCAGCAGACCGATCTGCTGGAAATCCTCAGCATCGGGCAGAATCCGCTCCTGCCGAAACTGACGAGCGCGTCGGTCGGTCGTCCCTGGGGCGTCGGGGTGCTCGATCTGGGGAGCGGCTGGTTCACCCTCGTGGCGATGTTCGGGTTGCTCGTGGTCGGACTGCTCTGGTTCGCGCTCACCCTCGCGGTTGTGGCGACGGTAGTGCGCGACGACCCGCCCACGCCGGTCGAGTTGGCGCGGCGCGTGCTGCGCTGCTGGGGGCGGCTGATCGTGTTGGGGCTCCTCCTGGTCGCCGTGTCCATCTTCCTCGGGGTTCCGTTGCTGGTCCTGGCGGGGTTGTTGCAGTTCCTCGGGCTGAACCCCGGCGGCCCGGCGCTGCTGCTGCTGATTCCGGTGCTGCTCGCCTTGATCTTCCTGTCGCGCACGACCGACGCGATGGCCGTCAGCGATGTTGGGCCGCTCCGGTCGATCAAGTTGAGCGTGACCGTGGTGCGGCACAATTTCTGGATGATGTTCCGCCTCTTCGCCGCCGGGACGCTGATCTCGTTCGGCTTCCCGATCGCCTGGGCCTTCGTGGCCCGGCAAACCGCCGGGGTGCCGCTGGCGGTGGTCGGGAACGCCTTCCTCAACACCGGCCTGCTGGCTGCGGCGATGATTCTCTATCGCGAGCGGCTGGCGGCGCTGGAAAAGCCCGCCGCGACGGCCGGGCAACAACGCCAGGCACCGCCCTCAGCCGATCCACGGGATCGGCGCTAGCCGTCACCGAGCAAGATGATTGCGTGTCCTATCGCGCGTAGCGCGTGAGTACAGAAAGGGTCTGAATCGTGGTGCAAGAAGCCGATTTGGTAGTGAAGAAGGTTGAAGCTGCCGCTGTGCGGGCCGGGACGGCCAAGAATAAGTCCGGCCACGATGGCTATGATGCCAGCGCAATCCAGGTCCTTGAAGGGTTGGAGGCGGTTCGCAAGCGCCCGGGTATGTACATCGGCTCGACCGACTCGCGCGGCTTCCACCACCTCGTCTGGGAGGTCGTGGCGAACAGCGTCGACGAGTCGATGGCCGGGTATTGCAACGAAATTGTCGTCACCATCCACAAAGATGGCTGGATCACCAACGTCGATAACGGGCGCGGCATCCCGGTGGACGAGCAGTCGAAGATGAAGAAGTCGGCGCTCGAGGTCGTCATGACCGTGCTCCACGCCGGTGGCAAGTTCGGCGGCGGCGGCTACCAGGTCTCCGGTGGTCTGCACGGCGTCGGCGTCTCGGTCGTGAACGCCCTCTCCGAGCGATTGATCGTCGAAGTGCGGCGCGACGGCGGCGTCTATTCGCAGGAATACAAGCGGGGCAAGCCGCTGGCGAAGGTGCGCCGTATCGCCGAGATTGCTCCCTCGGATCCCTACCAGCATGGCACGACCACCAAATGGCTCGCCGATGCCGAAATCTTCGAGACGAGCGATTACAACTTCGATATGATCGCGGAGCGCTTCCGCGAGACCTGCTACCTGACCAAGGGCCTGCGGATCAAGCTGGTGGACGAGCGCACCGACCGCGAAACCGCCTACTACTTCGAGGGCGGCATCGTCTCCTTCGTGCGCCACCTCAACCGGAACCGCAACGTGGTCCACCCGCGCCCCTTCTACGTCCAGAAGCAGGTCGGCAACTACAACATCGAGGTGTCGCTCCAGTACAACGACTCCTACGGCGAGTCGGTCCACTCCTTCGCCAACAACATCAACACCGTGGATGGTGGCACCCACGTCTCCGGCTTCCGCTCGGCCCTCACGCGCATCCTCAACGAATACGCGCGCAAGACGAGCCTGCTGAAGGAGAAGGACGCCAACCTCTCCGGCGAGGACGTGCGCGAGGGCCTGACGGCGATCATCTCCGTCAAGCTCCCCGAGGCGCAGTTCGAGGGGCAGACCAAGGGCAAGCTCGGCAATGCCGACATGGCCGGCGCGGTCCAGACTACTGTCGCCGAGGGGCTGGCGGTCTTCCTGGAAGAGAACCCATCCGCCGGGAAGCGGATCATCGAGAAGTGCCTCACCGCCGCCCGCGCCCGCGAGGCCGCGCGCAACGCCCGCGAGCTGGTGCAGCGCAAGGGCGCGCTCGACAGCATGACCCTCCCCGGCAAGCTGGCCGACTGCTCCGAGCGCGACCCGGCCAAGTCGGAGCTCTACATCGTCGAGGGCGACAGCGCCGGTGGCTCGGCCAAGCAGGGCCGGGACCGCCGCTTCCAGGCGATCCTGCCGCTGCGCGGCAAGATCCTCAACGTCGAGAAGGCGCGGCTGGACAAGATGCTCCAGAACGCCGAGATTCGCACGCTCGTCACCGCGCTCGGCGTCGGCATCGGCGATTCGTTCGACATCTCCAAGCTGCGCTACCACCGCATCCTGCTGATGACCGACGCCGACGTGGACGGCAGTCACATCCGCACGCTGCTGCTCACCTTCTTCTTCCGCCACCTGGAGCCGCTGATCCTCGGCGGCTACCTCTACATCGCCCAGCCGCCGCTCTATCGCGTCGCCACGGGCAAGGAGAAGCACTGGGTCTACAGCGACGAGCAGCGCGATGCGTTGCTGAACAAGCTCCGCGCGGCGGGTGCGAAGGACCCCGAAGTGCAGCGCTACAAGGGTCTCGGAGAGATGAACCCCGAGCAACTCTGGGAAACCACCATGGACCCCCAGAACCGCACCCTGCTCCAGGTCACGCTCGAAGACGCCGTCAAGGCCGACGAAACGTTCGACATGCTGATGGGCAGCGAAGTCGCCCCGCGCCGCCGCTTCATCCAGACCCACGCCAAGGAAGTCGTCAACCTCGACGTCTAATGCCACCGAAGCGAGGACAAACAGCGAGGCGGTCGGGACATCCCGACCGCCTCTCCTTCTCCCCAAGACCTGAACTACCAGAAGACCTGAACTACCAGATCGTATTCTACTGCCGTCCTCGAACGGCTCGCAGGAGCGTAACCCCTGACGACTGATCTCTGATCTCTGATCTCTGACGACTCAGATCACTCCATCGGTATCAGCTTGCCCGGATTCATGATGTTGTGCGGGTCGAGGGCGCGCTTGATCGCCTGCATGGCGGCGAGAGCGGTGCCATGTTCGCGCGCCATGTAGGCGGTGCGGACGAGGCCGACGCCGTGCTCGCCGGTGACAGTGCCGCCCATGTCGATCGCCAGATGGTGCAGCTCGTCGGCGGCCTTCTGCACCCGCTCGACCTCGTCCTTGTCGCGCGGGTCGATCACGAAGGCGGAGTGGACATTGCCGCTGCCGATGTGGCCGTAGGTGGTGCAGGCCACATTCCACTTCTCCGCGATCTGGTTGATCTTGCGCAGCGTCTCGGGCATCCTGGTGATCGGCACGGCGATATCCTCGCCGGTCGCGACGCGCGTGGCGTGGTCCTTGATCGACCCCGCCGCCGCGCCGAGCACGCTGCGCGCCTGCCAGAGCGCGGCAACCTTCGTCGGGTCGTCCGACCAGGCGACGCTCGGCGTCAGTTGCTCCAGCAACTTGGCAACGCTCTGCGCCGTCTCGGTTACCCCGGCGGGCTGCCCCTCGATCTCGATCAGCAGCATCGCCTCGGCTTCGACCAGATTCAGTTCGGGCCGGTACTTCTGCACCGCCCTGATCGCCGCGCGGTCCATCAGTTCCAGCGCGGTGGGGATGATGCCCCCCTTAAAAATCAACTGGGTCGCCACGCCCGCATCTTCCAACTCGTTGAAGAGGGCGGTGACGACGCCGCGCGCCGGGGCGCGCGGGATGATCTTCAGCCGCAGCTTGGTGATGATGCCGAGGATGCCCTCGGAGCCGCAGAAGAGGCCGTTGAGGTTCATGCCCGACGCGCTTTGCAGCGCCTTCGACTGCCCGGAACCGGTCCAGATCACCTCGCCCGACGGCAGCACGACCTCCAGACCGAGCACATAGTGGTAGGTGCTGCCGTAGCGCACCGCGCGCATGCCGCAGGAGTTGTTGGCAACCATGCCGCCGAGCGTCGCCATGCGCGTGGAGCCGGGATCGACCGGGAAGGTGAAGCCGAGCGGCGTCAGTTGCTGATTGAGGCTGTCGTGGACGATCCCCGGCTCGCAGAAGACCTGCAAGTTGTCGGTGTCGATCTCGATGATCCGGTTCATCCGGCGCAGGTCCACGGTGATGCCGCCCGAGATCGGCACGCTGCCGCCGGTCATCGCCGAGGCGGCGGCGCGCGGGACGATCGGGATGCGGTGCTGCGCCGCCAGCTTGACGATCGCCGCGACCTCCTCGGTCGAATTTGGCTGCGCGACGACATCGGGCATGCCCGGCTGGAGCGCGGAGAGGAAGGAGGCGTCGTAGGAGTAGGTGATGCGGTCCCACTCCTCGGTCAGCACATACTCCGCGCCGACAATCGCGCGCAGTTGCTCGACGATGCCCTCCGGCAGGGGCTTGCGGGTTGCCTGGGGGTCGGTCTGCACCATCGCTACTTCCTTCCTCACTCTGCCGCACTCAGCATCCGTTGTACATGGGGATGATTATCGCGGCGTGGGGCGGGATTTGTCCAACGCCGGGTATACTCCCTCGCCGGGCAACCCGAGCGGGAAGCGCGTGCCCTGGCCAGGAGGACCATGCCCTACACGACCATCTTCTTCGATCTCGATGGGACGCTGACCGACCCGACGGAGGGCATCACGAAGTCGGTGCGGCACGCCCTGGCAGCGTTCGGCATCCACGAGGAACTGGAGCGCCTGCGGCCGTTCATCGGCCCGCCGCTGCATCGCTCCTTCATGGCGCACTACGGCTTCGACGAGGCGCAGGCCCGGCGCGCGGTGGAGGTCTATCGCGCGTACTTCGCCGAGCGCGGCATGTACGAAAATCTGCTGTTCGCGGGGATCGCGGAGTTACTGAGAGCGCTGCGTGATGCCGGGCGTTCGCTCTCCGTCGTCACCTCCAAGCCGACCTTCTTCGCCGATCAGATCGTCCGTCACTTCGGCCTCAATGTCTACTTCGACCATGTCATCGGCTCGAACCTGGACCTCTCGAACGCCGACAAGCCGCTCCTCGTACGCGAAGCGATCGCGCGGTACCCCGATCGCGAGGCCACGGCATTCGTGATGATCGGCGACCGGGAGCACGACATCATCGGTGGGCAGGCCAATGGCATCGCCACGATTGGCGTGACCTACGGGGCGGGGTCGCGCGAAGAACTCGCCGCCACGCGACCAACCGCGATCATCGACTCTATCGAGGCGCTGGGGGCGTACTTGCTGGGATAGCTGCGGCACGTTCGCGCGCAGCTTTGCTCCTGGCGCGCACGATCGCCCAGATGACCAGGATGAACAGCCCCGCGACTGCCTGTCCGCCCGCGACGATGCGATTGACGTTGACCGCCGGGTGCCAGGCCACCTCGCCATTCTTAATCGAGTAGACCCCTGCCGGCTGCGCGCTCAGCGCATAGCCACTCCCGCCCCCCTCGCCGCGATTCTCGCCCTCGCCTCCGCTCCCCTCGCCCCCGCCGCCTGCCCCGGACACTCGCGCAACCGGGATAATCGTGACACCGTCGCGCTCGATCGGTTCGCCAAAGACGCGACTCACCGTCAGCGCATCGCGCGATTTGGCTAGCAGTTCGCCCACTTTCATGCATCACCTCAACAGTTGCCGTACGGATGTCATGTACCTTACATGACCATGATACTGATGCTGCGCAATGTTCGTACGCTACCGAAGCGGGCTGCTGTCTGTGCTATACTTGCCCTCGGTCGCGGGGCGTGAGGGCTGCCCTCGGCCAGTCTTGCGGCGAACACTGGGTGATGTGCGGCACAACGCACAGGGGAGCAATTGCCGGGCATGAGCGAGAACGCGCGCGGCCCCATCCGTGATCGGCTTCAGCACGATGATCCCCGTCCCGTTCTCTCCACAACCTCAGACCAACCCCACTACTCCGTCCCACCAGACCAGGGCGATGACCTCCACGAGGAATGCGGCATCTTCGGCGTCTATGCGCCTGGGGATGATGTCGCGCGCCTGACCTTCTTCGGCCTCTTCGCGCTACAGCATCGCGGCCAGGAGAGCGCCGGGATCGCCACCGCGCGCGTCGGCAACGGGACGCTGCAAATCTTCCGCCAGATGGGGCTGGTTTCCCAGGCCTTCGAGGAGGGGGATCTGGTCCGGCTGCGCGGCGACCTCGCTATCGGCCACACCCGCTACTCCACCACCGGCAGCAGCAATATCGCCAACGCCAGCCCCTTCGTCGCCGGGTCGAACATCGGCGAGATCGCGGTGGCGCACAACGGCAACCTGACCAACGCCGACCGCCTGCGCGCCGAACTGGCCGCGCAAGGGGAGCAATTCCTGGCCTCGACCGACTCGGAGGTGGTGGCGAAGCTGATCGCGCGCCAGCCCGGCTCGACGATTGTCGAGAAGGTGCAGCGCGCGATGCCCCGCATGCTCGGGGCCTACAGCCTGACGATCCTCACGCCGCACGAAGTCGTCGCGGTGCGCGACCCGCTCGGCGTGCGGCCCCTCTGCCTGGGGCGGCTGCCCGATGGCGGCAATGTCGTCGCCTCCGAGTCGTGCGCCCTCAGTACGATCGGCGCGCACTTGCTGCGCGACGTTGCGCCGGGCGAGATTGTCGTCTTCGACGGCATCGGCGCGGACGGTGTGCGCTCCTACGTCGGCCAGGCGTCGCCTCGCCAGGCGACCTGCGTCTTCGAGATGATCTATCTGGCCCGCCCGGACAGCGCGATGAACGGCGCGCGACTCCACCTCGCGCGCGGGCGGATGGGCGAGGAACTGGCCCGCGAGGCCCCTGCCGACGCCGACATCGTGATCGCCGCGCCCGATACCGCCACGCCGGCCGCGCTCGGCTATGCGCGGGCCAGCGGCATTCCCTATGTCGAGGCGCTGATCAAGAACCGCTACATCGGCCGCACCTTCATCCAGCCCGACCAGCGGCTGCGCGAACTGGGCGTCGGCCTGAAGTTCAACCCGCTGCCGGAGGCGTTGGCGGGCAAGCGCGTGGTGCTGGTCGAAGACTCGATCGTGCGCGGCACCACCAGCCGCCCGCTGGTCGAACTGCTCCGCAAGCACGGCGCGACCGAAGTCCACATGCGGGTCCACTCGCCGCCGATGCGCTGGCCCTGCTACCTCGGCGTCGACACCGGGCGGCGTTCCGAACTGATCGCCGCGCAGATGTCGGTCGAGGAGATTTGCAAGTTCATCGGGGCCGATTCGCTCGACTACCTCTCGGAAGAGGGGTTGACCCGCGCGCTGGAGATCCCGCGTAGCAAGTTCTGCTTCGCCTGCTTCGACGGCAAGTATCCCGTCAGCGTCCAGATGGAGTTCGACAAGCTGAGCTTCGAGGCGCGCGAAGCGGTGGGACGAGGGTTGTAAGTTCGTGCGCCCGTGTGTCAGTGCGTCAGAATGGGTTGCGTCATGACGAGCCGTTCACTCTCGGACGCACCGACACACGGACTTACTGACGCACAGCCTCGTCTCCTCCGCATCGGCCTCCTCGCCTCCCACGGTGGCAGCAACCTGGGCGCGATCGTTGCGTCCTGCCACGAGCGGCGGATCGCTGCCGAGCCGGTCGTGGTGATCGGCAACAACTCCGACGCCTTCGCGCTGGAGCGCGCCCGCCGCGCCGGAATCCCCGTCTACCACCTCAGCACGCGCACCCACCCCGACCCCGACGCGCTCGACGCCGCGATCGCCGCTGCGCTGGCGCGGTACGAGGTCGATCTCGTTGTGCTGGCGGGCTACATGAAGCGGCTGGGGCCGCGCGTGCTCGACCGCTGGCGCGGGCGGATCATCAACGTCCACCCCTCTCTGTTGCCCGACTTCGGTGGGCAGGGAATGTACGGCGCGCGGGTCCACGAGGCCGTCCTGGCGGCGGGTGTGACGGTCACCGGCGTGACCATCCACCTCGTGACCGAGGAATACGACCAGGGTCCGACCCTGGCCCAGCGCCAGGTTCCGGTGCTCCCCGGCGACACGGCCGAATCGCTCGCCGCGCGCGTCCTGCCCGAGGAACACGCGCTCTACGTCGAGACCATCGGCCGCATCGCGCGCGGCGACATCGCCCTGCCAGTGGCGGACGGTGCGCAAGGATAGTGTGGAGACAAGAGAGAAGAGTGTAGGAGAGCAAATTCTGCTCTTCACTCTTCTCTCTTCTCTCTTCATCAAAACGGAGTTGACGATGGCTGAATCCGAGCGGTTGTCGTACGCGCGGGCGGGGGTGGACATCGCGGCGGCGGATGCGGCGAAAGCGGCGATGGCCGCCAGCCTGGAGACGAGCGACCGCCGCGTGCTGAACCGGATCGGCGCGTTCGCCACGCTCTTCGACGGGCGTTTCCCCGGCTACACCGACCCGGTGCTGGTCCTGAAGACCGAGGAACCGGGCTCAAAGCAAAAACTCGCCTTCGCGCACGACCGGATCGAAGGGATCGGTCACGACCTCGTCAATCACCTGATCAACGACATCATCGTGATGGGCGCGGAGCCGCTGGCGGTGCAGGACGCGATCATCTGCGGCCACCTCGACGGCGCGGTTGTCAACCGCATCGTCGCCAGCATCGCCGAAGCCTGCCGTTTGCAGGGTTGCACACTCACCGGCGGCGAAACGTCCGAGCAGCCAGGGGTGATCGAAGCGGGTACCTACATCCTCGTCGCGAATGTCGTTGGTGTGGTCGAGCGGTCGAAGATCATCGACGGCGCGACGATGCAGGCGGGCGACCGGGTGCTGGCGGTGGCGTCGAACGGGCTGCACACCAACGGCTACTCGCTGGTGCGAGCGCTGCTGGCGCGCGATGCCTCGTTGGAGTCGGCACCGGTTGACGGCGAGACCTTCCTCGACGTGATCCTGCGCCCCCACCGCCCCTACTACACGGCGGTGCGCGATCTCTTCGCCGAACCGGGGCTGCACGGCATGGCGCACATCACCGGCGGCGGGATCGAGGGCAACCTGCGGCGGATCGTCCCCGAAGGACTGCGCGCCGACATCGACCTCACCCAACTTCGCCCGCCGACCATCTTCCACGTTATCCGCGAGCGGGGCAATGTGGAGGACGCCGACATGCTGCGCACCTACAACCTCGGCGCGGGCCTGCTGATGGTGGTCGCGCCCGAATTGCTGGAGCGGGCGCAGGCCCACCTGGCACGCCAGGGCTACGAGAGTACGGCGATCGGCGAGATTGTGGCGAGCGCCGATCCGGGGGCGGCCAAGGTGGCGTTCACAGGTAAGATCGGGTGGTGACATGCGCGTAGGAATTCTCGGCGGCGGGCAGTTGGCGCGAATGACGCTCGCCGCCGCGATCGGCCTGGGGATCGACATCGCCATCTTCGAGCGGGAGGCCGATAGCCCGGCCGGGCGGCTGACGACCAACGAGGTCGTCGGGCCGTGGGAGGACGCGGCGTTGCGGGCGCGCTTCGCGGCGCTCTGCGACGTAATCACGCTGGAGAGCGAGTTCGTCGATCCGGCGATCCTGGCCGACTTCGAGTCGCTGGGCGTGCCGGTGCGTCCCGGCGCGGCGACGCTGACGCTGGTGGGCGACAAGCTGCGCCAGAAGGAGTGCTTCGCGGGCGCGGGCCTGCCCCTCCCCGCCTTTCGCGTGGTGGAGTCGCCGGAGGAGGCGCTGCGCGTCGCCGATGAGTGGGGCTGGCCGCTGGTGCTGAAGGCGCGGCGACTCTCCTACGACGGTTATGGCAACGCGACGGTGCGCAGCCCGGAGGAGGTCGCGGTGGCCTGGGCGCGGCTCGGTGCGCCGGGGCGTGCGCTCTACGCCGAGGCGTGGGTCCCCTTCCGTCGCGAGTTGGCGGTGATGGTCGCGCGCTCCGTCAGCGGCGCGGTCGCGACCTACCCGGTGGTGGAGACGGTGCAGGCGGCGGACGCGCACATCTGCCGCGTGGTGCGCGCCCCCGCCGCTGTGTCGAGCGAAGTCGCGGCCGAGGCGACCGCGATTGCGCGCCGCGCGGTGGAGGCGGTCGGCGCGCCGGCTGTCGTCGGCGTGGAACTCTTCGAGCGTGAAGATGGCACCATCCTGCTGAACGAAATCGCCCCTCGCCCCCACAACTCGGGCCACTACACGATCGAGGGCTGCGTCGCGTCGCAATTTGAGAATCATCTGCGCGCTGGTTCTCGACTGGCCGCTTGGCTCAACCGATCTCGTCGCCCCGGCGGCGGTGATGGTGAACGTCCTCGGCCAGACCGACACGGCGATCCCGCCGACTCCCACGGGCTTCCTCGACGCGCTATCGGTCCCCGCCGCCCACGTCCACCTCTACGGTAAGCGCCGCTCGCGCCCCGGCCGCAAGATGGGCCACGTCACCGCGCTCGGCCCCGACGTGGTGACAGCCGAGGCGGCGGCGATGCGTGCGGCGGAGGCGATCCGGCTGTAGTGCCGCTTGGATAGTAGGGCTCGCAAACTACCTATGGACGAGTCATCGGTCTTCACGCGGATCATTAATCGGGAAGTCCCCGCCTACATCCTGCACGAGGACGAGCGGGTGATCGTTTTCCTGTCGCTAGAGAATCACCCGCTGGTGGTGCCGAAGGTGCCGGTGCGCGATATCTTCTCGCTGGACGACGACACGGCAGCCGCGATCATGCAAACTGCCGTGCGCGTGGCCCGTGCGCTCAAACAGGCGCTGAGCTGCGATGGTGTCTATCTCTCTCAGGCGAACGGGGCTGCCGCCGGGCAGGATGTCTTCCATTTCCACCTACATCTCTATCCACGCTGGTTTGGCGATGGGATGACGGTTCGGCTAGGCAATTACGATCCCAGTGACGCGGCAAAGGCGCAGATGCTGGGCCTACTGCGCGCCGCGTGGGATGATTCCGTTAATCAGGCGGCCGAATAGTGGCCTGGGCACTGGAGATGGGGGAAGCATGACGGCACAACCGCTGGTCGGGATCATCATGGGGAGCGACTCGGACTGGCCGGTGATGCGCGACGCGGCGACAATCTGCGAGCGTTTCGGCGTGCCGTACGAGGCGCGCGTCATCTCGGCGCACCGCATGCCGCGCGACATGGCGGAGTATGGGACAGCGGCGCACGAGCGCGGTTTGAAGGTGATCATCGCGGGGGCGGGGGGCGCAGCCCATCTACCGGGCATGGTCGCGTCGTACACGCCGCTGCCGGTGATCGGTGTGCCGGTGAAGGGCCGCGCGCTCGACGGCCTCGATTCGCTCCTCTCGATCGTCCAGATGCCCAACGGCATTCCGGTGGCGACGGTGGCGATCAACGGCGCGACGAACGCCGGCTTGCTGGCCGTGAAAATCCTCGCCGCGCACGATCCCGCGCTGCTCGCGCAGATGATCGCCTACATGCAAGAATTGGAGGCGATGTCGCGGGCGAAGACGATCGGGTAGCCAGAGACGTTGGGGATGGGCACCCTGGCCGGCGAGGCGAAAGGTACGAAGGTACCGCCGCGCCGGGCTGAATAGTGTGCTTCCGTGAGACAACCTGGCGATTGGCGCGGTCGAGGCGCGGCGCTATCATCGTCCTTACGAAGTGTGGTCGGTGTGGCGCGGCTGACGGGGGCGGAGGCTGCGACTATCGTCCGCACTTTCTTCTTTGCTTCCCGGCGCTCCTCTTACGCTCCAGGTGGCTCCCCACCGCTGTTCTCTCGCCGAAACTGGCGCGCGACCGCGTGCTGTCGGGCGGCGTGCGCGTGCCATTCCACGGGGGTAGGTGGCGATCCATATCGGAACATCGGGCTGGAGCTACGCGCACTGGGATGGGGTGCTCTATCCCCCCGGCTTGCCGCCGCACGAGCGTCTCGCGCGATACTGCGCCGCATTCGGCACGGCCGAGGTCAACAGCACCTTCTATCGCTGGCCGCGCCCGGCGACGTTCGCCTCCTGGCGCCGCCGCCTGCCCGATCGCTTCCTGCTGAGCGTGAAAGCGCCGCGCGGCCTGACGCACGGGCGACGGCTCTACGCCCCGGAGGAATGGCTGGCGCGCATCGCACCCGCGCTGCGCCACCTGGGCGAGCGCCTCGGCCCACTCCTCGTCCAATTGCCTCCCGACCAAGGGGACGATCCGGCACGCCTGGCCTATTTCCTGGCGCAGCTCCCGCCCTGGCTGCGCGTGGCGGTCGAATTTCGCCACCCGAGCTGGCATCACGAGGGGACGTTCTCGTTGCTGGAGCGCCACGGCGCGGCCTATTGCGTGATGAGCGGCGCGAACCTGCCCTGCGTGCTGCGCGCGACCGCCCCCTTCGTCTACCTCCGCCTCCACGGCCCCGATCACCAACACCTCTACGCCGGATCCTACTCCGATGCCGATCTCGCCTGGTGGGCAACGCGCATCGCCGAGTGGCACTCGCAGCGCCGCGCCGTCTTCGCCTACTTCAACAACGACGGCGACGGCAACGCGGTGCGGAACGCCGCACGGCTGCGATCAATCGTGAGGGTGTGAGGGTGTGGGGGCGTGGGGCGAGAGCGCTCAGAAACGCGCCTGTCCTTCAATGGCACTCCCCGCCCCATCAACCGACGGAGCGGGGAGAGTGGCCGCGTAATCCCTCTGACGACTGACGACTGACGACTGACGACTGACGACTGACGACTCAGTACGCGATGTCCACCTGCCGCTTCGTGCGCGCCGATTCGAGGATCGCGTCGCAGACGACGGCGGCGCGGTAGCCGTCGGTGAAGTCCGCGCCGTAGGGCGCGACGGCCTTGTCGTTGACGATGCAGTCGAGGAAGTGGGTCAGTTCGTGGACGAAGGTGTGCTCCCAGCCGATGATGTGCCCCTGTGGCCACCAGTACTCCCAGAAGGGGTGGTAGCTCTCGGAGACGAGCACGTTGTGGAAGCCCTGCGTCTCGCGCGGCTCCTCGCCGACCCAGAAGGCCTGCATCTCGTTGAGCTTCTCCAACTCGAAGCGGAGCGTCCCCTTCTCGCCGTTGATCTCGATCATCTGGTGGTTCTTGCGCCCGGCGCAGAAGCGCGACGCCTCCAGCGTGCCGATCGCGCCGTTCGCGAAGCCGACCGTGGCGACAAACGCGTCATCCACGTCCACCACGGCGCTGCCGCTGCCATCGGCCTTCGGGCGCTCGGGGATGAAGGTCTTGGTCATCGCCCCCACGGTCGTCGGTTCGCCGATCAGGAAGCGCGCGAGGTCGATGATGTGCGCGCCGAGGTCGCCGAGCGCGCCGCTGCCCGCCACCTGCTGGTCGAGCCGCCAGATCTGCGGCGTGCCGTAGTGGGGCATGATCCACTCTTGCAGGTAGACCGCGCGGAAGTGGTAGATCCGCCCGAGCGCGCCGCTGTCGATCAGGTTCTTGATCTGCCGGATGGCGGGGACGAAGCGGTAGTTGAAGGCGACCATGTGCTTGACGCCCGCCTTGGTCACGGCGTCGAGCATCTCCTTCGACTCGGCGGCGGTGCGCGCCAGCGGCTTCTCGCAGAAGACGTGCTTGCCCGCCTGCGCGGCGGCGATGCTCGGCCCGGCGTGGATGTCGTTCGAGCCGCCATTGTCGAAGAGTTGGATGCGGTCATCCTCCAACATCCGCCGCCAGTCGGTGTAGTAGCCGGCGTAGCCGTAGCGCCGCGCCGCCTCGGTCACCGCCTCCTCGTTGCGCCCGCAGATGGCGACCAACTCCGGGATCGCCGGGGGCGGGTAGACCATGTAGGGGATCGTCTTGTAGGCGTTCGTGTGCGCCTTGCCCATGAAGCCGTAGCCGAGCATCCCGACGCCAATCGTCGGACTCTCCCCCTCGGCGCGGGCGCGGGCCATCGTGGTAAAGCCGGTCTCGTTGCTCATCGCTGCGATCCTCCTATCCCTCGATGATCTAGGTTGCCGTGGCATCCACCCGTAAGAGCACCTCCAGACCGCGCGAATCGGGGCCGGAGAGATCCATCTGGTGCAGGAGCGGTGCAAACTGCTCGATCCGGCGCAATAAAGCGAAGAGTTGATCGCGCTGCTCAGTGGGTAATTCGCCGGACCAGTAGTCGGCTATCAAGGTTTGGGCCATGCCCATGTAGTTGTCCCATTCGGAGGCGAACCCCGCGCGTTCGCCTCCCGGCAATCCCGGCCATTCTTGCGCCGTCAACGGAATTTCCTCGACGAACGCGTGTATCCACGAAAGATAGCGCTCGTTGCGGTCTTGCCGCTCGATTAGCTGAGCTGTGGGGGCCGCAGCCATCGTATCTGCTCCCTTCGCGGTGGTCCCAGGCTGCTCAGCCCGTGTTCCAATTGGTGCGCCGTGGTCCAGTGGCCGAGATGCACTCGATAGTCTACCAGCAACCATTGATGGCCGCCGGGGCCACGTAGCGCGCGTGATTCGCGAATGAATGCGAGTTGCCAGGCATCCTGATAGCGATTCACGAGTATCCCGCTACGGCTGTCGAGCACTACCTCGCGAATGCTCGCGAGGTAGGCGAGGAGCGTGGTTCCCGTCGGCCATTCGCGTTGCGCGAGGCAATGGCGTAGGTAGTGTGCCTCCGCTGGTGGCAAACGGTCGCCCGTCTGCACTATACCGCCGCCCAAGCGTGGTTGTTTGACGATGTTACCCCGCGCCCGCTCCAGCGCGTTTGGATCAAAGCCCGCCCCGGCGATCTGCCGCACGATGCGCGCTAGCTCCTCCTCGGTCAGTTGCCGCGCCGGATCGATGGCCACGGCGAGGATGAGACGGTGGACAGCGCGCTCCTCGTCGCTGGCACCGGGGCGCGTTTGTTCAGCGACGAGTCTATCGAGCGGATCGTCGGACGACATGGAGTATCTCACCCTCCTCTGCCTCCCGCTGTGGCATGTCGCTCCGGAAGGAGAACGACATGCCACGGCAAGACATCGCCGACTCGGTTAGTCCCGCGCGAACGCGGCGTCGAAGGCGACCGACGAGGGGGTGAAGTCCTGGCTGCGGACGAGCGCCAATGCTTCACGAGCACCGTACTCGCGGTCCATGCCGCTGTCTTCCCACTCGATCGAGAGCGGCCCCTGGTAGCCGATCCGGTTGAGGGCGCGGACGATCGGGTCCCACTTCACGTCGCCGCGACCGGGCGAGACGAAGTCCCAGCCGCGCCGGGAGTCGCCGAAGTCGAGGTGCGAGGAGAGGATACTGTTGCGACCGGTGAGGCGCACGCGCGAATCCTTGACGTGCGCGTGGAAGATGCGGTCGGGGAACTCCTCGATGAACATCACCGGGTCGACAAACTGGTGGATCAGGTGGCTCGGGTCGAAGTTGAAGCCGAACGCCGGATGATTATCCACCGCGTCGAGCGCGCGGCGCGCGGTGATGATGTCGTAGGCGATCTCGGTCGGGTGGACCTCCAGGGCGAAGCGAACCCCTTCGGCCTTGAAGACGTCGAGGATCGGTATCCAGCGGTCGGCGAAATCCTTGTAGCCTGCATCGATGTCGGCCTGGCTGGTCGGCGGGAAGAAGTAGAGCTTGCCCCAGACGCTGCTGCCGGTGAAGCCATTCACCACGTCCACGCCGAAGAGCTTGGCGGCGCGGGCGGCGTTGGCGACCTCCTCGGCGGCGCGACGGCGCACCCCCTCCGGCTCGCCGTCGCCCCAGATGCGCGGCGGCAGGATCGCCTTGTGCCGCTCGTCGATCGGGTCGCAGACGCACTGCCCGACGAGGTGGGTGCTGATCGCGAGGCATTGCAGGCCGTGCTGCTCCAAGATTTCGCGCTGCTTGCGCACGTAGCCGTCGCTGGAGAGCGCCTGCTCGACATCGAAATGGTCGCCCCAGCAGGCCAGTTCGAGGCCATCGAAGCCCCAACCGGCGACCTTCTCGGCGAGGGTCGCGAGGGGTAGGTCGGCCCATTGCCCGGTGAAGAGGGTGACGGGTCGCGGCATCGCTTCCTCCTTCGTCTTCTTGCGGCACAGCGGCGGGGCACTCAACGCGGCAATCCCCACAGGTGTATTGTGCCATCAAATGTGCCAGAGACAAGGGCGGTGCCGTCGGGCGAGAACGCTACGATGGTGGCGCGGTCGTATATGCCCTTCTCGATTCTGAGGACCGCGCCGCTGCGCGTGTCCACGAGTTGCACGGTGCTGTTGTATCCGCCGAGCGCGGCCAGGTCACCTTCGGGCGAGAAAGCGATGCTGAGGACGCCATCGGCGACGCGGATCTCGCGCAGTCTGCTCTGGGTCTCCCAGTCCCAGAATTGGACCAGGCTTTCCCGTTGCGACGCCGTGGTGTAGCTCGTGATCAGCGTGGTGCCGTCGGGCGAGAGGGCCAGGTCGTCGCCGTAGATGCCGGTCCCGGTTGCGAACTCGCCGACCAGCGCGCCATCGGCGATGCGGCGTTTCTGCACCTTGCCCCAATCGGCGAAGGCAATAAATGCGCTGTCGGCGGAGAAGACGACCGAGCCGAAAACCGCCGTGTGCGTAAAGGTGTGCAACAGCGCACCGTCGCTGACGCGCCAGACCTGCACCTCGCGGAATTTGGCCGCCGCCGCGAGGTAGCGGCCATCGGGCGAGAAGACGATCTGCTCGGCCACATTCGTCTGCCCTTCCAGCGTGCGGATGAGGGTGCCATCATCGGGGTGCCAGAGCTGAATCGCGAAGTCATCCCCGCTCGACGCGAGAATTCGCCCATCCGGCGAGTACGCGGCGGCCAGGAGGGAATGCCCGTCGATGGTGATCGTCCGAATCGGTTCGCCGGTGGCGAGGTGCCAGAGCCGCAGCGTGCCCCTGTCGCCCGTTGTCCTCGTGCCGGTCACCGCAGTCGTCCAATCGGGCGAAATCGCCAGTGGCTCCCCGAGGTTGTACCCGCTCGCGTCTCCGAGTCGCGCGCCATCGGCCATCCGGAAGGTGCGGAGGGTGCCATCGTCCCACAGCGCCGCGCCGGTGGTGCTGTCTGGTCCCACGCCGACGAGATCGACCCGCTCCGATGCCTCCTGCACCGTGGCGATCAAGGATCCATCGGCGACGCGCCAGTGCTGTACTTTCCCGTCTGCTGTGCCGAGCAGGAGTTCTCCGCCCGACTGCGAGAACGTGAGTGCGCCGCTAGCGATCCTGATGCCCGTCGGCAGGCTGCTCACCCGGACGAGGGTATCGGCGTCGAAGCGCCAGACCGTGATGCGTGCGTATTGGCTCGTGACCACCAGTCTGCCATCCGGCGATACGATCCCGTTCAGGTGAATATCGCCCGGGGAAACGGAAGCCAGCAGCGTGCCATCGGCCACGCGCCAGCGCTTGATCGTGAAGGGGTGGACATCTTCCGGATCGGCCGCGCCGCTATCCGCCGAGACGAGCGTCGTGCTGTCGGGCGAGAAGGCGAGGCTCCTGATCGCGTCCTCGTGTCCCCGAAGTGTGCGCTGCAGCTGGCCGTCGGCGGCGCGGTAGAGATCGATTGCGCCGCCCACGCCGATGGCCAGGAGGCTGCCATCCGGACTGAAGCGCATGATGTGCGCACCGTAGAGCGGCCCGCGCGCGTCGCGCCTGTAGAGGAGCGCGAGGTCGGCGACCTGTCGCACCTCGATCGCCTCG
Organism: Chloroflexia bacterium; assembly: GCA_046328475.1. Taxonomy (GTDB): domain Bacteria; phylum Chloroflexota; class Chloroflexia; order Thermomicrobiales; family CADCWN01; genus CADCWN01. The sequence continues at coordinate 15,456 of JAXLWN010000032.1, read as the reverse complement.
TAGCCCATGCCGATCGCCAGGCGCTGGCTATCGGGCGCGAAGGTGACCGTGGTGGCACCATCCAGCGGGAGGAAGCGCCGCTCAACTAACGCGGGCGCGTCGTAGAGGGTGAGTCCCGACGAGGAGGCGACCGCCAGCCAGCGTCCATCGGGCGAGAAAGCCAGCGCGGCGGGCCAGCCCTTCCCCCAGCGCCCGGCCTTGGTCAACTGTCCAACTGTGCCGGGGGAGATGGTTGGCGGCAGGTCGGCCAGGATGCGCCGTCCGAACTGGCCGAGGAGGACGGTGTAGGGCGCGGTATTCTCGGGGTGTCGCTCGAACCGCGCCCGCTCGAAATACTGGACGGTGTACTCGCGGCCATCGTCCAGTCGCTCGGTGAACTCTTCGGTGAGCGGGTAGCCGAACTGCGCGAGGCCACCGTTCGCCTGCCAGTAGGCGAGGAAGTCGCCCGCGACATTGTGCCCGGTCTCGGGGAAGAATGCCCCCTGCCCGTTCGCAGCAACCGGCGTGTCGGCGGGGTGGATGCGGCGACCGAACTGCCCGAGCAGCACATCGTACGGCGGAGCGTTCTCGGGGTGATATTCGAGGCGCACCCGCTCGAAGTACTGCACGCGGTAGAACTTGCCATCCTCCAGCCGCTCGCCGCGCTCGTCGGTCAGCGGGTAGCCGTTGATCGCCAGGCCGCCGTGGTCCCGCCAATAATCGAGAAAGCGCCCGCGCAGGCACTTGCCCGTGGCGTCGAAACACTCCCCGCTGGCCTCGCTCACCGCCTGCGTTTCGAGCAGCAACCCGAGTGCAAGCGCGAGAGCAGCCAACATGTGCAACGCGCGGCGGGGGAATCTCCGGGTCATCACTCTCTCCCTGGTTCTTCTATGGACGCAACATTGCGCTGGATATTCTCGCGGTCTGCCTGGTGGGATTAATGCACGCGACAGGCAGAAGGTTCCAGCCAGGCCGTGCCGGGTGGGCAACAACGTTGGTGTGGTGCAACGGGCAGACTGGCACAGCCCTTGCATGCAGGATCGCGCAGCGACTCGCGCTGCCAGCGTAGCAGCCACCACGGCGAGTCGGACCGACGAGCGGCAGACGAAGCCAGCGCCGAGCGCCGCAACAGCAGGAGGAGATCATGCCCGGACCGGTCGCCAAGACGCAACCCAAGCCCGAACACCGCCCGCAACAAGAGGGCAATCTGATGCCGGAGGTATCGCGCCAGTTTGAAGACGCGCCGGTGGACGATCTGGTGGAGCCCCAGCCCCAGGCGGGCGCGGGAGCCCTGCCCGAAGAAGAAGCGCACCCGAATCCGGGCTTGAGCAAGCATATTAACACCGGCAGCGACGCCACGGCGCAGCGGGGCAGTTAAGCCCAGCCGTGTGGCATGCCTACCAGCGGGCGACTGACGCCAACAGCGGTCAGCGCCCTTCCGAAAACCTCAGCACGAGCGGGGCGGCCGATTCGGCCGCCCTGCCTGGTGTCTGCCCATCGCTGGTGTCAAGCCGCTGTTGCCCCAATGTTACGAGCGAAACCCCTCGCGCCGCACCAGCCAGCGCAGCACTTCGCCCTCGTCCGGGTCGTGCGTGGTGCCGACCTGGCGCATCCCGACCTTGGTGAGGACGCCCATCGAGTCGAAGCCATCGAGAAGCGTCTCGGCCGCCACCGCCGTGACCTGCGGGTGGCCGAACGCCCAGGCGGTCAGCCCGCGCGCCGCCTCGGTCGCATAGCCCTTGCGCCGGACCTCGGGGATGATGGCGTAGCCGATCTCGACGACCCCGCCCGCGTCCGGCGGACCCTTAAACCCGCCATCGCCGACCAGCACCCGCCCGGAACGCTCCATGATGAACCAGTTAATCCAACCAAAGAGCGACATATCCTCGCGCAACCGCGCTTCCCAGTAGGTGATGCCTTCTGGGAAGACCGGAAAGCTCTCTGGCACCTCCGCATTCACCAGCCGTGCGAGACTGTCTCGCCCTTGGGTGAACGCCTGCATGTGAGTCAGGTCGCAGGGGATGAGGGTGAGTCGAGGTGTTTCGATCATGTGGCTCCCTCGCGAATGTGATCGTGGCCAATGCGGCAAGGCTACCCAATCCCGTCGCGCGGCGGCAAGGGCGGGGGATGAGGGCGGATTCTCTCCTCTCTCTTCTCTCCTCACCCTCACACCTGCCCGAACGCCCGCAGCGTCAGCAGATTTTGCACCGTGCCCCAGCCGCGCCAGTGGGTGGCGTATGGCGACGGCCAGCCGCCGTCCTCGGCTTGCTCCCCGGCGAGGCGGTCGAGCTGGGCGGCGATGATTGCGGGGGGCAAATTGCGCCCGGTGTAGGTGTCGGGGCGACGAACGTAGTCGAAGAAGTGCCCGGCGTCATCTAGCGTGCCCGCCTGATGCTGCCGGATCAGCCACCAGAGGATCCCGGCGCGATAGAGTTCGGCTTGCGGGTGGTCGGACTCGGGCAGGAAGTAGTAGGCGTAGGGGCGCACGGCGTAATACTGGTCGCTGAGCAGATCCTCCGGGCGAGCCAGCCGCGCGAAGAGAGAGGCGACCCCCTCGCGCAACCGCGCCGATCCCAGACCGAGTTCGCGCAACACCCGGCGAGCGTGCAGGCCGGATTGAGGTTCGGCCACTTCCCACCCGGCGAACCAGGGCGCGATCTCGTGCTCCAGCACACCTGATCGAAGTGCCACCCGCCATCGTCGCCCTGCGTCGCCTCCAGGTGGGCCACGGCGCGCGACAGCAGCGGGTAGTCGCGCGGCACGTCCGCTTGCAGGCAGATCAGCAGCGCCAACTCCGTCGCAAAGGGATTGCTGTCGGGTGCGGTGATATCCGGCTCCAACCCATGTCCAAAGCCCCCATCCTCATTCTGATACTGTCCCAGCGCCGCCAGCAGCGCATCGCGCGATCCCCCATCGAAGTGATACGCGAAGAGGGCGCGGTCCAACTCGCGCTCCCAGCCTGCGAAGAACTGCCGCGCCCGGTCCATCGCTGTCGCTGTTGCCATTGTGCCTCCAGTAACGAGTAACGAGAATTGGCCCACGCCCCCATCCTACCTCCAATTGGTGCCAACTCCTGACACGATCCTGTGCCATACTTCGCACAGACCCTCGTTACTCGTTACTCGTTACTCGTTACTAAATGCGACATGTCACGCACCGGACGCTTGCTCGAACTGCTGATCGCGCTCCAGGCGCAGCCGCGCTTCACCGTGGCGGAGCTGGCGGCGCGCTTTGGCGTGTCGCGGCGCACGATGCTGCGCGACTTGCACGAACTCTCGGAGCTTGGCGTGCCGCTGGTGGCGACGCCGGGACCGGGCGGCGGCTATGGTCTGCTGCCGGGGCGACGCCACCTGCCGCTCGAACTGGCGACCGAGGAGGCAGTCGCGCTGATCCTCTCGTATGAGGCGCTGCTCGCCTACCCGCAGTCGCCGTTTGCCGAGGGGAGCCTCTCGGCGATCACCAAGGTGCGCGCGGCGCTCCCGCCGACGGTGATCGCCGAACTTGACCGCCTGCGCGAGGTCGTCGCGGTGCTGCCGACCGAGTCCTCGCCGCGCTACGACGCGCCGCTCCTGCCGCTGCTGCTGGCGGCGGCGCGCGACGGATCGCACCTGCGCATCGCCTACGTGTCGCGCTCGGGGCACTCGGAGCGGATCATCTATCCCTTCGGCCTCTACGCCTCCGCCGGATTCTGGTATTGCGCTTGCTACGACTATCAGCGGGGCGACCTGCTCGCCCTGCGCGCCGACCGGATGGCGTCGGCCGAGGCCGTCGCGGGGCACGCGCCGCCCGCCGTGCCGACCCTGCGCGAGTGGTTGCGGACCCGCTGGTCGGGGCCGACCGAGACGCTCAATTTGCGCCTCGTCGTCTCGCCCGAGGCGCGGCGGCGCTTCGACTTCGGCTTCCTAGATGCGCCGTTGGTGCCCGACGACGCGGGCGGCGGGGTCATCGCGGCGGCGATCCCGGCCACGGAGGTCGCCTACTACGCCACCCGCCTGCTGCCGATGGGCGCGAGCGTGCGCGTGGAAGCGCCAGCGGAGTTGATTGCGACACTGCGCGAGCGGGCGCGGGCCGTGGTGGCGTTGTATGATTGACCATAAGCAGACTGGTACCGATTGCGGGGCGGGCACGTTAAGCGATTCAGGGGGATTCTGTGTCCAGTGGGGGGAGGCGCGCGGTGGCGACGGTGCTGGTCGCCGACGACGATCGCAAGATCACCGACATGCTCCGCCGCACCCTTGCGTACGAGGGGTACGAGGTGCTGACCGCGACCGATGGTGCGGAGGCGCTGGGGAAGGCGCGCGACCATCGCCCCGACCTGATCGTGCTCGACTGGATGATGCCCGGCATCGATGGGATCGAGGTCGCGCGGCGCATCCGGGCGGCCGATCGCACCCCGATCCTGATGCTCACGGCGCGCGACACCGTCGAGGATCGCGTGGAAGGGCTCGACATCGGCGCGGACGACTATCTTGTCAAGCCGTTCGCCCCGGCGGAGCTGCTGGCGCGCATCCGCGCGCTGCTGCGCCGCGCCGAGGTGACGCCCAGCGACCGCCCGCTGACCTATGCCGATCTGCGGCTCGATCCCGCCACGCGCGAGACGCGGCGCGGCGACCGCGTCTTCGATTGCAGCCCGAAGGAATTCGATCTGCTGGCCTACCTGCTGCGCCACGCGCGGCAGGTGCTGCCGCGCGCCCGCATCCTCGAATCGGTCTGGGGCGAGGATTTTTTCGGCGATGACAACGTGCTCGATGTCTACATCGGCTATCTCCGGCAGAAGACCGAAGCCGGCGGCGAGCCGCGCGTCATCCAGACGGTGCGCGGTGTGGGGTATGTGATTCGGGACTAGAGGTCAGAGGTCAGTGAGGTCAGAGATCAGAATTTTGCAATGAGGCGCATCGCTCCACTGCAAGCAAACTGCTCAGGACAGCCAACTGATCCTTCGACTGACCTCTTGACCTCGCAAGGGAACAATGTCCATTCGCTTGAAGCCCGACGCTGCTCTACACGACGATCCTGGCGCTGACGCTGATTGTCTTCAGCATAAGGCGCTCGGCGCGTCACCGTGGATCGCACGACGACGCAGGTGTTGCAGAATGGGTTCATGGCGGACATGTCCCGGCTGCTGGAGTGGAAGGATTTCGCTCGATGCGGTCGGTGCCAACTTCTCCGGAGCTGGAAGTTGCTCCCGCTGAACACCTACATCCAGACCATCAGTCTGGGATGGAAGATCATCGACCGCACCGCGATGACGACCTACGAGGGGACGGCGCCGTCTGCGCTCACCGCCGAGCAGATGGAAGTGCTGCACACCCACGGCTATGGCTTCGGGATGTCGATCGCTGGGGACCGCTGGCTGATCTACAACAAGCGACCGATCAGGGGCGGGTCCATGGCCCCTCGGTTACAGGGAGGCGTCGCCGCGCTGGTGCTGCAACATGGATCGGCGGGGCGATCGTGATCGTGCTCGCCTCGGCGCATCGCTGGTCCTGTCCTGCTTCGCGCTGCGACCGATCGAGCGCATCGCCGCGACGGCGCGATCAATCGAGGAGAGCCGACTTCAGTCGGCGGCGGACTACAAGGCCGTCCGATGAGGTCGCCGCCGACGCACCTTTAACGGATGCTCGGGGCGTTGCAGGCGTCGTATGAGCAGATCGAGACGGCCTTGCAGGCGCAGCGCCGCTTCGGTGGCCGACGCCCTGCACGAGTTGCGGACGCCGCTGACGACGATCCGGGGCAACCTGGCGCTGCTCGGCCGCGAGCCGCCGATCAGCGGCGAGGACCGGCTGGCAGTGCTGGCCGACATGACCGAGGAATCGGAGCGGATGAGCCGCCTGGTGGATGATCTGCTCACGCTGGCCCGCGCCGATGCGGGGCGACAGTTGCAGGTCGTGCCGGTCGCGCTCGCGCCGCTGCTCGACGATCTCGCGCGGCAGGCGCGGCTGCTCGCCCCCGAGCGATCAATTGGCTATGTGCCACCCGCCGACGCCGGGGTGCAGGTGCGCGCCAACCGCGACGCGCTGAAGCAGATCGCGCTCATCCTGCTCGACAACGCGCTGAAGCACACGCCGCCGGGCGCGGCAATCGAACTGAGCGCCAACATTGAGGGCGGACAGGCGGCGATCGCCGTGCGCGACACCGGCCCCGGCATCTCGCCCGACATCCGCGCCCACCTCTTCGAGCGTTTCTACCGCGCCGATATCGCCCGCACGCGCGGCGGCACCGGCCTCGGCCTCGCCATCGCCAAGGCGCTCACCGAGGCGCAGGGCGGCACGATCGCCGCCGAGAGCCGCCCAGGCCAGGGCAGCGTCTTCATCGTGCGCCTGCCGCTGGAGGGGCCGGAGAAGGAATCCCGGGCCGATCCCACTCCGCCCTCTACGGGTGGCGACGCCCCGTCGCCCCAGCGACGCGTCCCCGGCCGCCTTACCGCCTATCCCCCGGCACCGTCGTCCGACGACTGACGACGAACGGGAGAGCAGGAGAGCAGGAGAACAGGAGAAGGGGCGAGCGGGTGAGCGGGCGATTCCTTCTGCCCCGTCGTCGCCATCTCCGCCCAGTCTTCGCTACCAAAATGGCACTGTGCGCTCGCGGCTGAATGGCTCTTCCGGTGGAGCTATTCGGCCGCTATGCTCATGGGTAATGGATGAGAACCTTGATGCAGGATGGCAGGGATGCAGAACGAAATTACCTACCGCAACGATGTGCAGCCGGACACCGCGACGATCATCGACCTGTATCGCGCGGCGGCGCTGAACCGGCCGCTCGATCAGCCGGAGCGGATCGCGCGGATGTACGACGCGGCGAATCAGGTGCTGACGGCGTGGGATGGCGAGCGGCTCGTCGGGATCGTGCGCGTCTGGAACGACGGCGGCTTCCTGGCCTACATCGCCGACCTGGCGGTCCACCCGGACTACCAGGGGCACGGCATCGGGCGGGAATTGCTGCGCCGGGTGACCTCGGCCGACCCGGAGATCATCTACCTGCTGCACGCCGCGCCGACCGCGATGGAGTTCTACCGACACACCGGCTGGCGCGCGATGAGCAATGCCTGGGTCTGGCCCCGCGAGCGGACGGGGACGAGGGACGAGTAACGAGTAACGAGTGACGAGGAGGAGTTCAACGTTGGGGCGGTGGCGCTCGAACTTTGAACCTTAAACTCCCCGACTATCCGACTATCCGACTATCCGACCGCCCGACTCGCTACGGCTTCCATACCTCGACCGCATTGCTCACCGTGAGGCCCGGCTTCGGGTCGCCCGCGACGACCCAGAGGGCGTCCTGGAAGGCGACGACGCCGAGGTCGTGTCGCGCACCTCCTTCGTCCGGTCCTGCGCATAGGGTATAGTACGGGCCGGTGAAACATCCGCCGAGCGAGGAGAAGAGCGTGGCCCTCACGATTGGTACCGCCACGGCGCGGCCGGGCGAGATTGTCTATGGCGAGCTGCCGGTGCTCGATCTGCCGACCGGCGGGCGGGAGTGCTTGCCGGTCATCATCGCGCAGGGGCGCGACGCGGCGGGGCCGGTGCTCTGGCTGACGGCCAACATCCACGGCGCGGAGCTGACCGGGCTGGCGGTGATCCATCGCGTGATTACCGCCGAGCTGGCGGCGCAGCTGCGCGGCACGATCGTCGCCGTGCCGTCGCTCAATCCGGCCGGGCTGCGGACGATGGAGCGGGTGCCCTACTATAGCCACACTGATCCGAATCGCCTCTGGCCGACGCGACGGCCACAGCGCGAGCCGGGGGACGCGCCACCCAGCCCCTACGAGCAGATCATCGAGCGGGTCTTCGGCTGATCGCGCAGCGCGGCGACCTCGGCATCGACTTCACAACGCCGCGATCCGCACCATCCCCTTCACCATCGTGGACCGCGTGCTCTATCGCGGCGAGGCGGATCGCCTGCGCGCGGAGAAGCTGGGCGACCGGCTAACCGGCCTCGCCGAGGCTTTTGGCGTCTCGATTGTGCGCGAGGCGGCGGCGGAGAAGTATGCGGACCCAGGTGCTGCACCGCTCGGTCAGTGGCTCATCGGTCAACGTCCTCGGCATCCCGGCGCTGACGGTCGAACTGGGGATGACCGGCGCGGTCGATCCGGCGGCGGTCGAGGCGGGCGTCGCGGGGGTGATCAACGCGCTGCGATGGGCCGAGATGCTGCCCGGCAAGTCCGAGCCGATCACCGCCTGCCCGGTGGTGGTCCCCGGCTTCCCGACGAAGCGGGACGACACGGCGCGCGTCCGGGTCGCGGGGATCCTCGCCCCGCGCTCGCCCCCGGCGACCGCTTCGCGGCCGGGCAGGCCATCGCCACGATGACCGACCTGTGGGTCGCCGCCTGCTCGACGGTGCCGCGATCTCGCCCCCGGCGACGGCTACCTGATCGGCTGGTCGAACGGGTCGCCAAGTATGCCGGGCAAGGTGGCTTCTGCTCGCCACGCGCGACGAGGCACTGCTGGTTGCGCCGCACCCGCGCGGGGCGTGACAGCGTGGGGGCGTGAGGAGGGCGTGGTGGCGTGGGGTGTAATTCGCTTACGTAAGCGGATGGCGAGACTTACGCGGCGAAAAGTAGGTTTGATTTTCTGCTTTAACCTTCTCCTTCTCCTTCTCCGGGCGCGGGTGGGGCGTGGCAACCCCGCGCGGCGGTGCGGGATTTTGGCGTTGGTGGGTGTGAAAGGGGCGGTTGGTGGTGGGTTGCCCCCTAAATCCCCCGTACATGGGGGACTTGACGGGTGGCGGGGGCGTGGGTGGTCATGATGGGGCCTGCGATGGGGTGGGGCGCGGCCTGGGCTGTGCGGCGCGGGGGCCGTGCAGCCTTGCGGTGAAATGCCGCTGTCTATCCGAACCCGTCGCGAGGGGGAAAACATGCCACGTTGGATGAAGGTTGGGGGGAACTTTCTTGAAGTTGCGGCATTTTTCTATGTAGCTGTGAAATGCATTGTCGCGGATGACGCCAGATCATCATTTGCCCGCATGCGGATATCGGATTGTCTACGCGCCGACGAGAAGGTGTGCCGGGGTGCGGCGATAGTCGCTATCCTGGTGCTGCTGTGCCTTGGGGCTGTTGGGTGTGCGGGGAGCGATGACCGCGACGAGATTGCCAGCCCCTGCTGTGCCAGCGAGAGGGACGCCAGATGTGTCGAATACACCAGCTACGTCGAGCCTCAGCGGCGCTACGCCCGCGACGCTGTCGCCTGGCGCCTCCCGACGATTGGTCCGACGCCCTCACTGAAACCACCATATTGCACAAGGATGGCCAGCCGCGAGTATAGCCTCCTCCTATCCGTCAGCTCGATCGCGCCTGGGTCTCCGATCAGATTGTGGTCGGCCAGGTGGTAGAGCAGATGGTCCGCGCCGAGGTTGGCGCGGAAGGTCAGCCGCAGATCCGCACCTACTCGTTGATCGCAGTGGAGCAGCGTGTGCGCGGTGAACCTATAGAAACCCTGGTGCTAATCTATACGGGAGGCATCCTCTCGCCGGGCTGCGAGCAAGCATCCTTCCAGGTTCGAGTGCAGCCAGGTGAGCGGCGACTCTTCTTCCTGGGCAAAGGTCGTACTCAGCCCTTGATCTATTTCTCTTTGGGTCACCAGGAGGGGGCGGGGCTCATCACGCGAGATGCGCAGGGTCGGGATTGGGTCGAAGCGAACGGGCCGACGCGCCGACCGCTTGATGAAGCGCTGGCGGAGGTGCGGTTGGTATTGGCGCAGCCGCCACCATCAGGGCTATTCAGCCCCGTACCGTTGACACAGGCACCGCTTGCAGCAACGCCGACTCCTCAGCGTTGAGCACTCGCCGCATCGTTGTTGGCCGAGATGGAAATGGTGGAGTTGTTTTGTGAGTAGAGTAGTGCTCAATCGGCGCTTACCCTCGGTATGCGACGTGGATCGTTGTCGCCATTGCGGGTGGCTTCCTGGCTATGACGCTCGCGTTGCAAGTTGCGCGCACGTACCGCACCAATGGCCTCGCACTGTCTGCCGCCCAGGTTCAGCAATTCGTCGCGGCGAAGCGGGCAACGGACCCGAGCTTTCCCGGCCTATCGAAACGCAGGACGTGCTGGGTGGCCCGATCGCCGCACGATGATCCTCTACCGCGCCGCCGATGAGGTCGGGTGTTATCTGGTGCAGCAGCGCTATGGGCAGGTGACAGTCGTTGGGCAGCAGACGACGCTCGGGCGGTTGACCGAAGCGCCATCGCGAGCGGCGGTCTCGGTTGCGCCCCTCGCATCTGACGCGGCGATCATGTGCGTGGGCATCAACGATCCGCAGCTCCGCCAGCGCGGGGCCAGCGTCGGGATCCGCTTCACCGGTCGTCGCGAGGTTCGCGTGCCCCTCCAGGGGCGGGACGCCGTACTCATCATCGACAGCGATTGGAATGGTGGTTGGACTATTGGCTATGATGCCCTGGTCGTCTACGATAGCCAGGGCATTGAACTTTACCGACGCACGGCATTGGCTCCGTAGGTCTGCACTGCGATACGCTGGGCACGTAGTCTGGAGGATAGATGGACCAGGAACGAACAGCGTTGCCACAGCCTCCCAAGCCCTGGCAACGCTGGCTTGTCAAGGGTGCCTCTCTCCCGTTCTACCTGATCATTGCGGAGGAGGCTTTGCGCCTGTTCGGTTTCCGGCCGCTCGCCGATGTTGTAGGGCGCGTCACTTTGGTAGCCATGGTGCTGGTAATCTTGGTCGGACTCGGGTATGCCCTGCCGTCACTCCTGTGGCGACTCTCTCGCCAGCGTCGCGAGGAACTTTCTTCACGGGATCGGGGCTGACTGTTCGTCGCTGAGCGTCACCAAAGATGCTGACGGCAGGATGCGGGAGTCGCCGCAGCTTGGGGCAGAGCGACGGCTCCGCCACGGTGTATGTTGGCGGGCGATCCATGTTGGCACACCGATCTGCGACAAAGAGGTACGTGGTGAGACGGATACGCGGAGCAGGACGCTGGAAAGGCCCAGCGGTTCTCCTCTTCGGGATTGTGCCCCTCGCGGCGATCCTTTTCCTCGCGGCGCTCTGGTTCTTCTGGCCGCCGTTGGAGTTGCTGCGCGTGGGAACGGGTGTGCCTGCGTATCCCAGGACGATCGACGGCTACGATCGAACGAGTCTGCTCGACTACGAGATATACCACGAACAAGTGAGCGTGTTCGAGACGACCGACAGCGTGGAGCAGGTGCGACAGTTTTACAAAGGTGAGCACCTACCGCCTTGCTACGGTATCTATGTCAGTTCGCGGCCCAGCTTGCGTTACCCTTCGCCGGTGATTGTCGCGCGGGTCGCGGTTGAGAAGCACGGATCATGCTGAGTATGCGCAGATCACCTCACGCGCCACGCTCTACGAATGCATCTACCTCCTCCCGGCGAGGCAGCGAGGGCTGTGCGCCGGGCTTGGTGACGGCGAGGCTGCCGGCGATGACGGCGCGGGCGGCGGCGGCGAAGAGGTCGTCGCCTGCGGCGAGGCCGGAGGCGAGCGCGCCGCAGAAGGCGTCGCCGGCGGCGGTGGTGTCGATGACGGTGACCTGGGGGGCGGGGAGGTGGTGGCTCTCTCCGGCGCGACCGACGACCGCGCCGTGCGCGCCGAGGGTGAGGGCGACGGCGCGCGGGCCGCGTCCGAGGATGGTGCCGATCGCTTCGGCGGCGTTCTCTGCGGTGACGGCTGACCAGCCGATCAGGTCGGCGGCTTCGATCTCGTTGGCGATGAGCACGTCAACGAGTGGCAGCATCGCGGCGCAGTCGGGGTTGTAGGGGGCGGTGTTCAGCACGGTGGTCGCGCCTGCGTCGCGCGCGAGGCGCAGCGCGGCCTCGGTGGTGGCGAACGGCACTTCGATCTGGGTCATCAGCACGTCGTCGGGGCCGAACGCGAGGCTGTCGAGGGCATCCAGGCTGAGCAGCATGTTCGCGCCGGAGGCCACGACGATCGTGTTCTCGCCGTGCGCGTCCACGGTGATCAGCGCCACGCCGCTGGCGGTGTTGGCGAGCTGGCGCACCCCGGCCACGTCGATCCCGTCGGCGGCGAGATCGGCCAGTCGCGCCCGCCCGAAGTCGTCGTCGCCGACGCGGGCGATCATCGTCACCCGCGCGCCCATGCGCGCCGCCGCGACCGCCGCGTTGGCCCCCTTGCCGCCCCCGGCGATGGCGAAGCCTTCCCCGATGATCGTCTCGCCGGGGCGCGGCAGCGTCTTCGCGCGCACCACCAGATCCGTATTGATCGACCCAACGACGATCACTCGACCGCTCACGATGTCCCTCCTTTGAGTCGAGTGCGGAGTGCGAACTGGGTCGGATAGTCGGATAGTCGGATAGTCGGATAGAGGGATCCGCCCGTCACTTCGTACTGCGTTCCTACCGCGCACTCCGCATTCTGCATTCCGCGTAACGATGAGCCCCGCGCCCATCTCGGGCGCGGGGCTCATCCTACCGTATCTCGCTATTTCCGACTTCGCACTTCCGACTTCCGACTTCTGTTCAGTCGCCGCCCTCCTCGGCGGGCTGGTGGCGGCGGAAGGAGAAGAAGGAGCGGAGGAGGGCGCCCCGGAAGGAGAGCCAGGCGCGGCGCACGAGGCGCAAGTCCTGGATCGAGGGCTCCTCGCGCGCGTATTGCTCGCGCACGTAGAGATCGGTGATCTGGTCGAGCGAGCGGCGCGCTTTGGGCACCCGATCGCCGACCGCCCGCGCCCATTCGTAGGGCGTGGTGCCGGGCGGCGGGCGCACCCCGGCCAGGCGGCCCGAGCGGGTCATGCGCGCGTAGAACTGGCCGCTGGGCGAGAGGCCCCGGAAGCCGGAGAGCCAGAGGAAGGCGAGGATCGCGATCAGCAGCGCGGCGATCGGGAAGGCGATGCGCGCCACTTCCACGACGCGATTCGGCTGCTGCGCCAGTGTCCCGGACCCGCCCGCGCCACCGGGGAAGAGCGGCGGGTCTTCCGGCAGGAGATCGTCCGGGCCGCCGGTGCCGGTGGCCCCGCCGCCGACGGTCGCCCCGGCGTTCGGATCGCCGCTGGGCGGCGGCGCGGGCTCGCGCTCGAAGGCCGGGCGCGGGCTGGTTGGCTCGAAGGCGATCCAGCCGTAGTTCGGGAAGTAGACCTCGACCCAGGCGTGGGCGTTCGATTCGCGGTAGAGGTAGCCGATCTGGTCGTTGTCGTACTCGCCGCTGAAGTAGCCGACCACCTCGCGCGCCGGGATGCCGAGCGAGCGGAGCATGACCACCATCGCGGTCGAGTAATACTCGCAATAGCCCTGCCGCGAATCGAAGAGCAGGTAGTCCACCACGTCGCGGTCGTCGGGCGGGTAGGGGATGGCTTCGTTGTACTTGATGTTCTCGCGCAGCCAGTTCTGGATCGACATGGCCGCGTCGTAGGGGACCAGGCCGTTCTCCAGTTCCTTCGCCAGTTGCCGCGTGCGATCAGTCGTGGAGCCGGGGAGTTGCAGGTAGCGCTTGACGACCCAGTCGGGGTAGTTGCCGCCCGCGTCGCGCAGCTCCGGCGCGAGCGCGGTCGAGGAGAGCGCGGTCAGGTGATAGGTGGAGCCGCGATCGACCGAGCCCTTGGGCAGCACCGCCTCGACATCGCCGTAGTTCGGCAACTGGCCATCCACGATCATCCGCACCGCGACGCCGTTGCGCACGACCGGGCGGACGCTGATCAGCCGGTTCCGCAGCGCCGCGCGCTCGTCCTCGATCGGCTTCTCCCAGGTCGCGGGCGTCGGGTAGTAGGGGGTCGCGGTCGGCACCGGGGTGGTCGTGCCGACCGTGGCGGTCGGCGTGCGCGGCCCGGTGGTCGGCGTGGCGGTGGGGGTGACGCGCACCGGGAGCAGGTTGCCCTGGTCGTCGGTGTTCCGCAGCGGGCCGGTGGCGGTGGTCAGCAGCGTGGCGATCTGGCGCAGGTCGGGCGGCAGCGATTCGATGTCGAGGCCGTCGAGGGCGATCGACTCGTTGCGATACTGCTTCCAGGAGAGGACGACGAGGCTATCCTGGTTCGCGTTCACGAACTGATCGGCGATCATCAGCGGCCCGGCCCCCGGCCGGAGCATGCGGATGGTCAGGTCGCGGCGCTCGGCCGCCGTCAGCGGCGGCACCGTCAGATCCTGGTCCTTGGCCAGCTCGATCTGCGGGACGTAGTTGCGCCCGTCGTTGTTGCTGACGAAGGTGGAATCGACGTTGCTGTTCCACTGGTGGCCGTCGAAGGTGTCGTAGGTGCGCGCCTTCAGGTAGTAGGGGCGGTCGGCCTGGAGGACCAGCACCGGGTTCTGGCTCAGCTTCAGCGGGCCGCCGAGGCGGAACCGGTCGCCGAAGGCGGCGAAGTTCCCGGCCCCCCGCGCGCCGGGGCCGCGCAGCGACCCGAAGCGGTCGTTGAAGAAGCCTTCCATCTTCAGCCAGGGGCCGTTCACGCGCCCCCAGGCGGTGTCGAGCAGCTTGCCGCTGACAGCGAACGGTGCGCCCCAGCCGAAGCTGACGGTGAGCAGCACCACCACCACGCCGATCGAGATCGCTCGCCAGCCGAGGCTTTCGGGGTAGGCGACGCCGCCGCGTTGCCACTCCTCCTCGCGCTCGGCCATGTGGAAGCGGGCGATCAGCAGGACCGCGCCGGCGACGAAGAAGACGAGCGCCGTGGAGACACTGGACGGGGCGTAGCCGAGGTTGACCAGCAGCACGACCGCCGGGAGGAGCAGCGCGGGCCAGATCCAGCGCGAGCGGAAGACCATCCAGGTGCTGGCGTAGGCGACGAGGAACATCAGCGCCGCGACGCCGAAGAGGAAGAGGTAGAAGTCGTCCGCATACTGGTCGGTCCCGGTCGAGGAATACCAGACGCGGGCGCGCTCGATCAGGAAGTTGAAGGCGGTGGTCCAGTTATGCTGGTCGGCCGCCAGCGGTAGCACCGGCTCCAGCCGGTTCACGATGAACCAGCCCCCGATGAGCGCGGCGAGCGGGTGGGCCAGGAACCACGGCAGCCGCCGCCACTTCGCGAGCCCCAGGCCGAGGAGCAGCGCGCCGATCGTGACCGGCGTCAGCACCGCCAGATCGTCGGCCCAGTCGGCCTGCTGGATCGCGCCGGAGACGATCAGGATGGTCCCCGCCAGCAGCAGGAACGTCATCCAGCCTTCCTGAAGTTTGAGTCGTTGTAGCATCGCTCACCTTGGTCAGTCGTCAGTCGTCAGTCGTCAGTCGTCAGTGCTGAGTGCTGAGTGGGGTTCTTCTCTCCTCATTACTCGTTACTCATCACTCGTTACTTCGTCGTCATTCGCTCCCCGCGCGGAGGGGTTCGGTTCGCCCTGGGAGTGGTCCGCCGAATGGTGGCGGCGGGGCGGGGGCGAAGGGGCTGGGCACCGGTGGTAGCGCCGGTGTTCCCGGGCCGCCGGGCGGGAGCGATTCCGTGGCCGGGACGATCGCCAGGGCGCGGCGCTGCCGGAGCAGGGTGGCGATGCAGAGCAGCAGCAGGCCGCCGAGCACCGCGAGCGACAAGACGAGCAGCAGCACGGCGAGCCCGGTCGGGGCATTCGCCCCGGT
>JAXLWN010000319.1:0-5905 GCA_046328475.1 Chloroflexia bacterium | reverse complement strand
GATGGGAAGCAGCGGGTGGCGATCATGGCGAACAATGCGGTGATCGTGTTTGGGTTGCCGTAGGGTGGGGGCGGCGAGTGGGGAGCAGTGTGAGACGGGGCGCCGCTGCTGCGGCGCCCCCTCGGCGGGGATGGGCAGGCGGTGCGGGGTGTGGGACGATCTCGGCTGACGGCGTGCGCGCAAAAAAGGCAGGGTTGCCCGCGAAGATGGCTGGGAGGCGCGCGAAGTTCGCAGAGTTGCCCGCGAAAATGACCGGGTGGCGCGCGAAGCTCGCTGAGTTGGTCGCGAAGTTGACCGGGAGGCGCGCAAAGTTCACAGAGTTGCCCGCGAAGATGCCTGGGAGGCGCGCGAAGATCGTTGAGTTGCCCGCGAAGATGAACGGGAGGCGCGCGATAATCGCGGAGTTGCCCGCGAAAATGACCCTGAGGCTCGCGACGCACACCGAGTTGGTCGCGACGTTGACCAGGAGGCGCGCGAAAATCGTTGAGTTGTCCGCGAAGTTGACTGGGAAGCGCGCGAAGTTCGCAGAGTTGCCCGCGAAGAAGACTGGGGGGCACGCGCAAATCGCAGTCGAGCGCCCGAACGAGACAGTCGTGCTCATGCAGCTAACCTGTAGGCACGTGACAATCGCTGTCGTGCGCGTGCCGTGAGCAGTCGAGCGCGAGAAGATGATATGTATGGATGCGCAGAAAGCAGTGTAGCGCCGTGCGCGAGCGGTCGAGCGCCGTTCGCGAGCAGTCGAGCGCCGTGCGCGGGCAGTCGAGCGCCGTACGCGGGCAGTCGAGCGCCGTACGCGAGCAGTTGGGCGGCGTGTGCGCGACTTCCTCTAGCCGATAGCCGAGGAGGGGAAACGGTAGGACACGCGCGCGCGCCGGGCGAAGATCGGGATTGGCAAAGTCTCGGTCCTCGCGCAGGAGTTGGGCGCGAACCTGCTTCGTCTGGTGCAGCTGCGGCGTGTCATCGACACCCTCGTCGTCCCGCTCAGGCGCGACGGAGCGCTCAGCGGCTTGGCGTCGGCGAAACGGATCAGCAGATCGCGGGGTCTGCACGGGCGCCCCGGCGGAGGTACTGCGATAGGCAGCGAGACGCTGGCGGGTGGGCCGAATGTCACCGCGATCGTGGCGCCAGCTGCGCGCGTGTTGGGGGCAGCACCAGCCGAGCGCCGTGAGGATGGCAGGGAAGTAACGCACGCGGCGTAGGAGGGGGGATGATGGAGGACGCGCCTGGAGAGGGGTGGCCGGTAGGGATGCAGATCCCTTGGGCGCGGATCGCGGGCGGGGGGGCGTTATCCTGTGGGACGGGCAGGGAGAATGCGCTCGTCGATCCATCGCCGAGTGGTGCAACTGGCGATGTGTGTCGTTGCTGCGACACTTTGAATGCTGTCGGAGGGCGGCGTTATCCTATAGAGAAGCGCCGAAGTTGACAGCCGCCGCCCAGCCAAGATCGGATTGGGCGGACTGGTGAAGGCGCGTTGGTCGGTCGGCGCTACCTACCGGGCGACAGCGACACGCGACGACCACGGCGCACCCGAGGTCGAGTGAGTCGGCGAGGAGGCGTGATGATGATGGGTTGGGAGGGGGCGTTCACGCGGGTGCCGACGGGCGAGGCGGGCGGGCCAGTCTGGCGACCGGCGCGTCGACCGGTGCGCGACGCCACCTGGCACCGCTGCAGGAATGACGCGCGAGCTTCCCGCGCCCAAGGGCCCGGGCGCGCGAGCGGCCGCGCCCGCGTCGCGATCGGCGCCACGCGACGCCCGGGGGCCCGAGCCGGCGCGGTGGGGGTTCGGCAGTGGCGTCCCGCCGTCCAACAGCGGTTGGAGCAGTCGGCCGGTGGGGGTCGCTCGCTTCGCTCGCTTGATTTCATCCGGCCGCAGCTCAACCTTGGCCGTTATACCGCCCTCTCGGGCGACACGCTGAGACGATGAACGACGACTCTGTGACGGCAATGATTTCCGATGAGCGACTGGCGATGCTAGACGTCGAGATCTTCGCCGCTGACAGCGCAGAGCTTCTTCGCATTCAAGCTGCCTGCTACGCCGAACTTCGGATCGCGCGTCGCTCAGCGTTCCGCGCCACACTTGTCGACGTCGGCCTGCGTGCAACCGTCCTGCTCGCACTGCTCGTGATGATGCTCGGACTCGGTGCTTGGCTTCGCGAACTCATGCCAGGTCTTGCCCCCGTACTCTTCGCGCTCCTGCTGGGCGCCTGCTTCCTCCTTGTGGCCTGGTTCGTCGCCACACACGACCGGCTTAACGCGCTCGCGAACCAACTCCACGACTCGGCCGATTTTTGGCGAGCGCGCAAGGTCGCTCTCTCACGTTACGAAGCTCTCGCGCGCCGGAAGCGTGCGGAGACAAGCACGGCGATGCACGACGCACGTGCAGCGGTATAACACAAGTTGGAGCAGACGGCCGATCTGTTGAACGCGCGCTCCGCGCGCTCTATTTCCTTCGGCCGCAGCTCAACAATGGCGTTGGTCTGTCGGCGCCACCTACCGGGCGGCAGCGAGTCGCGAACACCACGGCGCACCCTAGGCGGAGTGAGTCGGCGAGGAGGGGTGATGATGAGGGGTTGGGAGGGGGCCTTCACGCAGGTGCCGACGTGCGAGGCGGGCGGGCCAGTCTGGCGACCGGCACGACGACCGGCGCGCGACGCCACCAGGCGCCGATGCGGCAGAGACGCGCGAGATTCCCGCGCCCAAAGGCCCGGGCGTGCGAGCGCCAGCGTCCGCGTCGCGATCGGCGCCACGCGGCGCCCGGGAGCCCGAGCCGGCGCGGTGGACACGCGGCAGCGGCAATCCGCCGTCCAACAGCGGTTGGAGCGGTCGGCCGGTGGGGGTGGCTCGCTTCGCTCGCTTGATTTCATCCGGCCGCAGCTCAACCTTGGCCGTTAGGTCGGTCGGCGCCACCTACCGGGCGACAGCGAATCGCAAGGACCACGGCGCGCCCCAGGACTGGTGAGTCGGCGAGGAGGAGTGATGAGGATGGGTGGGGCAGCGTCATCACGCGAGTGCCGGCGTGCGAGGCGGGCGGGCCAGTCTTGCGACCGGCGCGACGACCGGTGCGCGACGCCACCGGGCGCCGCTGCAGGAATGACGCGCGAGCTTCCCGCGCCCAAGGGCCCGGGCGCGCGAGCGCCAGCGCCCGCGTTGCGATCGGCGCCACGCGACGCCCGGGGGCGAGCCGGCGCGGTGGGGTTCGGCGGCGTCCGCCGTCCAACAGCGGTTGGAGCACGGCCGGTGGTTCCTTCGCTCGCTTGATTTCATGCGGCCGCAGCTCAACCTTGGCCGTTGGTCGCGCCACCTACCACATGCCGTCGCGCACCGGGATGAGTCGGCAGGCTGATGAGATGGTGGGGAGCAGTCGTCGACGCGGTACCGGCGCGGGCCAGTTGGCGACCGGCGCGTTGACCGTGCGCGACGCCCGTGCGACTGGCGCGCGAGATTCCCGCCCAGGGGTGCGAGCGCCATCCGCGTCTCCCACGCGGCCCGATGCCCCCGGCGCGGTGGAGGTTCAGCAGACCCCGCCGTCCAACAGCTGGCGGCCGGGAGCTCGCTTCTCTTGTTCCCGGCCGCAGCTCTTGATGCTGGTCGGTGCGGCGCCACCTCCGGGCGACAGCGACGCCGGCCACTGCACCATCGAGTGAGTCGGCGAAGGTCTGGTTTGTCCCCAAAGCCGGCGTCGAGGCGGGCTTGGCGACGACGGTTCGCGACGCCACCAAGCGCCGTTGCAGCCGTGACGCGCTTCCCTGCGGCCCACAACGCCCGATGGCGCTCGAGCCATTGCCGCGTCGCGATCGGCCCGCGACGCCCAGCGATAGCCAGCACACCTCGGGGTTCCAGGCGTCCGCGTCAACAGCGTTGGAGCAGTCGGCCGAGGTGGCTCGCTAGGGGCCTGATTTCATCCGGCCTGCAGCTCAACCTTGGGTTGGCATCGGTCGGCGCCAGCTACCGGACAGCAATCCGCAAGGACCACGATGCGCACGTTCGGCGAGGGGAGTGTATCGAGGATGGGTTCGGGCAGCGTCGATCGGCCGACGGCGAAGCCGACAGCCTTGCGACATCGTCGCGACGATACGCGCCCGCTACGCGCGCTCGCCCAGCCCATCGCGCTGGCAGTGGCGCCTTGCTCGCTGGTCCAAGCGACGCCCGCCGGCGCGGGTTCGGCAGTTGGCGCCGCCTCCAACACGGTTGGACCAGACGGCCACTGGGGTGGCTCCGCTCGCTCTATTGATTTCGGCGCAGGTGATCCCTGGCCGTTAGGCGGTGACAGTCAACTGGGGAGGGTGAGAAGATGGGCAAACGAGCGTTGGGATGGATCGCAGGCTCCCTGATGGTCACGGCAGTCGGATGCGCTGGCCGGCGCCCCGCCGAAGCCACGTCTGTAGCCTCTGGCGGCGTCTCTCACATCCAGCTTTACGTCTTCAATCGGTCCGGAGCGACTGTGGACCTGGAAGGTCGTCCTTGCCAGCCCCGGCTGTACTACGCACAGGTCCTGAGTGCCGCTACGCCGTCGGAGATCAGCGGCGGTCGGCTGGTGCACCGCCCCCAGGCACCTATCGAGTGACCCTCCAGGACTTCACACACGGTCACAACGGCAAGCGGACGTGCGTGCGGCAGGGACCGACGACGTGGTCTACATAACGGTGAGTACGGATGAGAAGGGGAGCGCGCTTTCCGTCTCCGACCGAAGGCCGTTCTGAGTTCGCTTGCTCCCCGCCTAACGATCGTTGCAGCTGGCGAGGATCTGTTGATTGGCGCGGGCTGCGCCCGCGCCTCTATTTGACTCCTCGCAGCTGAACTCAAGCGTTATGCGGACGCGCGCGTGCTCACGGTTGCACAGTTTCTTCGCGCGTAACTGTTCCATCCCGCCCCGATGACGAGCGCAGCGGAACCCCCGTAGATCATCTGCATCGCCGGAAATCCGTGCACGAGAATCACGCCGGCTGCGAGCGACACCGCGCCTAGCCCACCGACAACGAACGGGCCCCAGCGCCCGTGCGTCCGCGCGCCCTTCCAGAAGCCTGTAACGGCGACCGCCAGGGCGAGGAGCATCGCGGGCCACAGAATGCCGTCCTTGCGCAGGAATCCAAGGCCGAGTGCGGCCAGTCCACCCACAATGAACGGCGTTCCCGCGCAGCACAGCGCCGCGAGGATCGCACCGAGGACTCCCGCCCCATCACGTGTCCCCGGCTTCATCGGCTCGCCGCAGTCAGGGCCGCACGCAGCACCTCGAGACTGGGCCCTCCACCTACCGCGCAGCCCGCGCCGCTCGTCGCCGCCTTGTGCTCGACATCGACCCCATTCACGAGTACGGTCGGCGACGAATAGCCGCGTAGATTCGTCGGCGTCGCGGCCTCGCCTGTGTCCCACTCGCTCCATTCAGCAGACAATCCGAGACTCCCCAGCGCGTCCGCAATGCGTTGACGCGCCGATACAACGTGCGGGCATCCCTCGAAGTACACCAAATCGATCTGCATCGCTAACTCCTCTCCTCAGGTTCGAGCGCCGCCAGGATGGGGCACTCCTCCGTGACCGCTCGCGCGTCGCACGCACGAATGAGCCGTGCGAGCACCTTGTCCATCCGTCGCAGCGCGACGAGCTGCTCGCGGACGCGCGCGCGCGCGATCTCGGCGGACTCCTTCACCGGCTCGCAACGTCGCGGCTCCCGCACACGAAGCGCGAGGAGCGCGCGAATCTCATCGAGCGTGAATCCCATCGCCTGCGCGCGGCGAATGAACACGACGCGACGGACCGTGTCCGGAGCGTATTCACGGTAGCCGCCTGCCGTGCGGTGGCGAGCGCTCAACAGGCCGCGCCGCTCGTAGTACCGGAGCGTCTGCACGCCCACGCCCGCCGCCTCAGCGACGGCCCCGATGCGCAAAGGGACTTTCATACGATGTAGGAT
>JAXLWN010000318.1:0-26913 GCA_046328475.1 Chloroflexia bacterium | reverse complement strand
TCATCATAGAGACCCATGAGCCGAATAGTTGCGGAACTTGTGCAGGCGATCGAGGAGCAGGTGCGATCGCTGGCCTTCTCGTTGCCCGATGAGGATGCGGAGCTTCGCCGCGTCTTCCACGGTCCACCAATCGAGTACCTCCGAGAGGTGTTTGAGAGATTGACTGAGGATGGGGGAATCGACTGCGTGCTGGGCAACGGACAGCGTGTCGTGTGCCCCGTGCTCCTTCCCGTCGACTTCCTCGGCGCCGGGCAACGTAACCCAGATGTGGGGAGCTCCGGCGTGTGCAGCAAGGAATACGTGCTAGCACTTCGCAATACGCCGCAGTGCAAGCGATGGATTGCCTTGGCGACCCCCGGGGCCCATGATGCCAAGTCGGTCACGGGCGCAACTGACGAGTTCGGGATTCGATCGGAGAACAATAGCGGCGCAGCATCGATCAGTGAGTGGATGCACGACCGCTTTGTCGCGAGGCTCATCGATGGCTCTATCCGTCGTCACCACTGGCGAGGAGAGGCCGAGGAACGATCGGCGCGCGTTCTGGTGGAGCGCGCAGTACACGCTGCAAGCGAGGCGGACCGGCACGATCCATCGCGCCCATCTGCATGGGCAGTGTTGAGTAGGGCACATGAAGTAGGGAACCTAGCGCTGCCCCTCACCGCGCAGTGGAGCCTTGCTTGCGGTGTTCCTCACTGCGTCGACGATTCGCTCGGCCACGAAAGGCAGTTGGGGATCCTCGAGGAGATAGTGGATGTCATCATTTCGGACGGTTTCGGATCCTGTGCCGACCGGTTGAAGTCTCGGGCAAGCGATGAGGAGTCGACCGCAATCGATGAGATGATTGCACACCTGCGACTCAGTGCGGATGTGGCTATCGCGCTCGAGCGGGCGGCGCAGCATCACTTTGCACCATCGTCGACGCGAACGCTCGAGGAACCTCCTGAATGGTGGAGGATCTTGAGCGCCGAGCGTTTGTCGGAACTCATCGGGGAGGACTCTGCACGGCCCGAATCACTCAGCCTCGAGGTGGCGAACCCGCTCATACGGGCCGGCAACGGATTGCCGACCATTGTCGATCGGGAGGTCAGGCTTGTGTTGCGGCCGCCTCCATCGGACGCCGGACCAATCGACGTCACCGTGTCTCGCGAGGGGCTGGGACGCGGCAAGGGTCGAGAATGGAACGTTCGCGTCTCAGGCGGGGAGGAAGTCGCGGACGATGGAGTGACCACCCACACGACGCCAGTTCGGTTCGTCGCATCAGCGGACGGGTACCGAAGTGCCTCACTCCGAGTTGTCGTACTGGAGTCTTTCGGCCCAGGCGTCATCGTCTTCTCGAGGACGGCCTCGAAGCTCACCATTCCCAAGAAGGCGAAGCCAGGCCTCGCATACGACTTCGAGTGCAGCCTGCTCCTGCAGGGTGAGGGGCGGCATTTCCTCGACCTACACGTCTGCCGCGATGCCGTGCTCGCGGAGGAGTCTGTTGGTGAGGACTCGACGGTCGTTGGAGCTGATCCCCTTGTTGCAGCCGTCGCGCGACCGGCCGATGGCGGGGACGGGCCATGGGGGATGGAGGTGGTAGCATCTGCGGAATGCCACTACGACCTGCAGGTGACTACGTCGGAGGGAGACGAGTGGATCGTGCGGCTCTTCATCGCATGCGACGATGCACTGGTCGAGGGGTGTCGCAGCGAATTCGAAAGGCTGATACGGTTGAACCGCGGAGGTGATACCTCGCGGGGAACACTTGAGGTTCAGATCGATCGACAGGTGCGCACCTGTGACCTGCGAGGCATGGTTACTGGACGAACGCTCCTGCGATCGGTCGTTCCTATCCGCTTGTTCTCGCTCCGGACTGCCAGCAAGCGTGGGCAGCCCCGAATTGGCTTGACGCCGCGGGCACGGTCCTGTCACGTGGACAGTTCATTCATGATCCTCGTCCGCGCCCGGATGAGTTGCGGCCTCCCGAGGAGTTACTGGCTGCGCGGCGAGAGATCGCACGCCGGATTCAGGAGATGATGGACATGGTGTTGTCGAGGCGGCGCCGATTGGGTCAGTGGATGGTGAAGGACGACTTTGCCGAGGTCGTGGATGCCGTATGTGAGCTCCTACGCGCATTGGCTGGAGAATGATCCCGACACGGCCTCGTGGTCCGATATCCTCTTGGTAACTGGCTCAGGAGGCGGATGGAGCCTCTCTCAGAGCCCATCGCGGTGATGGTAAGCCCGCTGCATCCAGTGCGGTTTAGGTTGGCACGCGCTTGCGCAGCGAACGCTCTATGATTCATGGCGCTCCTCCAAGCCCTGCCCGGCGGCAAGCATTCTTGATCCCGACAGTGTGCCGGACGCGCTATCCCTTCCGCTGCGGACTGCGAACGGTGAGATACGTAGTACCCTCTTCCTAGGAACTGACAGTAGCTCGGATTACTGGGCTGTCCTCTGGAACGCCCAGCAGGTGTCGTCGCTCGCAACGAAGGGATCCTCGTGCGCCCTTCGACCGAGAGTTTGGCGTCCAGATCGGCGGTGTGGCGAGCGGATTCAGCATCTCGCAGGTGCAACGAGCCATGGACGATGTGTCGCTCCTGTTCGCCGCGAAGCCATCGCTCAACGTGTTGGTCACCAGCGCGACGGCGAACGGAGCCGCGTGCAACGACGGGCTCATGCTATGGGCTCGCAACCAGTACGCCGAGAACCCGGAGAGGGAGACAAGACTTCCAAGGATAGGCGCACGGCTGTTGCAGGTGTTCGATGAGCGGCGACAGTCCGCGAGACCAGTTAGGAGGCGGAGGTCGCCAACGCGGCCGAAGATACCCAAGGCTCAGTGAAGTGGTTTGCGGGGACGCCGAAGAGGATGCGGCCGGACCTTGGCATCATCGCGCAGTTGGAGACATCCAACTCGTCCACGCATGAAACACAGATTGCGTCGCCCCTCGGTGGTGGTGGGCTACTCCGTCATCGTGTTCGGACGCAGCTAAGCGCCGGAAAGGGGCGATTTCTCTCCAGAGTCGCGAATGGGTGCTGCTGTGGACCACCGACCGGCGAGGCGCTGCGCAGCGGATCACCTTGCCGCGCTCATCGCCAAGGTGGAAGCCGCAGCCGACAAACGACTCGGCTACAGTTTCGCGCCGAGCATCAAGACGATTCAGGCAGTGCTTACGGAGAAGGAGGCCGAGTACGTCGCCGTCTCGTCGTCGGCGGTAGATCCGGCATGCTTCCTAGGCGGCTGGCTCGACGATGCCTACCTATGGGACTACGAGCTCCCCTCGCTCGCATCGCCAGGAGACACCAGCGGTATTACCTACTCAGGGTGCGTCGCCTCGACTCCGATGCCCTGCAGCAAGTCCTGTCGCGTCTCCCGAAGTGCGATGAGATGTCGGACGAGCTCTGCAGGAGATCTTGCTCGAAGGTAGCTCGGAGGGGCATCCCCGTCCGCGGATTGTCAGCGGGGCGCACGGGAGCGTCGGGATCTCGGTCTGTTCCTTGCCGGCCGGCTTTGCAGGATGCGTTCCGTGCCTCGCCGCATCGAGGAGGACTGCTGCCGATCATCAAGAGCGACGGAGATGCGCATGAAATCGCCCTCGTCGTTCCGGTGGATCCGTTCCGCGGCTACCTGCAGGATCTCGCGCGATCGCTCGGTCACTCATCGCTTCAACGACCTGACATCCTCGTCTTCGGGATCAGCATCACACCGTCGCGCATCGTCTGTAGGCCGCCGATCGAAGTGAAGTACCGCAAGGTGACGCTGGACGGCAACGGTTGCCGCGAGGCGCTGGCGCAAGCGCGGGCGCTATCTGACCTCATGACGCGCCTGTTCGCGCAAGGCGAAGGCGCCAACCTAACCCTCTGGAAGCTCGCCGGTCAGCACTTCCTGTTGTCCATGCTCGACTTCGGCTTCCGGGTGTACAGCCAGCGCGAGGAGTTGAGGTCCGAACCGCAGACGTGGGCGATGATACACCAGCGGATGCGGCGGCAATCCTGTCCGAGTCCATGGAGCTTGAGGTCGATCCCACGGGCCGGCTCATCGTGTTCGACGCCACGCCTAACAGCACGCACCTTGACGTCGATCAAGATGAGGCATGTGAGACACTGGTCATCTCCCGGCCGATGCTTCGGAAGATTGTGCTAAATCCGAGTACCGAGATATTTCATACGGTCAGGACCGCAGTCGGCGATTGGAGGCTATTGCCAGAATCGATCGAGCGAATCACTGCGCAAACCGCGAGCAGCGATGGCGTCCGGGACGCGGAAGGTGGAGGTACGAGGACAGCCACAGAGACGTAAGTGAGCGAGGACGAAAACGAACATGGTGCGCCGCAGGCGCCGCCCGGTAATGAGGGAGGAAACGGGTCAAGTCAGGTGGATGTGGACACGGAGCCTTCCGAGTCACCGTCGGAGGGAGGAAGAAATGACGACACCTCCGTTTCAGGGCCGCAACCTGGAACGCCCCCAACTGAACCAGTCGACATCTCGGATACGATCGGCGATGACGGTGGTAAGGCATCCACTCCTGACAAGCCCTCGATGGAGTCCGCTGCGGAGTCCCATCCGCAAACCGATACCGCATCTATTGACCCCCGAGGGGTGGTCGTCCGCATCGGGAGGTCCGTCGACGGACTAAGGTCGGAGGAGAGGTTCTTCCTGCCGTCCGTGACGGACCTGAACCAACTCAACATTGGCGTTGTGGGCGATCTTGGCACGGGGAAGACGCAGCTCGTGAAGTCGCTGGTCTACCAGATCAGGAACGCGGCGCTGGCGAATCACAACGTCGCGCCCCGTTTCCTGATCTTTGACTACAAGCGGGACTATCAATCGGACGACTTCGTTCAGGCGGTCGGTGCCAAGGTCGTCGAACCGTATCAGCTACCGCTAAACCTGTTCGACACCAGTGGCGTTACGCGAAAGCCGGCTTGGATGCCGCGCTTCCAGTTCTTCGCTGATGTCCTGGACAAGATCTACAGCAACATAGGCCCGAAGCAGCGAAGCAACCTCAGTCGCGCGGTGAAGGAAGCGCATGAAGCGGCTGCAAGGATGGGGCGTGCAGCGACGATATATGACGTCGAGCGACAGTACGAGGTCATCGTGGGCGGCAACATTGACGCCCCGCTCTCGATCATCAAGGACATGACGATGAGCGAGCTCTTCACGCATGAGCCGTTGCCGGCATCCTCTTTCGAGCAATTCTTCGATGGTGTGGTTGTGGTATCGCTCGCTGATCTCGGCCAGGATGATCGCACCAAGAACTTGGTGGTGGCCGTCTTCCTGAACATGTTCTACGAGTTCATGCTGCGCCTGCCCAAGCGAAAGTACCGAGGTGAGAACCCACAGCTTCGCACGATTGACTCTTACTTGTTGGTCGATGAGGCCGACAACATCATGAAGTACGAATTCGACGTCTTAAAGACTATCCTGCTGCAAGGGCGCGAATTCGGCGTTGGCGTGCTCTTGGCATCGCAATACCTTCGGCATTTCAAGGTCGGCGCGACTGACTACCGAGAGCCGCTGTTGACGTGGTTCATTCACAAGGTGCCCGACATCAAACCGCAAGAATTGGCGGCGCTCGGGCTCAACAAGGATCTTGCCCACCTAACGGAGCGGATCAAGCAGCTGCCAAAGCACCATTGCCTCTACAAGACGGCCGACATTCCAGGCGTGTTCGTCGATGGATTGCCCTTCTATCGCCTCATGGAGGACATGCCGGGACTGTAAGAGCCCCGAGCGCGCCCGGCTGCTCGGGGTCTCTGGGAGTTGCGAGGTCTCAGAATGCGAGCGAGAGCTGGCCTGAAGGACTGCGAGACGCGTGCAGTTGCGCGCGCAGCAGGTTTGCTAGCCTCGTGTCCCAGAGCGCACCATGGCATTCGTCTGGCGACACGCCAAGCAACGCCCTGATGTGCCATCCGATCGCCGCTGCAAGCAGTACAGGCACGGCGTTTCCGATTTGCGTGTACTTGGGGGCTTCGCGAACGGAGTCTCCCTTGCGCACATCGCCAGCGCGACGATGCCCACCGGTCGTACGGGGACCCGCGAACTCGTACCGGTCAG
Source organism: Chloroflexia bacterium (assembly GCA_046328475.1). Lineage (GTDB taxonomy): Bacteria > Chloroflexota > Chloroflexia > Thermomicrobiales > CADCWN01 > CADCWN01. Next base: position 20,878 of record JAXLWN010000318.1, on the reverse strand, counting down.
GAAAGCCCTGCAGCCTCGCCCATTCTCGCACCGTCAGTGAGCGATGCGACTTGTAGTGGGCGAAATCGTCGGGTAGCGAAGCAACGGTGAAGTGCGGCGGCTTGCCGTTCCACTTCGCGGGCAATGCACGCTGCGCGAACTTCTTGGTACGCATGCCCTTCGGCGGAAGTCCGTTAGGAGCCTGCTGGGCCGCTTCGAAGCGTCGCTTCACCTTTGTTGAGTGGCGGCTGTACTCCTGCTCATTCAATGGTGCGCCAGCCCGGAGCGGCTTCCTCTCCGAATGCGATCGTGCCCTCATTGCCTTTTGCCAGCTTCCTCTCGCGGCGCGCGGGTACTCGGTGCACGACAGCTTTCCAGCAGACGAGAGCCGACTGTCCCACTTAGCATCGACAAGGTCACCGAGCAAGTCCTTGAGGTTCGGGACACAGGCCTTCCAATCCAAGGGAGCCGGAAGTAGCCCGGCGCTGAGGGCGGATGGACGGTTGCGCTCTGTGGCACTACAGAGGTCGAGTGCCAGCGCGTCCATGTCGGCGCGACCAAGGGACGTGCTGAGGGAGCGCCAGCGTCGCCTGTGTATCCCCACCATCAAGACTCTCGGGCGATTCTGCGGGACGGCGTAGTCATAGCTACGTACAACGTCGAAGGCGATCGCGTAGCGGTCCCTGAGCTTCCGCAAGAAGTGGCGTCGTACCGAGTCCCAAACCTTCGCGGGCCGGCCGCGTCGCCATTTGGCGGCAAGGAGCCCACGGACGTTCTCGAACAAGAACACGTCGGGCTCCATCTTGTCGATGAGGGTGACCATGTCCTTGTAGAGGTGATTAGACACGATCTGGTGCTTCTCGACGTCAGAGTTGGTCCGGCGGTGGCCAATCCCCGAGAATCCTTGACACGGGGGGCCGCCAGCCAGCACAGTCGGATGTTCGCCCTGTCGTAGCCCAAGTCTCGCTCGAAGGTCACCCACGTCCATCTTGCTCAGCTCCCGGACGTCCTCGAGAATGCGCTCCTCCGGAAGCTCAGGACGGTTCCGGCAGTACGTCTCGCGAGCGGACTTGTTGAGTTCTGCCACCAACAGGGGTTCGAACCCGACAAGCTCGAGGCCGAGCGAGAGTCCCCCGCAACCAGCGAACAAGTCGACGATTGTGAGAGGAGAGGAGACAGGCACGGGTACGCTGGGGGCTGGAATCGAGATGGCTCTTGGCCGGAATCTACCATGGGAGCATGACGTGCTCCAGGTTCAAGATGTCGACGTCGTCTCCACCGATCGCGGTTCCGGGAAGCGCCTAGGTTGTACCGCCCGCAAGAGGAGTGAATCTGCGTCGTGACAGCGAGGGCATTTCCTGACACCCCGGAGTCGAGGCGCAGGATCATGCGCGCCATCAAGGGGCGAAGGAACACGACCACCGAGGTGTCGCTGGCGCGCGTCCTACGCGCTTCGGGTTTGTCGGGGTGGCGTCGCCACCTGGCACTCCCGGGGAGGCCGGACTTTGTCTGGCGGCGGCAACGCGTTGCCGTGTTCGTTGATGGGTGCTTTGCTTTGGCTGCCCGAGGAGCACTATCGATCGCCTCGAGTGAACGGTGCGTTCTGGGCGCTCAAGATTCAAACGAATCGAAGGCGCGACCGGCGCGTCGCGCGTGAGCTCCGGCGGGCGGGATGGCAGGTACTGCGAATCTGGGAGTGTCAGGTCAACGGAGTGGCGACGTTGAGGCGGCTGCAAGCGGCGCTTACTACAACCTCCGAAAGAGTCCGTAGTGCGGACCTGAGTGCAATACCGAGCACGGAATGTCAACGCGGGGAACCGAGCGCGGGAGGGGAATGCGAGACACTGACGAACGAGCGAGGCAGTGGTCGTCGGTAGAGTCGATCACCTGATCGAGGGCTACCTCCTCGATGCTCGACTGCGAGATCGCGGGAGTCCCCTACAGCAAGACTCGTCACAATCGTGATCTTCGGGAAAAACTCACCTCGAGGTCGCGCGGAGCAGTGGAGTTCCAAGCACTGCAACCTGAGCGCGGTACTTGAAGAGCTCGGGTACGAATATCTCGAGGGGTACAAGCCGCGGCGAAACTACCAGCAGCTACTCCAGCGAGCGCCTCAAGCGGCGCTTGCGGATATCTGACGAGAGCCGGTACCGGCGTCACGCAGAAATAGTCGAGAGGGCGAGCTTCGGCGATCTCCGCCTCGTGCAGTCTGCGCTGTCGCTCCTCCCAGTTCATGCGTCAGTTGCTGTACTCGCGACTCCTAGTACCCGATGTGCGCCCGTAGAGGGCGACAGCGCGAGCGAATTCGCAGATGATCCGCGCGCGTCGTTCGCGCTCCCTCCGCTTCGGCGCTCTGCGACGTGCATCAGGTGGCGCAGTTGCGGAAGGCGAGTTCCGTCGGGGCGGCCGTGATGTTCTTTCCGGCGTCGGTGTGGCGATGTTGGGCATGCGGCCGGGCGGGGGGCGGCTACAAGTACCCGATCCTGGGTGCCGCGATTGTCGGTGTCGGGGTACATGCGGTACTACGGCGGCGGATACGACGCGCTCTCGGAACGGCACGCTCAAGGCCGTGGGTCGGGAGAACGGCATGAGCCGGGGTGGTCGAGTGCCCGGCAGGGAGCCGCGCTCGACGAGCAGCGGGACCAGGGGCGACGTTTCCACGTGGATCGGATTCAAGCCCGCGCTCTTTGGCGACGGAGGTTCAGGGCGAACGGCGTCCATCTCGTTCCGCGGAGGGGTGGTGACCGACGTGAGGCGGACGGCTTCGCAGTAGGAGAGAGGGGAGGGGAGGAGGCGCAACGACCGAGCGGGACCCCGGCGCCTCCTTCATCCGGAGTCCGCTGGTCCACTAGCTCCCGTCTCTCCACCCCATCATCGCTTCACCCGCGTCGGCGCCAGCGATCGCGCTGCCGCGAACGCCGCCTTCGTCTCGGTCGCCTCGCCGACTTCGCTCCCCTGAGACCCGTCAGATGAACGTCAGTGGCGCGAGCCTGGGGTATCTCGCGACCTCTGGCAGCGTGGAAAGCGCCCGTCCCGTCCTCGAACTGCCCACCCTGACGCTGGCATGACACCGATCCGCCTTACCCGTGACGTCGCCACGAGGTCGCCGAGCCCGCATTCACTCACGTCATGGGCGCAGCACGAGGCTTTCGATCCTCGTGGCATCACGCAGGACACATCGCATCTCGCAACGCCACAGGAGAATCCGGGGCCCGCCGGGGATGAGATCACAGAACGTCCCGGGGGCCTTCGGTGTGAGCGCCATGATCGCGTTACTGCTTGGCGCCTGTGCAGACCCCGGGAAGTCGACGTCGATACTGCCACTTCCAACCGCGCTTCAAGGGATTGTCGCAACTGGCTGCGGCGCCTGTACGCTGGGTCCTGAGTCGATGACCAAGACCGCTTCCGCGAGCACGTATGTACGGGAGTTCGTCGGCGATCCCGCGCTCACGTATCAGGTTGGCGTGCTGGACGACGGGCAGCCGACCACGGGGGCCATCGTCACGCTGAACGGACGGAGGATCATCAACGACAGCGCCCTGCTTGGCTCCGGGAGTGTCCTCCACCGCAGTCGTCACGAAGTTGCAGGCCCGGAATCGACTGGTCATCACCATCCTCGGTCAAGTTGGTGCCCGAGTGACCCTCGTGGTGGCGCGGTATCCAGCGCAGCTGGCGATCATCTCGCAGCCCGACCTCATGATGGTAGGCAGGACCTCACCGACACCATTCGTCGTCGAGGTGCGCGACGTCCTCGGGAATCGGGCGCGCGGTGATACATCCGCGGTGACCGTGAGCGACAAGGGTGGGCGCTCGCTTCAAGGGACGACGCTCCAAAAGGCGCGCGATGGGATCGCCACCTTCGCAGATCTCGGTGTCGACACGGAAGGTCAGGTCGACCTTCGTTTCGCCCTCGGCACGGTGACGCAAGTGGACGCGCGGCCGGTGCGGGTCGTGCCTCAGGTGTTCACGATGGACCCCACGGCCTACGCACTCACCAGCGATTCAGCAGACATCGCGAGCGGAACTTCCTGCTCGATTCAACGCCTCGGCAGGCGCCGCTATTCCTTCCGGTAAGAGCCAGAGTCATCCTCGATACCCCAGGCAACAAGACTTCCTTCGAGGAGGTCACCGGTGTAACCGGTGGGTCCGGTGCATTTGTCGCCACGACAACCGACGCAAGCCTCGAGGACCTGGGGCCGACGGGTACCTACGCCGATACCGTGGACGTGGACATCTCCTCCTTTCCTGGGCAGGAGGGCCGACAGCCGACGCAGATCCTGACGATCCGGATGGCGCCTACGAGCTCACAGTCGATCAAGGTGTCACTCCCGGCAGGTTACACGATTAGCTCGTCCTCGAGAATTACGCTCACGATCACGAGCCTAGACGTTGACTATCAGTCTCCTCGGCTTGTTCGTACGCTGACGTATAACTCCTCAGGCAGGCTGACCAACGCGGACGCGCAGTTCATCGGTACCGTGACTGTCAACGGAGCTTACCAGGCGACGGTGAGTGGACAAAACTCGATCTCCAAGAAGCTCTCCGTCTTCAATCCACTGACAATCCACGCCACCGAACTGCCCCGTGGGCTCAGCGCCAAGGTGTGCATCCTGCTGCCGCCCGTGATGCTACCAACCCCATGGGGGGTGCCGATTCCCATTCCCAATACGCTCGACCTGGATCTGGTGCTTGACGTTGGTCTTGTCGTGTCTGGTAGCGCAACCATCTCAGGTGGCTTCACTGCAAGTGGTGCCGTGGGTGCACAGGTGAGCTGGACTCCACCGGCGGTGCCCTCCGTTTCGCGTATCAGCACTCTGACGGCAACATCGACGCCGATTACGGTATCGGGGGGCGCCGATGTGGAGACCGCGGCGGTGCTCGTGGATGCGCTGTGGGATATCGCTTGGACGAACAGCGGGCTCGTTGCTTCGGCGGGACCGGTGCTGGCAAGGCAGTTCACCCTCTCGTCAACTCCTCCTCAGCTCGATGTGACATGTGATCTCGGGTTGCGCTTTCTGGGAGGAGTTCGCCTCAACGCTCTCGGTCTTGGTTTTACCGGTGTATTGGGCCCGTTTGACTGGTATTTCCTGAACCTATGCAAGCAGACGATTCCATAGGCGCTCCATCCGTACCGATTGGAAGTTGGACGGGGACGCTGAGTGGTACTCCCGTTGCCATCGATGTGTGGGACAACAACGGTAGCCTCGCTGCTGCCGGAACCTTCGGGGACTTCCGCGCGAGTCGCTCAAGATTCTGACGTCGAGCACCGGCAACGTCGCGTCAGTCACTCTCTACCGCGGTAAGGACGACGCCACCATTCGACTCGAACGCAACGGTTTGACGGTTTCCATGGAGTACTGGGAACCCCGGCTTCTTCGGGAGCTGCGCTCGCCTCGCCCAAGGGCTCACCCAGAATTCCACGCCCGGAAGTACGGCGCCAGGCGCCGTCATCCAGTCGACCATGCAGCCGGACTACGTCGGCTCATGGTCCGGCACACTGGGCGGTAGCCCCGTGACGCTCAACGTGACGCAGGCAGGTAGCTCGCTGTCGGCATCTGGAGACTTCGGAAGCGGTCGGAGGCGCTTATGCCGCTTGGCCTCGCAGCAGGCCCGCCGCGAGTGATGATTCTTCAGCGCCCGAACGGCGGGGCCGTCCTGGCCGTCTACGCGAATGCAAACGGGCAGGTGGTGATTGAAGTTGGACGTCAGGCTGTGCGCAGAGCGGGACGATCGCGAAAGCTGCGACAGCGCGGACTCCGTCGCGTTCTACCCACTCGATGGTAACGGAGACGACGCATCGTCGTTCGGAAACCACAGGACCCTGAGCGGCGTGACGACCGCATCCGGCCATACAGGTGCCCCCGGAACCGCGCTTTTCTTCTCCGGCTCCAACTCGGTCGTCACCGTGCCCTCGAATCCGCAGGTGGCCGGTCTTGCCGGCGACATGACACTGGTCTTCTGGGGTGAGCTTGGCGCAGATCCGATCACCCAGATGATCCCGATATCGCGTCGCGTCTACGGAGACGTGATTCACTTGCCGGCCTACACGCAGTTGGGCGGCTTCGCGCTGCAGTGCTGTTCGTCAGGAGGGTCGAACCCGGGGACATTTTCGATCCGTCGGGTTCTGGGCTCAACACGATCAACGACGGCAACTGGCATCAGTACGCGATCGTGCGGCGGTTCGGTTCAGGAGGCTTCACTGAGCTGTATCTTGACGGCTCCCTCCAGTTGGGTTCCTACCTCTCCGGCTCCGCGTCAGCCGCGGCACCAAGCATCGTGGCCGACCTGCTGTTTGGCCGTCAGGCGAGCCCATCGCCGGGGCCGTTTCAGGGCTATCTGGACAATGTCTATCTCTTCAACAAGATCCACAGCGCCAGCTCAGATTGCGCAGTTGCCGTAGCGCGATCAGCGCGGCAGGACATTCGAGGCGGGGGTGGCGCATCGCGCCACCCCGCCGCCTTGCAACGACTATCCCCGAGGCTCGAAGGCTCCTGCGAGCGCCCAACTCCGACGCCGCGGCCAACGCCCCGCGCTTCTGCCGCCTTGCCCTAACAAAGCCCGCCAGCCACCCCATCTCTCCAAACCCTAGCCCCCCACCCCCCACCCCCCTACCTTCTCCCCCCCCAACGCCCACCCCTCGTCCCGCTCCCCCGCCGCCCCCCTCCCGCCGCGACGAGGCCCACGCGCTGCTCCGCTCGAGCATCGCCATCGACGCCATCGTCCCGTGGACGGAGTACGGCGATCGCGACAAGCGCGCCGCACCCTCCCTCGTTATGCGGCGGCTGGATTCACCCTCGCGGGGCTCTCGCTCTGCTCGGACGCCGAGTCGGCGGAGCGACTCCTCAAGGCGATCGCGCGCACCCGGCGGGAGATCGCTTGCCAACCCGACTACCTCTCCTCATAAGCGGCGTCGGCGACGTCCGGCGCGCCAAGCGTGAGGGGAAGCTCGCCCCTCTCCCTCAATTATGGGGGGGCGGCGAGCGCGGGCGGGGACCTCAACCTCGTGCAGTGCTGGTACGACCTCGGCGTCCGGCAGATGATCCTGGTCTACAACCACAAGAGCGCGATCGGCGACGGCTGCCACGAACGCACGGACGGCAGGTTGGTCGCTACGGCCTTGAGGTCGTGGCCGAGATGAACCGGGTGGGGATGCTGGTCGATTGCACGCACGTCGGCTATCGCACCTCCATGGACGCGATCGAGCACTCGGCGGACCCGGTGCTCTTCTCGCCTCGAACCCGAAGCAGCTCTGGCAACACGACCGCAACATCACGGACAGCCAGGCGATTGCCACCTGCGCGAAACGCGGCAGGTGGATCGGGGCCTGTGGCGTCGGGATCTTCGCCGGGGACAACGACGCCTCGACGGAGCTCCTCTTCCGGCAGGTGGACTACTGGGCGAACCTCGTCGGCCCCGGCACGTGGGGCTCGGGAGCGACTACGTCTACGACCCGGACGACATGCAGCGCTACATGCGCGCGGTGAAGTCGCCGCCGGGTGGTCGCTACGACGAGATGACGGCCTTCGTGCAGCCGGAGCAGCTGGTGGAGCTCGTCGAACGGATGCTCGTGGCCGGCTACGCCACGCACGACATCACCGGGATCCTCAAGGGAGAACTACCTGCGCGTGGCCGGGGGCGTATGGCGTTAGGCGGCGAGGCCAGGGACGTCAGCTGGCTCGCTGGTGGATGGTCGCGGTCCTCTCGGTCGCCGGCTTCGTCTCGTACACCGATCGCGTCATCCTCAGCGCCTGGTCGGCCGATCCGCCACGACCTGCACATCGGCGACTCCCAGGTCTCGCTGCTGCAAGGCGCCGCCTTCGCGATCATCTACGTCCTCGCGGGCTCCCGCTCGGGCGACTCGCCGATCGCACGGTGCGCATCCGCCTCATCATCGCCGGCTCGACGACGTGGTGCGTGGGGACGATCGCCTGCGGGCTCGCCCCCTCCTTCGCGGCGCTCTTCGCCGCTCGCTTCGTGATCGGCGTGGGCGAGGCGGCGCTCGCTCCGCGGCGATCTCGATGATCGCCGACGCGGTCCCCGCCGCACGGCGCGGGACCGCCGTTGGGATCTTCCTCACGGGTATGATCATCGGCGGCCCGGCCGCGGTCCTCGATCGGCGAAGGGCACTGCCGCCAGCGCAGGGCAGGGGAGCGCGCTCGCAGAACTCCCCGTCATCGCATCGATGGCCTGGCGCGCAGTCCTCGTCATCGTCGGGACGCTCGGCCTCCTCGTCCGCTCGCCGCGCTGACGATCGCCGAGCCCGCGCGCTCGGCGTCGGCGTCGCCTAACGCGAGCGCGGGCGCCTCGCCTGCAACCTTCCGCGAGGCGCTCGCTTCGTTCGCGAGCAGCGCCCCTCCTCATCCCCTCTCTATGGGCCTCGCCCTCCTCTCCATCGGCGACTACGGGATCCTCACATGGACGCCGACGCTTCTCTCGCGCAAGTTCGCGATGGAGCCCGCGCGCATCGGCGCGATATTCGGTGTCATCTCCGCCGCGGGGGATCCTCGGGTCCGGTCCTCGGCGGCGTCATCTCCGACGCGTCGGAGCGATGGGGCGGGGCAAGGGCGCGCTTCGGGAGCGTGGCGCTGGCGGCGGCGCTCGCCGCGGTCGGGGCAGCGCTCATGGCGTCGGGCTCCTCCGAGTTCCCCTCACCGGGCTCGCCATCTGGACCTTCGCGTCGGCGTTAGGCGGTACGGGCGGGACGGCGGCGCTCGGCGTGGTGATCCCCGGCGAACTCCGCGGGATGAGCATCTCGATCATGGCCTTCTGCAACACACTCCTCGGGCTCGGGCTCGGCCCCACGCTCGTCGCGCTGGCGACCGAGCACGCCTATCGCGATCCGGTCGCCGTGGGGCTCTCGATCACCTCGGTCGTCCTCCCCGCGGGGACGCTCGCCGCGCTGGCCTTCTGGCGCGCGGGACGCATGGTCGCGCGCGAGGCGCACGCATGAACGTCCGAGCGCTCGCGATACGGGTCGCCCTCGTCGCCTCAGTCACCGTCGCCGCCATGCCCCGCGGTGCAACGGCGCAGGCCGCGGACGACGGGCAGGGGCCCCTTCGCCGTCCGCCGAGAGTTTGCCGTCCCGATGCGGGCGCGCGATAGCGCGGGTGCTGATGGCCGATATCTATCGTCCGGTCACCACCAAGCGCGTCCCGCGCTCTCCTCATGCGCACGCCGTACGTGCGCACCCTCCTCCCGTACTACCGCGAGGGGCACTACTGGGCCTCGCACGGCTATGCCTATGTCGTGCAGGATGTGCGAGGCGCGGTGAGTCGGGGGGGACCTTCGAGCCGCTGGTGAACGAGGGGCGCGATGGTTTCGACGTGCAGGGGTGGATCGCGACGCTCCCGTGGGCGAATGGGCGTGTCCGGGACGATCGGAGCGTCGTACGCCGGCTGGGTGCAGCTCCTCTCCGCCAGCTACAACCCGGCCGTGCGGGCGATGATCCCGATGAAGGCGCCCCGACAGGAAGTACTGGCCGATGCGGAACGGCGCGCCGACCTTCGGGCAGGTGGAGTGGCTGATGGGGGTCGCCAGGGCACATCGGGCGCGACCTCCCGGACGGCGAGGTCGAGTACTCCCCGAGTACAAGACGCCGCCGCTGGAGACAGTCGGCGTCCGCATGGGGCGACGCCTCGACGTCTGGCGGCGATACCTCGCGAACCTCGACCGCGCCGACTTCTGGCGCTCGCTCCTATAAGCCATCGCTCCCGCGATCGCCGCATCCGGTGTTGCACGTGACGGGGATGGTACGACGGGACGCTCGGCGGGTCGCTGCAGAACTTCCCGGCCATGCGCGCCAAGGCGTCGCCGGAGACACGCGAGCGCCAGTACCTGGTCGTCGGCCCGTGGCGCCATTGGATCGACGCCGACTCGCGCGACTCGGTCATCGGCGGCGTCGACTTCGGGGCGGCGTCCATGGTCGCCATGCACCGGCAGTATCGCGCCTGGTTCGATCGCTGGCTGCGCGACGACTCCACCGCGATCGCCGCGTGGCCGCGCGTCCGCCTCTTCGCGATGAGCGCCAACCGCTGGCTTGCCGCTGACGACTGGCCGATTCCGGGACGCGCTTCGTCCCTATTACCTCGGTGGCGGCGTCGCCGGGACGCCCTCGGCGAGGACGCTCACCCTCGAGGCACCGGCCGACGGCGTCGATCGCTACACCTACGATCCGCGCGACCCGACCCCTTCGTCTGGAGTCGCAACGTCGACTCCGGCGGCCCCGACGACTATCGCGAGGTCGAACAGCGCGGCGACGTCCTCGTCCACACGATGCCCGTCCCGGCGAAGCCGCACCGTCTGCGGTCCGGTGACCGCGACGCTTGTCGCCACCAGCGATGCCCGCGACACCGACTGGCTCGCCCGCCTCTCCTCGTCCGCGCCGACGGGCGCTCGCAGCGCCTCACCGAAGGGTGGCGCCGCGCCCGTACGCGGCGCGGCGGGTTCCGCAACGACCCGCTCACCCCCGGGACGGCGGAGACATACACGCGCTCGACCTGTGGGGGACCTGCGTCTCGTTGATAGGGAGAGACGCTCCGCCTCACCGTCGCGTCGGCGGCCTTCCCGCTCGTCACTCCCAACCTCAACACCGGCGAACCGATCGGGCGCGAGCGCACCCCAGTCGTGGCGCACCAGCGCCGCATCCATCACAGCGCGGGCGCCTCTCCAGCGTCACCCTCCCCATCGTCGGCGGCGCCGCGGTGGATTCCGCGGCCGTGACGGCGCGGGTATGATCCAGCTCCCACGCCACCCAAGGACCACCCCCATGCTCCGCCCCCTCTCCGCCTCTTTGGCCCTCGCCGCCTCAACCCTCCTCGCCACTCCCGCCCAAAGCCCCACCACCGCCGCCATCAACGCCGACGTCTGGTCCGCCGTCGCCGCCTCCGTCGTCCACGACGACATCGCCGCCATGGGACGCACCTACCACCCGGATGCCGTACTGGTCTCCGAAGGCGGCACCCGCTCCATCGCCACCGCGCTCGCCGGGTGGGGGAAGGGGATGGTCGACAACAAGGCCAAGGGGATCCACGCGACGGTCGAGTTCCGCTTCACCAAGCGGCAGGACGATGCGGAGACGGCGTTCGAGACTGGCGTCTTCAAGTACACCCTGATCGACAAGGCTGGCGTCATCACGCCGAGCTATCGGCGGCTCGAGGCACTCCTCGTGAAGCGGCAGGGAAAGTGGCGCATCCTGATGGAGCGGCAGCTCGATGCGGTGACGGAGGCGGAGTGGAACGCCATCCCGCGCGACACTACCCTCCCACCCGCATGACCGTCATCAACGCCGAGTCGAGCGCTGGCTTCAGCATGTCCGCGAACGCGCCGGTGATGTGACCGTCGTCCCGGTACATGATCGTCCCCCCGCTCACGACCGGGCAACGCCCCTCGGGACACAACTGCGCTGACAGGTCGACGAACTGCACCCGCCCCAGCCCGCGGGCTGCACGTCGCTCCGCCTCGTAGATCAACTCCGGCAACGCCGCCGCCCGTTGCAGCTGGCAGTGCTCGGGATGTGTTCCCCCACGCCGCGCCAGGCAGATGGGGATGGCGAAGGGATAGAACGGGGTGTCGCGAAGGACCACGACCGGGATCCCGCGCGACGACAGCTCGCGCAGCGTGCGACGCGTCGCGTCGTACACCATCGTCGCCGATCCCTCCCCGCCGCGGGCCAGGCGCGTGGTGGCGTTGGCCATCAGGACGACGGTCGGATGCAGTTGATCGATGGCGCCGATGACCGCCGACCTCCACTCGCGACAGCCCGCCGACTGCCCCTCGTCGCGGCGGATCGGGAGGTCGATGCCGCGACAACCCGAGCGCGTCACCAGCGTCAGGCGCCAGTGATGCTCGGCGGCGATGCGCTCGAATGGGTTGAACCAGTGCATGGCGTGCGAATCGCCGAACAGCACGACGCGCACCGGCGACGCGGTATCCCCGAAGCTGCAGACCCGCACCTCGCCGGAGCTGGGGCGCGGGAGGCACTCTTCGCGCGGAAGGCGCCCGAGGTCGGTCGCCGCCGCGGTGATGGCCGCCATGGCCGGCGTATTGGCACGCTGCGCGCCGAGCCTGACGAGTGCGGCCGACGCCCCAACAGAGACGACCATGAGCGCGGCCGCCATCGCGAACGACCGGCGCGTGGAGCGCACCAGCGACGGATGGAAGCGGATGGGATTCTCCACCAGGACGTGCGTTGCGCCTGCGGCCCCCAGCGCGGCCAGCGCCGCGAGGGTGCGCGTGCCGGGCGTCGACACCGGCACCCACTCGGCGGCGAAGACGAGGAAGGGCCAGTGCCACAGGTACCACGCGTATGACAAACGCCCCAGCAGCTGCAACGGCGGCGCGTTGAGCACTACGCCCGGGCCGCCGCGCAACGGCTTCGCGCCGACCATCAACACCGCGACCGTCGCCGCCACCGGCATGATGGCGATCCACCCGGGAAGCCGAGCTCCATCGGCGAGATCCGCGGATGCTCCCCCAGCAGCCCCGCCCACCCCGCCGCCCGCCGCATGGAATCGCTGGTCGATCCGGGGCGCGCGAACCGGGCGAGCATCGGCGGCACGAGCACGGCCAACCCCCGCGCCGAACTCCCACGCCCGCGACGCAGCAGGTAGAAGGCGGCCGGCAGCCGCGGTCGGTCATCCAGATGCAAGCCGCCAACGAGCCGATCGTGAGGAGCGCGAGCATCGCGACGAGTCCCCGTCGCGAGCGCCATACCTGGAGCCAAGCACGACCAGCAGCGGCCAGAGCATGTAGAACTGCTCCTCCACCGAGAGCGACCACGTATGCAGCAGGGGGTCGGACTTGACGCTGACGGCGAAGTAGTCGTTCTCGTTGATGCCGAAGAAGATGTTGCTGAGGTAGAACGCCGTCGCGCGTGCCGCGCGCCCCGCGCCGATCATCTCGGAGGGCGACGCGACGAAGACGGCGAGCGCGATCGTGGCGACCAGGACGAGCGCTGCGGCCGGCAGCAGCCGCCGGACGCGCCGCGCGTAGAACTGCGGGAGGTCGATCCGCCCTGTCCGCTCCCCCTCGGCGACCAGCAGGCCGGTGATGAGGTAGCCGGAGAGGACGAAGAAGATGTCGACGCCAATGAGCCCGCGAGAGAAGCCGGGGAGGGCACAGTGGTACGCGACGACCATGAGGACCGCGATCCCTCGCAGTCCCTCGATGTCGGGGCGAAAGGCGCTGCTGCGTTCGTGTAGGCGCACGGAACGGCGCTCACCGGCGAGGGGGGAATCGCCGGGGCTGGCAGCGCCGGCGCGCCGGAAACGATGCAACCTCCGCGCCCGACTGCCTGTGCCGTTCCTCACGGCAGCGGCTGCAAGCGATAGCCAAACAGGTTGTTGCAGCTGAGCCACACGACTGTCGTCGAGCTCGTCTGCTCGGGACACACCACACATTGGTGCGGGCTGCGCATGGGTCCGCTACATTGCGCAGCGTCTCCGACGCTCCCCCGCCAGCTCTCACCGTGCGCTGGGTGCCGCGCAGACCCTCGGGCTCCGCCAGCGACAAGCCTCTGCCCGTGGGCCGACCCCCGAGATCCGTGCGCCGTCTGGCGGCCCGTGCCGCGTTAGGCATGCTCGCCCTGGCCGCGGCGGCCTGGCTGTACCTCCGCCCGCCCGGCCCGGTCCGCGCCTCCTCCCTCTCCCACGACCCCTCGGCCCCACCCTCCGCGTCACCATCCTCGCGGACCTCCGCGGACCCCCGCCTCGCCCCCGCGACCCCGGAGGCCCTCGCCCACTGGAACTCCGAGTTCCACCGCCTAGGTCTCCGCACCCACTTCGCCCCTCCCGTCGTCACCACCGACTCGCTCCCCGACGACCTCCTCCGCGGCGCCAGCCGCGAGGCGCGCCTCGGCTTCGGCCCCGCCACCTACCGCCTCCGCACTCGCCTCGCCGAGCGAGAGACCGACATCGTCATCGCCCTCTCCCGCACCGACCTCATCTCCTTCGGTCCACAGCGCGGGCTCGCAGCATCGCCGCGCAGGCATCCTCTCTCGCCCAACTTGGGTGCGAAACGTCCGTCGCCCACGAGCTCGGGCACCGTCCCTGGACCTCGGCCCAACCGCGACGTCACGAAGCTGATGTGCGGGCGTCCTGCGCGTGCCGGCCGGCGGACTTTGCCTCGGATGGCCTTGCGCTTCTTCCCCGGCGAAACGCCGACGAGGCGCGCTGCGCGCTGGTGGGTCGCCGTGACTCACGGCCCTGTGTCGCCCGCTCGGAACGACCAGCGCGTCGAAGCGTACGTCGTAGCTGCTTTGCTCGCACCAGCACGACGTGGTCGGCGTCAGAAACTTCGTCACTGGACTTCCGTTGTCCCAGACAGTCCTATCCCTCAGAGGTACGGCGCGTCCGTCCCCCAGCGTGTCCGGATCATTCGTGCAGCCGTGGAGCCACCTTCGGTGAGATCCGAAGCGCAGGCCAGGACAGGCCGCCGTGTCTGTGCAGGTCGATGGGCCTTCTTGGCGTCTGGAGTGCCGCTCCAGAAGCTCTGCTCACGAAGACAAACTGGCGCACCCCTGAGGAGACCTCCCTCTGCTGCATGTTGAACCGAGCTGGCGAGAAAGCGGGTGCCGATGCCCATGCCCCAGAGCCCCGGGGGGGACGAAGTCGCGGGCGTCCAGATGACAGTGTCCAGGTTCTCCACGGTGATGTCCGCGTCAAGACGAGCCGCTTCGAACTTGATCGGCGATGAGGCAGAGCCTTCGATCCTCTGTAGGAGATGACGCGTGAGGCTCGGAGGTGCTGTCCGAATGGGACGGCTGCGGCTCGCAAGCGGAACCGCGTCCTCCGGTGACGTCCGTAGCTCCCAATCGATGACGGGCACGGCGTCGGCGAAGGCAGCTACCTGGTGTGCATCGAGGTTTGTACCACTCGTCACGGAAGGCACGGCGTTAGGCGAGCGACCCGACGTCTCACCGGGAGTGAATGTGCGCTCAAGGAAGTGCGTCTCGACGAAGCGTCGAAACGGTTCGCTGCACGTGGACTTGAGCAACGGCCACCAGCCGATCATCATGGGTGCGCGAAACCATCGCGCCATCACATTGATGACCCCAGTGTACATCGGCTGGTTGTACTCGGTAGCCAGCGACTCGCTCAGGAAGATCGATTCGAACGCCACGAGCCCTTGTCGCAGCGCGGTAATCGCACTGAGGGTATCCTCTGCGTTGCTACTCTCGTTGGAGTTGCCGTTCCTGCTGGTAGCCGTAGGAGCATTCCCCAGCTCCCAATAGAGCTGTCGCTGGAGCGTCGCCCCCGCGGACCTCATCGTGGCATCAAGCGCGCCCATCACACGAGCAAGGCGATCCACGCGCTGCGCGAAGTCAGCGGGGCGCGCAAGCCACTCACGGCGCGCAC
Source organism: Chloroflexia bacterium (assembly GCA_046328475.1). Classification (GTDB taxonomy): domain Bacteria; phylum Chloroflexota; class Chloroflexia; order Thermomicrobiales; family CADCWN01; genus CADCWN01. The sequence goes on along the minus strand of JAXLWN010000318.1, from coordinate 5,546 downwards.
GGTTGAACGTGTCGCGCATGCGATTGCCGACGGCAATGCGTTCATCCTGCGACGTGGCGACTGACGCCGCGCCGACGGTCACGCTGGACGGCGAGAACGCACTGCGCACGGCATGGAGGCCGAGTCGGCGATAGGACTCCCACTGCGCCTCGTCGAAAAACTGGTCAGCCGTCGACTGGTGCGGAAAGACCCCGTTGCGCGCGTGATACTGCAGGATGTCCGGCGGCTCCGAGCCGGTGATCGTCGGCTTGATGATGAGGAGCACGCCGGTGTCACCGTCCGGATAGTGGATGTCACCCGCGACCATCGGCTGCCGAGAACGGCCGTTCTCGTTGGGTCGCAACGCATCGAGGTTGATGCGGATGTCGACGCCAAAATCCTCGCGCACGCGCCGGACGACGGTCCCCAGGTCGTCGAACGCGCGCACCGAGTCGGCACCGCAGTCCGACACGAGGATGTATCGGCAGTGCCGACGCACGAGTTCGTAGACCCCGGTGTTGTCGAAGTGACCGCCGTCCGAGAGAAAGACCGCGCGATCCCGGTTCGCGTCGGATCGTCCGAGCAACTCGCGAAAGAACGAGAACCCAACCCGTCGTACTTCGATCGACTCAGTCTCGACGAACTGCTTTGGGTGACGCAGCCACAGGCCAAGCCGAAGCCCCAGTGTCGTCATGATGAAGCCGACGGCCGGGCCAAGGGAACTCGAATGCGCGCCCATCTGCGTGTTGAACGCCGCGCCCGATGCGGTGAGTGCGGCGGCAAGAGTGGGAGCTCTGCGCGACGGCCAGGTTGCCCAACACCTCCCCACAGAGAAGGCTACAGGAGACAGTACGGCGCTCTCGGCACCGCGCGACAGCCCAACCAGGGGGTCTCGCGGACTGAGGTCGTTCGCTGCGCACACGACAAGATGTAGGGGACCGAAACCGAGTCCATCGCCGTGCGGAAGTTTGTGGATGCGAAGGTCGTCCCTTCGGGTCGTCTCAGTGAGCGTATCATGAACTGAACGACGTGCACGCGCGGCACCCAGGAAGCAACGAGCAATGCGGCCACGATAGAAGTGATGCAACCCAATGCGATTGGTATCGGCAAACTCCAACGTGAAGAAATGGGCGAGGAGGAGGGCCATGATAGCGTAGGGCCAAAGGAGCGAATTGCGGACGTACAGGAGCGCCCACATCGCTCCCAAGACGAACGTCGCCACCACGAGATAACTCGCCGCAATCAGGATCCACCGCATGGCGCGCTGCGACAACGTCTCGCTCGAGGCATCCCCTGGTTTTACGAAACGGGTCAGCCACGTGACCACCGCGCCGAGCGGAACGCCGCCAATAGTGATATTCCGGACCGTGTGGGCAAAGGCTCCACTGCCCGCCGATACGCGGACTGCAACCCACCAGAGCGCGGCGAAGACAACCCAGGCGCCGGCAAGGCAACCACGAGTTGAAACCGTACGATGCGCGCAGGTAAGCGAAGTGGCAGGAGGGCCAGGAACGGCTGGCACCGTAGAGCACGAGCGCCGGTCGCAGTGCTCGTCCCAGAACTCGGCACTCGGGCACCCCGACAAGACGTCAACCGGCATCGCTGGGCTCGAAGCGACGAGATCCGCCGCGGCCGCCAAGCGTCGAAAGCAGCACTGCCATGACGAGCGTCGCCGCGGCAGCAAGCACGCTCGGCACGTGGCACTCACGAGCGCCATCACCATGCGGCGTAGGCATCTGCGCTTCGAACGGCCCCAGCGACGGCAGCAGGAAGCGCGAATAGCGGCGAAGGTAGCCGGATCTCGCGGGCTCGGATTCCCGTCGAACTTCCAGCGGGGTTCTGCGTCGGCAGATCGCGCCGGTTTCGACGCCTGACGAAGAGCCATGTACTCAGGTTCGGGGAATACCTTGCCCTTGTGGCTGCACCACGACCAGGCCCCCGACATACCACCTCCCGACACCGTCGCGAGGGTAGTCAAAACCCCGCAGCAGGTGGGGTTTCTGCAACCCCTGCAACAGTCCGAGGTTGAAGTGGCCGAGCGAATGCCGCCGCCGAAGAGCAAGCCCGAACAGGTGGCGCGGTGACGTTTTCGCCATGTCTCGCCCTTCAGCGTCGCTTTGTCTATTGAATCGCCAAGCTCGAGGGCGACCAACTCCGCAAAAGGCTTCGCCGCAGGATTCGCCTGCGCCGTCATGCGCGCACCTCCCAAGGGACCGCCAACCACCGTGGCCTGGCCAGCATGGCATCTGGCGCACGTGCGGCGGCGAAACGCGGGGCATGTCCTGTGTTGGCAACGAGCGGAAGCCGAGCACAACCGATGGCAAGCGCGAAAGTCTCAGCTCTTTACATCGCGGCGCCGCGGCTGATGCTGGTAGATGCGCCACGCGGACGCCTGAGACGGAGCAGTCGACGGCAGCACGACGCAGCAGCACCACGGCGAGCAGGAAGACGCGCGCGAGCGCGTCGCGCACGGTATCCAGCGCCGGCAAACCACCGTGGGTGCGCCGGTCGACTTCGCGAGGTCGAATGCCGGACAGCGATTTCCGCCCAGCGCAGTTGCCGGAAAGCTCGATGGGAATGGCTCTTCCGCGGCGTGTCCGACGCAGCTTGGGAGCTGCGCGCAAGCATCGGGCGCGGTGCGACGGGGACCGGACAGCAAGCGCGAACGCAACCTGCTGGAGCAATTCAAGCGCGAAGCGAGACCGTACCTCGGCTTCCAGCCGCAGATGACCTGGAGTGGCTCGCGATCGGACAACTACGGAATTCCGACGAGACTCATCGACTGGTCGGAGACACCACTCGTCGCCGCCTACTTCGTGGTGATCGAGCATCCGACACATGACGGTGGGGTGTACGTCATCCGTCGTCCCGAGGAGAAGCAGGAGATCAACCGGCGAGTCCGCTCCGGAGTTCGTCGGACGATGTTCTTCCCGGACATCACGGCCATCACGGCGCAGCGCGGACTCTTCACCATGCATCCAGGCCGCGTGGAAGGTCTTCGCCCCCAATGATCTCGTCTTCATCAGGTCCCCGCCAAGCTCGAAGACGGAGTTCCGGACGCGCCTCGGCGGACTCGGCGTCAACCATTCCTCATCTTCCCGGACATCGATGGATTGAGCCGTCATCAGCCTGGACCTTCGTCCGCCAAGGCAACGCGCCGTCGCCGCACGCGTGTCGCAACCGCCGTCGCGAACAGCGTTCCGATCGAAGGCCCGCAGAAAGGAAGTGGGTGGTGTCGCCACGGCGGCGGGACGTGGATATTGGAGAAGGACGCGTCCCCCTCGACAAGCGACCAGGTGGTATCGGGTGCAGCTGACCGTCCGCTCGACCAACCTCGGGGAAGTTGACGAAGCCGGTGGTGTTTCACCTGCGCGACACGTTCCCCCGAGCCGGTCAGAGCGGTGAAGCCTGTCGGCAGCGTCGCGCGGATGGAGTTGTAGGCGCGCAGGCGTTCACCGTGGGGGCCAGGTACGCAGGACGACGGGATGACTTGTGGAACTCGGCGTACAGCGACAATCGGTATGGCGAGTTCCAGAACTCCCTGATCACTGACAGCGGCCAGCCCAAGTGTGGCACTTCTTCCCTGGCCGTATAGGCAGGGTCATCCCGCACCGCAGCCTAACGAGTCACCCCGCCCCCTCCAACGCCCCACCAACACCGCAAATCCCCCGGGGCGCGCGCCCCCTGCCGCTACGGTCCTGGCGGCCCCACCGTAACATCTGGAGCCTCGGTCCACCTCCCCCTCCACCACGCGTGAGCGCCCTCCGCCGGGCTCTCGCAAGCGCTCGCCGATCGCTACGAACTCCTGGCGGAGATCGGTCGCGGAGGCTTCGCCACCGTCTACTCGGCGCGCGACCTCCGGCACGACGCACGCGTCGCCATCAAGGTCCTCCGCCCGGAGCTGGCCCCCGCCGTCGGGGCCATGCGCTTCACGCGCGAAGTCCAGATCACCGCCAGGCTGCAACACCCCAACATCCTCCCGGTCCTCGACTCCGGTGAGGCGGCGGGGATGCCCTGGTACGTCATGCCCTTCGTCGATGGGGAGACGCTCGCCGCGCGCATCGACCGCGAGCACCAACTCCCGATTGACGACGCGGTGCGCCTGGTGGCCGAGGTGGCCGACGGGCTCGCCTATGCGCACGCGCAGGGCTTCATCCATCGCGACATAAAGCCCGAGAACATCCTGCTCTCCTCGGGGCACGCGATGATCGCCGACTTCGGCGTCGCCACCGCGCTCGATGCCGGCGGCGTGGAGCGCCTCACGGGCTCCGGCGTCGCCCTCGGTACGGTGCTCTACATGAGCCCCGAGCAGGCCGCCGGCGATCGCGTCGACGGCCGCAGCGACATCTATGCCCTCGGCTGCGTCCTCTATCAGACGCTCACCGGCTCGCCCCCCTTCTCGGGGCCGACGCCGCAAGCGGTGATGGCGCGCCACGCGATCGACGCGCCACCGTCGATCCGCTCGGTTCGCTCGACGGTCTCGCCCGCGCTCGAGGCGGTGATCCTCAAGGCGATGGCGAAGACCCCGGCCGATCGCTTCCGCAATGCGGCCGAGTTCCGCGAGGCGATGCTCGGCGCCGCCACCGCCCCATTCACGGTGTCGGCGCAGGTGGCAGTCCCGCCCGCGCCGACGGGACGCAATCGCCCTTTGATGGCGGGAGTGGCGGCGGTCGCGGTCCTCGCCCTCGGCGCCGCGGCGTGGTGGTCCACGCGCCCACGCGTGACGCTCGACGAGAACAAGGTCGTCGTCTTTCCGATGGTCCTCCCCGCCGGCTGGAATGGCGAACCCTCGGCGGGCGAGGACGTGGCGACGTTGATCGGGAGCGCGGTCGATGGCGCCGGCCCCCTGCGATGGATCGACGGCTGGCAGCTGCTCGACGGCGCCAGGCGCAACGACCCGCGCACGATGACCGATCGCGACGCGGCCGACATCGCCCGCGCGCAACACGCGCGCTACATGCTCACGGGGCGCCTGACGCGGCGCGGCGACTCGGCCACGGTCTTCCTCTCGGTCACCGACGTCGCGGGGGACAGCACGGTGGGCTCGGCGAGCGCCTCCTCGCCGCTCGACCAACCGTGGCGTGCAGGGCTCGCCGCGACGACGACGATCCTCCCGCGCCTCATTCGCACCGGCGTCCCCGACGTCGCCTCCGCCTGGGCGGCGCGCAGCCCCACCGCGGTGGCGCACTTCCTCCTTGGCGAGTCGGCCTTCCGCCGGGTGCAACTCGACGACGCCGAGCGGCAGTTCGCCCTCGCCGTCGCCGCCGACTCCACCTTCGGGCTGGCGGCGATCCGCGGCGCGCAGGCCTCCACCTGGAACCATCACCAGGGAGCCTCCGCCGCGCTCATCGACGTGGCGCTCCGGGGCCCGCTGTCGCCCGCCCACGCCGCCTTCGCGCAGGGCTACCGCGCCTATCTCGCGGGAGAGGCCGACTCCTCCATCGCCGCCTTGCAGCGCGCCATCGCCATCGACTCCACGCGCGCCTTCGTCTGGATGCAGCTCAGCGAGGTGTATGCGCACCTCATCCCCCAGCAGGGCGATCCGGAGCGAAGCATCGCCGACGCGA
>JAXLWN010000317.1:0-1053 GCA_046328475.1 Chloroflexia bacterium | reverse complement strand
CGCTCCCCGAAAATCGCCCGGCCAACCCGGATATGCGTCGCACCTTCCTCGATGGCGACCTCGAAGTCATCGCTCATACCCATCGAGAGGCATTTCAGGCGGTGCCGCTCCGCCATCTCCCGCAGCCGGTGGAAGTGCGGCCGCGCATCCTCCGGGTTCTCGCTCCGCGGCGGGATCGCCATCAGCCCCAGCACCTCCACGCGCGGGATCTGCTGGGCCCGCAGGAGCAGCCCACGCACCTCGTCTGGCAAAGCCCCGCGCTTCGAGGCCTCCCGCGCGATGTTCACCTGCAGGAAGATCCTCACCGTCTGCGTTGGCGCCGTCGCCGCGATTGCGTCCAGCGCCGATTCCGAGTCGATGCCATGCAGCGCCTCGAACGCGTTCAGCGCGTGCTTCACCTTGTTCGATTGCATGTGCCCGATGAAGTGGAAGCGTGCCGCCTCCTTCGCCGAGGCCCCCAGCACGATCTCCGGGCGGCCGTGCCGGAGGACGGCGATCTTCTCGAGCGCTTCCTGCACGTAGTTCTCGCCAAAGTCCCGCAGCCCGGCGTCGAACGCCACCGCCACCGTCTCCGCGGAGAACGTCTTCGTGACACCCACGAGCGTGACCGATTCCGGAGTCCGGCCCGCTCGCGCGCAGGCCGCCGCAATCCGTTCGCGCACCCGCGCCAGCCGCGCGCCGATCGCATCAATCGTCCCGGGGGCGAGCGTCATCGAAGCTCCGGAGGGTGTTTCAACTCCCAGATGCCGCGAGCAACCACGACCGCCACCACCAGCCCGATTGCCGCGAATCCGAGTAGCACGTGAATTGTAAACATCCAGAACACGAAGAACAGGTAGAACATCCCGCCCAGCAGGATCCCGAGTGGCAGTGCCAGGACCCGGAACACCGCCAGCGTGATCGCCAGGACCTCCCGCACGCCGCCGCCCTTTTCCTCGTCCGGCGGAGGCTGGCTCGACCCGTAGTAGAAACCCATGCCCGCAGTATAGGCCGCGCCCCCGCGCCGTCGCCTCGGCGGCCTCAGGCCCGGTCGGTCAGCAGCTCCCGGATGCG
>JAXLWN010000316.1:0-1392 GCA_046328475.1 Chloroflexia bacterium | reverse complement strand
CCTCGAAAGCCCTCGGAAGCGTCTCGCCCGCGGCCGTACTCGTCTCCGTTTCTTCATCGCGCTGGTACAACGATCGCGAGCGAATCCGGTAGACTACCGGGGCGGCGCCATCGCCCGAGAGAAGACCAGTGGCCAATCGTCCCTCCACCCTTCGCGCCACCCAGCGGACCGCTCCCTCGCATGACCACTCGTCCCGTCGCCGCATCCGCCGGCGCACGCTCGGGGAGCCGAGCGATGAGCAGCTGATCCGCCACGCGCAGAACGCGCCCCAGCTCCTGCGCGCGCCCGACATGCTCCGCCTGCAGAACATCGCCGGGAACCGTGCCGTCGCGAACCACATCGCCCGCCTCACCGACCCCACCCTCGCCCAGCGCGACGTCATCCAGCGCGATGATCCGCCGCAGGAGCAAGAGCAGAACGAGAACGAGGACACCGAGGGCAACCAGGGCGGCGTCGTCCCGCAGGAGGGCAACAACCAGGTTCCGGGCGAGCAGCAGCCGGAAGGCGATAACGAGCCGGAAATCCCCGCCGAACTGAAGAAGGCGGGATACCACCTCAAGAGTGCCGTGAAGAAGCTCGATTCCGTCTTCGTCAACTCGAAGCCAGAGGACGCACCCGGGAAGATGGACAGGTTGCTCAGCGAGCGTTCCTACGAGCCCGGGGTCCGGGCGTGGGAAACGCTCGTCGAGGCCACCCGGCAGATCGTCCAGCAGGAGACGAATAAGGGCGTCAAGCGCGCCCCCAAGTCGCTGTTTCGGTCGTTCGCGTCCCGCGATCGCGCGACCAAGCACACAGCCAGCGCCGGGCAATCGCGCGACCGTTGGATGGGCGTCGCCGACTCGCTTCGTGAAACCAAGGTCCTGAAGAAGATGTTCCGGGGCATCGTCAATTCCCGGCTGAAGGCCACGGACAAGAACCTCTCGAAGTCCGTCGTCAAGGCCGGGGAGAAGACCGAGGCCTCTGAGAGAGAGTTCAGCCAGTACAACGAGTCCATTGTTCGCGAACTGCGCGAGTCCCCCGCTGGGAGGCTCTACCAGCAGAGCGCCGGCCAGGTGGTCAACATCATGAAAGAGGCGAAGGAAGACGTGGAGGACACCGACAACTTCCAGATCGCCTTCACATACCTCGGTACCATCCGCGTCGATCCGCGTGTGGAGGCGCGGCGCTGAGCCGGGGGCCTCGCGCTTCCACGTGACGGAGGGGCTCCATGCCGTTCGCCGATGAGGAGACCGCCGCCGCCTATCGCGCCGCGTGGGACGCGTGGCGCAAGCAGGTGGAGCACCTCCATCGCGTCTTCCTGGAGGACGAGCGCATCCGCCCCGACCAGCTCAAGGGGCTGCTCAACCGCGAGGCGCGCGCCAAGGCAACGTACGACCGGGCCCGCCTCCGCCT
>JAXLWN010000315.1:0-1462 GCA_046328475.1 Chloroflexia bacterium | reverse complement strand
GCGCAGCAGGCCCCGGGCGGTGTCGATCACGGGGAAGGCGAGCACTTCGCCGGGCTCGATGGCGCGGTCGTATTCGAATTCGCGCAGGAGCACGGCGAGGTCGCGAATGTCCTGGGGTTCGACCGTATGCGGGAGGAAGACGCCCCCGAGCCCGGGCACCACCACGGCGGCGAGGTCGGCGCGGAGCAGCTGCGTGCGCGGGTGGTTCACGGTGACGATGGCGCGCTTGCCGGATTCGACGATGCGCGGGATGGCCGCGACGGCGGCTTCGCGCAGCGTTTCCACGGGATGGCGCGCATCGGCGAGGGTGAGCGCGATGGCGTCGGTGGGCGCGGCCAGGGCATCGTCGAGCGGCCCAAGGGCGGGAATGCGAAGGATGGAGCGAAGGCGCACTAGCGGTTGGTCCCCCCGATGTACCCGCCCACGACGAGCGGCCGGGGCTCGAGCGCGGCGAGGTGGATGTCCTGGCGGAGCGCCATCACCTGCTGGAGGTGGTCCAGCGTGTGGCGGTACATGGTCTCGGCGATCCACTGGCAGGTGAGCGGACCCCAGCGGGTGTCGGTCCGCCAGCCCTGCCAGACGCTTTCCGGCAGGCGGGCGAGGATGCCGAGCTCCTCATCGCGGATGCGGACGAGGTCGCTAAGCATGGAGGCCATCGGTTCGGTGACGTCGTAGCGCTGTTCGCGCCACTCACGGCGGTTGTAATCGAGGGGGTCGAGCATATCGGGCACGGTGGCCCAGCGAAGTAGCGGGAGGAGGACCTCGGTCTCCATGTCGCGCACGTGGCTGGTGTGCTCGTGGATGGTCCATTCCTGGGCGGTGGGCGAATAGCCCTGGTCGAGGAGGGAGACGTTGCGCACTGCCCAGGCGAAGTCCTCGGTGGCCTGGCGGAGGCGGGCGAGCAGCTCCTCGCGGTAGTTGGATGTCTCGGGCACGGGGACCTCCTGCGGGGCGTGCGCCCGTCCGGGAGTATACCGCGCGCGCGCCGCCGGTGGGGGGAAACCCCAAAGAAATGCGCAACCGCCTGCGCGGGTATTCAGTTCACGGTCCCTGGACCTGGCCGCGGAGGCGCTGCCACCGGGGGGAGCGCGACAGCCTCGGCACTCGGCCCTCGACATTCCCATGGCAACCTGGAACTGGGAACCGGGAACTGGGAACCGGGAACTCCTAGACTCCCCGCATGGAGACCGCCGCCGCGCGCTATGCCGCGATGGTCGTCGCGCGCGATGCCCAGACGGCGCGCCTCTTCACCCCCGCGGACGGCGACCGCTGGGACCAGGCCGTCGGCCGCTTCCGCGATGACCCCCGCCGCACGCCCGACCGCAACCTCGCGGCCGTGATGGAGTACGTCGAGCCTGGCGATACCGTCGTCGATGTCGGCGGCGGAGCGGGGCGGATGGCGCTTCCCATGGCCCTGAAGTGCAGCGACGTGGTCAATGTCGATCCTTCGGCGGCGATGTGC
>JAXLWN010000314.1:0-1631 GCA_046328475.1 Chloroflexia bacterium | reverse complement strand
GGGCGCGGGCCCCCCCCCCCCCCCCCCCACCACACAGCCAACAATAATCTCCCTCCCCTGGCAGGGGAGGGGGCAGGAAGAGAGGCCGAAAGACGCCGCGCCCGAAGAGATGGTATACTATCGGCACGCCAGAACAAACACAAGGAAGCCGCGATGGATAGCTCGAAGGCCACCACCCCCGAGCCAGAGATCCTTGACCCCGAGGCAGTGCGCCGCGTGCGCGAGCACCCGATCGACGACCAGCTCACCAGCCAGCTCGCCGAGATCTTCAAGGCGCTCGCCGACCCGACGCGGGTGCGCATGCTGCACGCGCTGCTGCACGCCGAGCTGTGCGTGGGCGACCTCGCGGCCGTGCTGGAGATGAGCGAGTCGGCGGTGTCGCACCAGCTGCGCCTGCTGCGCAGCTTGCGGGTGGTGCGCGCGCGCCGCGACGGCAAGCAGGTGTACTACACCCTCGACGACGAGCACGTGGCCCGGCTGTTCCAGATCAGCCTCGAGCACCTCGGGCACGAGTAGCCCCGCCGGCGCGTATGCAGCCGCCCTCGCCCGCGCCTTCCCGCACCCCCGCCCTTCTCCCAGCGGGAGAAAGGGCAGGGGGGAAGAAGTCTCCACGCTACGCCAGGCTATCTTTCACCAGCTGCGCGATATCGGTGGGCAGCTTGGCAACCTTCACGCCCACGGCCTCAAGCGCGGCGATCTTCTCTTGCGCGGTGCCCTCGCCGCCCGAGATGATCGCGCCGGCGTGGCCCATGCGCTTGCCGGGCGGGGCCGTCTGGCCGGCGATAAAGCTCACCACCGGCTTGGTGACGTGCGCCTTGATATACTCGGCCGCGTCGATCTCGGCGCGCCCGCCGATCTCGCCGATCAGCACGATCGCCTTGGTGTCGGGGTCGGCCTGGAACAGCTCGAGCACATCGACAAACGACGTGCCGATGATCGGGTCGCCGCCAATGCCGACGATCGTCGTCTGCCCCAGGCCAAGCTTGGTGAGCGCGTCGACGGCCTCGTAGGTCAGCGTGCCGCTCTTCGACACCACGCCGACCGGGCCGGGCGTGGCGATGTTGCCGGGGATGATGCCGACCTTGGCCTGGCCGGGGGTGAGCAGACCGGGGCAGTTCGGGCCAATCAGCCGCGCGCCATTGGCGCGCACCACCTCGTAGGCCGCGATCATATCGTTCGCCGGCACGCCCTCGCTGATACACACAATCAGCTTGACGCCATTCTCGGCCGCCTCGCAGATCGAGTCGGTGGCGTTGAGCTGCGCCGGCACGTAGATGATCGAGGTGTTCGCGCCGGTGGCGCGCACCGCCTCTTTCACCGTGTTAAACACCGGCACCCGGCCGTCGACAGCCTTCTGGCCGCCGCGCCCGGGCGTCATCCCAGCGACGACATTCGTGCCGTAATCCAGCATGGCACGCGTGTGGAAGGTGCCCTCGTTGCCGGTGATGCCGTGCACCAGCAGACGCGTATTTGCATCGACCAGAATGCTCATGGTGTTTCTTTCTGCTTGTACCTTGCGGAACTGCTGCCAATCCTATCATAGCGCGACTCAAGCCGCAAGTTTATTGTTGGCTGTGTTTCCCTCTCCTGGCAGGAGAGAGGCCGGGGGCGAGGTTCCCTACCGCGCTCCA
>JAXLWN010000313.1:0-1071 GCA_046328475.1 Chloroflexia bacterium | reverse complement strand
GGCTGACCGCGGTGATGGAGCGCGGCCTCTCCGCCTGAGGGCGGTCCCGTCGCCGGGGATTTCCGACAAGACCAAGAAGCGCGAGCGCCCGGAGCGGATCCGGGCGCTCGTTGCGGTTTGGGAATGTGCTTCGGGGGGAAGGAGGCCCGGCCGCCAGTGCGACGACCGGGCCCCTGCCCGCTCAGGAGGCCTTGCGCAGGTAGTAGCGCTGGATCTCGTGGTCGAAGCGCCCGGAATCGGTGTAGCCGTAGCTGGCGTACTTCTTCGCATCGACCATCGTCAGCACGGAGACGGTGCGCATCTCGCTTTCCCGCCGCAGCGCCTTGAGCACCTGAACCACGGCATTGCGCCGGGTCTTGTTCCAGCGAACGGCAAACACGCCGATGTCGGAGAGGGTGCTGAGCACGTGGGCGTCGGGAACCGCCAGCAGCGGCGGAGTATCGATGATGATGGTGTCGTAGATCTCGCGCAGTTCGTTGACCACCGTTTCCAGCCGCTTGCTGTGCAGAATGGCGGTGGGATCGTCGACGATGGTGCCGCACGCCATCAGGTGGAGGTTGGAATGCCGGTCCTTCTGGCGGACCTGCGACAGCGTTGCGCTGCCGCCGATCAGCTCGGCGAGGCCCGGCTGGCGGCCGATGCCGAACAGCGTATGCACCGAGGGCTTGCGCAAATCGGCGTCGATCAGGATTACCTTCTGGCCGGTCAGCGCCCGCGCCCGGCCCAGTGAGGCGGCAAGCGTGCTCTTCCCCTCGCCGGGCCGCGACGACATGACCAGCAGCACGTTGGATCCGCGCCGCTCCCGTTCGAGCAGCAGCAGGCCGGTGCTCAGCGAGCGGATCTGCTCCGAATACAAAGACGAGGTGTTGCTGGCCAGCTCTGCCAAAACGTCGTTGTTGTTCTTGACCTTCGGCAGCAGCCCCTGGACGTGCAGACCGGTGTACTTCTCCAGATCCTCGCTACTGCGGAATACATCGCTGAGCTGCTCGGCGAGCATCACCGCCGCCACGCCGGCGACGCCGGCAAGCAGAATCGCGAGAGCGAGGGCTACGACCATCTGCGGGAAGGAGG
>JAXLWN010000312.1:0-3060 GCA_046328475.1 Chloroflexia bacterium | reverse complement strand
TCATCCTGCAATTCGGCCTCGACCGGGACATCAACGGCGCGGCGCGGGATGTTCAGGCCGCCATCAATGCCGCCCGCGCCGACCTGCCGACGAGCCTGCGCAGTAACCCGACATATCGCAAGGTCAACCCTGCGGACGCGCCCATCCTCGTGCTGGCACTCACCTCTGATACCCGGCGGCAAGGCCAGCTCTACGATGCCGCGGCGAGCGTCCTCGAACAGAAGCTTTCGCAGGTGCCAGGGGTGGGGCAGGTCACCATCGGCGGCAGTTCGCTGCCGGCGGTGCGCGTCGAGATCAATCCCAATGCGCTGTTCAAGGATCAGATCGGCCTTGAGGACGTGCGCGCGGCGCTGGCGGCGGCGAACGCCAACAGCCCGAAGGGGGCGATCGAGGAGGGCGATCGCCGGCTGCAGATCTACACCAACGATCAGGCGCGCACCGCCGACGACTATCGGCCGCTGATCATCGCCTATCGCGATGGGGCCCCCGTCCACCTCTCCGACGTTGCCGACGTCCTCGACTCCGTCGAGGACATCCGCAATCAGGGCCTTGCCAATGGCCGGCCCTCGGTGCTGGTGGTCATCTACCGGCAGCCCGGCGCCAACATCATCGATACGGTGGATCGCATCCGCGCGCTGCTCCCGCAATTGCAGCAGGAGATCCCGCGCGATATCGACGTCACCATCGCCTCCGACCGCAGCAACACCATCCGCGCCTCGCTGCGGGCGGTCGAGACCACCCTCGTCATCGCCATCGCCCTCGTCGTCGGCGTGGTGCTGCTGTTCCTGCGCGATGCGCGCGCCGCCTGGATCCCGGGCATCGCCGTTCCGGTCTCGCTGATCGGGACGTTCGGGGCGATGTACCTGCTCGGCTACAGCCTGAACAATCTCTCGCTGATGGCCCTCGCCATCGCCACCGGGTTCGTCGTCGATGACGCCGTCGTCGTCCTGGAGAACATCTCGCGGCATCTGGAAGCCGGAGTGCCGCGCCTCCAGGCGGCGCTGATCGGCGCCCGCGAGGTCGGATTCACCGTACTGTCGATGAGCCTTTCGCTGGTCGCGGTGTTCATCCCGATCCTGCTGATGGGCGGCATCGTCGGCCGGCTGTTCCGCGAATTCGCCATGACCGTCTCGATCGCCATCCTGGTGTCCCTGGTGGTATCGCTGACGGCCACGCCGATGATGTGCGCCCGCCTGCTGCGTCCCCGCATCGCGGCCAAGCGCAATCCCTTCTTCCGCCTGAGCGAGCGCGCCTTTCAGGCGATGGCTTCGGGTTACGCGCGCACCCTCGATGTTGCGCTTTCCCATCCCCGTGTGGTGGCGCTCAGCCTGCTGGCCATCGTCGGCCTCAACATCTACCTGTTCACCGTCGTACCGAAAGGCTTTTTCCCGCAGCAGGATACCGGGCGGATGTTCGGCGCCATCCGCGCCGACCAGAACATCTCGTTCGAGGCGATGCGCGAGAAGCTGGCGCAGTCCGTCGCCCTCATCAAGGCCGACCCGGCGGTTGACAGCGTCGTTGGCTTTACCGGCGGCAGCCAGACCAACACCGCATTCCTGTTCGTCTCGCTGAAGCCGCTGGCGGAGAGGGACACGAGCGCCGACCGGGTGATCGGCCGGCTGCGTCCCCGGCTGGCCGAGGTGCCGGGAGCGTCGGTCATCCTGCAATCGGTGCAGGATATCCGCGCCGGTGGCCGGCCGGGGAATGCGCAGTACCAGTACACGCTGCAGGCCGACGATCTGGACGCGTTGCGCACCTGGACACCGCGGCTGGTGGAAGCGCTGCGGTCGGCGCCGAACGACCGATATCGATTCCGACCAGCAGGACGGCGGACTGGAGAGCGATATCGATGTCGACCGGCTGACGGCATCGCGCCTCGGCCTGTCGATGATCCAGATCGACAACACCCTTGCCGGCCGTTCGGCCAGCGGCGGGTCTCGACCATCTACGACCCGCTCAACCAGTACCACATGGTCATGGAAGTGGCGCGCACGCCCGTACCGCCTGTCGCCGGAAGCGCTCGGCCTCTACGTCAGCAGCAAGGGCGGCCCGGTGCGCGGCTCGCAGGCGACCAACGCCGCCGCCGGAACCATCTCGGCGGCGACGAGCACCGCCAATTCGAAGGAAACCGCGGCGGCCGCCATTGCCAGCGATGCCGCGCGCAACCAGCGGGCAAACCAGATCGGCACCGCCGGGCGCAGTGGCGTCTCCACCGGCTCGGCGGTGAGCACGAGCGCATCGACGATGGTGCCGCTCGCGGCGTTCAGCCGGTTTTCGGTGAGCAATACGCCGCTCGCGGTCAACCACCAGGGCCACTTCGTTGCGAGCACGCTCTCCTTCAACCTTCCGCCCGGCCGATCACTGGGAGAGGCGGTCGCGGCGATCCAGCGGACGATGCACGAGATCGGCATGCCGGCGAGCATCCAGGGCGGCTTCCAGGGGACGGCCAAAATCTTCCAGCAGTCGCTGGCCAACCAGCCGCTGCTGATCATCGTCGCCCTCGTCTCCGTCTACATCGTCCTCGGCATTCTCTACGAGAGCTACATCCATCCGCTGACCATCCTCTCGACGCTGCCCTCGGCCGGGGCGGGCGCCATCCTGGCGCTGATGATCTGCCATACGGAATTGAGCCTGATCGCCCTGGTGGGCGTGATCCTGCTGATCGGCATCGTCAAGAAGAACGCCATCATGATGGTGGACTTTGCGCTCGAGGCCGAGCGGGAGCGAGGCTGTTCGCCGCACGAGGCCATCCGCGAAGCCTGCCTGTTGCGCTTCCGGCCGATCATGATGACGACCATGGCGGCGCTGCTGGGCGCCATCCCGCTGGCGCTCGATGTCGGCGAAGGCGCGGAGCTGCGTCAGCCACTCGGCATCGCCATCGTCGGCGGCTTGCTGGTCAGCCAGGCTCTCACCCTCTATACGACACCCGTCGTCTATCTCTATCTCGATCGACTGCGCCAGAGATGGCTGCACGGTGCGCCCCATGGCACGACCGCCGCCCGGCCTGCCGCGGATCTATCCCTATGACGCGCTGGCAGCGGCGCTGGGCGCGCACCACCT
>JAXLWN010000311.1:0-12111 GCA_046328475.1 Chloroflexia bacterium | reverse complement strand
TGGCCCGGCGCGCCGGGGTCGAGCTGCGCGTGCTGCAACGTCTCGCCGATGAGCCGGGACAGCTCGGGGTCGGTGGCCATCTCGGTCGACCACAGCGGCTCGCCCTTGCCATCGAACACCGACAGTGCGGCGAGGCGCGGGAACAGCGCGCGGAACAGCTGCACGTACGGTTCGTAGGAGGCGGCATCGGGTTTCATGGAAGCGCTAGCATCCCTGCATGCCGGATGCCGTTCCTTGACGGGCATCGCTTTTCTGTCAAACCGCGGCGGAAAGCGCTCGCAGCAAAAGCGTGACGGCGTTCACGGGCGGCGGCTGCGGAACCACGGCCGGGGATCGACCGGCTTGCCGGCGCGGCGGATCTCGAAATAGAGCTCCGGTTGCGGCCGCCCGCCGGTGTCGCCGGCGGCCGCGATCACCTCGCCGGCATCCACCAGCGTGCCGACCGGCTGCTCCAGCCGGGCGTTGTAGCCGTAGAGGCTCAGGTAGCCGGCGCCGTGGTCGACGATGGCCAGCAGCCCGAGGCCCGGCAGCCAGTCGGCGTAGACGATGCGCCCGGCCGCCACGGCGCGCACCGGCGCCTCGCGCTGCGTCGCGACGACCACGCCCTCCCAGCGCACGCCGCCGGCGCGCTCGTCGCCGTAGCCCGCGGCCAGGCGGCCCTGCACCGGCCAGGCGAGGCGGCCGCGCAGCTGGCCGAAGGCGGTGCTGGTGTCGGGCGGGACGCTGCGGATCGAGCGCGCCAGCTCGCGCAGCAGCTTCTCGAGGTCGGCCTGCTGCGTCTTCAGGCGCGCCAGGCTCTGCTCGCGCGTGCGCGAGCCGGCGTCGAGGCTCGCGAGCACGCGGGTGCGCTCGGCGTGCTGGCCGGCGAGCTGCTGCAGCGCCGCCTGGCGGCCGGCCTGCAGCTCGCCGAGGCGCGCCTCGTCGGCGGCCAGCTGGCCGTCGAGCTCGTCGATGTGCGTCACGCGCGCGCGGATCGCCTCGATCTGCCCGGCGCGCGCACGGCTGAAGTAGCCGTAGTAGGTGAACATGCGCCCGGCCTGCGCCAGGTCGCGCTGGTCGAGCAGCAGCCGCAGCGGCTCGGCGCGCCCGATGGCGTAGGCGGCGCGCAGCTGCGAGGCGAGGTCGGCGCGCTGGGCCTCGAGACGGCGCTGCTCGGCGTCGCGGTCGCGCTGCACGGCGGCGCGGTGCTCGCGGCTCGCCGCCAGCGCGGCCTGCAGGCGCGCGACCTCCTCGCGCCCGCTCGCCAGCGCCAGCTCGGAACCCTTCAGCGCGCGCGACAGCCGGTCGCGCTCGACGGCGTCGCGGCTGATCTGGCGCGTCACCGCCTCGATGCGCGCGCGCACCGATTGCAGCTCGCTCTCGGTCTGGCGCCGGGTGGCCGCCCCGGCGGTGCCCGCCGCCAGCAGCAGCAGCAGCAGGACCGGCAGGATCGGGCGGGGCGGGCGCATCGTTGGCAAAAGTGTAGCGCAGCGGGGCTATAATGCGCGGCCCGTAAATTCACGCGAATCCCGCGATATCCCCCGGATCAGACCATGGCGCGCCTGCTCGAATACGCCTCGCATCACCCGCTGCTCGCCGCCCTGGCGCTGGCCGCCGCCGTCGCGGTGCTGGTGTACGAGTGGCGCCATCGCAGCCACAGCCTGGCGGCGCTGGCGCCGCAGGACGTGGTGCGGCTGATGAACCAGGGCGCGGCGGTCATCGACGTGCGCAGCGTCGAGGAATACCTGCAGGGCCACATCCGCGGCGCGCGCCACATCCCGGCCGCCGACATCGGCAAGGCCGGCGAGACGCTCAAGCGCTACAAGGAAAAGCCGGTGGTGGTGTGCTGCGAGCGCGGGCCGCGCGGCCGCACGGCGCTGCTGGCGCTGCAGGACCAGGGCTTCAAGCAGGTGGTCAACCTCAAGGGCGGCATGCGCGCCTGGCGCGCCGAACACCTGCCGGTGGCCACGGACTGAAGGCCCGGGCGATGCCGCGGATCCTCATGTACAGCACCGCCTGGTGCCCCTACTGCGAGCGGGCGCGCGCGCTGCTGCGCGCCAAGGGCGCCGCCTTCGAGGACATCGACGTCGAGGCGCAGCCGGAGAAGCGCGCCGAGATGATGGCGCGCAGCGGCCGCACCAGCGTGCCGCAGATCTTCATCGGCGAGCGCCACGTTGGCGGCTGCGACGACCTGCACGCGCTCGACGCGGCCGGCGGCCTCGACCCGCTGCTGCGAGCTTCCTGACCAGAACCACTCCAGGACCCACCACCATGAGCAACACCGATCCGCTGAATCCCGGCACCGGCACCGCCGACACGCCGCAGCTCGCGCTGCAGGCCGTCTACCTGAAGGACTGCTCCTTCGAGGCGCCGCAGGGGCCGCGCGTCACCGGCGAGTGGAACCCGCAGATCGGCCTCGACCTCAACACCGCGCTCAACATGATCGAGGGCGATTTGCGCGAGGTGGTGCTGACGGTCACCGTGTCGGCCAAGATCGCCGAGCGCACCATGTTCCTGGTCGAGGTCAAGCAGGCCGGCGCCTTCGTGATGCAGAACCTCTCCGCCGAGGACCTGCGGCGCGCCGCCGGCGCGATCTGCCCGGCGGTGCTGTTCCCGTACGCGCGCGCGATGGTCTCGCAGCTGGTGACGCAGGGCGGCTTCCCGCAGCTGCTGCTGCCGCCGGTCAACTTCGACGCGCTGTTCGCCGGCAGCGCGCAGGCCGGCGCCGACGCCGGCGTCACCAAGAACTGATTCGCCCGTGGGCGCGGCGGCCGAGCCTGCCTCCGAGATCGCGGTGCTGGGCGCCGGCTCCTGGGGCACGGCGCTCGCGATCCAGTGCACGCGCGCCGGGCGGCCGGCGCGCCTGTGGGGGCGCGATCGCGCGCACGCCGAGGCGATGCGCCGCGAGCGCGTCAACCGCCACTACCTGCCGGACGCGCCCTTCCCCGCGACGCTGCGCGTCGAGGCCGACATCGAAACCGCGCTCGCCGGCGCCCAGGACGTGCTGGTCGCCGTGCCGAGCCACGCGTTCCGCGAGCTGCTGACGCTGATCCGCCCGCTGCTCGCGCCCGGCCAGCGCCTGTGCTGGGCCACCAAGGGCTTCGAGCTCGACACCGGCCGCCTGCCGAACGAGGTCGCGCACGAGGTGCTGGGCTCGGGCCGCCCGGTCGCGGTGCTCTCCGGCCCGACGTTCGCGCGCGAGGTCGGCGCGGGTCTGCCCACCGCGATGACCATCGCCTCGAGCGAGGCGGACTACGCCGAGACGCTCGCCTTCGACATCTCCTCGGCCAGCTTCCGCGCCTACACCTCGACCGACATCACCGGCGTCGAGGTCGGTGGCGCGGTGAAGAACGTGCTGGCGATCGGCGCCGGGCTGTCCGATGGCCTCGGGTTCGGCGCCAACTCGCGCATCGCGCTGATCACGCGCGGGCTGGTGGAGATGACGCGCCTCGGCGTCGCGCTCGGCGCGCGCCAGGAGACCTTCATGGGCCTCGCCGGCCTCGGCGACCTGGTGCTCACCTGCACCGACGACCAGTCGCGCAACCGCCGCTTCGGCCTGCTGCTGGCGCACGGCCGCGGCGTCGACGCCGCGCTCGGCGAGATCGGCCAGGTGGTCGAGGGCTACCACGCCGCACGCGCCGTGCAGGCGGTGGCGGCGCGCGAGCGCGTGATGATGCCGATCAGCGAGGGCATCTTCGGCGTGCTGTACGAGGGCCTGCCCGCGGCGGATGTGGTGCAGGGATTGATGCGGCGGCCGATCAAGCCGGAGTTCGATTAGGTCCGTGGTCTTCGCCCCGGCCTCCGCCTCGCACAGCACCCTGATGATCCGCTCTTCCGTAAGCCTCTTTGCCTTCATCGCCTGCCACCGGTAAAGCAGACTCTACTCCCATCCCGGACTAAACTCCGGTGTCAGATCGGAAACCCCCGGCGTCACTCTTTAGGTCGATGTTGCCGTTGGCCGAGTAGTCGACGTCGAGGTCTTGATTGCCGTTCAGCGTGCTGGAGTCCAGGTTCTCGACCGCCACCCGGCTGCGCGCGATTGGTGCGTCGCTATGGCGCCGAGCCGGAGCAGTTCTCGGCGCGGGCGCTCGCGCCGCACAGACGCGTCGTCATCGTCCCCGGGCACCGCCACATCCAGCCGCCGCAGAAGACGGCGTGCATCGCAAGAAAAACGGCATTCGTAGCCACGTATTTCGCGGCCGTAGAGGAGCAGCGCAACGTAGTGACATCATCGGTCTGTCAATTTGACGCGAGCGAAGACTGAATCGATTCGTTTACCGACTGCTGAAATGCCTCCCGAAACGCAGCCTTCCACTTCTTGGAAGCGAAGCTAGCGCCCCAGAAGTCGATGACCTCGACCCCCTTCAGTCTACCGATACGCACCCGCGAGAACTCGTGCGCGCCGACCTCGCAAACGCGAACGGCTATCGTGGTTTCTGCGAAGAACGACCCAGGTCCGGTGTTCGTCCGATCGTGCGACACGACAACGAGGCGGATGCGCCGCGCACCGCTGGTATCTGCAACCTGACCTTGCTCCAATACCTCAGCGCCCGCTTGCCTCAATCCCACAACGAACGCTTCGGCTGGATTGATCTGGAGAGGCGTTCCCACACGACGCGTTTCAGATCTCGGCGACTTCACCTCATCTGGTGCCACCACGACCAAATTTTGCCCCTGATACCGTGCACGGATTTCGCGGTCGATCAGCTGCCTGGCACACGTTCCGTCATCTGAATAATACGAGCGGTACACGGGTAGCCCTTCACCACTAGCTGCCAATGCATGGGACACTGCTGACATTAGGCCAAAGACTCTACAGCACATCCGAACTTGAATGGCCATGTAGCCCCCTACCCTGGACAATATCTATGGAAATATCCGGCGGCGTCGCGACATTGTCGGTGAGCCAAGAAGGACCCGCCAGAGTTTGCGGCTGAAGGATTGAATATCCACCCAAGGAAGAAGCCATTGACCGCGTCACCAACGCTGTTGGTCACGACCGTGCCGGCGCGCATGGGCGCGATCATGCCCAGTGGAACTGAATAGAGCTCGGCGTGTTTGGCGAAGCCCAATGCAACCAGATTCGCGGCATCGAGTGTTCCGAGGCTATGGGCCACAAGCGGGTCTCCGCGGTAGAACAGCATGTAGCGCAAGGATGCCCCCGTCGGTAACCCTTGATACGCGAGAACGATGTCAATTACATCAAATGGCAGAGCGTACCAGTGCCTAGAAAGGACACCGTCGATTGTGACGCCACCGTCACTACGTACGTGCAGTCGCCCGTCGCCGATCTGCTCGCCTCCAATGCTGAGCAATAACAATGCTGCGTCAATTTCCGCGAGGCTCAATCCGCTCTTGCGGAGGATTCGTCCTAACTCACGTCGGATGAAGTACTGTTCCACGTGATGCGCGATCGTGCTTGCTATGTCTGAAATCGTACTCGCGCCGGCCGTGACGATCGCCAGCCCGACGTTTAGTACCTCGTTGGCCCACGCTGGCAGTTTCAAGTCCCTTGCCAGCGCAAGGCCCAGCCCTCCTCCCGCCATCAGACCAAGGCCCAGGCCAATGTTTCCAGCGACAAGGATTTGAGCTCCCACAATAAGCAATACTGGAGCAAAGATGACGCCCGCTATTGCGAGAGCATACTTGAATATTTTGCCAATTCCCCTGAACAGCTTGCTCAACCACGAGTACCCGCTCGGATCGACGAGCGTGAGCGGCATGTTCATAACGTAGCTGTAGGGGTTCAGGGCCTGGGAGAGGTTGATCGTCTGGATGATCGGATCGGCCGAGAGGAACCGCCCGATCAGCGGGTCGTAGATGCGCCCGTTCATGTTCACGAGCCCGAGCGCATCGAGCATTTCGTGGCCGGTGAACCCTCGATTGGTCTTGTTGGCGAACGTCGTGTAGTCCGCGCTGCTCGGCGTCCCCTGCCAGTTGCTGCCTCTTCGGGCCCCGAACGGACTGAAGCTCATCTTGGCCAGTACATTCCCTGAGCTGTCGAGGATGAGATCCCCGCTCCCCAGGTGATCGGTCGTCAGGTACGTCGTCGCGTTCGATGCGTCGGGCTTTCTCATGTAGATCACGGTGCCCGACCCCGCCGGAATCATGTGCCGGTATTCCGTCACCCCGCCCGGCCGA
Organism: Chloroflexia bacterium; assembly: GCA_046328475.1. GTDB lineage: Bacteria > Chloroflexota > Chloroflexia > Thermomicrobiales > CADCWN01 > CADCWN01. The sequence goes on along the minus strand of JAXLWN010000311.1, from coordinate 5,991 downwards.
TCGAGCTTCTCGAGGATCCCGCCGATGTAGCGTGTCGTGGTCGTGCCCGAGGCATCGGTCGCCACCTGCTTCCAGCGCTGGTGGTTGGCGTTGTAGCTGAACTCGCTGTAGTACGCTCCGGCGTTGATGCGCAGGGGTTGGTTGTAGGAGGTCCAGGTAACGCCGCTGCCGGCGCGGCTGGTCATATTGCCGTTCTTGTCGTAGCAATACACGACGTTCCCGACCTTGCGCACGGCATGCGGCTGGGCGGTCAGGCCGGTGTAATCGCAACCCGGCTGCTGCGTGGTGTAGCGTGAAGCTCCCGCATCGCTCTTGGTATCGATGTTGCCGTTGGCCGAGTACGCGACGCTCAGGTTCGGGACGGTATTGAGCGTCGAGCCGGTCAGGCGATTGAGCGGGTCGTTCGTGAACACCTCGGTGAGGTTCTGGATGAGATCCTGGCGCTGCTGCAGGTTCCCGTTCAGATCCCACTGGTAGGCCAGGTTCTGGAGCGTCGTACCCTTGACCACCTCGCGGGTGATGAGATCGTTGGTCCAGGGCGTGTAGCCCGACGTGATCGTGGCCGTATTGCCGAGGACCTCGGTGGTTGGGGAGCCATAGTCATTTGAAGCGCTCAGCGACCAGTAGATGGTCCCGGCGGCGTTGTCCTTGACCTGCTGGACGAACCCGTAGGAGTAGACATACTTGAGCGTGAACCGGAAGCCCGTCGAGCTCGTCGGGTACTTGAGCGTATCCACTGCCCCGAGCGAGTTATACGTGTAGTCGACCGCGTAGGCGGTGCTGTCCATCGTGTACGTTGAGACGGCGGGGCGGCCGAGGCTGTCAAAGGTGTAGCCCTCCTGGTACCCATCGGGTTTGGAAACCGAGACCAGGCGGCCGATGTTGTGTGCGGCCGCGCTCGTGCCATAGGTCCAGGTCGTGGCGGTGGGGGATTCGGGCTCGATGCGGGAGGTCATCCGGCCGAGCAGGTCGTAGCCGAACGAAGTGAGCTGGTTCTTCGCATCCCGCTGCTCCACCAGTTCGTTGAGCGAGTTGGGCGTGTAGGTCCAGCTGCCGGTATCCGGGTCGCTCGAGGCGGTCTTGAACCCGCGCAGGTTATAGGTGTAGTCGGTCTGGACGAGGTTCGCGTCCTTCATCCGCACGAGATTCCCGAAGGCGTCGAAGGAGTGTTCGGTCGTGCCGCCCGGGGATGGGTCGATGATCTGGCGAAGCTTGCCGGTGACATCGGTCCACTTGACGGTGACGGCGTTCCTGGCATCCGTGAGCGTCGTCTTCAATCCGGCGTAGGCCATCAGGGTCTGGCGGTCGAGCTGATTGCTCGCATTGTAGAGCTGATCCGAGGTCGGGCGGTTCAGCTCGTCGTAGGCGTAGCGATGAAAACCGTTCGTCGCGGAGCTGTAGGGCTGATGGACCTCATACTTGAGTCCGAGATTGTTGTAGATCGTCTTCGTGTAGGTCCACGTGCCCAGCACCCGCTGCCCGCCTTCATAACGGCCGCGCTCGAGCGCGTCGAAGTACTTCTCTCCGGCACGCACCTGGATACTGGCCGAGTCATAAAGTCGCTCGGTTACCTTCAGGCGCAAGTGCTCATTGGTCAGACCCCAGCAGGTCGTAGCGATGCAGTCCTCGTACGTCCAGGTGGTCGAAGTGCCGTCGGGCCGCGTCTCGCTCGTCTTGCGGCCGAAGCTGTCGTGCGCCCAGCTCACCGCAATGCCGTTTGGATCCGTCGTCGAGAGCTTGGTCCCGAACGTGTAGCTGTAGGTGTTCGTGGTCGGCTGCGAGAGCGCATTGTTCACGGTCTCGGGGAAGGTGCAGCGCGTGCCGAAGTTCGAGGTCGTGGTGCGCGCGGGCATCGCAACCCCGTTCTTGTCCCGGCCGACGATGGATACCGAGTTCACGTTGCCACAGGTGTCGTAGCCGAAGGTCGTGGCCACCGTGAGCAGCGCAATCGTCGGCTCGATCGTCTCCGTGTTGAAGCGGCAGTTGGTGGCGTCGATTGTGTGATCGACCGTGCGGGTGAGCACGGGCTGGTTTGGGACGGTATTGCGCGTCGTCGTGCGCGTGGGTTTACCCAGGCACCACTGCGTGCCGGCGGTGTAGTTGGTGATCGTGTTGACCACCTTGGTTTCCCACGCAGTACCGGTGAACGGGGAGCTCGGATCGTTGTCGGTCGTCGTGGTCGTCACCGTGGTCGGATTGCCCCATTCGTCCACGTCGTAGTCGGTGACCGTGGTCTGGATGAGCGTGTTGGGGCTGAGCTCCTTGCTGGTTGCCGTCGAGATGTCGAGGTAGGGGAAGCAGCGGGTGTCGAGGAGGAGCGGCGTCGTCTGCAGGCACTTGGAGCCCGTGGTATCGGCAAGGTCATTCACCGTAATGACCTTGTACTGGTTGGCCGTCTGGGAGATCAACGTGGTGCCGTCCGAGCGGTACACGCGATCGAGCGCCACGGTCCCGGTGTAGGGGAACGTCTGGTTGTAGTTGACGAGATGGTAGAGGCCGTTGCGGCTGTCCTGGGACTGCGTCTTCTCAAAGCCCGCGAACCCCCGCCCTTGCCGATGAATGCGCGCGCCGAAGTAGGTGAAGTCGTTGTAGAAACTCCCGCCGATGCCGTCGGGCTGCGTGGCCCGGCTCACGACATAGGCGGCGCCCTGGAAGTCCATCTCCGGGAAGACGGCCGTGGAGTACTTGGTGTAGACAGTGCTCAGGGTGATCGGCACGTACGCCGCCGTGGCGTAGACGCCCCAGCCATCCGTGATCGTGGTGGCCAGATCCGGCAGCGTACTGGCGCCATTGTGCAGGCCGGTCTTGATCGCATTACTGGCCGCGGCATCGGCGAACGCCAGATCGCTCGCCCCATCGCCGTCACGATCGAGGGGGATCCACTGCCCGGTGCTGGCCGTGATGCCGGTCGCCACGCCGGTGGCTACTCCGGTCCCTAGCGATCGGTAGACGGTCCAAGCGCCGCTCACGATCGCTAAGGCATCCGCTCGGCCATCAGCGTCCCAGTCCGTCAGGAGGCCGGGCTCATTGGGAAGAGTAACGAGGGTACTGAGAGATCCATTGCACTGAGAAACCTGAATGGTTGTGCCGTCTTGCAAGTCCGTGCAGGCATCGTCGTTCCACTTCACCGGAGAATACTGGCTCGAATACCCAGACGATACATTGGGCCCGCCCACAAACGCGGATGTACCTCTTGAGAGATAGGTATTGGCGATAGCCGCGGCTCCACCGCCGCCGAAGCCGCCGGGATTGCGGCGAAATAGCAAGATGTCATCGCGACCGTCGCCATCGAAATCCAACCGATGTACGGACGTTTTGCCCACATAGTTATTGCCGACGAGTTCAATACTGGAGTCGAAGAGAGCGATTCCAAAGGTGCCGGCCGTATAGGCCGCCGCAAAGGACGCAGTGGTCCCGGTCGACGTACTGAGATGCACCTTCGCTGGCGGATTCACCTGCGTTCCGCCTGTTCCTTGCGACAGGTCGGTGTAGACGACGTCGGATCGACCGTCGCCGTCGACGTCGGCGGATGCGTACAGAACGCCTGGTGCACTGGTGACAACAGAAATTCCAGCCGACGAAGCGACAAAGGTTGTGCCGTTCCAACGATACTGGTACCACGTCGTGCCATTCGCGGCGAGAAGGCTGTTCTTGCCCTCGGCAAGGAAGTCATCAATTAAAACGTTTCGAGTGCTGGTCGTACTGGCGCCGGTGTTGACAGGCGCACCGAAGCCCGTCGGTGTGGCGAATTGCACCCACCAGAGGTAATTCGAACCGCTCTGGGTGGCAAACATCAGATCGTCGCGTCCATCGCCGTCGAAATCCGCACTCCTCAACGTCCCAGCCAACGTGGCACCGCTTCCGGTGGAGGTCGTGGGTGCGGCGATGCCGGCCGTTCCGTTCTGGTAGCTGACCGTCGTCGCCTTCAGGCACTCCGTCCCCGAACTCCCCGCGCACTCCTGGATGCTCGCGAGCCGATCGCGCTGCGTCGTGGGTGCGGTCTCATAGGTGAAGTTGTACTGGCGGACCGAGGTAATGCCGAGGAGCGTCACGTTGATCTTGTTGAGGACCTTGGTCTCCGAGATGCTGCCGCCGGCGACGTACTTGCTCAGGTTCGTCACGCGGTTCTGGTACGTGAAGTTGATCGTGACGGGGTAGATCGTGCCGTTCGTACTGGGCGTCTGGGTGTAGGAGATGGAGCTTGGCTGCACGGCGCCGCTCGTCGTGGAGTACACGACCTTCAGGTTGTTGCCCTGGCGGTCGCGGACCTTGTTGAGCATCCAGGCGTAGGGCGTCGAGCCCCCATTGGCATAGGCCTTGGAGTCGGCGGTATTGCCGTACTCGTAGATGAGGCCGTCCTTCCCTTCGACGTAGAAGTAGGACGGGCCATTACCCGCCGTGCCGTAGGCGGTGATGCGCGAGAAGTTCGCGACCAGGGTCTGGTAGACCGAGTTCGGCGCCCCGTACGTTCCGGACGTCACCCGCATCCGGTTGCCATCGAGGCAGAAGTCATCGGCCGTGGTGAGCACGACAGCCGCAGGCGAGCCGTTGTTGTCCGCGTACGTCTTGTTGCGGCGGGCGATGGCGGAGAGGCCGGCGAGGTTCCAGCCGGACCCATCATGCCGTCCGGGCTCCGCTGTGGTGCAGGCGAGCGGCGAGATGCGGTTCGATGCCGCGGGCGCCAGGCGAAGGTCAGATCAGGTCTGGTACGTCGCCGCGCCCATGGGCGAGACCGCGAACTGCCCGGGCGTGCGGCCGGGCGTGTTGGCGAGGAGCAGCGCCAGGGGCCGCCCCCGCCGGGTGCGGCGCTCTCGAGACCGCCGGCGCCGGCGTCGAACGCCAACGGCGTCCTTCAGCGTCGTGACCACGGTCGTGCCGCCGGCGGATGGGGTCAGCGATGCGAGCAAGTTGCTGCCCGCGGGCGAGCGCGCCTGGGCGTAGAGGCTGGCCGACTTGCCGCCGTAGCTGCCCGCCAGCAGCGCGTAGTCCTGCGCCGCCGGAAGTGAACCCACCTCCAGGGCACTGGCGGATTCGAAGATCGGCCCCTGCGAGCGGCCGTAGAGCAGAAAACTGGCGTCCGTCGCGCTCTGGCCCTGCAGCAGGACGTCGGATCGGCCATCGCCATTGAAGTCGGCGGTGGTGATGGCAGAGGCCAGCGGCGACCACTCGGCCTTGAACCCGTCCCGGCTCCAGGCCTGCACGCCTTCGGTGGCGAAGGGGGCCTTGCCGGCGAGCACCACGCCGTTCATGTTGGGCGCAAAGGCGGCCGGCGTGGTGGTTCCGGGGCCGGTGCCGGGGAGCGGCTCGGCCTGCAGCAGGAGGTCATCGTGCCCATCGCCATTGAAGTCCGCAGCGAATACCTGCGCCTCGGTGACCGCCCAGTCGAACCCCGCATACCCATCCTTCCAGCTTTGAAGCGGCTCGGCAGCGGTGAACAGGCCTTCGGCATCGGCCGTGAGGACGGCGTTCAGGCCCTCCGCGTCGTTGGCCTGCAGGAAGAGGTCCGCGCGCCCGTCGCCATCAAAGTCTCCGGCCACGAGGCGGTGGGCCTTGCCCGACCAGTCCAGGCCCGCGGCATCGTTGGGCAGGCTCTGGCTGATGGCCCCGATCCCGCCGTCTTCGGTGAGCAGCACGTAGTGATCGCCTGGGGTGCTGCGCTGGAGGAACAGGTCATCCTTGCCATCGCCGTTGAAGTCGGCCACCAGGATCCGGTACGTGCCGTCCGACCAGGGGATGCCCAGGTACGCATTGCCCCAGGACTGGAGCGGGGTGTTGAAGCCGGATCCATCCGAGAGCGCGATGCCGTTCAGGTGCCGGGTGTCGCGGGCGACGTAGAGCAGGTCCGTGAGGCCATCGCCGTTGAAGTCGCCGGGATAGAGGTCGTAGTCCTGGGTGCTCCAGGCCGTCTCGGCCTGCACGAGCCCCGCGGCGCCCAGAAGAATCAGCCCGGCCATCAGCGTCTTGGTTGTGCGCATCGTCGCCGCCCCCCTC
>JAXLWN010000310.1:0-1250 GCA_046328475.1 Chloroflexia bacterium | reverse complement strand
CAAACATGAAAATCGCCCTAGGCGCGGATCACGGCGGATATGAAACCAAACAGAAACTCCTGAAGCTGCTGGCGGCGGGGGGCGTGCAAATCGTGGATATGGGCGTGAACGGGACGGAGTCGGTCGACTACCCCGACTACGCCGCCAAGGTGGCGGGCGAGGTCTCCGAGGGCGCGGTCGACCAGGGCGTGCTGGTCTGCACCACCGGGGTGGGGATGTCGATCACCGCCAACCGTTTCCCGCGGGTGCGCGCCGCGCTGTGCACGACGGCGCACTTCGCCAAGATGTCGCGCAGCCACAACAACGCAAACGTGCTCTGCCTGCCCGGATCGGGCATCTCCGACGACGAGCTGGCCGCGATCGTGAAGGCCTGGCTGGAGACGCGCTTCGACGGATCGGGCCGCCATGAGCGCCGCCTCGAAAAGATCGAGGACCTGACCCCGGGCTTCGACGAGCCCGTGCATCTCTACAAGGACGACCCGGAGATCTACTCGGTCCTCCAGAAGGAAACCCGCCGCCAGCGCGAGAACATCGAGCTGATCGCCTCCGAAAACTACGCCAGCAAGGCGGTGCGCGAGGCCAACGGATCGCTCCTGACCAACAAGTACGCCGAGGGGTATCCGGCCAAGCGCTGGTACCACGGCTGCGAATTCGTCGACGTGGCCGAGCAGCTCGCCATCGACCGCGCCCGCCAGCTCTTCGGGGCGGAGTACGCCAACGTGCAGCCGCACAGCGGCAGCGGGGCCAACATGGCCGTGTACTTCGCCGTGCTGCAGCCGGGCGACACCATCCTGGGACTGAGCCTTGCGGACGGCGGGCACCTGACCCACGGCCTGCCCGCCAACTTCTCCGGGCGCTTCTTCAAGATCGTCTCCTACGGCGTCGACCGCGAAACCGAGCGCCTCGACTACGCGCAGATCCAGAAGCTGGCCGAGGAGCACCGGCCCAAGATGATCGTCGCCGGGGCCAGCGCCTACTCGCGCATCATCGACTTCAAGAAGCTGCGCGCCATCGCCGACGGGGTGGGGGCGTACCTGATGGCCGACATGGCGCACATCGCCGGCCTGGTCGCCACCGGCTTCCACCCCAACCCGGTCCCGTACTGCGAGTTTGTCACCAGCACGACCCACAAGACCCTGCGCGGCCCGCGCGGCGGCCTGATCCTCTCGCAGGAGCGCTTCGGCGCCGACATCGCCAAGCAGATCTTCCCCGGCATCCAGGGCGGTCCGCTGATGCACACCATCGCCGCC
>JAXLWN010000031.1:0-76657 GCA_046328475.1 Chloroflexia bacterium | reverse complement strand
TCGCGGCGGTCGCGATTGTCTGGCTGCCCGAGGCGCTCGGGGCACCGGTGGTCGCGGCCGGGACTGGCGCGATCCGCAACCGCTGGGAGCGCCTGCTTGCGCACGAGGCGACCCTCATCCACCGCCTGCTCCAGCGCGGCGATCCGGTGCTGATCGCCGATGCGCTCAACGACAGTGCGATGGGGCGCGCACAGGCGGCGCTCCTCGGCCTGCGCTCCTGGATCAGCATCCCGCTCCAGGCCGGCAAGCAGACGGCGACGCTCGCGCTGGCGCGCGGCGTGGATGGGCCGACCGATCGCCCGCTCGATGGGGCGGCCTTGCGCGCGGCGCAGCGCTTCGCGCGGCAGGCGGGGCTGCTGCTCGACCATGCGCTGCTGCGCACGATGACAACGCGCGAGGGCGCGCTGACGGGGTTGCTGCGCGAGATCGGCCCGCTCCTCGGCCGCAGCGTCGCCAGCAGCGGGGAGATCGACCGGTTGCTGGGCCAGTTGGCGCAGCAGATCGGGCGCTGTTGCGGCGATAGCTGCTCCCTCTTCCGCTGCGAGCCGGGCGAGGAGGCGCTGCACCTGGTCGCCACCTACCACCCCGACCCGGCCGAGCAGCACCGGCGACGCGCGGCGCTGCTCGCCGCGCCCCCCTACTGGGGCGAGGGGGCGATCGGGCTGGTGGCCGCCGGGGGGCCGCCCCACCTGATTCGCGACCTGCGCACCGACATCACGGGCAGCCTCCATTCGGTGGACATGCACGGGCTGCGATCGTGGCTCTGCCTGCCGCTGCGCGATGACGAGCAGACCTACGGGGTGCTGACCCTGGGGCGCACCGCCGCGCGGGTGGCCTTCGACGAGGACGATCTGGAGACGCTGGGCGCGGTCGCGCAGCAACTGACGCAACTGTTGCGCCAGGGGGTGCAACTTAATAGGCAGCAGATTTTGGGCGAGCTGCGCCGGGCGGTGCTGGCCCTGGCGAACGAAGCGGCCCGCGCGGTCGCGCCAGCCGACATCCCGGATCGGCTGGCGAATGTGATCCAGAGCGCGTTTCCGGGCGCGGAAGTGGCGATTTACGTCAACACACCGGGGCAGCGGCAAACCGTGCTCCAGGGCCTCGCGCCGCGCGATTTCAGCCGCGCGAGCCACTGGCAGGCGCAGATCCCGTTCGGGCGCAATGTGGTCGGGTGGGTGGCCGAGCGCGGCGAGCCGATGCGCGTCGCCGGGCAGGCGGCGGCCGACCTCGACGCGCACAGCGGGCATCCGCTCGCGCATGGCGACGGTGCCTGGCTGGCGCTGCCGCTGCCCGGCCGCGCCGAGCCGCTGGGCGTGGTGGCGCTCTATCATGCCGGGCAGCACACCTTTGCCGCCGAGGATCTGGCGCTGGTGCGCGATCTGGCGTTCGACGTGGTGCTCGTGCTCGAACATGCCATCCTCCAGGAACGCCTGGGGGAGGCGACGGCGATGGTGCGCGAGTTCGTCGATCAAGCCCCCGAGCCGGCCTTCGTGCTCAACCTGGGCGGGCGCTTCCTGAGCGCCAACGAGGCGATGTGCAGCCTCACCGGGCGCTCGCTGGCGACGTTGCAGGAGCAACATCTGACCGATCTGCTCGCAGCGGACGGGCGCGAGTCGGCGCTGGCGCTGCTGGCCCAGGTGATCGTCGGCAACCAGGACAACGCGCCGACCGAGTGGGTGATCATGCGACCGGACCACACCCAGCGGATGATCGAGCCGCGCCTGCGCGTGCTGAGCGAGCAGGGGCAACCGGTGGGGGTGCAGGTCGTGGCGCGCGACGTGACCTCGCGCTACGAGCAGCAGCGCGCCCTGGCGCGGCAGGTGACGGAACTGACGACGCTGCACCTCGCGGGGCTGGCGCTGGCGAACTCGCTCGAATCGGAGACGATCCAGCAGACGCTGCTCGGCGGCATTCGCACCGCGATCCCGTGCGACGACGTGGCGCTCTACGTGCTCGACAGCGACGGGGCGCTGCGGCTGGAGGGGTCGCTGCCGCCGTCGGGGGCCTATCCGCCGACCTTCGCGCGCGACCACGAGGCGATCGACTGGAGTTTCCAGTACGGCCAATCGCTGCTATTGAACGATCTGCCGGGCGATTTGCGCTTCTCGCCGCTCAGCCCGCTGCCGCCGACGCGCCACCTGGTGATCGTGCCGCTGCTGACCGAGGGGGAGCCGCGCGGTTCGCTGGTGCTGCGCCGCTCGGTCGGGGAGAGTTTCACGCTCGACGACCTGCGATTGGTGGAGTCGATCGCGGCACCGGCGGCGGTGACGCTGCACAACGCGCGGCTGCGCGCCGAGACGAGCGGGGCGACCGCCGACCTGCGCGCGGTGCTGGAGAGTATCCAGCAGGGGATCGTGATGGCGGACGGCACCGGGCGCGTGCGCTTCGCGAATCGCCGGTTGGGGGAACTGCTGGCGCTCGACGTGCGCCAGTTGATCGGGCGGCGCACGCTGGAGGCAGAGCAGCAATATATCGCGCCGCTGACGCGCGACGGGCGGGTCTTCACCGAGCGCGTGACCTGGCTGGATGAGCATCCCGAGGAGCTGTCGACGATCGAGGTAACGCTGACGCGCCCGGTCGTGCGCATCCTGGAGCGCTACGGCGGGCCGCTGCGCGACCCGCACACCGGCGCGGCGATCGGGCGGATCGTCGTCTACACCGACGTGACCGAGGCGCGGCAGCTGGAGCACGCCAAGGATGAGTTCCTGGCGACCGCCAGCCACGAGTTGAAGACGCCGCTGACGACGCTGAACGGCTACCTGGAATTGCTGGAGCGGCAGATCGACCGCCCGCGCGGCCCCGATCTGCCGAAGGTCTCGCGCTACGTGGCGACCGCGCGCGGCGAGTTGCAGCGGCTGCGGCGGCTGAGCGAGGATTTGCTGGAGGTGGCGCGGATCGAGGCGGGTCGGCTGCGCTTGCAGCTGGAGCCGGGCGATCTGACCGCCACGGTGCGCGACACGGTGGAGCGTTTCGTGCGCCGCCCGGGCCTGGCGCAGCGGGGCCACCAGATCGTCTGCCAGACGACCGAGGCGCTGCTGGCGCGGCACGATCCGTTGCGGATCGGCCAGGTGATCAACAACCTGCTCGAAAATGCGCTGAAGTATTCGCCGACCGGGGGCGAGGTGCGGATCGCGGTGGGGCACGTCGGCAGCGAGGCGCTGATCAGCGTGCAGGACGCGGGGATCGGCATCCCGGCGACCGAGCGCGAGCGGCTCTTCTCCCCCTTCTACCGCGCGACCAACGCCTCGGCGGGCAGCCCGGAAGGGCTGGGATTGGGCCTCTACATCAGCCGGGGGATCGTGGAAGGGCACGGCGGGCGCATCTGGGCCGAGCCGGGGCCGGGCGTCGGCACGATCTTCCGGGTGGCGCTGCCGCTGGATAGCAACGGGGAGGTGGAAGCGTCTGCGAACGCGCCGGGGCGCGGTCAGGCGGTGGCGACCGGGGCGGAGTGACCGAATGGAGCACGAGCGGGGGGGGGGGGGGAACAATTGTCGCGCCAGCCGCCCCGCTCGTTTTGCTCGACTCTGGAGTTCGCGCCCTAGCGCACGCGACTCGGGCGAACTGCGCGATGAGGGGGCCGCCCTCGGTCGCCGTCTTGTTCAGCAGCAACAGCCAGAAGGGGTTGCTGGTGTCGATGCCGCGCTTCTTGGCCTTCTCCTTCTGGCGCTTGAGGCGATGCTTCTCCGCGACCCGCCGCGCGACGGCGTTCTGTGCCGGCATGTGTCCTCCCTCACCGGACGGTGCCCGGTTCATGCACAACAAAACCCACCGGCCTGCGCCGGCATAGTTTGCGTATTGTACCCAACGCGGGGCGTCTTGGCGAGGGGTGTGATGGCTGCGGCGTGAATCGGCTTCTCGTATAATGCGCCGCGCGCCGGACGATGGCCGTCCCGGACCAGGAGGAGCGATGCAGCGACTCGCGATCACGCCAGCCCACGACCTCGACCCGGACGAGGGGCGAGCGCTCGCCGGACTCCTCGCGCTCTTCGCGGCGCGCGACGGGGTCGAACCGGCCATCCACACCGCCTCGCCGCCCGCCGATGCGCCGCCCGACGCCGCCCACTTTTTCCTCGCCTGGAGCGACGGGCAACTCGTCGGCGTCGCCAGCCTCGTCGGCTACCAGGAGATGGAGGTGACGGGCGTCGTCCACCCCGACTATCGCCGTCGCGGCATCGGCCGGGCGCTCGTCGCGGCCACCCGCGCCGAGATCGCCCGGCGCGGGTTGGAGAGTTGGCTGCTGGTGTGCGATGCCGCCCTGCCGAGCGGCCTGGCCTTCGCCGCCGCGATGGGGGGCACGAACGATTTCTCCGAGCACCGCCTGCGGCTCGATCCGGCGCGGCTGCCCGCGCCCGCGCCGACCTCCGCGATCAGCGTGCGCCTCGCCACCCCGGCCGATACGGGCGATCTGGCGGCGATCATCTCCGCCGCCTTCGGCGATCCGGTCGAGGAGGTGCGCGGTTGGGTCGGCAACGACTTCGAGCGCCCCGACCGGCGCTGGTTCCTCGCCAGCCTCGCGCAGGCCCCGATCGGCACGCTGCGCGTCCGCGAGGGCGAGGAGGGGATCTATGTCACCGGCTTCGGGATCGCGCCCGCGTACCAGAACCAGCGACTCGGTCGCCAATTCCTGCTCACCATCCTCGCGCAGCTCCGCGCCGAGGGGCACGGCACCATCCTAATCGAGGTGGAGACGAACAACGCCCCGGCCAACGCCCTCTACCGCGCCGTCGGCTTCGAGCCGGTCCGCACCTTTGCGTATTACCGCATGGGCGTCTGAGCGCCGTGGGCCTGCCGCCCGGCGGGGCAACGCAACCGCGCCCCGGTCCAGACTGCCTTGACAGTGCCCTGTCCTACTCGAATACTGCGCGCAGACCACGGAATGGCAGCTTGCAGGCCAGGGGCGCGTCACCCCGCCCTGATTTGCTCATCGACAACGCCGCGATCCTTCCACTCTCTGCGGGCAAGCAGCGTCGCCCTCGCAGCAGCACGAGGAGCAGCAGCGATGGAGCCGATCCAGCCCCTCCAGCGGGCATTGGTCGCCGGACAACTGAGCAGGCGCGACTTCATCCGTCGCGCGGTTGCGCTCGGCCTGTCCGCCCCGGCGATCGGGGCGGCGCTGGCGGCGTGCCGCACGGCCGCGCCGACGCCGACGACCGCCCCGCCGACCGTCGTCCCGGTGGGGCGCGGCGCGGGCGGGGTGCTGAAGCTGATCCAGTGGCAGGCACCCTCCATCCTGAATCCGCACCTCTCGCCCGGGATGAAGGACGATCTCGTCTGCTCGCTCGTCTACGAGGGCCTGATCCGCATCGATCAGGAGGGCAATTTCATCCCGTTCCTGGCCGAGACGATCCCCTCGGTGCAGAATGGCCTGCTCGCCGATGACGGCCGGAGCGTCACCTGGAAGCTGAAGAGCGACCTGAAGTGGAGCGACGGCCGACCCGTCACCGCCGCCGACTGCGTGACCACCTGGGAGTACGTGGTCGATCCACGGACCGCCGCGACGACGCTGGCGCTCTTCGAGAACGTGGCGAAGGTCGAGGCGGTGGATAGCCTGACGGTGAGGCACACCTTCACCGAGCCGAAGCCCGACTGGTATCGCCCCGCCGAGGCCCAGATCCTGCCGAAGCACATCTTCGAGAAGGACAAGGGCGATCCGGCGCGCACCTCGGCGAATAATCTGAAGCCGATCGGCACCGGGCCGTACCGGGTGGTCGAGTTCAAACCGGGCGATACGGTCTCCTACGCCATCAATGACCACTACCGCGAGGCGACGAAACCCTTCTTCGCCACGGTGGAGGTGAAGGGGGGCGGCGACGCCCAGTCGGCCGCGCGGGCTGTCCTGCAGACCGGCGAGTTCGACTATGCCTGGAATCTCCAGGTCGAGGACGCGGTCCTCAAGCAGCTGGAGACCGGGGGCAAGGGCGTCGCCGAGTTCCACAGCGGCGGGGGCATCGAGTGCAACTTTCTCAATTTCACCGATCCGAACAAGGAGGTGGACGGCGAGCGGTCGAGCCTCAACTCCCGGCATCCCTTCCTGACCGAGTTGAAGGTGCGCCAGGCGCTCGCGCTCGCCGCCGACCGCAAGACGCTGGTGGAGACCCTCTATGGCCGGATCGGGGCGGTCGGGTCCAACGTGCTCGACGACCCGCCGCTCTACCGCTCGCCGAACACCCGGCCCGAGTACAGCCTCGAACGGGCGAACGCGCTGCTGGACGAGGCGGGCTGGAAGCGGGGGGCCGACGGCATCCGCGAGAAGGGCGGCGTGAGGATGAATGTCGTCTATCTCTCGACGATCAACTCGGTGCGCCAGAAGACGCAGCAGGTCGTGAAGGATGGCTGGGAGAAGATCGGCGTGAAGGTGGAGAGTCGGGCGGTCGATTCGACGATCTTCTTCTCCACCGACGTGGGCAATCCCGATACATCCGGCAAGATGTACGTGGACGTGCAGTTGTACGCCGTCAACCCGGCGATCGATCCGGGGGCGATGATGAAGCGCTGGACGACGACCAACGCCCGGCTGACGCAGAAGGCGGGCAAGTGGTCGGGCGGCAACGACGGGCGCTACAGTAATCCCGAGTATGACCGGCTCTGGGAGGCCGCGAAGACGGAGTTGGACCCGGCCAGGCGCGCACAGCTCTTCATCCAGATGAACGACATCCTGGTGAGCGACTGCGCGCTCATCGCGCTGGTCGGCCGCAAGAATACATTCGCCCGCGCGACCACCCTGAAGAACGCCAGTTACTCGCAGTGGGCGGGCAATTACTGGAACATCGCCAATTGGACGAAGTAAGCCGAGTAACGGCACCGCGCAAGAGGCCCCCTGGCGCTGTTCAAGAGGCAGGAGCCGGTGGCGACCTGGCCGAGCACCAACGGCCTGTCCTAGCGGCAGCGCGGGCAGTGTGGGCGCAGTTGCGCGCAGACGGCGGCGGGGTCGTGCGCCGAGAAGAGGACGCGGCGACCGTCGTCCAGGGTCAGCCGGACGGCCCGGCGGTGGTCTCCCGGCACGTTGTACATCGTGGCGCGCTGCCAGAACTTGTAGCGAATCCCATAGCCGCCATATTCGAGCCAGCCGTAGGTGATCGGGTCGCAGGCGACGATCTGCGCCAGGGGCACGCGCTGGCGGAAGGGGCCGAAGCCGACGGTGAGGGTATCCGCAGCGAGCGTCACGCGGAGCCGATACGAGGCGACGATGATACCGATGACGATCAGGTCAACCAGCAGGACGACCCCGACCAGGGGATAGGCCCCCGGGCGGCTCGACGGGATGGTGAGCAGCAACCAGACTACAGGCAGATAGAGACACGCGGCGATCCCCAGCAATACCAGGCACGCACCGCGCGACCAGGTAATCTCTTCCACGACCATGGCGTCTCTCCCACTGGCGCGAGCGGAGGATCTGCCGCCCCAGTGCGCGGCTCTTCCTCCGCACTGATCTACGACCAGGCGAGGTGCGCGTTTCTCGGTTGACGCCCGAGTCCCGATCCGAGCGGGGCACAGCATCCTTCACGAGGGGCATTTGTCTTGGAGAAGAAAGCCAGCTTGGCAGTGGCCGAGATCAGCGGGGCTCAGGAGAAGTGCGGGGCTATTCCTCGGCCAGAATATCATCCACCGCCAGTGTCAAGCCGGGTACTGTTGTCGAGGTGAGCGATTCGCCCTGGCGGGCGGCTTCCACCCGGCGATAGCGCCCCTCGAACGGCTCGGTGTGGCGCTCCAGAATGCCAGCAAAGATGTCAAAAAGCCACGCCTCGGGGATTCCGGCGGCGGCGTAGCGCGGGAATTTGCGGTTGCGGTCGTAATCGAGCGAGCTATCGGCAACCTCGACGACCAGGAGAACATCATCCGGGGTGGGATGGGTCTCGCGCTTGCGGCGGCGATATACGACTACGTCGGGTTCGGGCTGACTTTCATCATCAAGCAAGATCGGGATCTGCACCCCGACACGACAATCAGCGGGGGTTTGTCGCTTCACCAAGTAATCGATGTTGACCATGCACTGCGCGTGCGGAAGCCCCATCGCCGCCATTTCGACGATCTCTCCTCCCAACAACTCGATCCGTTCGCCCTCGCGCAGCACTCCGGCGGTGAGCATCTGCTCATACTCTTCCACCGTGAAGCGGCGTGTGGTCCTCGAAGCCACTACCTGCATGACTCGCCTCCTGGCAGACTGGCCTGCTTGCTATTGCCGCGATCATACCGCATGGCAACGGAGTTCTCCACGCGTCGCCGCCCCGGATTACCCAGCGCTTCGGCGCTCCCGTGCCGTCCCCACCCTACACAGGCAAGTGGACAACTGGCGAAGAAGCCGAACCCACCGCACATCCCGAGAGGTAGGGCGGTGGGTCGGCAATTCCGGCGAGCGGCGCGGTGTGTGCTACGGCTAGCCACCCGGGGCGACCATCGGGCAGAAGGCCGTCAGCGCCCCGGCTATTCAGGGCGGCCCAAGCGCCTGGGCGAACCAATCCCGGGAGGCCGAGCCGTTCAGGATTCCGCAAGCGGTACACCGCCGGTGTAGAAATGGAACGTGCGGAAGTCGATCGCGTGCCGTCGGGCACCGATATGGCAGTGGGCTTGGCCACCCAGTAGCCTTTGGCGATCATCGCCCGCGTGATGAAACTGATGGTTTGGCAAAGGTCACCTTGTCGCCAGGACCGTAACACGGTGAGGCGGCCCCTGCACTCGCAGGCACCGCCTTCATAGCCGAGGCGACGCCAGTGCTGGAGCGCCCGCGTCGCGCCAGAGGCTGGCGACAATGCCACCACGATCGGTGAAGCTGTTGCCCCAGTCCTCGCAGTCCCACGTACCCGCGCGACCACGCGGGCGGATGGTGTGCCGTTCGTCGGCGTGCCCGGCCCGGCGGGGTGGCGCGGCGATCAGCGCCGCCATCTGCGCCCGCTGCACACGATCATCCGGGCCGAAATTGCCGTTGAGGTAGCCACGAACGATGCCCCGCAGGCGAGTTCCAGTGTCGGCGTTATCTGCTCAATCAGCCACCCATCGGGAAAGTGCGCTGTACTGGCGTAATTCGCGACCACGGTGTGCGCATGGTCCATGGTGAGCCGCAGAGGTTTCCACCCGGCGTTCTTACCATCGACGGTCAACCAGTGAAGATGTACGGGGAACGAACAACGGGACATAGGGATTGAGTGTACACGCTGCCCTGGCTGTACGAACGCCACCCAACGCGGCCTTCCCCGCCGACGGTTGGGGGTGAGTTGATTGTCGGCAGATCGAGTCAGATGATATCGATGCCGGCATCGGTGCTGACATGACGGAGCCATCGGCGCTGGCGCGAATGACCCCATCCGACCGAAATCGGCCACACCCCTTTGACAGCATAGTCTGCCTGCGGATCCACCTCGATGATGGTCGAGTCAGGTCTGGCTGACGAAGAGCCGATCACCCCCAGTCACGTACCGATGTGCAGCGGACGCGGCAAATTCGCCGCTCATCTGCTGAAGTCGCCGACCGACCTGCCGGCACGTATAGACGGCGCGCATCCGCATTGATGGCGAATGTCCAGACGAGCACCGGGCCGTGCGGCCCTGCCCGGTCTTGGTCGGCGTGTCGGTGGTGATATCGAAGCGATAGAGTTGCGCGGCGACCGCCGACTCGCTCACGTAGAGCGTGTTGTGATCGGCGGTGATCGCCGCCTGGGGCCGACCGGATAGCGTGGCCGATGCCAACGTCGCTCACCTCGGTTCGCGTCACCGTATCGAAGGCATGGACGTAGTCGGTGCCGAACGATTGGGGGTTCCTGCGCCAGGCGTCCAGCCCGACCATAGCGCACATCGTATGGCTGGTTGGGGCGGACTCCACCAGCGGCTGAAGGTATCCGGTCACTGTCAGTGTGGACGTATCGATCGGCGATCTGTCCCGCGCCGTAGGCGCGACCGCAAGTTGTGCGCTATCGCCGCTGAGCGACATACCGGACGGCGACGATCCGGCCAAGTGCGATGGTCTCACCGTGTTCAAGTTTGTGTCCGAGCACCACGACCGTGCCCGCTGCCTTGTTGAACCAAACAGGTGGCTGTGCGCATCATCGACAACGAGATCGAAGAACTTTGGAATTCCGGCTACACCGCTGTCATCGCCGATGCGGCGAAGGTGCCAGGTGCGGCACGGGAAGATTGAGGCCCGCCTGGCACGCCCGACACCGCCACAAGCACGATGAGTGCGATCGCAATCTTTCTCAACATATTCCAGAGCCTTCCAAGTCGGCAGAGATGTCCGAGAATGGGTCGCCTTCCGCCACCAGCGCCGATCGATACGCATTGCGGCAGCTACGGACGTAGCCACGTCGCGCCCATCCGGCATGAGGTATCGGTGCCCCAGTAGCTATCCAGCGCAGCCCAGAGCGCGAGCGCAAACCAGCCACGCAACGCCCCTGCGTTCCAGTTGGCTGGTGGGGAAGAATACGCCGCGTGCGCGGTATACAAGTTGAAGGTGCGGAAATCGCCAGCGTGTGGAGGGCGTTGGGGTAGGGCCGCGGTGCGTTGGGTTGCGCCACCCAGTAGCCCTTGGCAATCATCGCGCGGGTGATGAACGAGATCTCGCGCTCACCGGCTCATTCGGCGCGAAGCACGGGAGGAGACGCCGCGTTCTCGCTGGCGTCGCCGCCATAGCCGAAAGCGACGTTGTAGTGTCGCAGAGTCCCGACATCGCGCCACAAACCGAGCGCCGCTCTGATCCTTGAAGCTGTTGCCCCAATCCTCAGTCCCGATCCGGAGACCACGCAAGCGGGCGGCTGAGCATGGTCGGCGGCGTACCGGGACCGGCGGCACGCGCGATCAGCGCCGCCATCGGGCGCGCTGGACCCCATCGCCCGGCGAACGTGCCGGTCGCGTAGCCTCGGATTGTGCCAGTCGCCAGTTCGGTGATCGGGTTGAAGTCCGGGGGCGTGATGGGAGTCGCGAAAGACACCACCTGACTGAACGTTGCCTGGATCACATGCCCTGTGCTCATGGTCACGGTCAAGGGGTTCGCCCAGCCGGCATAGACCCCACGATACGCCAGCCGACGAAGAGATAATTGTTGACCGGCTGCAGTCAGGGTCGCAACGTCACCTTCGGTGTAGATGCCCCCGCCCAGGAACTCCCCAGGCCACTGCCCGCATATTGCACCGTCAGATCGTGCGTCGGGCATCGAGCCGGATGACCTCCATGCCCACATTGGTATCACATACAGCCGCGTTCCGGCAGCGTTCTGCTCGCGCAACTCCGGCAACGCCAGCAACGTCGCCTGGCCAGCACGTCATACGGTGCTTGCGCATCGATTTCTACCACCGTCGCTCCCTGGCTGACATAGAGCCGGTCAAGCGCCGGGATGTACTCGATGTTCCCGCCGAAGGCCTCGAAAGCGCCGATCTTTTGCGTCAGGTCGCCCGACCAGACTTGTCCGTACGAGGTAAAGAGGGCATTGCCATCCGAGCGCGCAGCAATGGTCGAGGCGATCACCGGGCCATGCGGCCCCTGGCCGGTCTTGGTTGGGGTGTTCGACGTAACAGCAAAGCGATAGACTTGCTGCGGCGAAAAGTCGGGCTCGCTCACATAGAGCGTGCTCTTGTCGGCGGTGATCGCCAGGCGCGGACCTCCCCGGACAACGGTGCTGGACGCGCCGATTTCCTCGCCTGTCGCCGTATCGAATGCATGGACATAGTCAAGCCTGCCTGAGTTGGGGTTCCCCACCGAGTAGAGGCGTCCGGCGACTCCGTAGCGGACATCGTAGGGGTACGAGGCACCAACGGTGACATTCGGATAGAGATGGTCCGTGACGGTGAGCGTCGCCGTATCAATGAGTGCGATGCTACCAAACCCAAAGAGCGCAACCGCAAGCTGCGTCCCATCCGAACTGAGCGACAGCCCCGACGGCGAAGACGCCTGCCCGAGCGAGATCGTGGTGATGGTATTGAGGTTGGGGAGACCGAGAACAACAACGCGACCCGCCGCTTTCTCCGTGCCAAAGAGTCGCCCGTGCGCGTCATCTACCGCAAGATCGAAGAACGCGGGAATCCCGGTTACCACCGTCCCTTGCTGCGGGGCGGCACGTACATGCGGCAATGACTCAGGATCGACCTTCGCCGCTCCCAGCAAGGTCGCCAAAATGATAAACCCAACAACGATTCGTCTGAACATGTCTGGTCCTTTCAACCGCAACGGTCGGCCAGTTCCGCAGTGAATAACCCAGGACTGGAGCACGAAGTCGCCAGCTACGTTGCGCCAGAGCGAGAACAACGAGCAAGCACCGCTAGGGCGACGAATTATGTGCGGATGTTAATGACGTGTTAGTTGTGACGCTGGCAAGTATATCGCGGGTGGCGACCGGCTTCAAGCGAGGTCGCCGCCCGCCCCCCTTCGGGGGGCGGGCGGCCGGTGCTTATGGGTAGCGATGGGGCTAGCCTTGGCACGTAGCCACCGGCCGGGCGACCATCGGGCAGAAGGTCGTCATGCCCTAGCTATCCAGCGCAGCCCGAGGGCGCGGGCGAACCAGCCGCGATTCGCCCCGCCGTTCCAGCGCGGGCGCGTCGAGCACGCCGCCGGTGTAGAAGGTGTAGGTGCGCACCTGGGTCGCCAGCACGCTCGGCACGCCGTTGTAGATCAGGGCGTCGGCTGGGCGACCCAGTAGCTCTTGGCGATCATCGCGCGGGCGATGAAGGCGATGGTCTGGCGTAGCTGACCGGGTCGGTGGGCCGTAGCGGAAGGCGCGGCCTTGCTCGCGCAGTCCTGGCGGAAGCCGAACCACGTTGTAGTGCTGGAGCGTGCCGGCGTCGCGCCAGAGGGCGCGGGCACGCCGCCCTGGTCCGTGAAGCCATTCCCCCAGTCCTCGCAGTCCCAACTCTCGGCGGCGGTGCAGGCGGGCGGGGTCAGGATGCCGTTGGTGGGGGTGCCGGGACCGGCGGGGGTGGCGCGGGCGATCAGCGCGGCCATCTGGGCGCGCTGCACGCCGTCATTCGGGCCGTAGTTGCCGTTGGTATAGCCGAAGATCGCCTTGCGGGTGGCCAGTTCGATGATGGCGGTGACGGCAGTGCCGCTCGTCACATCCCCGAACTCGGCCGTGTCGGCGAAGGTCGCCTGGACCGAGTGATTGGCGTCCATCGTGATCGTCAGCGGGTTGGCCCAGCCCTTCTTGGTGCCATCCACGACCCAGCCGATGAACGAGAAGCCCGTACCGGGGTTCGCCGTCAGCTTCACGGTGGTGCCGGACGGGTGCGACGGGCCGGGCAGCGAGGGCGTGACCATCCCGTGATCGCTGGCGGGGAGGTCCAGGGTATAGGGCGCGGGATCGGGCACGGAGGCCGCGCCGAGCCAGAGCTTGCCCGCGCCGAACGAGGAATCCTTCCCGGTCGCGCCGAGATCGACCGCCCGCCCTTCCAGGGTGCTCTGGATCAGCGCGGGCGAGTAGGTCGGCTGTGCCCCCTTGATCAGCGCGGCGGCACCCGCGACGTGCGGCGCGGCGGCGGAGGTGCCGGTGAAGCCCGATATGCCGCACGTCACGAAGGGACCATAGGTCGCCGAGGAGACGCTGTCCTGCCCGGCGATGTCGGGCTTGATGCGCCCGTCGATCGTCGGCCCGCGCGAGCTATACGATTCGAGGCTGTCGTTGCTGAAGCAGATCGCGGCGGCGGCGAGCGAGGCGGGCGAGGAGGCGATGTCGTTCAGGCTCCCCGCCGCCACGTAGTAATCGAGATTGCCGACGCCCGCGATGAAGAGGTCCAGGCGCGGGGTGGCCGTGGTCGAATAGTTGAAAATCGCGGCATAGAAATACTGCGCCGGGCCATTGTTGGTGTAGCAGGTGCGCTCCAGGGGTGCCTGGGTCCCATCCTGCACATTCACCGACGAGGCGATGATGTTGTTGGAGAGGGAATTGACGATGTAGAGGTCGTAGTCCTGCGCCGTTCGTGGCCAATCGTCCCACTTCAGGTTGGCGCAGAACGTCTGGCCAGCGCCGACGAAGAAGGAATTGCTGAAGTCGGTGCCTGCGTAATTGTGGTAGCGGTTGCCATCGGAGTCGGAGAAGGTCCCGCTCCAGTGGAGACGGGCGTAGTTCCCGGCCGAGTTGACCCAGAGGATGCCCGACTCGCGCGCGTGCCTGGCGATGCCCTCGGGCGTATTCGGCCCGCCGGTCCCGTCGCCGCGGCTGGTGTTGAACCAGCCGATCGAGTGGCTGATGATCGTGACGCCCTCGCCGATGGCGTAATCGACCGCCTGCCCCAGTTGCACGGAGGTCCCGATGCAGATCAGGTAGAGCTGCGCGTCGGGGGCCATCTCGTGGACGATCTCGGCCACCCCCGTGCCGTGGTTGGTGGCGGTTGCGAAGTTGCCGCTGCAATAGTCGGCGGTGGTCAGGCTGGCGGGGAGATCGCCGCTCGTCTGCTTGTCGGTGTACCCCTCGAAGCCGTTGTCGATGATCGCGACCTTCACGCCGCTGCCGGTCTGCCCGGCGGTCTGCCAGACGCTGGCGTTGCTCGCGGCCACCCCCTCGCCGGTGACGGACTCGGGCACCCCGACCATGGGCGGGCCGACCCAATCGACGCCCGGCAACGCCGCCACCCCTTCCAATGCCGTCGGGGAGACGCTCGCCTGGATGAGGCCCTGGTATTCGGCTTCGATGCTGCCGCCGAGCGCGGCGATCCCGGCGCGCGTGCCATCCGCCACGACGCCAGCGGCCATTTCGACGACCACGCGGATCGGCTTGCCACCATCTTCGGCCAGGCGCGGTGCCCGCGCCTCCGCCGCCAGCCCGCTGTCCAGGTGCGGGTGCTTGATCGGGGTGCCCGCGCCGGTCGGCGGCTCGTCGCCGGGCGCGGCAAAGCCGGGTGTTGGCATAGCAAGCCCGAGCAGCAAGAGCAGCAGCAGGGCTATGGGGATCAACCTGGCGCGCATTCGTCCGCCTCCTGTATTTTTCCGGCGCTACGGATGGCCTACCGCTGGCGCGCTGCGCCGCCACAGCTTGGCCGTTGTGCCGGGGCATTTCGATCCTGGCCGGTGAAAGTCCAGGCGCACGTCAGCGACACGCACGACGAAATAAGGACGCCGACGGGGGGTGTCGCGCGGAAAAACTGTTCAATACTGCCAGTATAGGTGCGGCCAAGATCCGGGCACAACGGTACTTCCGGCCTAATTCCGACGCGATTCCCGCGCCCCTGCTACAATGCCGCCGCAGCCGCAGCCTTCGCCGAGTTGAGGATCCTATGAGCGTCACCGATCGCCTCGAACGCCTGCGCCGTAGCCTCGCGCCCGAGTTCGCGGGCGCGGTGGTGGCGCTGCCGATCCACACCCACTACCTGTCGGGGCAGCCGCCGGGCAGCCGCGCGCCGAGTTACGTGGTGGTGGGGCCGGGGCGCGCGGTGCTGGTCGCGCCCGGGGCCGCGCCGGGGTGCGATCCGGCGGTCGAGCAGGTCGCCTATGCCGCCTACAGCCACACCAGCCCGGTCGATCCGCACGCGAACGCGGAGGCGGCGCTGATCGCGGCGCTGGAGCGGGCGGGGGTGGTGGGACGGGCGGTCGCGATCGAGGCCGAATGGCTGCCCCAGCGCCTCGCGGCGGCGGTCGCGGCCCGGTGCCAGGTCGGGCCGCTCGGCGACCGGCTGGAGCGGCAGCGCATGGTCAAGGACGAGGCCGAGTTGGCGCTGATCCGCCGCGCGGCGGGGATCATCGACGGCGCGTTCGCGGCGGTGCGCGATGGCTTGCGCGCGGGGCGGAGCGAGCTGGCGGTCTACGAGGACGCGGTGCGCGCGATCTTGCTGGCGCACGGCGAGCCGTTCACGATGGAGTGCGTCTTCATCTCCGGCGAGCGCACGCTGGAGATCATCGGGCCGCCGACCGCGCGCGAGTTCGCGCCCGGCGACTTGCTGATCTTCGACGTGTACCCCTACCTGCGCGGCTACAAGGTGGATGTGACCCGCACTTTCTGCGTCGGCCCGGCGACCGACGAGCAACGCCGGTTGCACGCGCTCCTCGAACGCGCGCTGGCGGCGGGCGCGGCGGCGCTGCGTCCCGGCGCGACCGGCGGCGCGGTGGACGCGGCCACGCGCGGGGTGATCGCCGCCGCCGGATACGGCGCGCACTCGACGCACCACATGGGGCACGCGATCGGCCTCTTCCACCCCGAGCGGCCGTCGATCGTCCCCGGCGAGACGCTGCCGCTGGCCGAGGGGATGGTGATCACGCTGGAGCCGGGCGTCTACGTGCCGGGAATCGGCGGCCTGCGCTTGGAGCAGAACTACGTCGTGCGCGACGGGCCGCCGGAGGCGCTGTCGCGGTTTCCGCTCGAACTCGTTGAGTGCTGAGTGCTGAGTGCTGAGTGGGGGACGAAGTAACGAGTAACGAGTGATGAGTAATGAGGGGACGAGGAGCGAGGGCGGGGGCATGGGGAAGAATGGGGTGATGATCCCGAATCAGCACGCGATCTGGGATCAGGGGTGGAAGGGGCAGCGGCAGCCGGCGTCGGGGTTTGCGCGGCGGAGCATTGTGCAGGCGGAGGAGACGCTGGGGAGAGGACCGCTCGCGGTCGTGGAGTTCGGCTGCGGCATGGGGACGGAGGCGTGCCTCTTCGCGCGGCGCGGCCACGTTGTGACGGCGCTCGATTTCTCGACATCGGCCATCGCCGCGACCCGTCAGGCGGCCCAGGAGGCCGGGCTGACGAACCTGACCCCACGCCAGCTCGACTATTCGCGCCTGCCGCTCCCTTTCCCGGATGAATCGTTCGATCTCGCCTACAGCCACCTGGGACTACACTATTTCCCCGATCCCCTCACCACGGCGCTCTTCGCCGAGATTCGGCGCATCCTGCGGCCGGGTGGCTTCTTCGCCATCCGCTGCAAGTCGGTCGCCGACCCGCTCTACGGCCAGGGGGACTGCCTGGCCGAGCGGATCTATTGCCGCAACGGCCACGTCCGCCACTTCTACACGAAAGAGTACATGGCGGAGAAGCTGGCCGCGTTCGACATCCTCACCCTCCGCCGCGCCACCTCCCTCCGCCACGCCTCGGCGTATGTGGAGGCGCTGGCACGACGCAAAGTAGGTGAATGACAAGTCCTGCATCCGTTAAAACAAGGACAGCTAACTATTGGCTGCAAACTGCGGATTTTCTGCAAGATCCGCGCTATAATTACATGGCTTGGGGGTCTTTGCGCATGAGGTGATCCATGCTGATCGAGTTTCGTTTTAGGAATTTCAAGTCGTTTCGCGATGAGCAGGTATTTACCATGGTCGCCAACAATCGCGATCACACCGGTCTGGACCATACTACTGAATCATCAGCGTTCAAAGGTCCATTGCTGCGTACAGCGGTTCTCTATGGTGCAAATGCTTCGGGAAAGAGCAATCTCTTCAAGGCCCTCATGACTCTTCAGCGATTCCTGACCGAACCGCTGGATCCTACGAATCCCAGGATTGCTCCCGAGCCATTCCGCCTCAATGACCAAACACTTCAGATGCCAACCAAGTTTGAGATCATCTTTATTCACAAAGGTGTCCGTTATGAATACCAATTGGCTCTAGATAGTGTGGGGGTAAGTCATGAAGAACTCCACGCTTATCCGAAAAACAAGCCGCAACGGTGGTATAGCCGTCAACGGCTTGGTGTGCCTGGAGATTTTAGGTTCGACTTTGGGTCATCATAAAGGTCAGCTTGCCACACTTGAAAAGCTGACTCGACCGAATATCGCATTTCTGACCGTCGCTGCATCGTATAACCACCAGCGGCTGTCGCTGGTGCATGAATGGTTTGCCCAGAGGTTGCGGCGAAGTGGATCAGTATCGCCGAAACCACATCACTTTTACTTACCCACGTCAGATGAGCGAATACATCATTGCGAATTCTCCAGACTTGCAACTGCCAATGTCACAGCTTCTGCGACTTGCGGATCTTGGCATCAATGGGCTGTCAGTTCGCGAGAAGATGACCACTCTCACTATCACAGTCAACAAACCAAGCTATACAGCAGTCCATCCGCAGCAAGTGCGTCGCTACTTGGAACTTGGGCATCGCGGCAGTGGTGGCTCGCAGCGCTTTGCCTTAAGTGACGAGTCATGGAATACAGCAGCTGACCATGACGCAGCCGTGCTCCTCGGTCTTCGTATCGGCAGCGTGCTCGTTGTCGATGAACTCGACAGCCTGCACCCGCAATTGGTGCGCGCTCTGGTAGAACTCTTCTATCGAGATAATCCGAATGATGCACAGCTAATCTTCAATACCCACGACGCACGCTACTCAGCGGCGATCTCTTCCGTCGCGATCAGGTCTGGTTCGTCGAGAAAGATCCGCAAGGGCGCATCACATCTCTATCCGCTGCTCGACTTTAGCCCTCGAAAGGATGAAAGCCTGGAAAGAGGCTACTTGCGCGGGCGATATGGGGCGGTACCCTTTATTGAACGAAGAGGATTGGCACGGGTTGATTAGCCATGCCGCGTCGTGATCTTCGTCGTCAAGCAGGGCAACGTCAGCCCCGACTCAACATACTCATTGTCTGTCTAGGTGAGCAGACGGGTATCGCCTGCCTTCGTGCTCTGCGCCGAGACTTCAATCTGATGAGTGCGGAGATCACGATCGTCCCTACCAGTCGCGATCCACGCACAGTCGTTGCACTCGCAGAGAAGCACCAGCGCCAGGATGGTTTTGATGAGGTCTGGTGCGTCTTCGACCACGAGTTTCCGCCAGAAAATGCCTCGTTCTGGCCAGCCATTCAGTTGGCAGAGAGGCGGGGATGCAGCTTGCCATCTCCAATCCGGCTTTCGGTGTGGGTGCTGCACTTCGTCTACACAACGCGCGTGTTCACCGGCAATCCTGAACTTCTGAGCACTGTGCGGAGTGTCTATCCCCAATACGCACTTTCCAGAATCGTGATTGCTACGATGAGTTGAAAGGTCGGCAATCCACCGCGCTGGTTAATGCCGGAGGCTGCGAGCATTTCACCCACCACGGATGAAGCTTTCCCTCACCCATCCACGGATATGCACCTCCTCGTGGAACGCGCCATCAGCCAGAAGAACTTTCGCGGCTGAACGGCTACCTATAACTCCGCCAGCCACTGCGCGAAGGTGTCGCGCCAGGCGGCGCGGTCCTCGGCGTTGCCGAAATCGAACGTGAAGGGAGCCGGTGTAGCCCGCTGCGGTGAGGCGACGGAAGACGCGGCGGAAATCGACGATGCCCTGGCCGGGCAGCAGGTGCTCCTCGTAGCGGCCGTGGGTATCGTTGAGGAGCGCACCTGGCCGATGTTTCCCGCGCCGAAGGCGTCGAAGAAGCCATCGAAGCCGTCCGGGACGGGTGGGCATGGCCGACGTTGAACGCCCACGCAGGCGCGGTGAGGTGATCGCGTCGAAGAAGCGGCGCGTCTCGGCCACGTCGCGCGGGATGTAGTGCATCTCCGCGTCGTCCGGCTCTTTGTTGTGGTTCTCGAAGTAGATGTCGATCCCGCGCTCCTCGGCCCAGGTCGCCGCGCGCCGCATCCGGTCGATCGCCGTGGCGAAACGCGCCTCGCGGTCGCCACCGAAGTGGTAGCCGCCGTGGCAGATCACGTAGCCCGCGCCGAGCGCGACCGCGAGGTCGAAGTTCTGGCGCAGATATTCGTCGATCGCCGCGTGCATCACGGGCGAAATCTCGGCCATGTTGATCGCCGAGAGGGTGTGGATGCCGAGCGCGACGCCGTGCCGCGCGAGCAGATCGCGGATGAGCGCCGCGCGCTCGGGCGTGAAGGTGCCGGGGTAGTTGACCGGCACGTCGGCGTTGAAATCGACGCGCGTGAAGTCGTGGGCGACCGCCCAGCGGATGCTCTCTTCCAGGGGGAGGTTGCTGGCGAAGACGAAACGCGAGCGATGATCCATCGGTGACCTCAGGGGCGGATCCTTCGCTGCGCTCAGGATGACACCGCCGAGGAGCCTCAGTCCTCCCGGTGTGTCATTCTGAGCAACGCGAAAATCCGTATCTCGAACCGAGCCAAGCCTCCAATCCATCTATCACGCCCGGACCTCTCTTTTGACGCCCGCCCGTCCCTCTCCTATCATGCGGCGGTCGGATGATCGTGCGCGGGGAGGATGGCATGGCGCGGGCGCAGGCGGGTGAGCCGCTGGGGATCGGGGTGATCGGCTGCGGGACGATCGCCAATTCGGCGCATCTGCCCGCGATCCGGCACCTGAGCGACCGGTTGCGACTGGTGGCGGTGGCAGATGTGCGCGAGGAGCAGGCGGCGCGGGCGGCGCGCGACTTCGGCGCGGAGGCCTACTACGCGACTACCAGCAACTGCTGGCGCGGCCCGACATCGCGATCGTCGATATCTGCACGCCCGAGTTCCTGCACCGCGAGCAGGTGGTCGCCGCCGCCGAGGCCGGGAAGCATATCCTCTGCGAGAAGCCGATGGCCGACTCGATCGAGGCGGCCGACGCCATGATCGCCGCCGCCGGGCGCGCGGGCGTGAAGTTCATGGTCGGGCACAGCCGCCGCTTCACCCGGCGCTACCGCGAGGTGCGCGCGGCGATCGACAGCGGCGCGGTCGGCGCGGTGCGGCTGGTGCGCGAGAACGAGCGCCGCCCGCGCGCGATGTACAGTTCCCTGCGCCTCGCCTCGGATTACTGGTCGCCGACCGGCAAGCCCTGGATCAGCGCGGCGGACTACACGCTCGGCGCGCC
Source organism: Chloroflexia bacterium (assembly GCA_046328475.1). Taxonomy (GTDB): domain Bacteria; phylum Chloroflexota; class Chloroflexia; order Thermomicrobiales; family CADCWN01; genus CADCWN01. The sequence continues at coordinate 56,039 of JAXLWN010000031.1, read as the reverse complement.
GATGACCAACGCGGTCCACGAGACCGATCTGCTCGCTGGTTCGTCGGGTCCGAGGCGGAGAGCGTGCAGGCCGAGAGCCGGATCAGCGACCCCGACGGCGAGGTCTCCGACTACATCTCCATCACCATCCGCTTCCGCAACGGGGCGGTCGGCGCGACCGAGGTGGTCAACCGCCTGCCGCACGGCTACCCCTACTATCACCAGCTGGAGGTGTTCGGCGACAGCGGGCTGATCCGCGCGACCGACCCGACGATGGTGACGCTCACCGACTACCGCGCCGAGGGGCTGCGCCAGCCGATCAACTTCGCCACGCTGCTCCACGTCGATGATGCCTACGTGGCCGAGTTGCGCGGCCTGGCCGACGCGGTCGTGGACGACACGCCGGTGCCGATGCCGCCCCAGGAGGCGCGCTCGGCGCTGGCAATCGCGCTGGCGGCGGTGCGCTCGGCGGCGGAGGGCACGAGGTGCGGGTAATGGGCGTAGGGCGAACGGGCGAACGGGCGAACGGGCGAGGGGCGAACAGGCGAGGGGGCGCGGGATGCTGGGGCTGGCGGTGGTGGGGTCGGGAGAGAGGGCGCGGGGGGTGGCGGCGGCGATCGAGGCCGGGGCGGGGATGGTGCTGGCCGAGGGGGATGCCGCCGAGGTGGTCGTCGCGGCGGGCGAGTCGGCGGCGGAGTCGCTGGAGTTGGCGCGCGTGGCGCTGGCGGCGGGGTGCGCGACGCTCTGCCTCGATTTGCCGGGCGATCTGGCGACGCTGGACGAACTGGCGGGGCTGGCGGCACAACGCGGCGCGGGCCTCGGCTTCCCAAACAGTCTGCGCTATCTGCCCGCCGTGGCCGCGCTGCGGGAGACGGTGCAGCGCGGTGAGACGGGTGTACTGCTCAGCGCATTCCTGGCCTGGCGCGCGACCGGGCAGCCCACCGAGGCGCTGACGACGCTCGGCCCGGCGGCGCTCGATTTGCTCGGGTGGCTGGTGCCGGGGAGGGTCGAGCAGTCCCAGGTGACGGTCGCGCCACTCTTCGGGAGCGAGCGAGACGCGGCGTTCCTGTTCTTGCGCGACGAGACCGGGCTCGTGCGCACGGTCGAACTGGTGACGGGCTTGCCCGCCAATCTGGAGTTCGGCGCGGAGTTGCTGATCGAGGTGCTGGGCGAGGACGCGGCGCTGCGCGCGGAGCCCTTCAACCAGGCGATCACAATCGCCACCGGAGCCACCCGGCAACGCCGGGAATGGGGCGCGGAGGCGACCGGGCCGATCTGGCGGAGTGCGTCGCGGCGCTCGCGGCAGGCGCGGCGTTGCCGGGAGCGCCGGAACAACTGCGCCCGACGCTGGCCCTGCTGGCAGGGTTGCGCGCCACCGCGTGAGCCATTGTCTGCTGTCACCGTGCCCACAGCGGGTCATACTCTGACCGACGATACGATCAACCGCGATGGAGGAGTGACCGATGAGCGGCAGGCGACCACCGGCGATCGATCCGCAGCTGGTGCAGGATTTCGTCCGCAAGGCCCACGGCGATCTGGAGGGCACGAAGGCGCTGCTGGAGCGGGAACCACGGCTCGTCGCGCCTGCTGGGACTGGGGCAGCGGCGACTGGGGAACAGGTTGGGCGATTGCGGCGCGCAACAATCGCCCGATCGCCGGTGATCGAACGCGGCGCACGCGTCGATATCTTCGCCGCCGCGATGCTCGGCCAACTCGCTGTCGTCAAGGCGCTGGTCGCCGCCAATCCCGGCATCTTCACCGCCACCCCGGCCCGCACGGCATCCGCTCGCCCGCCACGCCGAGCGCGGCGGCGAGGCAGCCGCTGCGGTGCTGGGTATTGCAGGGGGCTGGAGGAGTCGCCGGTCATGAGTCGTGGTCGTGAGGCTGGACGAGGAGTAACGAGTAACGAGTAACGAGTAACGAGGGGAGTAGGCGATAGGCGATAGGCGATAGGCGATAGAGAAAGAGCGGGCCGGGGGCGATGCGCTCCCCGGGCCGCTTCTCTACTGACTACTGGCTACTGACTACTGACTACTCGTCCACTCACGACTTACGACTTACGACTCGTCACCGCACCGGCTGCCAGGCGAGCAGGTGGTCTTGCAGGTAGAAGATGCCGAAGGCGAGCAGCGCGGCGAGGCCGAAGTAAACCACGGTGATCGCCACGCGCTGCTGGAGGGTCGCCTCGTAGTAGGCGCGCTCCTGGCCGTGGCTGCGCCAGCGCTTGAAGACTTCCAGGCCGCCGACGATCAGGATGAAGCCGAGGAAGATGCTGTGGACCCGCAGGAAGAGCAGGAGCAGCAGGCCGAGGCCGACCAGCCAGCCCCAGCGCGAGATCGCCGCCATCGCCCGGCCGCCGTCGAGCGGGCTGACCGGGATGAGATTGAAGAGGTTCAGCCAGAAGCCGGACATCGCCAGGGCGATGAAGATCGGCGCGTGGGTGGCCTGCCAGAGCGCGATGCAGCCGAGCGCGCCGAAGCTGCCGAGAATCGGCCCGCCGAGCGCCATCTGCGCCTCGGCATAGACATTCTTGGGCATCTCCCGCATGCCGATCACCGCGCCCATGAACGGCACGAAGAGGATCGGCGTGGTCTTGATCCCCTGGTAGCGCATCACGGCCGCGTGGCCCAGCTCGTGGATGAAGAGCAGGGCGATGAAACCGGCCGCAAAGGGGAGGCCGAAGGCCAGCGCGTAGACGCCGAGGCTGAGCAGCAGCGAGCCGAACGTGGTGAAGGCCTTGAACTTGAAGAGGACCAGCAGCCACTTCGCCTTCGACAGGCCGAGCAGGATCAGCGGCCAGATGCGCGACACCCAGCGCCCGATCGGCGATTGCCGCCAGGTACCCTGCTGCGAGCCGTCCCGAGGCGGCGCATCATACTCATACCCGGCGGGCCGCGCCGGGGCGGGGCCGACGACCGTCACCCAGGCGTTCCCGGCTGGCGGCGGCGGGGGCGGGGCCGATCCGGCGGCGCTGCCCTGCCATTCCCAGGTCGGCACGCCGGTGGGCGACGGCACGGTGGTGAACTGCGCCGGGATCGGCTCGGACGCGCCGCCGGGCGTCTCGGGGCCGGTGGGCACCGGGCTGTAGGTGTAGGCTTCGTCGCGGCGGGGTGTGGACTTATCTTGGGGATCGTTCTCCATCGGGGCCTGCTTTCTGAAACTTCAACGGGTTATATCAACTAACCCGATATGGCAAGTATAATCGATGGCGGAGCCGGGCGGCTGCTCCCGCGTGCTGTGCTGCCGCTAGCATAGCGCGGCGGCGGGTGCCGCGTCTCGTCGCGCCGTGCGGCCAATCTGCGCCTAGCGCGAAGGTCGCCGCGCGCTTCCTGCTATCCTTTACGATCCTGGGGGCGTGCTGGTGACAGGGAGTGCGCGACTGGATGAATTGGGGCAGATGCAGGCCGGACGCGAAGGGTCGCGCTTACGGGAGTTGTTGCGCGATCTGGAGGTGCGCCCGACGCGCGGGAAGGGGCAGAACTTCCTGACCGACCGGGGGGTCGTCGCGCGGATCGCCGATGCCGCCCTGGTCGGGCCGGGCGATGCGGTGGTCGAGGTCGGGCCGGGGCTGGGGATTCTCACGCGCGAGTTGATCGCGCGCGTCGGGGCCGAGGGACAGGTCGTGGCGGTCGAGTTGGACCGGCGGCTGGCGGCCTACCTGCGCGAGGAGCTGGGGGAGACGCCGACGCTGCGGCTGGTCGAATCGGACGTGCTGCGGGTGTCGCCGGGGGAACTGGTGCCGGGGGATGCGCCGTACGCGGTGGTGGCGAACCTCCCCTACAGCATCGCGGCGGCGGCGCTGCGCCACTTCCTCGACGACCCGCGCCGCCCGGCCTCGGTGACGGTGATGGTGCAGCGCGAGGTCGCCGAGCGGATCGTGGCGCGACCGCCGGAGATGAGCGTGCTGGCGGTCGCGGTGCAGTTCTACGGCGAGCCCTCGATCGCGCTGCGGATCGGCCCGTCAGCCTTCGTGCCGCGCCCGAAGGTAGAGTCGGCGGTGATCCGAATCGCGCTGCACCCCGCGCCGCCGCTGCCCGACGCGGCGATTCCGGGCTTCTTCAAGGTCGTCGCGGCGGGCTTCGGGCAGAAGCGGAAGCAACTGGTCAACAGCCTGGGCGCGGGCTTGAAGCTGACCCGCGAGCAGGCCATCGCGGCGCTGGTGGCGGCGGGAATTGCGCAGGAGCAGCGCCCGGAGAAGCTGACGGTCGAAGATTGGCTGCGGTTGTACGAGGCGCTGGATCGTGCGGGCGTGAGGGCGATACGGCGACGGGCGGCGGCGAAGGTGAATCTGGGGCTGGAGGTTGTCGGGAAGCGCGCCGATGGCTATCACGAACTGGTGACGATTTTCCAGGCGATCGGCCTGTATGACGAGGTCGCGGTCGAGGCCGCGCCGTCGGGGCAGATCGCACTCGCGGCCGATCCGGCGCTCGGTGGCGAGGGGAATCTGGTGCTGCGCGCGGCGCGGGCGCTGGCGGCCCACACGGGAACGAACCAGGGCGCGGCGCTTGCGCTGGTGAAGGGTATCCCGGTCGGCGGGTTGGGGGGCGGCAGCAGCGACGCGGCGGCGACGTTGCTGGCGCTGCGCGAATTCTGGGCGCTCGACATCGCCGACGAAGCGTTAGCGGCCCTGGCAACTGGCCTGGGTGCCGACGTGCCATTCTTCCTGCGGGGCGGCACCGCGCTCGCCACCGGCATCGGCGAGGTGCTGACGCCGCTGCCACCGCTCGCAACGACATGGTTCGTGCTCCTGACGCCGGAATTGGCGCTCCCCGCAGACAAAACGCGGCAACTCTATGCCGCGCTGACACCGGCCGATTTCAGCGACGGCTCGCGCACGCTGGCGCAAGCCGAGCGGTTGCGGCAGGGGGCACCTCTCGATCCCGCGCTCCTGGCCAACAGCTTCGCCGGCCGCTCTATCGCCTCTTCCCCGCCCTGGCCGAGTGGCGCGACCGACTGCTGGCGGCGGGTGCAGCGTGGTGTTGCCCGGCAGCGGCCGACGCTCTACACCGACCGCAACGACGGAAGGAAGCTGCGCGCGAGATCGCAGCGCGGGTGGCGGGTGTAGGAGCGCGGGTGATGGTGGTTGAGGTGGCGGGCTGACGTAGGTGTACGGAGAGCTAGTCATGGCGGTGATGAAGTCGCGAATTATCAAGATCGGCAATTCTCGGGCGTGCGGCTCCCGAAATTGCTCCTGAACAGAGTCAGCTCGGCGAAGAGGTGTTGCTCGAAGCACAAGTCAGGGCAGATCACCATCCGCGCAGCAGGCAGGGCGAGAAGGTTGGGCGGAACAATTCAAGGCAATGGCCGAACACGGCGATGACGCGCTCCGACGCCGAAACAGTGACTACAACCTGGGAGGAGGAATGGGCGTGGTAACCAGACGGTTCGGCGTGTATCTTGGTAACCTCGATCCGGCTGTGGGATCAAAGAGCAAAAAGACGCGTCCTTATCCAGCAGCACAATCCTGCTGATCGTGCCGCACGGTTATTTTGGCTTTTTGACGACATTTGTTAATAGAATGACCGGAAAGAGTCAACACGAGCACGCTTTTTATCTCTTTCGTTGCCCTCATTGTATCGCATCGAAGCCAGGCACACATCGATCAGTCGATCGGCGCTTTTCGCCCCATCCTCGTTATGCTGGTTTGCAGCGGAGCAAGCGCCAGAGTCGGGAGTGCAGGGGCGCTCTTTCGCGAAAGGGAGGTGCAATGGTGAGCCGTTTTGCGTTGGATTTCCGAGATCGATCAGACACAGGTCGCGATCGTTGGCGGCAAGGGCGCGCACCTGGGGGAGCTTGCGCGCATCGCAGGCGTCCGCGTGCCCGCAGGTTTTTGCGTGACGACGGACGCATTCCGGCGAATCATGGCGGAAGCGCCGTCGCTGGACGATCTCCTCGATCAGTTGTCGCGCCTGCAACCGGAGGATCGGGAGGCGATCCGCACGCTCAGCGCGGAGGTCCGCGGATCCTGGAAGAGATCGCCATCCCCGACGACCTGGCGGCGGCGATCACCGGCCCGCTCGCCCAACTCGGCGAGCAGGCCGCCTGCGCCGTCCGATCCAGCGCGACGGCGGAGGACTTGCCGACGGCCTCCTTCGCTGGCCAGCAGGACACCTACCTGAACGTTGTGGGACCAGCGGCGATCCTCCGGCACGTCAGCCGGTGCTGGGCCTCGCTCTTCACCGAGCGGGCCGTGACCTACCGCCTGCGGAACAACTTCGACCACCGGAAGGTGAGCATGGCCGTGGTCGTGCAGCGGATGGTCTTCCCGCAGGCGTCGGGCATCCTCTTCACGGCCGATCCGATCACCGGCAACCGCAAGGTCGCCTCCGTGGAGGCCAGCTTCGGCCTCGGCGAGGCCCTGGTCTCCGGCCTGGTGAACGCGGACACCTACAAGGTGCGGACGGCGCGGTGATCGATCGACGATCGGCAGCAAGCAACTCGCCATCCTCCCCGCGCCGGGGGCGGGTGCGGGAGCAGGCGATCGCGCCGGAACAGCAGGCGCGGCCCGCCCTGACCGACGCGCAGGTCGTGCGGCTCGTGGAGCTGGGTCGGCGGATCGAGGCGCACTTCGGCCGCCCGCAGGATATCGAGTGGTGCCTCGCGGACGATGACTTCCAGATCGTCCAGAGTCGGCCGATCACCACGCTCTTCCCCATCCCCGAGACCACCGACGGCGCGAACCACGTCTACATCTCCGTCGGCCACCAGCAGATGATGACCGACCCGATGAAGCCGCTGGGGCTCTCCGTGTGGCAGTTGACAACCCCCCGGCCGATGGCCGAGGTCGGCGGGCGGCTCTTCGTCGATGTCACCCCGCTCCTGGCTTCGCCGACGAGCCGCGCCGGTTTCATCGCGGGCATGGGGAAATCCGATCCGCTGATCGGGGACGCGCTGCAGACCGTCGCCGAGCGCGAGGGCTTCCTGCCACCCCCACCGGAGGGTGGCCCCGGCTGGACACCGCCGGGCACCGGCGCGCCATCCACGATCGAGACCGATCCGGCGATCCCCGCCGAGCTGATCGCGCGCAGCGAGGCCGCCATCGCCGCCGCGCAGCGCGAGATCCAGACGAAATCCGGACCGGCGCTGCTCGACTTCATCCTGGCGGACATCCCGGAGATGCGGCGGGTCCAGTTCGAGCCGCGGAGCCTGCAGTCGATCATGGCGGGGATGGAGGCCACCTGGTGGCTGAACGACAAGTTGCAGGAGTGGCTGGGCGAGAAGAACGCCGCTGACACGCTCGCGCAGTCGGTCCCCAACAACGTCACGGCCGAGATGGGGTTGGCGCTGCTGGATGTCGCCGATGTGATCCGCCCGTATCCGGACGTGATCACGTTTCTGGAGCGGGTCGAGGACGAGGGCTTCCTGGATGAGCTGCCCGGGCTGGCTGGCGGGCAGGAATCCCGCGACGCGATCCTGGCCTTCCTCGACAAGTACGGCATGCGCTGCGCCGGCGAGATCGATATTACGAGGCCGCGCTGGCGCGAGCGCCCCAGCACGCTCGTGCCCCTGATCCTCGGCAACATCAAGAACTTCGCGCCGGGCGCGGGCGCGCGGCGCTTCGAGCAGGGGCGGCAGGAGGCCGAGCAGAAGGAACGGGAGATCCTGGAGCGCTTGCGCGCCCTGCCGGACGGCGAAGAGAAGGCCGCCGAGACCAGGCGGATGATCGACCGGATCCGCACCTTCAACGGGTACCGGGAGTACCCGAAGTACGGCCTGATCAGCCGCTACTTCGTCTACAAGCAGGCCCTATTGGCCGAAGCCGACCGCCTTGTGCAGACCGGTGTGCTCCGCGAGCGGGAGGATATCTTCTATCTCAGGTTTCAGGAGTTGCAGGAGGTCGTGCGCACGAACCGGGTGGACGACGAGCTCATCCGCCAGCGCAAGGAGGCGTTCGCGTCGTATCGGGCGCTCACGCCACCCCGGGTGCTCACGTCGGAGGGCGAGGGCATCTCCGGGTCGTATCGGCGCGGCGACGTGCCAGACGGTGCGCTGATCGGCCTGCCGGTTTCCGCCGGGACCATCGAAGGGCGCGCACGCGTCATCCTGAACATGGCGGAGGCCGAGATCGAGCCGGGCGATATCCTGGTCACCGCCTACACCGACCCCAGCTGGACGCCCTGTTCGTCGCGATCGCGGGCCTGGTGACGGAGGTGGGGCCTGATGACCCACGGCGCGGTGATCGCGCGCGAGTACGGCCTGCCCGCCGTCGTGGGGTGGTGCAGGCCACCCGGCTGATCCGGATGGGCAGCGCATCCGCGTGCACGGCACGGAGGGGTACGTCGAGATCCTGCCCTAACCAGACCGACAGACAAGTCGTCCGGGGCTGGCTGCGCTGGTGCAGCCAGCCCCTCTTGCCGCCCTCGATTGGCGGCAGAATCCGCCGCCGTGCTATCCTAATGGCTGTGGAGGAGGCCGCCACGCGCGCCACCACCGGAGCAGTAGACATCTGCCCGCGCCATGCGGCCCATGTTCCGCTCCCGCGTAGCCCGAGACTGATCCTGAGGGGAGGACATGGACGAGGTTCGCTACGATTTCGCCACCGTGAACCGACTGGAAGCGGAGGCGCTCGGTCGGCCGGGACAGCGCACTTTCCGATTAATCATCGGCAACGAGCAGGGCGAAACGGCCGTGCTCTGGATCGAGAAGGAACAGGTCACGGCGCTCGGCGACGCGATCGACCGCCTGCTGGCCCACGTCGGGCAGCGCCACCTGAAGCGTCTCGATGTCGCGCCAGCCCCGCCCGAACCGGCCGCGCCGCTGCTGGATGCACCGACCGTGGAGTTCAAGATCGGCACGCTCGCGCTCGGTTACGAGGCCGAGCAGCGCCTCTGCCTGCTCCAGGCGCACGACATCGAAGGGGACTCCGATGGCCCACCGACGTTGCGCTGCCTGATCCGCCAGTCGCAGTTCCGCCGCCTCAGCGAGCAGATTGCGGGCATCGTCGCGACCGGACGGCCGCGCTGCACGATGTGCGGCCAGCCGCTCAGCGGTCGGGTCCACTTCTGCCCGCCCTCCAACGGGCACCTGACGCGCGCCGAGCGGCAAGGAGATTGATTATTGCGGATTGCGGATTGCGGATTGCGGATTAAGACCGGGGAGGAGACGTAGGTGGCACAGCAGGCACAGGCCGCCCCGGCGCCGCCAATCCGCAATCCGCAATCCCCAATCCGCACTGCGTTCCAGCGTGTCCGCTTCACCGAGTTCCAGTTGCTGGTCGTGCCATCGCTGATGGCGGTGGTCGGGCTGCTGACGATCTTCCTGGTGCCGCGCCGCGACACCAGCTTCACCTGGCGCGACATCGGCGTCAGCCTCGGCTTCGTGCTCCTCCTCTTCATGCTCACCGGCTGGTTCAGCGCCATCGGCTTCCAGGGCGACCAGATCCTCTTCCCGATCGTGGCGACGCTCTCGGGGCTGGGCCTGATCGTGGTGCAGCGCCTCCACCCGGTGCTGGAGCGGAAGGATCTGGGGGCCGTCTCGCAGCGGCAGGTGCTCTACCTGGCGGTCGGGCTGATCGCGATGTGGGGCACGGTCAGCTTCTTCCACCATCTCTACTTACTCCGGCGCTACAAATACCTGATCGGGTTGGCGGCAATCGGCCTGATGGTGCTGACGATGGTCGCCGGGACGACGATCAACGGGGCGAAGCTCTGGATCGTGATCGGCCCGATCCAGGTGCAGCCCGGCGAATTCGTGAAGCTGCTGCTCGTCTTCTTCATGGCGGCCTACCTCGACGACAAGCGCGAGTTGCTGGCGTCGGATCTGCGCCTCGGTCCGCTGCGCCTCCCGCCGATCCCCTATCTGCTCCCGCTGGCGGTGATGTGGGCGATGGCGCTGCTGATCGTGGTGGTGCAGAATGATTTCGGCTCGGCGCTCCTCTTCTTCACGATCTTCCTGACAATGCTCTATGTCGCCTCGGGGCGGCTGATCTACGTGGTGGCGGGGTTGGCGGCGTTCGCGGTCGGCGGGCTGGCGATCTACCGGGTCGCGCCGCACGTTGGGGCGCGCGTGGTCAACTGGCTCGATCCCTGGCGCGACGGGCTGAATGGCGGCTTCCAGATCATCCAGGGGCAGTACGCGATCGCCTCGGGCGGCGTCTTCGGCACCGGACTGGGTTACGGCAACCTCAGCCTGATCCCGGAGATCCAGACCGACTTCGTCTTCGCCGCGATCGGCGAGGAGCTCGGCCTGCTGGGCACGCTCGGCACCCTGGCGCTCTACCTGCTGCTGACCTACCGGGGCCTCTACATCGCGCTCCGCGCCGTGGACGGCTTCGCGCGCCTCGTCGCGGTCGGCCTGACGACCATCCTCGCGATGCAATCGCTGATCATCATCGGCGGCGTGCTCCGCCTGATCCCGCTCACCGGCATCACGCTGCCCTTCATCTCCTACGGCGGCACCGCGCTCGTCACCAACTTCATCCTCGTCGGCCTCCTGCTCTGCATCTCCGACCCCCGGCGCGGCGCGTTGCGGTAGGGGACGAGGTTGAACCGCCAAGAACGCCAAGGACGAGGAGGGAGGAAGACGATTCAAAGACCGCAGAGAACGCAGAGGAGTCGCAGAGAACGACGCAGAGGCGATAAAGGAGACAGCAGATACCGAGGGCAGCAAGCAGGCGTTAAGAGAGTGGGGCGTTGGCGAACTCAATGCCCAATATTGAGCGCCAGAGAGAAAGCACACCCATTACTTCGTCTTGGCGCGCTTGGCGTCCTTCTTGGCGTCTTGGCGGTTCAATCTAAAAGGTGCAACTGTGTCGGATGACGGTCTCGGTGGTGGCGTAGCGGGGGGCATGGTCCGGTTCGGGGCGCTGCTGGTCGCGGCGGCGATCCTCGGCTTCGGGCTGCTCCAGCGCGAGGGGAATACCGACGCGCGCTGGCTGATCGCGCTGGCCGCGAGCGGGCCGTGCTTCGCGATGCTGCTCTGGCCGCGCCTGCCGGAGAATCTGCCGACCTTTAACCGGACGGTGGTGCGCATCGGGACGCTGCTGGTCGTGGCCTTCCTGCTCGTGAGCATCCACCTCGTGCGCTTGCAGGTGGTCCGCGCCGACGAACTGGCGGCGATGACGCGCACGACCGACGATGGCGACATCGTGGCGAACCAGCGGAAGCTGCTCGACCAGTTGCGCCAGCAGCGCGGCAAGATCTACGACAGCACCGGCAAGGTGCTGGCCGACACGATCATGACGCCGGAGGGTTACGCCGTGCGGCGCTACCCGTCGGCGGTCGGCTCGTACACGGTCGGCTACTACAGCCCGCAACTCTACGGCCTGGCGGGGATCGAGTCGCAATTCGACGGCTTCCTGCGCGGCGAGGAGGGCGGAAACGCCGCCGTCACCTTGCAGCGCGAACTCCTGCACCAGCCGCTCGTCGGTAACGACCTGACGCTGACGCTCGACCTGCGCTTGCAGCAGGTGGCCGACGACGCGCTCGCCGGGCGTCCCGGCGCGGTCGTGGCGATCGACCCGCGCACCGGCGCGATCCTGGCGAACGTCTCCACGCCCCATTTCGACCCGCAGCAACTGGTGCTCGACCCGCGCGAGGACGAGGCGAAGGAGGTCGCGCGGGCGAAGGCCTACTGGGCGGCTTTGAACGATCCCAAAGCGGGCGATCCGCTGCTGCCGCGCGGCACGCAGGGACTCTTCGTCCCCGGCTCCATCTTCAAGACGGTGACGGTCTCGGCGGCGCTCGACGACCGGATCGTGTCGCTGGACAAGATCTACCCCGATCCGGGCGAATTGGTGGTGGATGGGCACAAGATCACGGAGTTGAATCGCCCGCAGCCGGTGAAGGACCAGTACACGGTAACCGAGGGCTACCTCTACTCGCTGAACGTCGTCTTCGCGCAGATCGGGCTCGATATCGGATCGACCCGCATGCGCGAGTACACCAGCAAGTTCGGCTTCGGGCAGGCACCGCCCTTCATCGTCCCCAGCGAGGCGAAAGCGCCGCCGGTGGCGACCAGCCAGGTATCGAGCGACCCGAACTATCTGGTGGGCAAGCCCGCGCTCGCCGACACCGGCTTCGGGCAAGGCGAATTGCTCGTCTCGCCGCTGGAAATGGCGCTGATCACCGCGTCGGTGGCGAATGGCGGCAAGATGCCGCAGCCCTACCTGGTCGGCACGATCCGCGATCCGGGTGGCCGCACCATCTACCAGGCGAAGCCGCAGACCTGGCTCACGCCGGTCAAGTCGCAGACCGCCGACCAGGTGCGCCAGCTGATGATTTCCAGTGTGGAGAAGGGTGGTTCGGTCAACGCGAAGATCAACGGGCTGACCGTGGGCGGCAAGACCGGCACGGCGGAACTCGGCGACGGGACGACGCACGCCTGGTTCATCTGCTTCGCCGGGAAGCCCAACCAGGCCCCCGAGATCGCCATCGCCGTGATCGTGGAGCGCGGCGGCGGCGGCGGCACCCAGGCGCTCCCCATCGCGAAGAAGGTCATCGAGACCTACTTCGCCGGACGGTAACTCACCAGTCTCAGCATCACTCACCCGCGCCGCGCGTGCAGCGCGGCGGTCGCTTCCTCGTCGTGTTCGCGCAGGTGCTCGGCGCTGCTGGTGATCACCGCCGCGAGCGGATACTCCCCCAGCCAGGAATAGCGCCCCGGCGTGAAGAGCTCGGCGGCGGAGAGCGCCAGGGTGGCGGCTTCGAGGCGGTCGAGGTTCGCGCGCGAATCGCGCAGCACCTCCGCGACCGACTTCGCGCGGTTGGCCTCGTGGAATTGCTGATTGATCCGGTGGGTGCCCTCCTCGGTCTCCTCGTCCAGATCGCTCGACCAGGGATGCACCGGGTCCGTGCCCTGCACGGCGGCCTCCACGCGCGCGACCGTCCACCAGCGCCAGGCGGTCAGGTGGGCGATGATCTCCTTCAGCGACCAGCCGCCCACCAGATCGGGCAGTTCCAGGCGCGTCGGCCCGGCCTCGGCGACGAGTCGTTCGAGATCCGCGCGCATGTGCCAGATGACCGCCTGGAGTTCCACGCCGGTCGACATCCCTTCGTGCGCCAACGCGCCAGCCTGTTCCGTCCCCATCGTTCGCTCCTTTCATCATGCCGCAGCACCGCCCGCGAAGCCCGCGCCGAGAGGCGACAACTTCGCCTGCACACAGGGTAGCAGCGCAATTCTTACCTGTCAAATACGAATAGCAGGTAACGCCATGCTACACCCCTCGTCACTCGTTACTCGTTACTCATCACGCAACAGTGCTATGATGCGCCCCTCACGATAATGTGGCCGGTTCGCGCGAATCGGCAAGATGGGAGGGATGGGAACCATGGCGGTGACGACGCTACTGGCGAATCGGTTGTTCGACGGGACCGGGGCCGAGGCGATCCACAACGCATTCATCCAGTACGACGGGGAGAAGATCACGCGCGTCGGGAAGCAGTCCGATCTGGGCTCGGCGGCGGCCAGCGCGAAGGATCTGGGCGACGCGACGATCCTGCCGGGCCTGATCAACATGCACACGCACCTGACGCTCTCGGGCAGCATGCAGGTGCTCCACGACGCGCTCAACGACAGCTACGAAGTGAAGATGATGCGCGCGGTCGAGCACGCGCGCCAGGCGATCGAGTCGGGCGTCACCACGATCCGCGACTGCGGCACGCTCAACTCGATCGTCTTCTCGATCCGCGAGGCGTCGAAGCAGGGACTGATCAAGGGGCCGCACGTCTGGGCCAGCGGCGACGTGCTGACCTCCACCGGCGGGCACTGCTACTTCTTCGGCGTCGAGTGCGACACGCTCGAAGGCGTGCGCCACGCGGTGCGCCGCCAGGTGAAGGCCGGGGCCGATTTCGTCAAGGTGATGGCGACGGGCGGCGGCATCACGCCGAACACCTTCCCGGCCCAGCCGCAGTTCAACCGCGAGCAGATGATCGAGCTCGCCGACGACTCGCGCCGCCTCGGGCGCTACGTCGCGGCGCACTGCCACGGCACGCCGGGCATCTACAACGCGATTGCGGCGAATGTCCGCACGATCGAGCACTGCTCCTTCATGACCCCGACCGGCATCACCTACGAGCAGGAAGCGACCGACAAGATCGTCGAGCAGGGCATCTACATCTGTCCCACGCTCGGCGCGGGCGGGCGGATGATCGAGAAGATGCGCCGCGAGGGGGGCAATCACCCGATGATGGCGAGCGTCGAAAAGCGCTACGAGAACCTGCGGCGCATGATCGCCTCCGGCGCGCAGATCATCTCCGGCAACGACGCGGGCGTGACGCTGAGCGGCTTCGACGACTTCCAGCTCGATCTGGAGATGCTGGTCGAGTACATGGGCATGTCGGCGGGCGAGGCGATCGTCACCGCCACCGGCAAGGCCGCCGAAGCGATCGGTTCGAGCGACTTCGGCACCCTGGGCGCGGGCAAGCGGTCCGACATCCTCGTCGTGCGCGGCGACGCCACCAGCGACATCGGCGCGCTGCGCAACATCGCCCTCGTCCTCAAGTCCGGCAAGGTGATGGTCGAGAACTAACCCGGCGGGGCGCGTTCAAAGTTCAAAGTTCAAGGTTCGTCAGGCACTACCCCAACTTTGAACTTTGAACTTCGAACCCCACTCACGACTCACGACTCACGACTCACGACTCGCCCCCCAGGCGAACTCCGGTGCGCTCTGCTATGCTCCGCGCGATCGGTGGGGCGAGTGTGCCCCCGAGGGGGAGCAGGCCATGAGCGACAACGTGACGAGTATCGAGGAAGCGCGCTTCCAGCGGAACAAGCGCCTCCTCCAGGAGCGAATCGACGCGGCGGGGCAGCAGGCGGCGGCGGCATTCCTGACGCACCTGGAGGCGGTGGCGCGCAACGCGCCGCGCGAGGTCGTGAATCGCCGCTGGCAGGCGGTGGAAGAGCGCGCCGCCGCCTACCAGGAGCTGCTACAAACCGGGGATGTGGCGCTGCGCAGCGGCCTCGACACGACCCTGCGCGAGCAAGTTGACGGAGAGTTCGAGGCCGACTGGCTGGAAGCACTGCGCGAGCCGTGCCTGCACCTGCTCGGCGACCAGGCGCTCGAGGCACCGGAGGACGACGAGGCCAGGCTGCGCCTGGCCTGCCAGCTCGCCTATCGCCGTGGCTATGCGGTCGGGATGATCAACACCTCCATCCTGACCAACCCGGAGCGAGACGAATGAGCGGAGACCGTGGCGCGGCGACGCCGCCGCGCCGGATCCTGGAAGTGATCGCCACCAACGCCGAGGACGCGGTCGCCGCCGAGCGGGGCGGAGCCGACCGCCTGGAATTGTGCAGCGAGATGGCGCTGCGCGGCCTGACACCGGCGTTCGAGACCTTCACCAGCATCCGCGAGGCGGTGCAGCTGCCGCTGCGCGTGATGCTCCGCTGCAACGGCGGCTTCGGCGCGACCGCCGCCGAGATCGAGACGCTCTGCCGCGAGGCCGAGACCTTGCGCCGCGCCGGGGCCGACCAGTTCGTCTTCGGCTTCCTCGACGCCGACGGCGCGCTCGACCGCGCGGCGCTCGACACCCTGATCGCCGCCGTCGCCCCCTGCCCCTGGACGCTCCACCACGCCTTCGACCACGCCGCCGACGCCCGCGCCGCCTGGGAGATCGCGCGCACCCTCCCCCGGATCGACCTCATCCTCACCGGCGGCCTGCGCGGCGACGTCGGTACCGGCCTGACGACGCTCTGCGCGCGGGCCGATTGGCAGGACAACGGCCCCCGCTGGCTCGCGGGCGGCAACCTCGCGCCGGAGCATCTGCCACCGCTGCGCGCGGCGGGCATCCTCCAGTACCACGTCGGGCGCACCGCCCGGCGCGACTGGTCGTGGGAGCACCCGGTCGCGGTGGAAGAGGTGCGGCGCTGGCGCGAGGCGCTGGACCAGGCAACGGGAGCGGCCGGTGGAGAGTAGCAGCGCCCCCGCGATCATCGAGGCCGCGCTGAACGGCGGGCGGAGCCGCGCCGAACACGCCGCGCTCCCCGTCACCCCGGGCGAGATCGCGGACGAGGCGCGGCGTTGCGCGGACGCGGGCGCGAGCGTCGTCCACATCCACGCGCAGGACGAGGCGGGCACCGCGCGCACGGACCTCGACTGGTACACCGCCACCATCCGCGCGATCCGCGCCGCCGCGCCGGGTCTGCTGATCAGCCTGACCACGATCCGCCCCGAAGGCACCCCCGTTGCCACCGTGAACGACCTGCTGACCGCCCTCGCCGCCAACGCGGCGACGCGCCCCGACCTCGCCTCGGTGAACCTGGGGCATCTGGTCGCCTGGGAGCGCAGCGACGTGCCGGGCGGCAGGCGCACGATCCACTACCCGAACAGCCACGACGACCTCGCGGCGACGCTGGGCAAGTGCGCCGCCGATGGCATCGCGCCCGAACTCGGGCTGATGGATATCGGCTTCATCGCGAACGCCGTCGCGCTGCGCCACGACGGGCTGCTCCCCGCGCTCCCCTGGTTCCTGCTCGAACTCGACTCGCCCGCCTTCGGGTCGGGCTGGCAGGTCGCCCCGTCCACCATCGCCAACTACGACTTCCTCGCCCACCTGCTGCGCGAGCACTTCCCGGCCGCTCCCTGGGCCGCCCACGGCCACGGCGTCCCCGGCTACGCCGTGATCGAGCGCGCCCTCGCCACCGGCGCGCACGCGCGCGTCGGCTTCGAGGACTGCCTGCAACTCCCGGATGGCAATCTCGCGCCGAGCAACGCGTCGCAGGTGGAGTGGGCGGTCGCCACCGCCCGCGCCCTGGGGCGCGAACCGGCGACGCTTGAGGAAGCGCGGGTGATTATCGGCCTGTGATCGGGATTGCTCAGGATGACAGGAAACACCGCAGGGCGGGCTTATGGCCCGCCCCCCTGGACTTTGGCGTTCTTGGCGGTGAGCGGGGTGCTGCTGCGCGGCAGCTGCGCGAAGAGGCCCGGGAGTGGGGGCGACGGGGCCGCACAAGCTGCCTGGCTGGGTGGCCTGCACAACGCCGTCGCCGGCTCGCGCCCTGACCCACGTTCGCGCCACGGCCACCGCGCGGCAAGCCCCGCCGAGACCCCGGCGGGCCGCAGAACCTGCCAAAGTCCAGGGCCGGCCCCAGATGGGGCCGGCCTGCGAACGTCGCGGAGGGTGCGGGGGCAGCCTAGACGCGACCGCGCGGGTCGAGCGCGTCGCGCAGGCCGTCGCCCATGTAGTTGATCGAGAGCACAACCAGGAAGATCATGATGCCGGGGAAGAGCGGGATGTAGGGGTTCAGGTCGAGCTGGTCGCGCGCGATCGAGAGCATCGAACCCCAGGTCGGCACGTCCGGCGGGAAGCCGAGGCCGAGGAAGGAGAGCGTGGACTCGGAGATGATCGCCGCGCCGACGCCGAGCGTGGCCGCGACGATGATCGGCGAGAGCACGTTCGGCAGGATGTGCTTGAAGATGATGCTCGGCGTGGTCGCGCCGATGCAGCGGGCGGCTTCCACGAACTCCTTCTCCTTGAGGGAGAGGAAGGAGGCGCGCACGAGGCGCGCGGTCGACATCCAGTTCAGGATGCCGATCACGCAGACGATCAGCACGAGGATCGCGGTTTCCGAGCTGATGCCGAAGTTCGAGCCGAACTTGTTCAGCAGCCAGTTCCCGAACGACCCGAACGACTTCTTGAGGCCGTTCATGTAGAGATAGGTGATCAGCAAGAGCAGCGGTAATTGCGGCAAGGCGAGGAAGAGGTCGGTCAGGCGCATCAGCGTCGCGTCGATGCCCCTCCCGAAGAAGCCCGCGATCGCGCCGACCAGCGTCCCGACCGTGATCGACACGATGACCGCCATCAGACCGACCAGGAGGGACTTCCGGCCGCCCGACATCACCTGCGCGAAGATATCAAGGCCGAGGTCGGTGTAGCCCATCGGCCCCTGCCAGACCGGGCGCAGGATCTTGATCGAGGGGGCCTGCAAGCCGAGCGGCTTGGGGCGGATCGGCGTGATGATCTCGATCGGTGGCGGGACGAAGCCCTTCGCGATATCGATCTGCGTCGGGCTCACGGTGTAGATGAAGGGGCCGATGGCGCAGACCAGGATGATCGTGAAGAGCAGGGCGCTCCCGACCATCGCCAGCTTATGCTTGCGATATTGGCGCCAGGCATCGGTCCACAAGGTGCGCGGCTTGCGCGTCTTGAACGCGGCCTCCGCCAGCGCCCGGCTGCCGCTGCGCGCCGCCGCACCGGGACCGCCTACCGGCGCGGGCTTGCTGATTTCTGCCATCGTCTTCTTCTCCCTATCGCGCGGTCAGCGCGCTTGCAATCGTTCTCTCGGTAACGATGTCTAGCTGTACTTGATGCGCGGGTCGAGGATACCGTAGACCACATCGGCAAGCAAGTTCGACAGCACGACGAGGATCGAGATGATGAAGACAATGGCCATGACCACCGGGATGTCGCTGCCCTGAATCGAGTTGATCAGGAGGTCACCAATGCCGTTGACGCGGAAGATCTTCTCGGTCACGACCGCGCCGCCGAAGATGCCGGGGATTTCCAGTGCCAGAATCGTCACCACCGGGATGAGCGCGTTGCGAACCACATGGCTCCCGACCACCGCGCGCTCCTTCATGCCCTTGGCGCGGGCGGTGCGCACATAGTCGAGGCGGATGTTCTCCAGCATCGAGGCGCGGGTGAAGCGCATCAGCCGCGCGCCCGTGAAGAAGCCGAGGACCATCACCGGCATCGCCGCCGACTTCAGCGAGTAGAGCAACCCGCCGCTGCCGCCCGGTGCCTGATAGACGAGCGGGAACCAGCCGAGGTTGATCGAGAAGATCAGCATGAAGATGAGACCGGACAGGAAGGTGGGAATGGAGAAGCCAAAGAATGCGAAGGTCGTGGCGATGTTGTCGAAGATTGAGTATTGCTTCACCGCCGCCAGGATCCCGATCGGCAAGGCAATCAAGATACCAAGGAGCAAGGCCAGTCCCATGACGTAGATTGTGGTCGGGATGCGCTGCGTCACCCAGTCACGAACTGGCGAGCGCGACTTGAACGAGAAGCCCCAGTCACCCTTGATCCACGAGGAGGCCCACTTGTAATACTGGACCGGGATCGGATCGTTGAGGCCGAGTTGCTGGCGGATATTCTCGCGCACCTCCGGCGGGACCGAGGGGTTGGCGGCGAATTCCGACATCGGGTCGCCAGGGGCGAGCTTGAGGATCGAGAAGATCACCATACTGATAATGATCAATGTTGGGATCGCGCTCAACAAGCGCCGGATGATGTAGGTTCCCACTACTTCCTCCCTCCGGGATGATGGCCGATCTGCCGGTAACAGGGTTCCGGTGTACCGCCGATGATCGTTGCACCCGGGAACGACACTGTTCCGAGCTTGCGCGTGCGTCTGCCTATTCTAACGGAGATTGCCAGCAGGTTCAATCGGAATCCGCCGAAAGTGCAGTCCGAAGCTTGTCGAACCCCCCTTCCCGAAGCGTGACCCGCCGGGCCGCGAACGCCGTGGCGGGCTCGCGCAGCGGAATGCACAAGTAAACCATACCGTTGCCGTGTCAGATCGCTCGCGACCGCCAGTTGGCTCGCGCGGGAGGCATATGTGTGAAGTATTATACCGGGCGGGGTACACCTGTCAACGCGACCGGATGCCAGAAATGTCCCCGCCGACTTGGGCCGATCGCACAGGAGGCGCGTCGATGGCCGATCCATCCTCCGCGCAACTGCGCTTGTCGCCTCGCAACGGGAGCGCGGGCGCACGCAAGCAGCAGGCAGCGCCGAGATCGCGCGACCAGGCCCACTACCGTTCCCTCCCGGCGGAGCAGTGGCATGCCCATTTCCGCGAAACCTCGCCCGCCGCGCGGGAAACCTTCACCATCACGATCGGCCAGGATGGCGCGATCGTCCCCTGCGGCAGTCGCGCGGTCCTACTGCAATGACGGATGGCGGTGTGAGAAAGTTCCGTATGTCCGTGCGTCGGTGCGTCCGTGGGTCCGTGCTTCCGCAGTTTCGGACTATTCGACGCCCGCCGCTTCCTCGGACGCACGAACCCACGGACACACGGACACACAGAACACGGAGGTATCCATGACAACCGGAGCAATCCGCCGCATCGCCCTGATCGGGGTCGGCATCATGGGGTCAGGGATGGCCGCCGAGTGGGCGGCGGCGGGGCATGCTGTCACGATCTACGCACGCGACGAGGAGCGGCTGGCGCGCGGGCGAGCGCGTGGCGGCGGCGCTGCGGACGCTCGGCGGGGCGGGCTGCTGGACGCGGGCGGGGCCGAGGCGGCGCTGGCGCGCGTGGCACGACGACCGACCTCCAGCAATCAGTCGCAGGGGCCGACCTCGTGCAGGAGAGCATCCGGAGAATCTGGACCTGAAGCGCGAACTCTTCACCAAACTGGACAGCTGGTGCCCGCCCGAGACGATCCTGGCGACCAATACCTCCGGCCTGCCGATCACGCAGATCGCCGAGGGGCTGGCGGGCGCGCGGCGCATCATCGGCGTCCACTACCTCAACCCGGCCTACCTGATGCCGCCGGTCGAGGTCATCCCCGGCGAGGCGACCGCGCCGGAGGTGGTCGAGCGGATGCGCGCCGCCCTGATCGCGCTCGGCAAGTCGCCGCTGGTCGTGCGGCGGGAGGTGCCGGGCTTCCTCTGGAATCGCCTGCAATTCGCGCTGGTGCGCGAAGCCTTCTGGCTGGTGCAGGAGGGCGTGGCGACGATGGAAGAGGTCGACCTGGCGATCCGGCAGGGGCTCGGGCGGCGCTGGGCCACGGCCGGCCTGTTCGCCTCGATGGACCTGGGCGGACTCGACACCTTCAACAACGTCGGGAGCTACCTCTTCCCCCACCTCAGCAACGCCGACACCGTGCCCGATTTCCTCCGCGAGCGGATCGCGGCGGGTTGCTTCGGCGCGAAGAGCGGCAGCGGCTTCTACGACTGGCCCGACGACAAGCTCGCGGCAACCGTCGCCCGCCGCAACGCCGCGCTGCTCGCCGCCCTGCGCGACGACCGGGACGTGAGTCGTGAGTCGTGAGGACGAGTAGGCAGTAGCCAGTAGCCAGTAAGTTAGAGGGGACGGATCCTTCGCTGCGCTCAGATGACACCACGGAGGGCACTACCTTCCCCTGTCATCCTGAGCGCAGCGAAGGATCCGTCTCTCTTCTCTCTTCTCTCTTCTCGCCACTCTCCACTCTCCACTCTCCACTCTCCCCACTGTACATACGCCGGATCGGGCACCCTGCACCGATCGCCAGGGATGCGCCTGTCCGGTGGGCGGGCGCGCGGTGCCGGGCGCGGTGCTATAGTGCCGATCAGCGAGACTTGTCTATACCGCCGCGACCCGGCAACCGGGAATGCGGGGTGCCAGCGGGTGCGTTCACATGAGAGAGGTGTCGGCAGAACTCCCGCGCCGCGCCGGGGTCGTTGCAGGGCGACTTCCGGCTTCCAGATAGTTGATCGGCAACGGGTGGTCTGCTAAGGTAGTGGCACAGGCGAGTAGGGAAATCACCCGGGGACACCCAGTCCCCGTTCCGCACAACGGCAGCAATCGTACCTTGTCCGCGCGCCACGCCGGGCCAGGTACTTTGTGTCGTCTCCGGCGGCATCGTAGCCGTACATCGATCGGACGAAAGGAGGCTCATTCGGCAGCGACGCACCGGTAGGGAGGAGGAGGACCATGGCGGTCAAATTTCGCGACATTGCCCACATGCCCGCATCGTGGCGCTCGGTCGTGACGCACCGGCCGAGCCGACTCGCGCACCAGGTGGCAGCGGCGTTTGATTGTTTCATCCCCGAGCGGGACCGGCGCTTCGGCATCCGGCTCTGGGACGGCTCGTTCCTCCCGCCGGGGGCGGGACCGGCCGCATGGACCCTGGTCCTGAACTCCCCGGCGGCGCTGCGCACGGCCTTCCTGCACCCCAGCGACCTGGCGCTCGGCGAGGCCTTCGTGCGCGGCGAGTGGGATGTCGAGGGGGACCTGGAGCAGGTCTTCTCATTGGCGGAGGCGATCGGTCACTACGCGCCGAAGCCGCGCGATCTCCTCCGCCTGGTGCCGTTGCTCTTCGCGAGCGACCACGACCACGGCGAGCGGCAACAGCCCGGCTTCCAGGCACGCGACGGCGTGGCCCACACCCCCGGCCGCGACCGCGAGGCGATCCGCTACCACTACGATGTCGGCAACGACTTCTACGCCCTCTGGCTCGACGCGAACCTGGTCTACTCCTGCGCCTACTTCCACACCGATAGCGATGACCTCGCCAGCGCGCAGGAGGCGAAGCTCGACCATATCTGCCGCAAGCTGCGCCTCCGCCCCGGCGAGCGCTTCCTCGACATCGGCTGCGGCTGGGGCGCGCTGATCATGCACGCCGCGCGGCACTACGGCGTCAATGCCACCGGCATCACCATCTCCGAGGCGCAGGCGGCACTGGCGCGCGAGCGGATCGCGGCGGCGGGGCTGGCCGACCGCGTGCAGGTGGAGGTGCGCGACTACCGCGACCTGCCCACCGCCTGGTTCGACAAGGCGGCCAGCGTCGGCATGGCCGAGCACGTCGGGCGGGCGCGGCTGGGCACCTATTTCCGGGCGGCCTACCGCGCGCTGAAGCCGGGCGGACTCTTCCTCCACCACGCGATCGCCGAGCAGCCGACGCCCGGCGGCCATCGCAACAGCGCGCTGGGCAACCACCGCGAGAGCACCTTCATCCAGAAGCACGTCTTCCCCGACGGCGAGCTGATCCCGGTCAGCGAGGCGCTGACCACCGCCGAGCGCACCGGCTTCGAGGTGGCCGACGTGGAGGGGTTGCGGCGACACTACGCCCTGACCCTGCGCCACTGGCTGCGCCGCCTGGAAGTCCGCCGCACTGAGGCGCTGGACATCGTCGATGTGACCACCTACCGCACCTGGCGACTCTACCTCGCCGGTGCCGCCCACTCCTTCGCGGCGGGGCACAACAGCATCTTCCAGGCCCTGCTCGCCCGCCCCAACGACGACGGCACCAGCGCCCTGCCCCTCACGCGGGAAGACCTCTACGAGTAGTAACGAGTAACGAGTAACGAGTGACGTGAAGTGGATGAGGGGACGGCGAATTGCTCGCCATCCCCTCATCCGTTGCCCAAGTCCTCGTTACTCGTTACTCGTTACTCGTTACTCGTCTCTCACCCCTCGATGGTCTCCATATCGCCCCAGTTCTGCCCGATCTTGACCTCGATTTCGAGCGGCACGGCGAGGTGGGCGTCGAGGCTGACGCCGACCATCTCGCGCCGGGCGAGTTTGGCCAGCGCGGGGATTTCGGAGCGCGGGGCCTCGAAGACCAGTTCGTCGTGGACCTGGAGCAGGAGCTTGCTGAGCAGCCCTTCGTCTTGCAGCGCCTTGTGGATGCGGATCATCGCCTCCTTGATCAGGTCGGCGGCGGTCCCCTGCACCGGCATGTTGATCGCCATCCGCTCGGCGGCGCTGCGCTTCGCGCCGTTGGAGGAGTTGATGTCCGGGATGTAGCGTCGCCGCCCGCTGAGCGACGTGACGTAGCCATGCTTCGACGCGAAATCGCGGCTGCTGTTGAGGTAGCCCATCACCTTCGGGTACTGATCGAAGTAGGTCTTGATGAAGCGCGTCGCCTCGGCGACCGGCATGCCCGTGTCGCGCGAGAGGCCATAGGCGCTGAGACCGTAGACGATCCCGAAGTTGACGCTCTTGGCGATGCGCCGCTGGTCGGCCGTCACCTGATCCTGCGCGATGTTGTGGACGAGCGCGGCGGTGCGGCGGTGGATATCCTCGCCCCGCTTGAACGCCGCGAGCAGATTTTCGTCGCCGCAGAAGTGCGCCAGCAGGCGCAACTCCACCTGCGAGTAGTCGATGCCGACCAGCACCGACTCCTCGTCGGGGAAGAGGCGGTGGGAGGTGCGGTTGTCGGCGATGAAGGCGCGGCGCACCTCGCGCCCGATCTCGGTGCGGATCGGGATGTTCTGCAAATTCGGCGTCACCGAACTGAGCCGCCCGGTCGCGGCGATCGTCTGGTTGAACGAGGTGTGGACCCGCCCGGTCTCCGGGTTGATCATCGTCGGCAGCGCATCGACATAGGTCGATTTCAGCTTGCCGAGCTGGCGGAATTCGAGCACCGCGTTGACGATCGGGTGCTTGTCGCGCAGATCCTCCAGCACATCCTGATTGGTCGAGTAGCCGGTCTGCGTCTTCTTCTTCCCCGGCAGATTCAACTCATCGAACAACACCTTCGCGAGTTGCTGCGTCGAATTGATGTTGAACTCGTGCCCCGCGAGGCCGTGGATCTCGCGCTCGCGCTGCGCGATCACCTCGGTGATCTTGCCCGAGAGTTCGTGCAGGTAGCCGCCATCGAGCGCGATGCCGGTCTGCTCCATGTCGGCCAGGACCTCCACGAGCGGCATCTCCATCTCGCGGAGGACGCCCCCCAGGCCGCGCTCCTCGATCCCCGGCGCGAAGACCTCGACCAGCCGGTAGGTGACGTGGACATCGGCGCTGGCGTAGTCGGTGGCGCGCTGGATATCGACCTCGTCCATCGTGATCTGCGCCTTGCCGCGCCCGATCAGCTCCTCGATCGGCGTCATCTCGATCCCGAGCTTGGTGAACGCGAGATCCTTCAGCCCGACGCTCGACTCGCTCATCAGGTAGGCCGCGAGCATCGTGTCAAAAACGATGCCGCGCAGTTCCAGCCCCGCGCGGCGCAGCACCAGCAGGTCATACTTGCCGTGATGGGTGTACTTCGGATACCGCTCGTCGGCCAGATCGCCTTGAGTGCCTTGCGCACCCGATCCAGCGGCAACTGCTCGCCCTCCTGGTGCGCGACCGGGATGTAGTAGGGCGCGTCGGCGAAGTGGCGATGGCGATGCCGACCAGATCGGCGCGGATTGGGTCGATCGAATCGCTCTCCACATCGATCGCGAAGGGCTCCCCAACCTTCAGCTCGGCCACCAGCGCATCGAGCGCCGCCGCATCGGCGACCGTGATCCGGTCGTACTCCATCGGCGGCGCTTTCTCGACGACCGGGGCGGCAGAGGTATCAGCATCAGTGGCATTCCACGGCTCGGGGATCTGCGCGACGAGCGAGCGGAACTCCAGTTCGCGGAAGAGTTCGAGCACCTGATCGCGGTCGTAGCCCCCCTCGCGCCCGGCGAGATCGAGATCGATCTCCAGGTTGCGACGGATCGTCGTCAGCTCTTTCGCGGCGAGCGCGGTCTTCAGGCCCCCCTCTTCGAGCGCCTTGCGCGCCTTCGGCGGCTTGATCTCCTCCAGGTGGTCGGCCAGATGCTCCACCGCGCCGAACTGGGCGAGCAGCGTCGAGGCGGTCTTCGCGCCGATCCCCTCCACCCCGGCGATGTTGTCTGACTTGTCGCCGACGAGCGCCTTGTAGTCGGCGACGAGCGGCGGATCGAAGCCATACCGCTCGCGGACCGCCGCCACGTCGTACTCGCGCAACTCCGAGAAGCTGTTGTTGGCCCCAGGCGTGACGACGTGGATCTCGTCGGTGACCAGTTGCAGAATATCGGAGTCGCCGGTGACGATCCGCACGCGATAGCCCTCTTTGGCGGCTTTGGTGGCGAGCGAACCGAGCACATCGTCGGCCTCGAACCCCTTCACCTCGCGGATCGGGATGGCGAACGCCGTGACGAGTTGGCGGATGCGATCCATCTGCTGGCGCAGTTCGGGCGGCATCGGCGCGCGGGTCGCCTTGTAGTCGGCGCTCAGTTCGTGGCGGAAGGTGCGGCCAACATCGAACGTCATCATGATCTGGTCGGGCCGGAAGCGATTGAGCACCGCCAGCAGCATCAGCGCGAAGCCGAACACCGCGTTGGTCGGCTCCCCCTTCGTCGTGGTGAGCGACAGGCGCATGCCGTGGAACGCGCGATAGGCGAGGCCATGCCCATCGATCAGCAGCAGCGACGGCCCGGTCGGTTCGGGCGGTGCAGACGGTGCCTTCGAGGGCGTTGCCGAGGCGGCAACCGGAGCCGTTTGCGCCTGTTCCGGCACCTCCGGCACGTCGATCGGGAGAGCCTGCTGGACAGCGGCCAATTTCGTTGCCATATGCGAACGTACGCTCCTTCCCGCCATCTCGTGGCTCCGCCAAGTATACCATTTTCACCCCGAAATATCGAACATTGGTGCGGCCAAATGAAGGGGGAATTGCCAATAGCGCAAGCCGTACAACCCCGACCCGGCAAGCTGCAAGAGCCCGAGTACGTGCCCCTCCTATTCGTCATTCGTCATTCGTCATTCGTCATTCGTCATTCGTCATTCCCGCACATGCACGCGACGCTCTCGACAGCGTTCGGGCCGAATGCTATGGTTTGCGAAACGTCTGGAGAGGTGGCCGAGCGGTCGATGGCGGCTGTCTTGAAAACAGCAGAGCGAAAGCTCCGGGGGTTCGAATCCCTCCCTCTCCGTCCGGACAACACAGGGGAAGGTACAGAGAGGCCGAATGGGGCCGCCTGCTAAGCGGTTATAAATAAATCCCCTTCGAGGGTTCGAATCCCTCCTTCCCGCCCCGGACGCCAGCGCCGCAGGCTAAAGCGCCTGCGGCGCGCTTGCTAGTGAAGTGCCTACCGAAGCGCCATACGTTGCCCTGTCAAGGCAGACTGCGGGTTCGAATCCCGTCACTTCCGCCATCAGATTTGCAGACCGTTTGCGCATCGAACCCTCCCCGTCGCCGAGGGCGTACCACCCCGATACCGGGCAGCAAAACACGCGCAATTCTCCTTGACGCCCCATAGCTGCCATGCTATTATTCCCTCCGCTGGGAGGTGTGGTGTAGTGGCCTAACACGCTGCCCTGTCAAGGCAGAGACCGCGGGTTCGAATCCCGTCACTTCCGCCCCTGTGAAACCGCCCGCCGACGTTACGTCGGTGGGCGGTTCTGTTTTCCCGGCATACTTTCCCGTTGCCCGTCGCACCGGCATCGCCATGCCGATTCCGCGCCAGGGCAAGAGCGATGCTGCAAGAGCGGGCACACGGCATCGCGCCTGAACGAAGAGCTCCCGCACAGTGCGATAGACTCGGTCGTTGGGAACGACAGCAAACTCGCGATCCGACGTGCCTTCACGACGGATAGGAGTCAGCCATTCTGGGCAACAGGAAGGGCGTTTCGGGAGCTTGCGGGCGGTCGGAGCCCATTGCCAGAGAGCGGAGGCCCCGTGGATCATTGGCGATCCACGGGGCCTCGGATAGTGGGGAGGGATAGGGCGCGGGGCTCAGTCCGCCTTGCTGGCAAGTTGCTTCTGCTCGCGCCCGGTGCCGATCTGGATGCGCTTCGGCTTTGCCGCCTCCGCCTTCGGCAGGGTCAGGGTCAGCACGCCGTTCGTGAAGCTGGCGTGTGCCCGCTCGACCTCGACCGGGAAGGGCAAGGAGAGCGACCGGCTGAACGTGCCGGGATTGAACTCGCGCAGGTACCACTGCTCGCCCTCGGCTTGATGCCAGGTGTGGCGTTTTGCCGCGACGGTCAGGACGCCGCGATCGATGTCCACCTGCACATCCTCTTCGGCCACGCCGGGCAGCAGCGCCTCAACCTTCAGTTCGTCGGGCGTACCGTGGATATTCAGCGGGAAGGAGTACGACGCCTGAGCCGCGCCGACGCCCGATGCACCGGGACGGACAAAGCTGTCCTCCATCAATTGCGTCATCGCGTCGCGCAGGGTGCGCATCTCGGTGAAGGGATTCCAGGTGTACGTAGCCATCGTGCAACCTCCTCTCGACATCAGTAGACCGTTACCAATCGACCGACGCCCTCGGGTTTCCCCTCGGAGCCTACGCCCATATCCTACTATCTATAAACATTCTTGTCAAGAGTCTTGTTCAAGAATTACAGGAAACATCCTCGCTTCCTATCACTCCTCACTCTCCCAACGCCGGTAATCGCGCGCAGCATCACGCGCTCAGCGGATCAGAGCGCGGCCTGCATCGGCACACCGTCAAGTTGCGACCGAAAATGGCACGCCCCTTGCCCGCAGCACAGTGGTGGTCCTCGCAGCAGGGGATCGCGAAGCGAGAAAGGTAGGGAATAATGTCCACGCACGTCGATACCGAACTGGAGGCCGCGAACACGCCGTACACGGTCGCGGCAATCTTCGACACGCAGGACCGCAGCATCGCGGCGGTCAGCGCGCTGAGCCGGGAGGTCATCTCGGAAGATCACATCACGATCGTGGCACCCGACGCACCGGAATCGGCGGCCAGCCTGGCGGCCACGCTGCTGAATCAGGGGGTGCCCGAGCGGGATGCACAGTCCTACGCGCGTCGGGTCGGCGCGGGAGGAACCCTCCTCACCGTCAACGCCGACACCACGGAGCAGGCGAATACGGTGCGACGGCTCCTGCTCGCCAGCGGCGGCGAAATCGTGGATAGCTACCGGCGCAGCGCCTGAAGCCCCGCCGCGCCAGTCCAGCAGGCCGGGCGCGGCAGGATGCGGGCGTTGCCCCGTCCTCCGCCCGGCAGGAGTATTCGGTCAGGCCCCGTGGCGTATCGCGACCGATGGGCACAGCCGGAGGGGGAGATGGCGCAGGGCACCACGCCCGGTGAGACCGGCAGCGCGTCGCCGCGCTGCCTGATACGGGCGGCCGGGTCGCTCCACCGGAGCCTGTACCACCGCAGTGGCGGCAGGCTCGGGAAAGCGCTGGGGCCAATGCGGGTGCTGCTCCTCACCACAACCGGGCGCAAGAGTGGGCAGGCGCGCACCTGGCCCATCGACGCCCCTCCCATACCAGGGCGTTCGAATACGTCCGCATGAGGTACACTTCCGCGCATTATGGGCAATATCTGGCGCGAGCTACCACAACCGATCTTCATCCTCGCCCCGATGGAAGACGTCACCGATTCCGTCTTCCGGCGGATCATCGCCAAAAACGGTGCGCCGGACCTCTTCTTCACCGAGTTCACCTACGTGGAAGGGCTGATGAGCAAAGGGCGCAAGCCCACCAGCCACCGCTTCGTGCATACCGACGCCGAGCAGCCGCTGATCGCGCAGATCTGGGGCGCACAGCCGAAGAACTTCTACGCGGTCGCCCGCGACCTCGCCTCGGGCGAGTTCGGCCCCTTCGCCGGGATCGACCTCAACATGGGCTGCCCGGAGCGCAAGGTCGTCCGACGCGGCTCCTGCGCGGGGTTGATCGAGCACCCCGCCCACGCCATCGAGATCATCCGGGCGACGCAGGAGGGCGCGGGCGATCTCCCGGTCTCGGTCAAGACCCGCTGCGGCACGACCAGCTGGGTCACGGAGACGTGGGCCGAAACGCTCCTCAACGAGAACCTGGCCGCGCTGACCATCCACGGGCGGATCGCCAGCGAGCAGTCGAAATTCCCGGCGCGCTGGGAGGAGATCGAGAAGGTGGTGGCGCTGCGCGACCGGCTCGGCAAGGAGACGCTGATCATCGGCAATGGCGACGTGGCGAGCCACGCCGACGGCCTGGAGAAGGCCGCGCGCCACGGCGTCGACGGCGTGATGGTCGGGCGGGGCATCTTCAAGAACCTCTGGTTCTTCGACCCGCGCATCGACCCGGAAACAATCTCGCTGCTCGACCGGATCGACCTCCTGATCGAGCACATCCGCCTCTGGAAAGCGACTTGGTCGGAGGGCCAGAAGAACTTCGAGGCGACGAAGAAGATGTACAAGGCCTATTTCGCCTGCGTGCCGAATACCTCCGAACTCGTGCGCGAATTGCTGCTGCTGAAGACGGCCGACGAAACGCTGGACTGCCTCGCGGCGGCGCGGATGCGGTTCGCTGACTGACCTGCCCCCCGGAACCGTGCCACCCCAGGCACCAGAATCTGGCGGCGAAGCCCACCCCCGCACCCTACCTACACCCGTCAGCTTGTCACCCCTACCGCCATCATGTCTATAATAGGGATCACCTGACGCTCGATGGGGAGCGTTATCAACCGCGAACCGCACCGGTTGGGGTTCGCAGGCAGGAGGTTCCGTGTCCACGCGCGCACAGTCTTCCCTCCAATCCCTCGCCCGGGACGTCGCATCCGGGCAACTCAGTCGCCGCAACTTCATCGCCCGCGCCGTCGCCCTCGGGGCGTCCGCGTCGGCGATCGCGGCGATCCTGGCGGCCTGCGGCAGCGCGAGCTCCACCGCGACCGCCCCGGCAGCCGCCACCTCGCCGACCCCCCTGGCGACGACCGTCGGCATCGCGCCCGGCGGCGCGGCGGCCACCCCGGGCGGGGCCGCGTCGGCCCCCGGCGCGGGCAGCGGCACCCCGGCAGCCTCCACCGGCGGCCCCACCAAGCGCGGCGGCGGTGGCGTGCTGAAGATCCTGCAGTCGCAGGCACCGGTCACCTACAACCCGCACCTCTCCTCGGGGACGAAGGACGACCTGATCGGCCGCATCGTCTACGAGCCGCTCTGCACCATCGATGTCAACGGCAACATCGTCCCGCTCCTCGCCGCCGAGGTGCCCTCGCTCGCCAACGGCGGCGTCGCGTCGGACGGCAAGAGCGTCACCTACAAGCTGAAGTCGGGCGTGAAGTGGAGCGACGGCCAGGCGTTCTCCGCCGACGACGTCGTCTTCACCTACGACTACGTCACCGACGAGAAGACCGCCGCCACCAGCATCGGCAAGTACGTCGATGTCGCCAGCGTGGCGAAGGTCGACGACCTCACCGTCAAGGTCACCTTCAAGGATGTCACGCCCGGCTGGTACCAGCCCTTCTTCGGCGTCGGCGGCAACATCCTGCCGAAGCACATCTTCGAGAACGACAAGGGCGAGGCGGCGCGCAACTCGCCGAACAACCTGAAGCCGGTCGGCACCGGGCCGTACAAGGTCACCGACTTCAAGCCCGGCGACTCGGTCGCCTACGTCATCAACGAGAACTACCGCGAGGCGAACAAGCCCTTCTTCGACACCATCGAGCTGAAGGGCGGCGGGGACGCCACCACGGCGGCCCGCGCGGTGCTGCAGACCGGCGACTACGACTACGCCTGGAACCTCCAAGTCGAGGACACCATCCTCAAGCAGCTGGAGACGGGCGGCAAGGGCGTCGCCGGCTTCGCCTCGGGCGGCGGCATCGAGCGCCTGCTGGTCAACTTCACCGACCCGAACAAGGAGGTGGACGGCGAGCGGTCCTCGCTGAAGGCCCCGCACCCCTTCCTCACCGACCCCAAGGTGCGCGAGGCGCTCGCCCTCGCCGCCGACCGCCAGTCGATCGTCGACACGCTCTACGGCCGCGCGGGCGAGGTCGGCATCAACCTGCTCTACGATCCGCCGCAGTACAACTCCAAGAACAACAAGCCGGAGTTCAGCATCGACAAGGCCAATGCCACGCTGGAAGCGGCGGGCTACGTCAAGGGTGCCGACGGCCATCGCGCCAAGGGCGGCGTGAAGCTGTCGCTGCTCTACCAGACCACCGTCAACACGCTGCGGCAGAAGACCCAGCAGATCATCAAGGATGGCTGGGAGAAGAGCGGCTTCCAGGTCGAATTGAAGAGCATCGACGCCGGGGTCTTCTTCTCCTCCGACGCCGGCAACCCCGACACCGGGTCGCACTTCTACGCCGACATCGAGATGTTCACCAACAGCAACACCTCCCCCGACCCGCTCTCCTACATGTCCGGCTGGGTCGGCGCGAACGCCGACCAGAAGGCCAACCAGTGGTCGAAGGGGAACACCAGCCGCTGGCAGAACGCCGACTACGACAAGCTCTACGAGGCGGCGCGCACCGAGCTCGACGACACCAAGCGGGCGCAGCTCTTCATCCAGATGAACGACCTGATCGTGAAGAACTTCGTCCACATCGCGCTCGTCAACCGCAAGAGCGTCTTCGGGCGCGCGAAGACGCTCCAGAACATCAACTTCTCCACCTGGGACGTTGACTACTGGAACATCGCCAACTGGGTCCGTCAGGGTTAGACCCTCGGTCACCACTCCCCATCGAGCAAGAAACGCGGGCTGGCGACGTGCCAGCCCGCGTGCTCGTGCTCCTCGCCGCTGCGGCCTTGACAGACTCGCCCGTCCCTCCTACCATGCGCCGCGCACCACCAACCGCGCACGAGCAAGGAGCCCCAGGCTCGCTCAGCGCACGGAAGGCAGGGAGGGATGGGGGACCAGGCACGGCGCGATCGCGGCGGGCAGGCGGCGCGAGAGGAGGCAACGCTCGCGCGCGTCCTGCTGGCCGAACTGCTCGGCACCTGGGCCAAGACCCTGGTCGCGGCCGGCGGACTCGTCGTCGCGGCCACCAGCGGCGGGCAGGTCGATGCGGTAGCGCGGGCGGCGGCGACCGGGCTGGTGGTGATGGCGATCTCCTACGCCCTCGGCGGCATCTCCGGGGCGCACATCAACCCCGCGATCAGCCTCGCGTTCGCGGCGCGCGGCGCGTTCCCCTGGCACAAACTGCCGCTCTACTGGGCGGCCCAACTCGCCGGGGCGCTCGCGGCGGCGGGCTGCCTGCGCGCCGCCTTCGGCCCCGTGGCCCACCTCGGGGCGTCGGAGCCGCACGTCGGCGCGGGCACCGCGCTGGCGACCGAGACGACGCTCACCTTCCTGCTCGCCACGGTCGTCCTCGGCACCGCCACCCGCCACCGGGTCGTCGGGCCGAACGCGGCGCTCGCCTCGGGCGGCATGGTCGCCCTGGCCGCGCTCGTCGCCGGGCCGGTCAGCGGCGCGTCGATGAACCCGGCCCGCTCGCTCGGCCCCGCCCTCGTCGCCTGGCACCTCGACAACGCCTGGCTCTACGTCGTCGGTCCCCTCGCCGGTGCCTGCCTGGCCGCGCTGATCGGCCGGGCGCTCTACGGCCCCTACCGCGACGACGAAGAGCAGGCGGCCGAGGGGGAAGACGGCCAGCACGCCGGGTAGCCGCGCCCGGCACCGGGCATCACCCCCACCACGGCTCCCCCTCCGCCAGATTCGCGCGCAGATAATCCTCGTCCCAGTCGATCCCCAGGCCCGGCAGCGTCGAGACGACCATCTCCCCGTTCCGGATCACCGGCGCATTGCTCGCCGCCGCCCTGGCCGCCTCGCCGCCGCGTCGGCACTCCATCAGCGGGCAGTTGAAGAATGCCGCCGACCACTGCTGCGACGCCATCTGCAACACCAGCCCGCTCACATTGTGCAAACAGACCGGCACCCGGTAGAGCGCCGCCAGATCCGCGATCCGCTTCACCCCGGTGATCCCGCCCGAATTGATCAGATCCGGTTGCAGCACATTCACCGCCTGGTGCTGCAAGAACGGCAGCACCTCCTCCGGCGACTCCAGATTCTCCCCCGTCATCAGCGTCAGCCGCGTCGCCCGGCGCAGCGCCAGCCACCCCTCCGAGAACTGCGGCGCGAGCGGGTCCTCGTAGAAGAGCGGCGCGATCGGCTCCACCGCCTCCGCCACCCGGATCGCGCTCGGCACGTCCAGCTCGCAGTGGCCATGCACGATGATGTCGATCTCCGGCCCGAACGCCTCCCGCGCCAGCTCATACGCCCGCGCCACCCGCCGCGCCTCGCGCGGGCCGATGCTCGGCGCGTACTGCTGCATGTGGATGCCGAGCGGGACGTGGATATCGACCTTGAACGCCCTGAACCCCTCCGGACTGCCCGTCAACTCTGCCGCGCGCTCCCGCCAGGCCCCCTTATCGAAGTAATCGCCGCCGGTGCAGTGCGAATAGAGCGGGATCGTCTCCCGGAAATTGCCGCCGAGCAGCTTCGACACCGGCTGCCCAAGCAGCTTCCCGGCCAGATCCCAGAGCGCGATGTCGATCCCGCTCATCACGCGCACATAGGGCGGTCGCTGCGGATAGGCGTAGAACATGTTGTGGAAGTGGACCTGGATCGCCAGCGGATCCTTCCCGATCAGCCCCAGGTGCGGCAACCGCCCCGCCCCGATCCCCGCGATCACCGCGCGGGCCAGCGGACCGGTCGCGTGGCACTCCCCATACCCCTCCACCCCCGCATCGGTCTCGATCTTGATCAGCGTCCCCTGCGACCGCACCTGCATCGCCTTGATCGCCGTGATCGTCACCGCCCCGCTCGCCGCCCCCGCCAACTCCGCACTTACCATATTCCCCTCATCGCATCTTCGCGCCGCCGCACCACCGCAACCAAAACGATCCGCCAGCAGTTTGCCACCACCCGCCCACAAGCGCCAACCGACGCAAAATGGGGGGCGGATGTCTCACCGACATCCGCCCCCTGGCTCAACATCCCCTGTGTTGGCAACACTGCTGCCTCAGGCCCAACCCGCGCAGGCGGGTTTCGTGGCCCGCAGGCCCTTCGCCGGGACTTCAGTCCCGGTGCGCCCCGACGCACGAACGCACAGACCCACTCAGCACTCAGCACTCAGCACTCACGTCCGATTCTGATACTCCGCCCACCACTCCGGATTCGCCTGCTTGTAATCGTCTCCCACCCAGTCATCCGGCGGCCGATTGCCCGGATCCACCTGCCCGATTGCCACGATGTGCTGCCGGAAGGCATCCCAGTCCACCGGGTTCTCGCCCTTCTCCTGCCGCGCCCCACGCCACCAGTCGTATTGATTGCGAATGTCCGGATTCGCCTGCAACATGTCCGCGAACGTCGCCATGCCTACACCCCTTCCATGCTGCCGATCGGCCATCCCCTGGCCTACCAATCGAAAGCAAGAAACCTGCCAGCATCATGCCCAGCGCGGGGTAACGCGCGCCGCAAGCGAGCACAACATCGGCCGGTGGGAAATCCCACCGGCCGGAAGCAACCAGGCACACGCCGTGGCCGCCTACACCTTCTTCTTGTCCCGCCGCCCCACCGACAGCTCCTCGGCCTCGCGCTGCACGAACGTCGCGGCCACCGACTCCGCCTCGCGCTCGAACGGATCGCCCGGCTGGCTGACCGCCACCCCACCGGGACCGGGCGTGCCAAGTACCGGCCCGGCCGACTGTTGCAGCACATGCGTCGTCTCGTGCGCCAGCAGGCGCATCCCCTCCTGCGAGCCCGGATTGTAGGCCCCCTCGCGGAAGAAAATATCCCGCCCGCTCGTGAACGCGTTCGCCCGCACCCCGCGCGCCAGCCCATCCGCCTGCGCGTCCGCGTGGACCCGCACCGCGCCCAGGTTCGCGCCCAGGCCGGTCTCCAGCCGCTCCCGCGTCGCCCCCTCCAGCGGACGCCCGCCGCCCGCCGCCGCCCGGATCCCCGCCGCCACCGGCATGCCCGCGTCGGACGCCCCTCGGCCGCCTCGCGCTGCACCGGCGGGCCGCCCAGCGGCGACGCCGATGACCCCGAAGCCCAATTTGGGCGGCAGCAGCTTGCCCACATCCAGGTGCAGGCCGAACCCCAGGTTGTCCCCGGCCGCCGTGAACTCCACCGACAGCCACGGCACCCCGGGATCGGCAGCACCTTCCCGCTGATCTGCCCCAGCAGGAAATTCCGCGAATCGGGATTCGCCAGCGCCCCGCCGATCGCGCCCAGCCCGATCACCCCCAGCGTGCTGATCGTGCCGATCGCCTCGCCGGTACTCAGCTTCTTCCAATCGCCGAGGATCTTCTGCTGCGCGGTCATCTTCAGGTTCACGATCGCCCAATCGATCGTCGGCACCGCCATGATCGCGCCCATCATGTCGCCGATGCTCGCCGAGCGCGGCGCGGCCGGACCCGCCCCGGCGGGCACCAGCGGGCCGGGCGGCGTCAACATCGGCGGGCTGCCCGGCCCGAAGGCGGGCGCAGGCTGCGGCCCGCCCACCGTCGGCTGATTGAGCGTCAGATTCGGCACCGGCGGCAGGCCAGCGGGCGTCGCCGTTGCCACCTCGGGCGGGGCGACATTCGGCGGCGTCAGCGTCAGCGGCACCCCCAGGTTGATCTGCGACAGCCCGGGCCGGATGACGGTCGGATCGATCAGCTGCAACTCGGGCGGAGGGGGCGGCGGCGTCTCCGTGCCCGCCTCCCCGTCCCGCTGCACCGCCAGCAGCCCGTCGCTCGTATTCCCGGCCGTCGCCGACGCCTCGCGCCACACCGACCGCTGCACCGCCAGCGCCGCGCCCAACCCCGCACCCGGCGCAACCGCCCCCAGGTCCACCGTCCCGGCGGGCGCACCCCAGGGCGACGCCTCCCCCTGCGGCACCTCGGACTCCGCGCGCTCCGCCACCGGCAACACGCTGACGCGGGCAAAATTGTGGCTGATCGCGGGACTGGCGAAATCGGCGGCGGGCGGCGGCACCACCTCCCGCAGCGGCGGGGCGGGGAGCGACTGGCGCTCCCCGAGCAACTCACCGGAATCGGCAGGGACGAGTTGGTTGCGCCGAAGCCTGGGTCGCTCCCGGTCCATGCTCGCCCCCTCACCTGTAACGTGCGCCGACACCACGAGCGGCAAGTATCGCACCTCGCCCGATGATACGCGGCGGCAGTCACGCCACAGACACAGGAATCACAGGGGACGCGGGCATGGTCGCCCGCGCGCCGCGCACCGGCGCTACGCCGGGTACCGCCGAGCACGGCACCCGGCCACCACCTTCGCCGCCTATCCCCGAATCCGCTCGTTGTAGTCGATCGGGTAGATCGCGCGCACGTCCCAGCTCACCAGGTCCATGTAGGGCTGCAGCATCTCCGTCAGATCGCGGTGATCGTCCACCTCCACCAGGATGAAGCCCGCCCCGCCCCCGGCCAGGCCGTAGTAGCCCTTGAACCGCTCCGGGTGGTTCGTCCCCTCGTCGTGCTGCTTCTTCATCCGCGCCCGCACCTGATCCGCCGTCGTCTTCGGTTGCCACGTATACTCACATATGAACAACATCGCGCACCTCCTGCACACTACGCGCCCCACCAACGGGCGACGCAGCGCTACTGGGCAAGCCCGGTGCCACACCCTCGCCGAGTGCGCAACGCTATCCCGGATTCTCCGCACCCGACTCAAGATCGCGGTCCTGCTGCCGCTCCGCCTCCGCCGCCGCGCTCTCCGGACTCCCCGCCGCACCCTGCGCCTGTCCCAGCGGCGGACCGGTCCCCATCGCGCGCTCCTCCGCCCGGTACTCCTCGGCCTGCTCCAGCAGCTCCCGTTCACCCCGCGTCTGGGGCGATTGGCTCCGCGCCCGCCCTTCCATCATCGCCTCCTTCACGCAGGTGCACACCGCGCCGCCCCGCCCACTGGGCAAGCACGGTGCCACGCCACACGCCCCCACGACGTCACTTCGGCCGCGTCTCGTTGCACCAGGGCGTGCCCGAGACATAGACATCGAGCGTCGCCGGATCGCGCAGCTCATTCGGCGTCGGCGGGTAGTAGACGAACGTGTTGATGCGCGTATAGCCGCCCCGCCCGTCGCTCACGCAATACCAGATCGCGTCGCGCCAGGAGACATAGGCCGCAAATTCCGGCGACTGCTGCCCCAACTCCCGCAACACCGCGCCGCTGCACACCGGCACCGGCGTCCTCGCCGCGCACTGGCCCAACCCCGCCTCAAACCGGTCGATCTGCGCCAGCAACGTCGCCCGCAGCGGCGCGCCCGCCGCCACCGCCGCCGGATCGGGCACCGGGCGCGGCGGCTTCTGCCCCGCTGGCAGCGTCGGCGACACCACCACCCGCGTCGCGACCGCCATGGTCGCCGTCGGACTCGCCAGCCCCGCCCCGGTCGGCGTCACCCCCGGCCGCGTCCCCCCGCCCACCGTCGCGCTCGGCGCAACGTTCCCGT
Source organism: Chloroflexia bacterium (assembly GCA_046328475.1). Lineage (GTDB taxonomy): Bacteria > Chloroflexota > Chloroflexia > Thermomicrobiales > CADCWN01 > CADCWN01. Next base: position 18,573 of record JAXLWN010000031.1, on the reverse strand, counting down.
CGCCACCGCGCCGCACCCAGCCAAACAAACCAGCATCAAAAGGCCGCCCACCAGCAGTTTCAAACGCCCATTCATCGAAAACTCCTACCCAAAACCACACCGGCCACACCAGGATCAATGCAACCGCCGCAGAAAAGCCGCCCCCGGCCAAATACACACGCTGATAGCGTCACAGGCCAGAACAACACGCTGGCCCACCCTTGCAGATAGGCCAGCGTCAGGTTGCACCAATGAGAGCACGCGACACCATCGCTGCGCCATCGCAAAATCGCGGACTCGGACCTCCGCTCCACCGCTTCCCTCACCAGCGCGCCGATCCGCGCCTCGTCCTCGGCGGTCAGCTGCCTGAGCGCATAGGCGACCGGCCACATCTCGCCATCGTCGAGCAGCGCGACATCGTTGAAGCCGAACGTCGCGTACCGCGTGCCGAACTTCTGCGCGGGCTGGAAGAAGCAGAGCACCTTGCCCTCCAGCGCATACGACGGCATCCCGTACCAGAGCTTCGGCGCGAGCCCCGGCCCGTGCTCCTGATGATCGCGTGCAGCCGCTCGCCCAGGGTGCGATCCGGCTCCGCCAGCTCCGCGATCTTCGCCAGCACCGCCGCCTCATTGTCCACCTTGTTCGCGCGCGAACCGCGCCGCGAGCCCGCCTTCACCTCCCGGGCGCGCTCCTGCATCGCCGCGCGCTCCTCGGCCGTGAACCCCGTGGACCCCTCGCCGCTCGCCGTGGTGCCCTTCGCCGCTGCCTTCGCCATCCCTGATCCACACCTCCACAACATTCGCTGGCGACGCCCCCGCCACCCCGATGACGAACCCCACCGCAAGAATGTGACCGCCCACGATTTCAATCCAACGGCCTCCCCCGCCAACAGCCCCCAAATGGGTATTTTCCCGGATGCGCCGCCTCCCCCAACGCCGTACAATGCGGAGTACGCGCGCACCGCCGGTGGCAACCGCAGAGGAGCAGCCGATGACCACCCAGCCAGCATTCGACCCGGAGCAATTCAAAGAGACCACGCGAGAACAGTGGGACACCGTCGCCGAAGCCTGGGACCGCTGGACCCCCACCCTCCAGATCTGGCTCGGCCCCGTCACCACCGCCATGCTCGACCTCGCCCAACTCCGCCCCGGCGACCGCGTGCTCGACGCCGCCGCCGGAGCGGGCGAGCCCGGCCCGAGCGCGGCCGAGCAGATCGGGCCGACCGGCTCCATCCTCTCGACCGACTTCGCCGCCAACATCCTCGCCTTCGCCCAGCGCGCGGCCCGGGCGCGCAAGATCACCAACTTCGCCACGCGCGTCATGGACGCCGAAAACCTCGACCTCCCCGACGCCTCGTTCGACGCCGCCTTCTCCCGCCTCGGCATCATCTACTGCCCCGACCGCGCCAAAGCCCTCGCCGAAATGCGCCGCGTGCTCAAACCGGGCGGCCGGGCCGTCGTCGCCAGCTTCACCACGCCCGACCAGAACCGCTTCATGAGCGGCCCCATCGGCATCATCCGCCGCCGCGCCCAGCTCCCGCCCCCCCCCCCCGGCCTCCCCAGCCCCTTCAGCCTCGGCGCACCCGGCGTGATGGAAACCATGCTCCAGCAAGCCGGCTTCCGCTCCGTGGCGACCCGCACCATCGACTCCCCGCTGAACCTCACCTCCGCCGCCGAATGCACCCGCTTCGAGCGCGAATCCTTCGGTGCCCTCACCCAGATGCTCGCCGCCCAATCCCCCGAAGCCCGCGCCGCCGCCTGGGAAGAAGTCGCCCAGCAATTGGAACAGTTCGAGGGGCCAAACGGCTTCGAAGCCCCCACCCAAATCATCGTCGGCGTCGGCCAGCGATAACCCACCACCAAAGATCACCCGGCCACGACACGCAAGCTGCGGCGCGACGAATCGGGCGGTAAATGAGCACCTTTTGAACTGGTGACGCACCTCTGGCACGCGTATGCTGGGACCATCGGCACCAGCGTTGCGCAGCCCGCGAGGGCGAGGAGGACGACCATGTACGGCACCGTGGCACGAGTGCGCATCAAAGCAGGCGCGGAGCAAGCGATACTGGCGCTCTCGGCGAGCTTCCGCCAATCCCCCATCCCCGGCCAGGTAGCCCAATACGTCTACCGCATGGACGCCGACCCGCAAGAGTGCTACCTGGCGATCATCTTCGAGAGCAAAGAAGCCTACTGGGCCAACGCCCAAAGCCCCGAACAACAGGCCCGCTTCGAGCAACTGATGGCCCTCCTCGAAGCCGAACCCGAATGGCATGACGGCGAGATCATCGAATCGTAAGCTAACGCACAACCAGCGGGTGCCGGGCGCCCGCGCACGATGCTGTGCGACTTCATCGCCCGTATTTCCGTGATTGTGCGCCAAATGACTTGAAGCGCTGCCACCCGAATCTCTTTCCTAAACCATGCTCATCAATTCAGCCAAATGATCCGGTCCACGCGCCGCCTCGGTCCGTACCGAAGCACATTGTCAGAGCAAGTTTTACGTCTCCGGCCACAAGGGGCTTCCGACCAGTGTCCAGCAACGCGGAGCCAAGTACAATCCTGCGAAGAGTGGGGCATGCCGCAACAAGAGGTCACGACAAAGCCGCGCGGCAGCGGGGCTCTCGAAAGAGAAGTGCTGCAACATGAATGTCAAAACAACAGAGGAGACCAAAGTATCGTTATGAGCTGGGGAAGAATGATGCATGTGCTTTGAGTTGCAAAGAGACCACCCTTGGTGATATCGAGGATAGAATTGCAAGAGCGAGAGAGGCGAAAATGGCAAGATTAAGGTCCAACATGTTTATGTCCCCGATGGAAACAGAAGTGTTGTCACAATGCCTATTAGGGACTGTGGTATCGCCAATCATGAGAAAAGCAGCCGCACTCGGATGCATGTTTGCGCGATTGTTGGCTTGATGTTCTTGGGTCGCCGTATCCTATTTATCTCCAACAAAGGCGGTCGACAATAGCTGCCTGAAGTAGAACTGCACCAATGATGCGATGATCTTGCATACAAAGAAAGGGAGTTCGAGATGACTGATCGTATTCGTAACAGGTTTTGTTGAGATTTCTTCTTGTCCTCGATCTACTTATGCGATTCGTGATACAACCTCACGCGATGTGCGACTTTCTCCGAGTTTCGCCACGTCGGGCTGTTTCCGGCAGAAGGCCCAGACGGCGGCTCAAGAAAAGTCGCACATCGGTGAGCCTAACTAGCCCATGTCCCTCCGAAGTCGGGATGCCACTCAACTACTTCAGGAAGTCTGGGCATGCTTATCGAAAGCCCAAGAAGTAAAATCAGATGAACCAGATGAGGCTGATCTCTACACTCGGAAAGAGGCTGTTGGGAGGAGTTCTTTGAACACAATGCGGCACGCAATCGCCCAGGAGAGGTCTGTGCGGTCGTATTTAGGGCATGCGATAGAAATGTGCTAGTTCGGATACGAAGTCCTGAACCCACTGCTGGTCATTGGGTTCTGTGACATCTAGCTCCACCCAACTGAAGGTGAGCGCGAGTATGCGGGTGCTTTCCAGTTACCGAGCATTGATCTTTATTGCGCCGCTGCTCAATGCACGAGACGTCGCATTGCCGTTCTTTCTCCCATCTCGCTGAGTTTGGGCTTCTTGAATCCTTGGAGCAGGAAACGTTCGAGCGCCACCAGCGCTTCTATCGAAAATTGTTCTTCGATATGTATTAGGCCAGGGATGGAGTTTGCCCTCTGTAATCCTCGCTCGAACGATGGACTTCTTCTGCGGTATGTAGACCCAAGCGAGCAGTGTGGGCACTCTTATTCTATTCAGGTAGTCTAAGCGTTCTATTCTGTTGCAAGTGTTTGAAAGTCTGACGTTCACCATACGCCCATACGTCTGTCAGCGCCAGCCTGGGACTACACGACTCATCATCCTACAGAGTGAGGCCCTCAACGTCGTTTGAGAGCACGGACCAAGGTCGTGTATTGGGGGGCCTTGAATCGAGTCCGCGCATGTTCGCGGCTCGTTCGTGGTCTCCGCAGGCGTTCGCGCAGCCAATGCGATCTTCTTATAGTGAGTTGCATGCCAAGAAACCTTCAAGCCAGATTATTGCCTTATCTACATGTGACGAGACATGCTCGAAGTCGACCGGAAACCGATTTCATCTCACGCGGACTTTGCGGCGAAGCCTTCAGTCCACCGCCCGCCACGCACCAGCGGGTCACCCAGACCCATCTCCTCCTTGACACCCGCCCCAATCGCCGTATCATGCCCCCGCAAGAACCCACATCCCTGACCACCACCGCCACACAAGGAGCCCCACCGATGAAATTCGGCGCATCGATCTGGCCGTTCAAGTGGGACCCCCCCTACGAAGCGACGATCCCCCGCATCGCCCGCCTCGGCTTCACGGCCATCGAGCTGATCGCCTGGGACCGCGCCACCCTCGACGACTACTACACCCCCGCCCGCATCGCCGAACTCCGCCGCATCATCGACGGCGAGGGCCTCGAACTCTCCGAATTCGTCTCCACCCCGCGCGGCATGTCCCACCCCGACCCCGCCATCCGCGCCCAGGCCCTCGACCACTTCAAGCGCATGCTCGACGTCGCCGACGCCCTCGGCACCAAAATGGTCAACTCCGTCTCCACCTACCCCTTCGCCATCGAATTCCCCAGCATCACCGCCCGCCCCCTCATGCAAGAGCAGCTCGTCAACATCCCCTCCGGCCTCGACTGGAAACAGAACTTCCTCGACTACTGCGACATCCTCCGCCAGTGCGGCGAACTCTGCGAATCCGGCGGCTTCCGCTACGCATTGGAGCCCCACCCCTACCGCTACATGGCCAACGCCGCCGGCATGCTCCGCATCTTCGACCACGTCCCCTCGCCCGCCCTCGGCATCAACTTCGACCCCAGCCACCTCTACCCCGCCGGCGAGATCCCCCACGTCGTCCTCTACCAGCTCGCCGAGCGCATCTTCCACTGCCACTTCTCCGACAACGACGGCCTCACCAACGCCCACTGGCGACCCGGCAAGGGCAAGATCGACTGGTACGCCATCATGGTCGCCCTGCGCGACATCAACTTCGACGGCACCATCTCCATCGAACTCGAAGACGTCCCCGGCGTCTCCCGCCGCGTCCCCATCCCCTCCGGAGCCGTCCGCCCTGGCGAAGACCCCCAAACCGCCTTCGACCGCGAAAACGTCGCCTCCGTCCGCTACATCCGCGACATCGCCGCCGACCTCGGCCTCACCATCGCCTGGAACGGCCCGGATTAGTCGGGCAGTCGGGCAGTCGGGCAGTCGGGCAGCACACACTCATCCCTCGCCCGTTCGCCCGTTCGCCCGTTCGCCCGTTCCCCTGTTCCCCTGTTCACCCCCCAGCACTCACAAGGAGGTACACCGTGCCCCGCGTCCGTCGCGTCCAACACGTCTCCGTCGGCATCGCCAAAGGCAGCGAAGCCGACGCCCGCCACTTCTACACCGTCGCCCTCGGCCTGACCGAGAAACCCCGCCCCCTCGGCCTCCAAAGCCAACCCCGTCATCTGGTTCGACGCCGCTGACGACGAACACGAAATCCACCTCCTCTCCACCGAGGATATGTCGCGCCCGTCGGCAACCATCTCTGCCTCGAAGTCGACGACCTCGCCGCCATGCGCGCCCACCTCACCCAGCACCACATCCCCATCACCGACGTCGCCCCCATCGACACCCGCCCCCGCTTCATGATCACCGATCCCTCCGGCAACACCATCGAACTCACCCAGATCCACGGCCCCTACACCCCCGTCGATTAACCCCACCCCACCGCCCCCACCAGCCTCCGGTGGGGGCGGGTCTGAGACCCGCCCTCGTCGGAACAGCACCCGCCCCCACACCCACCACCCGCTCCCCCAGCACCCCCACCCGCTCCCTCGCAAGGCGGGTACCCCCGCAGGGAGGGTGCGGTCGCCGCCGCAGCGGGGCGGGGTCAATCCCCCACCACATGGCATGATTTGCCCTCCGCGACGGGTCCGTACAGATAGCGGCACAAGATCGCCCGGAGGCCGCTGCCTTACCCACAGCAAGGAGGCCCCGCCATGACCACCCAGGACCTTTTCCACCCGTGAGAAAGCTCACCACCACAAGAAAAAAAAAAATGCAAAAACAAACCTACTATTCGCCATGCAAGCTGCGCCTCGCTTACACATAACCCGCATACACACCAGGGCACGAACGCACGACCGCACAAACCCACCTAGTACCCAGCACTCAGCACTGCCCCACGCCCTCACGCCCTCACGCCCCCACTCAGCACTTCGCTCCCCTGTGACCCCGATCACCGGAACATCGTGCGCCCCATCATCGTACTTAACCTCAAATCCCTGCTACAGTAGGGGCAACAAGCGGCACCGCGTGAGAGCCTGGCACCAACGACCATCCGCCCGGCCGCAACCACCCGAAGGAGGACGACCGTGACGGCCAACTCGCTCATCGACCGCAAGCAGCCCAAGGAAGCGCCCAAGCCCGCCGCCCCCGAGCGCGGCGTCCACGCGCTCCTCGCCAAACTCGACGCCCCGATCGCCAAATATCCCCTCCGCGTCATGTTCGCCAGCGCCGTGATCGGCCTCCCCCTCCTCCTCGCCGCCGGCTTCTTCCACCTCCGCTTCGAGGAAGGACGCGCGGGCGGCCACGCCATGGCCTGGTGGGAAGGCCAGGGCATGACCCTCGGCTTCATCTGCCTCAGCATCGCCGCCACGCCCCCCGCCTACGTCTTCGCCCGCACCTTCGTCAAGGCCAAGCTGATGGCCTTCATCGCCTGCCTCCTCGGCGGCATCCTGCCCCTCCCCTTCCTGCTCGGCCGCTGGGTCGAGGAAGGCAAATTCGGCCTCACCGCCGCCTGCGTCGCCGCCGCCCTCCTGCTCACCTTCGTCATCCTCGCCCGCGACGCCGCCACCAACCGCCGCCTCGCCCTCGCCGCCCTCGCCGTCGCCACCATCGCCATCGTCCTCGCCTTCGGCGCGAGCGGCGCGCTCAGCCTCTGGCTCCCCCTCGGCGCCGTCGCCTGGCTCGCCCTCCCCACCATCGCGATGAAAGTGCTGAATGCCGACTGAGTGCTGAGTGCTGAGTGCTGAGTGCTGAGTGCTGAGTCATCTCACAGAAAACCCGAGGGGACGGCGAGCAGTTCGCCGTCCCCTCATCTTTCACCAGCCCCCGTTCGTACTTCGTACCTCGTACCTCGTGCTTAACTCAGCACTCAGGACTCAGCACTCAGCACTTCGTACACCGCGAAGCACGAATCCCCATGACACCGCTGCTTCAGCTGCTGCAACGGCGGCAGCGCGGGCGGCAACTGCACGCGCGGCGAGTGCCCCAGCGCCACGATCGTCCCCGGGGCCACCAGCGCCGACTTCCCCAACCGCTCCAGGATCGCGATGATCGCCGGGTCCGCGTACGGCGGGTCCATGATCACCAGGTCGTACGGCTCGCTCGGCACCCGCCCCAGAAACGACTCCACCGACACCTGATGCACCGCCGCCTGATCGTCCAGCTTCGTGTGCTTCAGGTTGTCCCGGATCACCGCGCACGCATCCGGGCGCTGCTCCACAAAATCGGCCCAATCCGCCCAGCGCGACAGCGCCTCGATCCCGACCGCGCCGCTCCCCGCGTAGAGATCGAGCACCCGGCTCGGCTCCACCCCCAGCGACATCAGCACCGAGAAGAGCGATTCCTTAATCTTGTCCGCCATCGGGCGCGTCCGCATCCCCTCCGGTGCCTTCAGCCGGTGCCCGCGCGCCACCCCCGAGATTACCCGCATCGTCGCCAACACCCCGTTAAACGTATCCGGGTGGCGGAAGCCCGCCACCCAGATACTCTACCCCGCGCCGCGCGCGACTGCCACTCAGGACAGGATCAACTCCAGACTCGGGGCCTGCTGCGCCCACACCCCGCGCGGGTCCTGCAACACCACCCGCAGCACCTGCCCGACCTCCCAAGCCAGGTGCAACGGGCGCTCGCCTCCCTGCCGCAGCAGGTCGGCCACCCGCACCCGGGCGCGCGGCGCGGCCAGGTCGCCCACGTAGATCAGGATGGCGAGATCCCCATCGAGCCGACCGGGATCGCCCGCGCCATCTGCGCGCAACCGCAGCCGCGTCAGCGTCCTCGGAGACAGCTTGCCCACATCCCCCGGCCGCCCCGAATCGAACAGCACCGCCTCGCCCCCGGCGAACACTGGCACCCCGGCGAACAGCGACGGCGACGGCGGCGCGACCGGCGTGGCCACCTCCCCCGGCGCAGTCGGCATGGCGGGTGTCGGTGGTGTCGGCACATTGCCGCCCCCCGAGAGGGCCGAGCCAACCGCCCCGGCCAGCTTCGAGAAGAAGCCACCGCCGCGCGCGGGCGCACTCCCGGCCGGCCACGGCGCATCCGGCCGCGCGCCGTGCATCCCCGTGGTGATCGCCCGCGCCCGCTCCGGCATCGGGGCCGACGGCATCGCCATCGGCGCGGCCATCGCCATCATCATCGGCGGCGCGCCACCCGCCAGCGTCAGGAAGCTGTCGGACCAGCCGCTCGGCAGCGCATTGCCGACCGCGACCGTCCCCTCGACCACCTTCCCTTTTTCGCGCCGCACCGCCACGAACGCCGTCTCCGCGCTCGCCAGCCCATAGCGCAGCGCCTCGCCCACCAGCAACTCGCGCAGACCCTCGGTCGCGTCGCGCCGCGTATTCTCGGCATAGACCCGGTTCGGCTGCGCCGTCGTCAGTCGCGCCGGGTCATACCCCAGCCGCGCCAGCTGGTCGCGCAACTCCGCCTCGCCGTAGCGCGCGTTCGTCAGGAACTCCAGCCCCGCCACCCGCCGCGCCCCGAAGAGCGCCTTCAGCGCGGGCAACTCCCGCGCCTCCGTCGCCAGGTTGATCCGCAGCACCGGCACGCCCGGATCGCGGTTGGCCGCCAGCCGCAGCGTCAGCTCGCCCCCCGCCGTGCGCGGGAAGCGCCCCACCACCCAGACCGCCCGCCCGGTCGGCAGGTCGCCCAGGTCGATCGCGCTCTCCCCCGGCTCCACCGAGCGCGCCACGCCATCGCCCGTCTCCACCATCCCCCGGTCGAGCGTCAGCCGCAGCCCGGTCAGCACCGGCGCGGCCCAGTCCTCCAGCACCGCGTCCAGCGCCGTCGCGATGTCCTCCTCCTCCGGGCTGCTCGTCAGGAAGCGCGACACCCCGCCCCCCCGCTCCGCCAGCTCCGTCGCCAGGAAATCGTTCGGTGCCGCATCGATGCAAAGCACGCTGATCCGCCGCCGGTCGGCCCGCTTCGCCTCGTCGTCCGCCAGCCGCAGGATCCGCCCCGCGTCGCTCACCTGCGCGTCGGTCACCACCAGCAGGTGCCGCGCGTACTCCCCCGCCGCCCGCTTCAAATCGAGCGCCTGCTCCAGCGCCACCCCCAGGTTGGTGCCGCCGCTATCCTTGTTGCGGAGCAGGAAGTCGATCGCCCGACCGACCATCTCCGGCGTCGCGCGCGGCGTCGCCTTGTCGAACCACCTGGTGTCGTTGTGAAAAAGCCCCAACCCGACGCGATCGCGCTCGGTCAACCCGGCGAGGAAGCTCTTCACCGCCCAGTCGGACGCCTCCCACTTCGGCCCGCCCATCGAGCCCGAGTGGTCCACCAGCAGCACCACCTCGCGCGCCACCGTCGCGGCCGGATTCACCGCGCGCGGCGGCGCGACCAGCGCCAGGAAGTAGACGTGCTTATCCTCGCGGTCGTCGTGGACCAGCGCGTGCAGCGACGGCCGGGTCGCCTCGCGGCGCGGCTGCCAGGCGATCACGCAATCCCGGTCGGGCAGCACCTCCTCGTCGCGCAGCCGCACCCGCAGCCCGCCCGCGTCGTCCCCGCCGATCGCCAGCGCGTGGGTGCTGCTCCGCACCTCGCCCACCTCGCGCAGCGTCAGATCGAGCGCGAAACGGTGGCCGGGGTCGCGCAGCAGCGCCAGCGGCTGCCCCTCGGCCTGCCGCGAGCCGCGCTCGTCCTCGCGCACGTAGCGCGGCCCGATCGTCAGCGGCACCCGCAGCGCCCACTCGCTCCCCTCGGCCCGCGCCAGTTGCACGTAGCGCGTCTCGACCGTCACCTCCTGGTCCGGTTGCAACCCCGCGATCCGCAGCGCAAAAACATCGGGCGACTCGCGCGTGGCGAGCGCCGCCTGCTGCCCCTGCGCCTTGGCCTCCTCGTAGGTCGCCTCGGCGAGGGCGCGCTCCTGCAACTCCGCCGCGATCTCCACCTCGCCGAAGCGCACCGTCACGCCGGTCACCGCCGCGTCGCCCGGCAGCGGGAAGCGATAGATCGCCTCCAACGTCTGCGCACACTGCTCGCGGGTATAGCCATAGCGATGCACCAGCCGCAGCGCGGCCAGCGGCCCCACAATCTCGCCCCGCAGCTCGGTCCGGCGCAGCGGCACGAAGCGGCGTGCCCCCGGCTGATCCGCCGGTTCGACCACTTCCAGCAGCGCGACGCCCCCCGCCCGCGAGTTCCAATAGGCCGTGCGATTAAACATCCGTCCTCCTTCCGGCGTGGTGTGACCCTCACTGATCCAACGCCGCCGGAGGGCGGAGCGTCACGGCCTCGGCCAGGCCTCGATCTCCTGCCGGTGGTGATCGAACTCGCCGATCATGATCCCCACGAAGCTGTCGTTGGTGACCTCCCACTTGCCGCGCACCACCCCGTGGTTATCGCCCCACTCGGCGGCGGGCAAAGCGCGCAGCATCGCGTCATATGCAACCCCCGACTCGCGCAACTGCCCCAGCAGCGTCCCCTTATCCCGCGCCGGGAACCGCGCCATCGATTCGCCGTTCACCCGGCTGAAATCAGGTCCCGGATCGACCAGACTCGGCGGCACCTCGCCGCGCCGTATAAAATCGCTCGCCTCGATCGCATAGTAATTCCAGCCAATCAGGTGCGCCACGATATCGCGCGGTGTCCTGCCATCGACCGCATGCAGAAATTGCTCCTCAGACACCCCCTCCACCACGCGCACAAACCGGTCCAGGCTCTCCCGCAACGCCGCCCGCCGCTCCTCCGGTGAAGCCATCGCCACCCCCCTTGTTCAACTCTTATCGCACGAGTGATTTGACATGAATCGTACCACAGGACCACGCCGACGCGAAACGCGCCGGATCGACACCGATTTGACGGCCGGGTGTACACTGGGAGATACCACTCGACGCTGAGGGCAAGGTAGGGACGTTCCTGGCGGCAATTTCCCCATTCACCCCACCCACAAGTGAAGGAGGGACCATGATGCGGGAGATCGAGACCCTTCCGGACGCGTTCGCGCGCGACGTGATCGCCCATCTCTGCGGCGAGACCTGCCACGGGGTCGGCCAAACGGTCGAATTGTGCGAGAGTCGCGGCGACTGCGTGATCGTCGTCAACTGCGGCGGCTGCGGCAAGATCTTCACGCTCGACGACGAGCAATACGAGGCGCTCGTCGCCTGGTCCGAGGCCCACGGCGAGTCGCTGGCCTGCGGGATCGCACCACTCGCGATCTAACCGCCGCACCCACCAACCCAACCACCCCATCAGGGCCGACGATACTTCCCCGCGTGCGGCGTATCGCGAAAGATCGGCCCCAGGGTAGCCCGTGCGCGCTCGCCCAGTTCCACCGCCGCCGCCAGCCGCCCCGCCAGCGACTCTCCGATCAGCGCGGCGGTATAGAGATCCCCGGCATCGAAGGGCAAATCGAGCCCGGGCGGGATCGCACGCCACCAGCCCTGCTCGTTCGCGCGCCAGCCCGCCAGCGCCAGGCACGCCGGCAGCGCAAACCAGAGGATCGTTGTCCCCTCCGACGCCCGCCGGACCGGGTCGCCGGTCCACAGCGCCTTGCCATACTTGCCCAGCCCATAGCCGACCATGCGGTCCAACTCGACCGCCTCCTCCGGCCCCAGCGGTCCACGACGCTCAACCACAGGCGGCCCAGGCGCGACAACCGGGCCATCCGGCACCGCAATCGCCTCCCCCAACACTACCTCGGCCAGTTGCAACACGGCAGGGATGCGCTCGGCCAGCGCGCCACCGGTGTACCAGCGCGCATACGGCGTCGCCGCGTCGAACGGCAACCCGGCATCGCGCAGCGCGTCGTGCCAGTGAACCTCGCGCAGCGGCCCGATCCCGACCATCGCCAAACACAGCTTCGCCGCATTCCAGGCGAGGTCGCCGCCCCACGTCGCCAGCACCAGCGACGGCACCTCCGCCCCTGCCGCCAGCAACCGCCGCGCCCCGGCCCGCACCTCCGCCCGCAACACCCCCTGCTGCGCCGCATCGGGCACATGCGTCGCACACAGCCGCCGCGCCGTCGCCTCGATCCGCTCCTCCCAGGTCGCCTCGCCCACCAGCGTGACCAGCGCGCGGCACGCATCGCAGGTCACGCCATCGGCCGCAATCTGCGCCTCCAGCCCCCCGAGCGTCCAGTAGCTCGTATCGAACGTCAGCCCAGCCGCATCAAAAATATCGCGCCGCCCCTCCCCCTCCCCCACAATCGCCATCAAATCCACATCCGACCTCGGCCCCGCCATCCCCGTCGCCCGGCTCCCCCCAAGCAACACCGCCACCACGCCAGGCGTCGCCGCCATCCGCGCCACAACCTCCACAATGCGCGGATCGTCCTGCCACAGGGTAGGCATTTCCATCCTGGCTACCTGGCTCAGCACACTACGGCGTGATCGTCGGCCAGTCGGCGGCTGGAACAAAGCGTGAGAGGTGGCGAGTATTCGTCGTCGCGACAATGATTTCGCCCAATAGCATGCCGCAGGTCAGAACCTGCCCAGCAAGGATCATGTCGCCATCGAGTGACTGATCGCTCGCAGTCGGTTGCCCTTGCCGACGCGCCTGCGCCCAGCATTCTGCGGCTTGCCGCATCGCCTCTGTTGTGAGCGGCAGATACTCTGAGAGTGTGATGAGTGTTCGCAGACGCGCAATACCGCGCAAGCGCCCCGCCCGCAGTAACTCACAACGAACTTCGTAATCAGCGATCTCGGGAATAACGATGCGAATTCCTACGTCGGATAACGTCTGTAACCACTCGCTACAAGCCAGAACCTGCGGCGAGAGGCGAGGATTGGTGACCAAGCCCAGAGGTCCCGAATCGAGAAAGACAGCCCGAATCACCAGGTCTTCCCTTTCAGTTCGGGTGGATACAGCGGGCGATCAGATAGGCGATTTGCATCAAGAGCGCGCAGGAATTCGTCACCATCTTCATCTTCGACCGATAGATCGGCACTCTTCAGCTCGTCGATCCATTCTTGAAGGACAGCGTGCAGTGCCTGACGGCGATCAGCAGGCGGAAGATGCTCATCAAGTATATGAATCATATAGTCTTCAGCAGGCACACCCTGCTGGGCAGCAGCCTGCTCAAGGCGCTGTTCTAATTCAGGTGGCAACCGGAGCATCAAGGCCATAGCTCGTCCTCCATCCATGCCATTGAGCACGACAGTAGGCAGAGAAGAACAATCACACCGTGCAAGCGGCGCATCCATGCATGAAGTTCCGCTGCGACGCCGCGATCTCACGGCGCAGGCGCTCATTCTCAGCGGCAAGTTCTTCGATGCGCTTGGTTACGGTACGCAATTCCCTCGTGCTCGCCCGCACTTGGGCCCGCAAGACGACAAGCGACTCGTCATCGCGGCTTCCAACGAGGGCTGCGGCTTCTTCCCGGTCCATCGCGTCATACCATGCATCGAGTTCCGCTTGCTCATCCGGGGAGAGGACAGCGCCACGCGTCGCGCGATCGTGCAATTGCGGCCCGCGCTCCAGGTGCTCCATCGGCAACATCCTTCCGAGAGAAAAGGCCGAATCATATGCTCATTGTAGAGAGCTACAGCCGCAAACTCAACTCACATCCCCCGCGCCTTCCTTCCAGAAGACGCGCAGGCGGTCGCGGAGCGGCTGGTGGTCGGGGTGGGCGAGGTCAACATCGGCGTCAAGCACCGCCTCGGCTTCGCGCCGGGCCAGTTCGAGCAGGCGCACATCGCCGAGCTGGGCAACCTTGAGGTCGGGGAGGCCGCTCTGCCGCGTGCCGAAGAAATCGCCCGGGCCACGCATCTCGAGGTCCTTCTGCGCGAGCACGAAGCCATCCTGGCTATCGACCATCGCCCCGAGCCGCGCCTCGGCGTCGGCGCTCGTCTCATCCGCGACAAGGATGCAGTACGACTGCGCCGCGCCGCGCCCGACCCGGCCCCGGAACTGGTGCAACTGCGCCAGACCGAAGCGATTCGCCCCCTCGATCAGCATGATCGTCGCGTTCGGGATGTCGATCCCGACCTCGATCACCGCCGTCGAAACCAGAATGTCGTACTCCCGGTCGCGGAACGCGGCCATCACCGCGTCCTTCTCGGCCGGACGCATCCGCCCGTGCAGCAGCGCAACCCGCAGATCGGGGAACACCTCCGTCCGCAGCCGCTCCCACTCCTCGGTCGCCGCCTTCGCCTCGATCTGGTCCGACTCCTCCACCAGCGGGCAGATCACGAACGCCTGCCGCCCCGCGCGCACCTCGGCGCGGATCGCGCCATACTCGAACTCCCGCTCCTCCGGCCCGACCGCGCGGGTGATGATCGCCTGCCGACCCGGCGGCAACTCGTCGATCACCGAGACTTCGAGGTCGCCGTGCAGCGTCAGCGCGAGGCTGCGCGGGATCGGCGTGGCGGTCATCACCAGCAGGTCAGGGTTGTGCCCCTTCGCGCGCAGCGTGGCCCGCTGGACCACCCCGAAGCGGTGCTGCTCGTCCACCACCGCGAAGCCAAGCTGCCTGAACGCCACCCCGCCCTGGATCAGCGCCTGCGTGCCGACCAGAATATCGATCGAGCCATCCTCCAGCCCGGCCGCGATCGCGCGACGCTCCTTCGCCGGCGTGCTACCGATCAGCAGCCGCACCTGCGGCCGTTCTCCCTCCGGCAACGCGCCGTAGAGCCGTTCGAGCGTGCGCCAGTGCTGCTCGGCGAGGATCGCGGTCGGGGCCATCAGCGACGACTGGTAGCCATCGGCCTTCGCCGCCAGCATCGCCGTCGCCGCGACCACCGTCTTGCCCGAACCGACATCCCCCTGCACCAGCCGACTCATCGCGACCGGGCGGCGCATATCCGCGAGGATATCGGCCAATACCCGCTGCTGCGCCCGCGTGAGCGCAAAGGGGAGCACCCCGAAGAAGCGATCAAGCACCGCCTCGTCGATCGCGAACGAGTAGCCCGGTGCCTCATTTTGCCACTGCCGCTTGCGCCGCTGCATCCCCAGTTGCAGCAAGAAAAACTCGTCGAACCCGAGGCGATACTTCGCCGCCACCAGCTCGTCGTCATCCTGCGGGAAGTGGACCGCGCGCGTGGCCCGCGCCAGCGGCACCAGTCGCGCCCGTTGCCGCACCGTCTCGGGCAAGTAGTCCGGCAGCGCATCGGCGCAGAGGTCGAGCGCCTTGCGCACGATCGTCCGCAGCGTCTTCTGGTACAGCCCCTTGGTCAGCTTGTAGACTGGCACGATCCGCCCGGTGTGCAGCAGATCGGCGTCCAGCGCCTCCCACTCGGGATTCTCCAGCACCAGCCGCCCGCGCCGCTGCCCGACCGCGCCGCTCAGCACCACCTGATCGCCGACGTGCAGCGCCTTGGCGATATACGGACTGAACCACGTCGCGGTCAGCATCCCGGTGCGGTCGCCAATTTCCGCGACGACGAGGCTCTTCTTCCCAGGGAGATGCTTCTCCTCGATCGTCTGAATCGTCCCCTTGAACGTCCCCTCGCGCCCGAAGAGCGCGTGCGCGATCGGGTACTCCGCCGAGTAATCCATGTGCTTGCGCGGCAGCATCGCCAGCACATCCCCGACCGTCCGCACGCCGATCAGCCCAAGCTGTATCGCCCGCCCCTCCCCAACGGTCGGAATCGCCGTCACCGGATCGCTCGGCGTGAGGGCGTGAGGGCGTGAGGGCGTAGGGCGGGCGGCACCAGTCTCCTGTTCCCCCGTGCCCCTGTTTGCCCGTTCTATCTTCTTCTTGGGTTTCCCGATGTAGCGCGGCTGCGCGGTCGGCTCATTCTCGCCGAGGCGCGCGATCTGGCGATAGAGCTGGCGCAATTCGGTCAGGGCTTCGTGCAGGCGGCGTTGGCGCTGCGCGGGAGAAAGGTGGGCATAGTCGGCGAGCAGGCCGTCGATCCGCACCAACGCGTCGTCGGCGGCGCGCGTCGGCAAACTGCCGCGCAACGGCGCGAGGTGCTGACGGGCGAACGGGCCGATCCCCCCGAGGACGGCGCGGTCGCCATGCCCCTGCCGCTGTTCCAGGGCCAGCACCTTGCCGACTCGCTCGATCGCGGCCGTCAGCGTCGCCGTCGCCGTAACCATCACACAATTGCGGATTGGATTGCAGATCGGGAACATACGTGCTGTGGCACGAGGAGGCTAGAAGCGCTCGATACGCGTCGTCCCCCCACCCGGTAATCCGCAATCCGCAACCCGCAATCCGCAATCATAACGTCCCCTCGCTCGTATCGATGATCACCCCGAGCGCGCCGGGGCCGAGATGGACGGCGATCACCGGGCTGAGTTCGGCCAGGATGACCCGGTCGCGCGGGACACTCGGAATCTCGGCGGCGAGGCGATCGAGGAGCGCCTCGATGTCGGCGTCGCCGCTGCGCAGCGCCCCCATCTGCCGAATGTGCGGGAAATCCTTGGCGAAGCGCACCAGGCCCTCGATCGCCTTCGAGCGCGTCCGCGTCCGCTCGTGCGGCACCACCGCCCCCTCATCCAGGCGCATCAGCGGCTTGAGCGCGAGGATCGACCCGGCAATCGCCGCCGCGCGCCCGATCCGCCCGCCCTTCTGCAAGTATTCGAGCGTGTCGGCGAAGAAGATGATCTGGATGTTCGGGGCCATCCGCCGGATCGCGTTGGCGACCGTCTCCAGATCGCCCCCCCGCGCCGCGACGCGCGTCCCCTCCAGCGCCAGGAAGCCAAGCCCAAGCGAGATCGAGCGCGAGTCGATTACCTCCACTTTCACCCGGTCGGCGACCGCCTCGGCGGCCACGCGCGCCGCAGCGGCAGTGCCGCTCAGCTTCTCGGAGAGATGCACCGAGACGATCCCCTCGGCCCCCTCGTCGGCGAGGCGCGCATAGACCTCCTCGAACTGCCCGGGCGAGGGCGCGGCGGTCGTCGGCAGGGTCCGCCCGACCGTCTTCAGCCGCTGAATGAACTCGTCGTGCGAGATCTCGACCTTGTCCTTGTACGCCTCGGTGCCGAAGAGCACCGACAGCGGAACCATCTCGATCCCCGCCGCCACGCGCATCTGCTCCGGGATGTCGGCGGTGCTATCGGTGACGACCCGTACGTTGCTCATCGCCCTACACCTTCATCTGGGGGCTAGCCCAGCCGACAACGAAATCCATCACATCGAGGACGGCATCTTCCGCTTCGTCTTGCCCATCCCGACTCAGGGCATCGCGGTATTGCGCTAACTCAGTGAGAACATCCTCTCGCGACAGCCCTTGTGCGAGCAGATCTTTCACCACATCACGCAAGCGCAATACTGCATCGGGCTCCGCTAACGCCGCCGCGAAGAGCAGATCGTGTTGGACCTTGATCGTCATGTCTTTCGCTCGCTTCCCCGCAACGGCTCTACCAATGTCCACGCCGAGCGGGATGCTTCCAGCGCCGCCTGGAATGCTTCAATCGGCATCGGCGTACTCGGTTCGATGAATCCGTGCCCTTCGGGGTTGTCGGGATCGGGCCGGTACGCTAGCCGTGGGTCGAGATTGCCGACACGAATACGCCAGACCGGATCGTTCCCCGTGCCACCAAACTCCAAGGGCCGCCGATGCTCCGGTAGCAGGAGTGGATCATCCGGGGCAACGGACAACCCGCCAGTCTGTGGTTGCGCCGCCCCGTCGGCATTCAGAACGAGATCGATACCCGGCCGGACACCGAGCAACCGCGCTGCCGCCCCAGGCAATGGTAGCGCATCATCCCCCGACCGCATACTCCGATAGAGGTAGCGATCAGCTTCGGCAGAGGCCTCGTCACTCGTCACTTCTATCCGACTATCCGACTGCCCGACTGCCCGACTCGCTACTCCACACTCATCAGATACTCGTAGTGCGGCTGGCCACCATCGACCAATTCGAACGCGGCGTCGGGATAGTCGGCTTGCAGGGATTCTACCATAGACTGTCCGGACACCTCATCGACGCCCTCGCCGCGATAGAGCGTGATCAGCTCGGCGCTGGCCGCGTCGGTGCGCTCCAGCAGATCGCGCAGGATCGCCTCGACCGACTCGCCCGCGCAGACCAGCTTGCCGTCCACCAGCCCGATCACCTGCCCATCGGCCACCGTGACCCCATCGATCGTCGCCGAACGCACCGCGCGCGTAACCTCGGCCGAGCGGATCCCCCGCGACGCCTCGGTCATCTCGGCCACGTTCTCGTCCAGGTCGGCATCGAAGTTCAGCGCCGAAAGCGCGGCGATCCCCTGCGGCACCGAGCGCGTCGGCACCACCGCGACCCGCTTGCTCGTCAGATCGATCACCTGCTGCGCCGTCAGGATGACGTTGCCATTGTTCGGCAGCAGGATCACCTCATTGCCGGGCAGCGCCTCGACCGCGCGCAGCAGCTCCTCCGTGCTCGGATTCATCGTCTGC
>JAXLWN010000309.1:0-1049 GCA_046328475.1 Chloroflexia bacterium | reverse complement strand
GAATTGTACCAGTCGGCGCTTTCGGCGACGTCGGTCTGCTCGCCCCAGGTCTGGGGCGAGGCCGGCGGCAGATCGCAGTACCAGTCGTAGAACGAGCCGCAGACCCCGCCGAGCAGCTGCAGATAGCGGGCGCCTGCGGCATAGGAGACCATCGACATGGCCGGGATCGGGGAGAAGCCGAACACCCGGTCAGGTCCCCAGGTCTTCACCGTGTAGGCGTTGGCCGCGGCGACGATCTCGGTGACTTCCTCCCAGGTGGCGCGAACGAAGCCGCCGGAGCCGCGCATCTTCACGTATTCGGCGCGCTTCTCGGGTGAGGCCTGGATGGAGGCCCAGGCCGCCACGGGCGGAAGCTTCGAGCGCGCTTCACGCCAGAGGCGCAGCAGGCGCGAACGAACGAGGGGGTATTTCACCCGGTTTGCCGAGTAGAGGTACCAGCTGTAGCTGGCGCCCCGGGCGCAGCCGCGCGGCTCATGGTTCGGAAGTTCCGGCCGGGTCCTCGGATAGTCGGTCTGCTGGGTCTCCCAGGTAACGATCCCGCCCTTGACGTAGATCTTCCACGAGCAGGAGCCGGTGCAGTTCACGCCATGGGTGGAGCGCACGATCTTGTCGTGGCGCCAGCGTGACCGGTAGGCCTCTTCCCAGGCGCGGTCGTCGTCCGTGAGGACGCCGTGACCGTCGGCGAAAAGCTCGGTCTTGCGCGTGAAGAAGGCAAGGCGATCGAGGGTATTGCTCATATCAGGCGGTCTTCACATCGAGTTGTTGGGGGACGTGCAGCATCGAGCGGCGGCGGGCGTAGAAGACCCAGTTCACGACCAGGCAGCTGACGTAGAAGCCGAAGAAGATCAGCAGAGCCGTATTCGGACCGCCCGTGGCCGAGAGCGAGTCGCCGAAGGCCTTTGGGATGAAGAATCCGCCATAGGCGCCGATCGCGGAGGACACGCCGACGATGGCCGCCGACTCCATTTCGGATTCACGCAGCCGCTCATCGGCGCTGGCGCCGGGCATCAGGCGAGGCATGTCGCTGCGCACGATCGCGGGGATCATCT
>JAXLWN010000308.1:0-1002 GCA_046328475.1 Chloroflexia bacterium | reverse complement strand
CTCCACCCGGCTGCTCGATTCCGCGACCGGTGATCGTCCTGTTCTTCGCCATCACGGGCGTCGCCGCCAGGCTCGCCAACAGAGCCACCATCACGGCAGTGCACATCCACCTGCGGAAGCGGTCCATCGATGGACTCCCCTTAGGCGTGCGCGCAGTGCTCGGGAGCGTTCGACCGGGCGACGAACGCAGCAGCGCGCACAAACAAAACAGCCCTGGCCACCCGGCATGGCCAGGCGGCAGGGCAGGCGACGGACTTCTTGGGTCGGAGAGGGGAGATCATTGACGCGGCACCCGAACCAAGCGCTAGAACCCGGTATCGTGGACGAAGGCTAGGATTCCCGATTCCCATCGTCAACGATTTTTCAAGCCGAATACCGCGTTTCCGTGCTGGAAACCGCCTTTACACCCCGCCCGGCCGTGGCCGTCGGTCGCATGCTGCCGACCCTACGAGCCATCCCCGATGCGCGTCCTGCCCGCCCGGTCCACCCCGAAGGCCTACCTCGGTGCCGCGTGGTCTACACCCAAAGGCGGCATTGTGAGTTCGGGCGCGAAGCTCGCCGGCTGACAGCTCCGTCATGCGCCACCCAGCCGCAGTCAGTTGCGGCAGTCGCCGCGCGATCGGCGGCGCGCTGTGAGGCGCGCGTCGTCAGGCGCACCGCCATCCGCGTCGCGCGCGCACGCTCCGGGCACCACCCCCCTGCCACGCGCGCAGGCGCCACGGCCTCTACCGAAAGCTACGCGTCGCCCTCTTCCCCGCCGGGCTTCTTCTTGAACAGCGCATCCAGCTTCGCCCGCGCCTCGGCGGCGCGGTCGCGCCCGGCGCCCGTACTGCCGGTGTACGCCTCGCGCGTGAAGTAGAAGAACTCGCAGAAGTTCCGGCGCTGCTTGTCCACCACCCGCTCGGCCTCGGTCTCGGTGCACTCGTTGTTCACGCGCGGGTTCCAGTGGCGGCAGTTGCGGCAGCAGCGCAGGTCGGTGCGGCACTTCTCGCACTCGGCGTC
>JAXLWN010000307.1:0-1008 GCA_046328475.1 Chloroflexia bacterium | reverse complement strand
TCCAGGTAGCCCGCGCCGAGGCCGACTTCGAGGCGACCGACGGAGATGGCGTCGAGCGTGGCGGCCATCTTGGCGAGGATGGCGGGGTGGCGGAAGCCGACGGCGGAGACGAGGGTGCCGATGTGGATGGTGCTGGTCGCTTCGGCGAGGGCGGCGATGGTGGTCCAGGCTTCGTGCCAGGGGTCGGTGTCTTTCGCGCCGAAGATGGGGTTGGGCATCAGGTGGTCGCCGATCGAGGCCCAGTCGTAGCCGAGGTGCTCAGCTGCGCGCCAGTAGTCGCGCAGTTCGGCGTAGGGGGTGTCGGTGGGGCCGCCCTGGATGCCGAAGCGGAGGGTGCGGGGCATGGGGTACCTCCAGTCGTGAGTCGTGAGTCGTGAGTCGTGAGTGGGGTGACGAGTAACGAGTGACGAGTAACGAGTAACGAGGGGAGACGGACCTCACCCCGCCGCACTGCGGCGCGGCCCCCCTCTCCCGCGAGGAGAGGGGGAGAAAGCGTGCGGTGGGGTTGTGCGCTGATTCGTGGGTGGGCAGTTGTGATTGGGTGAGGGAGTGGCGAGATGACGGGTGGTGGGCCGATTCGGTGGGGGATTCTGGGGACGGGGCGGATTGCGGGATTGTTTGCGCAAGGGTTGGCGTCGGTGCCGGATGCGGCGCTGGTGGCGGTGGGATCAAGGACGCAGGAGGCGGCAGAGGCGTTCGGGGAGCGGGTGGGGGCGCTGAGGCGGCATGGGAGTTACGAGGAGCTGGCGAATGATCCGGGTGTGGATGTGATTTATGTCGCGACGCCGCACCCACTGCATTGTGAAAACACGCTGCTCTGCTTGCGTGCCGGGAAGGCGGTGCTGTGCGAGAAGCCGTTCGCGATCAATGCGACGGAGGCGCGGGCGATGGTCGGGGAGGCGCGGGCGCGCGGGCTGTTCCTGATGGAGGCGATGTGGTCGCGCTTCTATCCGGCGTTCTTCACGCTGCGCGAGCTGCTGGCGGCGGGCGCGATCGGCGAGGTGCGGA
>JAXLWN010000306.1:0-1022 GCA_046328475.1 Chloroflexia bacterium | reverse complement strand
CGGGAAATCGTAGCCCCACACCCGCTCCAGCAGCACATCGCGCGAGAGCACCGCGTTCTGATTGCGCGCCAGGAAGAGCAGCAGGTCGAATTCCTTCGGCTTCAATTCCAGCGCCCTTCCACCCCAGGTCGCGCGATGCTGCACCGGATCGATCTGCAACGGCCCCGCCTGCACCGGCTGCCCACCCGGCAGCGCCGCCGCCGGAGCCGCCTCCAACCCGCCCACAATCTCGCTGCGGCGCAGCAGCGCCTTCACCCGCGCCAGCAACTCGCGCATCGAAAAGGGCTTGGTCAGGTAGTCATCCGCCCCCAGCTCCAGCCCGAGGACCTTGTCCAACTCCCCCTCGCGCGCCGTCAGCATCAGGATCGGCACCGTCGTCTCGCGTCGCAGCGCGCGGCAGACCTCAAACCCATCCAAACCCGGCAGCATCACATCGAGAATGATCGCATCAGGCTTCTCTCGCCGCGCCGCCGCCAGCGCATCCCCCCCCTCGTACGCACTGACCGTCGCATACCCCTCGCGCCGCAGGTTATAGCCGATCGTCTCCACCAACACCCGCTCGTCATCCACAACGAGCACCTTCTTCGTCGCCCGGCTCTCTTTGGTCGCGACCACGCAAACCCCCATTCATTCAATTTCCTCGCTAAATTGTACGCGACCACCATTGCCAACATACCAACCACCCCCTCCGTTAACCAGGATTTAACACTCCCACTACATATCCCCCCTGCTATGAGGGGGACCACCCGCAGAGGTCGGGTGAGTTCCGCACCCTGAACCGAGCAGCCTCTTTCACCAACACCGCCCGCGATCCCCCGCATCCCCCACCCTCTCCTCATCAGGGGAGGGTCGCCGCCGCAGCGGCGGGGAGGGGTCACACCTCACACGCAGCACCTCACTCCACCATCCCCTCCCATCTCCGGTCAGGATCAACCCCCTCTCCCAGACGGTGGGAGAGGCGGCACCGCCCGCAGGCGGCAGGGTGAGGGCTGCCCACTCTCCACTCTCCACTCTCTTCTCGC
>JAXLWN010000305.1:0-1025 GCA_046328475.1 Chloroflexia bacterium | reverse complement strand
TCCACCCAGATGACATCCGCCGCGCCCCTGATCAACCTGGCGATCTACTGCCTCACCATGATCTCCCTCGCCGGCCTGGTAGTCTGGCTCAGCCGCTGGCTCGAACGCACGGCGGGGGCAACGTACACGCGCACAGCAACTGGCGACGCGACCAGCGCGCTCCTCCCGACCTGGGAGCGGGCCGTGCCGACCACCCAGCACACCGCCCGCCCCGCGCGCCGGGTGATCGTGGAGGACTGGGCGCGTCGGTCGCTCTTCGCCCTGCTGGTGCGCCACGAGCGGCTGGCAATCTGCGGCGTCTTCGGCATCTCGCTGCTCCTCCGCCTGCCCTATCTCGGCAGTTTCCCGGATAACGTCACCGTCGACGAACTCGACTTCGCCGGCAACGTCATCTCCATCTTTCAAGGCAAGGGACCGGCCTTCTTCGGGCTCGACTGGACGCCGGAGCCTGCCTTCAGCGTCCACCTGATCAGCTGGTCGTGGCACCTCTTCGGGATGACCCTTTTCGCGGAGCGGTTCGTCTCTGCCCTGCTCACCGCGCTCGCCATCTTCCCCTTCTATGCGCTCCTGCGCCGCGCCGTGACGGTACCGGCGGCGCTCGCGGCCAGCATCCTCCTCTCCTCGTCGTGGTGGCTCCTCAATTTTTCGCGCAGCGGCTGGAACAACGGCCACGTCGTCCTCTACCTGCTCGTCGCCGCCTGGAGCCTCACCCGCGCGCTCGAACGCCAGCGCTGGCGCGACTGGGTCGGCTTCGGCGCGGCGCTCGCCCTGCTGCTCTACGGCTACTTCTCCGGGCGCATGGTCTTTCTGGCGCTCCTCGCCTATCTGCCGATCATCCTCTGGTGGCGCTGGCGGGGCACGCTGCCGAACGGGTGGCGTCGGCCGCTCGCGGGCGCGCTGCTCGCGGGCGTCGTCTGCACCCTCCTCTTCCTCCCGATGGCGGTTGTCGCGCTCAAAGATCTGCCGAGGTTCACCAGCCGCACCAGCGACGTCTTCATCCTCCACCAGCCGCGCGAAGCGGGGAT
>JAXLWN010000304.1:0-1027 GCA_046328475.1 Chloroflexia bacterium | reverse complement strand
AGCGAGGACCCCGAGACCTTGCCCGCTACTCGCTCTTCGGCGTGGCGTTTGGGGTGGTGGTTGTCGCCGTCGTCGGTGCGTTCGCGGTCACGGGCTTTGATGCCGCCTGGAACCGGTTCCACGAGCTTGCGTTCCGCAACGACCTCTGGGTGCTGGACCCGCGGAAGGACCGGCTGATCCAGATGTTCCCCGAGCCGTTCTGGCAAGAGATGACCTACCTGGTCGGGGCGCTCACGCTGATCGAGGCGTTCCTGGTCGTCGCAACCTCTTCGCTATACCTGCTGTTTGGCCGGGGCGCGGCGCGCGCGGATGTCGAGCGGCCGCGGGAGATCCGGGAGCGACGGGCAAGTTAGCCCCTGAGGCGGGGTGGGTGCGTGACGCCTGGCGCCCGTGATGGGAGCACCGGCCTAATTCGCGCTGGCGCAAGCACAACCGCCGCCGCCGCCGCCACAGCAGCCCCCGCCGGACATCGGCATATCGTCCATCAGGGCGGTCCCGCCGCGGCTCATCGCGAAGGCGGAAACGGTGCGCTCGGCGCGGTGGCCAGACTGGCACTTCGTGGCCGTGGCAGCCTCGGACATCGGTCGGCGCTGCTCGAACTTCGTGCGGCAGGTGGGGCAGTAGTACTCGTAGATGGCCATGCGCGGAGTATACCCGAACGCGAGGCCAGGTCAGGCGGCGCGAGTGGCGCGGCGGCGGCGGACGCGGGCGGCCGTGCGAGTAGCTGGCGCGGGCGCGCGCTGCGGCATCGGCACGATTTCGGCCGGCTCTGTCTCCGCGAAGAGTGGGGGCAGTTCGGCGACCGCGCCGTTCAGGATGGCGCGGGTGATGGCATTCGACGGCTCGACCCACGCGTTGCTCGAAGTCGCGCGGTCGCTCGATCGCAGGCGCGCGAGCAGACCAGTGAGCCAGCGGAACATCCATGCCATGGGGAGTAGACAATAACCGTGGCATTCACCTAGTGGCAACCGCTCATTTACCTGCGCCGTTTGTCCCTGCCCGCTGAAGGAAGTCCCGCACGACGGCG
>JAXLWN010000303.1:0-1031 GCA_046328475.1 Chloroflexia bacterium | reverse complement strand
TACGGGACTTCGCGTTGGAGGTTACAATCGCGCCGCCGCGCGTCGTCACGGCGGCATCGCTATTACATAACGGTGATTATACTATGGATGTGTCACGATTCTGTTACGCAGCGGTCACATCCGCTCGGTCACGTTCGGTTGATTGTCGAGGAAGGGTGAACATGGCAGCAACAGCGCCGCTGATCCTGGGGCATCGTGGGGCGTCGGTCGCCCGCCCGGAGAATACCATCGAGGCCTTCGCGCACGCAATCGCCCTCGGCGCGGTCGGCATCGAGTGCGACGTGCAGCGCACCGCCGACGGCGAGCTCGTCCTCATCCACGACGACACCCTCGACCGCACCACCAACGGCACCGGCGTCGTCGGCGATCTCCCCTGGTCCGCCCTCGCCAACCTCGACGCCGGCGGCGGTCGCCCCATCCCGCGCCTCGCCGACCTCTTCGCCTGGGCGCACGACGCCGCCTCGCGCGGCCCCGCCCCCTTCCTCAACCTCGAACTCAAAATGCCCGGCGTCGGCCCCGACACCCTCGCCGCCCTCGCCGCGACCCGCTACCCCGGCCCCGTCGCCCTCTCCTCCTTCGACTACCCCTCCCTCGTCGAAACCCGCCACCTCGACCCCTCCATCGAACTCTGGTACCTCAACGTCGCCTTCACCCCCGACCTGATCGACAAAGCGCACGCCATCCAGGCCACCGCCCTCGCCCTCCACCACCGCGCCATCACCCCCGAGGTCGCCGCCCAGGTCGCCGCCGCCAACCTCGCCATCTCCGCCTGGACCGTCGACCTCCCCGCCGACATCACCCGCCTCCTCGCCCTCACCCCGCCCCTCCGCACCCTCATCACCAACGTCCCCGATGTGGCGGTGAGCGTGAAAGGCTGAACAGGAGAGCGGGAGAACAGGAGAGCGGGCGGATGCGTCAGAAATGGGACGCCCGGCGCGGCTCACCGCGTCGCGTGGTGCCAGACCAGCGCGCCGAGCGCCTGCAACACGTCCTGGCACGCGCCCTCGTCGCCGCGCGTCATCGCGACGATC
>JAXLWN010000302.1:0-1034 GCA_046328475.1 Chloroflexia bacterium | reverse complement strand
TCGCCACCTCAATCGCGCTCGCGCTCAACAACTGCCCGACCCCTTCGACCGCGCGCTCAACCTCTGATGCCACGACGCCACCCGCTTCGAACGGCACCACCGCCACCTTCAGCCGATTGCCCGCGAAGCGGTGCGACCACGTCCCAACAGCTCGACCGCCGCGCAGCACCAGCGGGAAGCCATCGCCCGGCAGCGTCCCGCCACCCCCCTGGCTATACGCAAGCTTCAGATGCTCGTCGTTGAGCAACCGCTGGCGGCCAGTAGAGGCATGCCCCATCGTATAAGCGTCCCACTTCGGCAGGAGATCGATCGCCTCGGGATCGAGCGGCTCGACCCGCGCAAAATCCTCCTGCTGCTCCACCGGGAGCAGCAACCCCCCGCCGACATCGACTGTCGTCACCCCGGCGACCGCCGCCTTCGCCTTGCCCTGCGCCACCCCCGCCCACCAGGCGAAGTCCGCGATCCGCGCCGGGCCGTAGGCGCGCAGATACTCCCCCGCCAGCCAGCGCAGCGCCTCCGCCTGGTCGATCTCCTCCAGCGGTTGCCCCAGCCAGGCCTCGGTCGCCACGTAGCGCAGCGTGTTGCTGCGCAGCCCCGCCCCGACGCGCAGCACCAGCCCCTCGTAGGACATGATCCGCACCCCGGTCGCGATCCGCGCCTCGCCCGCCTCGTCCCCCGCGCTCCCCAACAGCGCGGGCAGATCCTTCGGCAGCAGCGGCTCGCGCAACACCTCCCGCACGCGCTCCTTCAGCCGGTTGAAGTCCTCCTGCGTCATCCCCGCGTGGGGCAGCAGCCGCGCATAACGCGCCGGTGGCTGGCGCGTCGCCGCGAAGATGCGCCCCGCCGTCTCCGCCGGCAGCAGGAAGACCGACCCCCGCATCGCCGGGAGGCGCGCGGCCTTCCGCCCCTGCTCCAACTCCGGCAAGTCCGGCCGCGCAAACGCCCCGCTGCGCGCCAGCAGCGCCAGCGGCGTTGTCGGGTGGTAGCTGTAGACCCCGACCAACTCGCGCGCCACCCCCAGCGGCTAGCCGCCC
>JAXLWN010000301.1:0-1035 GCA_046328475.1 Chloroflexia bacterium | reverse complement strand
GGACGACGGGGATCATGGAGCGGCTACCTCAATGGGTGAACGATTGCTCCGCGACGGTCGCCCAAGGGTTGAAACCCTGGGCTGAAGGCGACTGCGGTCGCCGCAAAGCCCGCCTGCGCGGGCTGGGACGCGCAACCTGCCCCTCTCCCAAATTTGGGAGAGGGGTGCCGTCCGCAGACGGCGGGGTGCGGGCGATTCAGTCTTCCTCCCCGATCTCCAGGGCCAGCAGCGCGGCGTTGACGATGCTCTCGGCGTCGATCAGGAGTTCGCGGTAGAGTTCGTCGCGGGTGCCGACCTGGCCGAAGCTGTCCACGCCGAGCGGGACGACGGGTGCGCCGAAGACGGAGCCGAGGAAGGCCAGCGAGTGCGACGCGCCGTCGAGCGCGGTCACGATCGGGGCGTGGCGCTCGGCGGGGGGGAGCAGGGTGGCGAGGTGCCCGGCGGCGCGGCCGACCTTCGCGCCGCGCACGTAGTTGCGCCGCGCCGCCGCCACCCCGGCGTAGAGCCGGTCGGCGCTGGTGATGTTGAGCAGCGTGGCGGCGATGCCCTCAACGTGCAGGGCGCGGGTCGCCGCCACAGCCTCCGGCACCAGCGCGCCCGCCGTGGCGATCACCACGCGCGGCGCGTTGGCGAGGTCGCGCGGCGGCTCGATCAGGCGATAGCCGCCCGCGAGCACCTGGCCGCGCAGTTCGTCCGCGCCGAGTCGGTCGAGTACCGGGGCGAAGAGGTTCTGCGGGATCGGCTTGGTCGAGAGGCGCAGGTAGGTGGCGTCGCCGTTCTCGCGGTCGCAGCAGCGGCGCAGGCCGTCGAGCAGACACCACTCCACCTCGCGCGCGAACGCGGGCTCGAAGGTGGTGACGTTCGGCAACTCCAGCCCGATCGAGGGGGTGATTGTCGATTGGTGCGCGCCCCCCTCCGGGCTGAGCGTCACGCCCGAGGGGGTGCCAGCGAAGACGAATTTCGAGGCCGAGTAGACGCCGTGGATCAGCGCGTCGAGGCCACGGCAGACGAACGGGTCGTAGACGGTGCCGACCG
>JAXLWN010000300.1:0-1039 GCA_046328475.1 Chloroflexia bacterium | reverse complement strand
CCGAGGTGTTTCATGCCGACCGCCACCTTTCTCGTTCGCGCAGCACTGCCGCGACGTTGCCAGGTAAAGAGGGATCAGGGCAGTGCCCAGCGCAGGCCCCAGTAGACGGCCATGCCCGCCAGGATGCAAGCCCACATCTTGCGGGTGCGCCATGTCACCAGCCCCGCGCCGACCGCGCCAACGAGCCGGAAGCTGCGCTCGTCCCCGGTGCGCCCGAGGATGCTGACGAGCACCAGCGCGGTCAGCAGGGCGACCGGCACGAAGCGCAGGGCGCGTTCCCAGATGGGGGGAACGGTCACGTCGCGCAGGACCATGCCGCCGAGCCGTAGTGCGTACATGCCGAGGCCCATGCCGAGGATGGGGAGGAGGGTGGTCATCGCTGCGCTCCAGTGCTGAGTGCTGAGTGCTGAGTGCTGAGTGAAGTACGAAGGACGAACGACGAAGGACGAACTGACGAGCGGAGCTTCTATCCGACTATCCGACTATCCGACTTACGACTCGCGAGTGCTCCGGCGAGGCAGCCGGCGAGGCCCGCGCCGAGGACGGCGACGCCGCTGGGGACGATGCGGACGAGGAGGAGGGTGGCGAGGCCGGCGACGAGGGCGACGATGGCGGCGGTGCGCGTGCGGATGAGCGGGACGAGGACGGCGAGGAAGCTGAGGGTGACGACGAAGTCGAGGCCGAGGCGGCGGGGGTCGGGCAGGGCGCGGCCGATGGCGATGCCGAGGAGGGTGCCGAGGTTCCAGCCCAGGAACATGCTGACGCCCGCCCCGAGGATGGCGGGGAGGCGCAGGCGTCCGAGCGCGGCGGCGATGCCGAACGCGCCGTCGGTGAGGAAGAAGGCGGCGACGAGGCGCTGCGGCCAGGTGGGGCGGAGTTGCTTGCCGATCGCCAGTCCCAGCAGGGGGAGTTGGGCGTTGAGGGCCAGGACGGTGCCGAGCATCAGCGGGAAGGGGGAACCCGCGCCGAGCAGGGAGACGACGCTGATCTGCGCGGCGGAGGAGAAGATCAAGACGCTCATCAGCTGGGTTTCGCCGAT
>JAXLWN010000030.1:0-77411 GCA_046328475.1 Chloroflexia bacterium | reverse complement strand
CCCAACCAACGCGAAGCCAGCCTTGCGGCAAATCGCATTCGACGGCCCATTCTCGACCGAGGGATAGGCGTGCATGAAGCGATGCTTCCCTTCCTCGCGCGCCCTCACCGCCGCCGCGACCGTCGCCCGCGTGGCGATGCCCCGCCCCTGAAACTCCGGCAGCACGCTCCACCCCGTCTCCCAGACCTGCTCCCCCCGCTCCTCCCGCTCCCAGTAGCCGATCGAACCCGCCGCAACCCGCTCGGGACCAACCACGATCACAAACATCCGCCCCGTACCGGACTCTCCAATACGGCAATACCGCTCATGCCGACTGCGCAGCTTCTCCGGCGACTCCGGCCCACCCAGATGCACCATCATCGCCGGATCGCCCAGCAACCGCTCCATCAGCCAGAAATCCCCCTCCGCCCACGGCCGAAGTTCGATCTCATCGCGCTGCTCACCGCTCACGCAATCCCCCACTGGCTTTCCCAGGGACCGTCCCCCGCTCCTCGCGGCCGGGGACCCACCACAGTGGGTGGCGGGTGCCGCCTGCAGGCGGCGGGGTGAGGTCCGGCTCTTCTGCCCGACCGCCCGACTGCCCGACTGCCCGACTCACTCAGCACTCCCCCCTACACCACACTCTTCGGCTTCCCCACCCGCCCCTCGGCGAACCGCGCGTAATCCATCGCGTGGATATCGAGCGACGGCTTGCCATCGGCGATCAACTCGGCCGTCAGCTTGCCCGCGATCGGCCCCAGCGCCAGCCCGTGGCCGCTGAACCCGGTGGCGAAGACGAAGCCCGGCACCTCGCGCGCCTCGCCGAGCACCGGCAGCGCATCGGGCGTGGCGTCGATCAGCCCGGCCCAGGCGCGCTTCAGCCGCGCCTCCCCCGCCAGCGGCACCAGCGCCGCCAGCCCCTTCAGGCTCCGCCGCGCATTCGCCGGATTCGGGCGCGGCTCGATCCCGACTGTGCCAGCGAAAGGATGCCGGTGCGCCTCGCTGCCCGGCACGAGCGACGCCGCATCATTCCACGACTCCGGCCCCACCCGCAGCCGGAACAGGCGGCGATTCTTGAGGTAATTCGGCAAGAACTGCCGCATGTAGCGGAACGAGTCGAGCGTCAGGTCGTAATCCGACTGCCCACCCCCCGCGACATAGCAACTCCCGTCCCGCTTCTGCCGGAACGCGACCCCCGAAGCCCAGACGCCCGACGCCGTGATCGGCGGCAGCGGCGTCGTCTCGGCCACCGTCGAGCGCACGACGAGCATCGGCAGCGGCAGGCGCACCATCCGCGCGATCCGCATCGCCCGCGCCCCCGCCGCATTCACGACCGTCGAGGTGCGGATCGTCCCCCGATCGGTGACCACCCCGCTGACGCGCCCGCCGGCCAGTTCGATCCCCTCGGCCGCCCGGTAGGTATGCAGCCGCGCCCCGGCGCGACGCGCAGCCTCGGCGAACGCCACGGTCGCCTTGCGCGGCTCGGCGTGGCCGTCGCCGGGCGTATACATGCCGCCGAGATAGGGTCCGGTCATCGCCGGGGCCAGTTCCAGCACCTCGGCGCGCGAGAGGACGCGCGTATCGAGCCCGAACTCGCGCGCGATCGGCAGCCAGCCGCGCAGGCGCTCCATGCGCGCCTCATCGGCCGCGAGCGCGAGATTGCCGCCAACCGTCCACTCGACATCGGCCCCCAGTTCGGCCTCCAGACCGCTCCAGATCGCGTTGCTGGCGAGCGCCATCGGCATCTCGGCCGGGTCCCGCCCCTGCTGACGCACAAAGCCCCAGGCGCGGCTCGACTGCTCGTCGGCTACCTCGCCCTTCTCCACCAGCGCGACATCCACGCCGCGTCGCGCCAGGTAGTAGGCGGTGGCGCAGCCGACGATGCCGCCACCAATCACCACCACATCGGCCCGTGACTCCTCCATCTGCCCCCCCGCGCGCTTCCGTCGTTATCCTCTCAGTCATCGCCCGCCCGCTGGCCCGGCCTCGACAGTGTACACCAGCGACGTTCCCCATCCCGACCACCACGAATTCGCCGCAAGACTTGACAAGATCACTTGCAAAGAATTGACACTGCTTGTGCATGGCGGTATGCTGTCCCTATGGGGAACGGGCGACGAGGGTAACAATGGCCGAACATGGGCGGCAACGGCACGCCGACGAGCCGATCTACAACATCAAAGCCGTCGTCCAGAAGACCGGCATCCCGGCGGACACCGTGCGCGCCTGGGAACGCCGCTACGGCGTGCCCTTGCCCCGCCGCACCGAGACCGGGCGACGGCTCTACTCCGAGCAGGATGTCGCGGCGATCCGCTGGCTGCGCGAGCGCACCGCGAGCGGCATGACGATCAGCCAGGCGATCCAGCAGCTGCGCACGCTCGGCGACGAGGCGTGGACCGAACCCGCGCCGGTACGCGACCACGGCCCGCGCAACCCGGAGGCGCTGGCGACCGAACTAATGCTCGCCCTCCTCAACTTCGACGAGCGCGCGGCCACGCTGATCGCCGAGGAAGCCTTCGCGCTCTACCGCGTCGAGGAGGTCTTCGTCCAGATCTTCGTGCCGCTGCTGATCGAAATCGGCGACCGCTGGCATCGCCGCGAGGCGACCGTCGCGCAGGAGCACTTCGCCTCGCACTTCGTCGAGCGCCGCCTGAGCAGCCTCTTCCAGGCCTCCCTGCCGATCGTCGGGCGCGGCACCATCGTCATCGCCGGGGCACCGGACGAGTTGCACGAACTCGGCATCATGATGCTCGCCGTCTTCCTGACCCGCCGCGCCTGGAATGTCGTCTACCTCGGCGCGAACGTGCCCATCGCCGACCTCCTGCACACCATCGGGCAGGTGCAACCCGCGCTGGTCTGCCTCTCCGCCAGCAACGAGCGCACCGCCCACCTGCTGGACGCAGCGGCCCAGGCGATCACCCAACTCCCCGCACCGCGCCCGCTCGTCGCCTTCGGCGGGGCCGCCTTCAACCACAACGAACACCTGCGCGGCCAGATCCACGGCCACTTCCTCGGCACCAACGCCGAAGAAGGCGTCGCCCGCGTCGAGCAACTGCTGAGCTAGTCGTGAGTCGTGAGTCGTGAGTCGTGAAGAGGTGGCCCGGAGGCATCGCTCTCCGGGCCACTTCATTTCCATCGCCTATCGCCTATCGCCTATCGCCCTCGTTCCTCGTTCCTCGTTCCTCCCCGTCCACTCACGACTCACGACTCACGACTCACAACTCACGCCGACGCCCCCGAATACCGCCGCAGCCCCGTGCGCCAGAACAGCCGCGAGGCCGCGAGCAGCGCCAGTGCCAGCGCAAGCGCACCGAACAGCGTGGTCATCGTCAGCCGACCGGCCAGCGCCTCCGCCGGGACCGTCGTGGCGAACGCCACCGGCACCAGAAACGTCAGCGACAGCCGCAGCCAGCCCGGATAAATCCCGACCGGCCAGCGCCCCGCCTCGTACATGCTCTGGAAGATCACCAGGATATTCTCCACCCGCACGAACCAGAACGCGCAGGTGGCGAGCATCAGCCAGAAGCTGTAGACAATCGCGCCCCCCGCCAGCAGCGCCACCCCGAACGCCAGCGCCCCGCCGACACCGACCACCCCGCCGAGGCGCGAGAGTGCCACCCCCAGCGTGATCACCCCGAGCACCACATCGG
Source organism: Chloroflexia bacterium (assembly GCA_046328475.1). Taxonomy (GTDB): domain Bacteria; phylum Chloroflexota; class Chloroflexia; order Thermomicrobiales; family CADCWN01; genus CADCWN01. The sequence goes on along the minus strand of JAXLWN010000030.1, from coordinate 73,782 downwards.
TCAGCTTCCAGATCTGCACCTGCTGGATGCTGACCAGCAATTGCGCATCCTCCGGCTTGGTCAGCGTGAAATCGAGCGTGCCGAGGCGCACCTGCTCCATGAAGCGCTGCATACTCGGCTGAATCAGCGTGCGAATCAGCCCGCCGACCAGAAAATAGACCCCCAGCAGCGCGATCAGCTCGGCCTGCCGCCAGCCCCCCAGCTCGTCGGTGTGCGAGAAGACGATCGCCACCCCCGCAATCGCCGCGCCCAGTTCCAGCAACGACTGGAAGAGCTGGATGAAGAAGTTGGCGCGATAGCCCAACTCGTTCAGCACGCCGAGGCGGAAGAACGTCCAGACGATCCGCAGCATACGACCGCCACCCCTCACGCAACACGCCGGATAAGGCGATCAACTCGAGCGACGCCTCGACCCCAGCCACCACCCCAGCCCACACACCACCAGCCCGGCCAGCATCATCCCCGACCCCACCCGCGCCCAGAACGGATCGCCCGACATCACACTACCGGGGACCACACCAGTCCCCTGCAACATCCAGAGCGTCCCCACCAGAATCATCACCACACCAACGCCGATCAGCCCCCAACGCATCGCACGCCCTTCCTCGCTTGTGCGCCCTCCATTACTCCAGGCACCTGATCACGGTACGGCGGCAGCGTCTTCGCCGGATGCAGCCGCGCCCTTCACGCCCCCACCCCCGAATAGCGCCGCACGCCGCCGCGCCAGACCAGCTGGAAGAGGCCAAAAGCGAGCACCAGCCAGACCGCCTGCGCGGCGAGGCCGGTCAGCGCCGCCATCGGCGTCAGCCGCCCCAGGATCAATTCAACCGGGAACGCCACCATCCAGCGGAAAGGCAGCACCATCGCGGCGGCGCGCAGCGGCCCCGGCAGCAGTTCGAGCGGCGCGATCTGCCCCGCCATGAACAGCATCGTGACGTAATAGAGCTGGTTCACCGCCATCGTGCGCGTCGTCCAGAACGCCGCCATCGCCAGCGTCCACTCGACCAGGAACCGCAGCAAGAACGCCAGCCCGAGCGCCGGGATCACCGCCGCAATCGCCCACCCCGGCGGGTGCAGCGCCGGCCGGAACGCGAACCAGAGCGCCCCGCTCGCGGGCAGCAGGATCGAGAACGCCAGCAACTTGTGCGTGATATTGTCCGCGATATCCATGTGGATCGGATGCACGGGCCGCAGCAGCAACGGCGAGAACATCCCCTGCCGGATCCGGTATTCGTACTCCCACATGATCCAGGTAAACGTCAGGTGGTTCACCAGCATCAGCACCAGAAAATACGCCGCGAAGTCGGCGATGGCATAGCTCCCGACGCGCCCACCCCCCGACCGCGCGATCGTCCGCCACACCACCAGATAGATCGTCGGCTCCAACACCGTCGCGATCTGCCAGATGACCATCGACGCCCGATACTGCAACTGCGTGGCAAATGTCACCCGGAACTGCGCCCGGTAGATCGACAGCATCACCACCCCGCACGATGAACAGAAGAGAGTGGAGAGTGGAGAGAAGAGAGTAGAGAGATACGAAGCACCACCCGCTAAAGTCTCCCATTCATGGGGGATTTAGGGGGCCGACTCCACCCCCACCACCCCGCCACCTCGCAGTCCCCACACTCTTCTCTCCACTCTCCACTCTCCACTCTCCTCATCCCAACAGCCCCTCAATCTCCGCAATCGCCTGCGCATTCTCCTTGAACAAAATCGCGTGAATCCCGCACTCGCGCGCCCCGGTGACGCACAGTTCCACATCATCCAGAAAGACGATCTCCTCAGGCCGCACCCCGAGCCGCTCCACCAGCAGCCCGTAGAAGCGCGGATCGGGCTTCTGCATCCCCTCCTCATGCGAATAGATAATCAGGTCGCAGATATCGCCAAAGCCATACGCCGCCTGCTCCCGCTCGCGCGCCCCGACGAAGCTATTGCTCAAAATCGCCGTCTTACAGCGCGACCGCAGGCCCGCGAAATACTCGATCAGTTCAGTATTCGGCGTGCCCAGATACTCCGCCCAGATATCGCCCATGAACGCCCGCAACTGCGCCCCATCAAACCCCAGGATCTCCGCCGTGCGGCGCTCCACCTCCGCCTCGGAGATCGTCCCGATACTCCCGGCCCGCCACACCCCCGCCATGCGCCCCACCAGATCGCCCGGCACCAACTCGAGCAACGTCTCCCACCGCGTCACCCACCCCGTCCGCGGCGTAAGCTCCAGCACCCCGCCGATATCGAACACCACCGCGCGAATCGTCATCGCCGCCTCCTATCCACACGGCAGAATCTCAGCAGAAAAAGCGCCCTGCGTGCCACCGTTCAGGGCAACATCCGCGCAATCCAGCTATCAATCGTCTCGCCAGACGCATAGGTCACAAACGCTTCATCGGCACCGGGCGGCTGATACTCGTTCAGCACCATCATGAAATCGTCAGCATGGACCCGAAAACGCTCGCCCGTCTGATTGTTCCGCTCCCACCGCGCCACAGCCAAGTCCTTCGCGATGTGAACGTAGATCGTGATTACCCGCGCGCCAACTCCAGTAGCGAGGCATCGCAGGCGATCGCGCTGCCCCTTGTTATAGCCTGTGGTGTCGTAGACCACGCACTGATTATCGCGGAGCAATGCGCGGGCGCGACGCTCGGCTTCTGCATGCACCACCGCCCACTGCTCGTCGCTCACGAACTCGCCGCGCAGCCCTAACCCCTGCTCGCGCGCAACCTCGTCCGGATCGACGATTGTGGCCCCCTTCGCGCGGGCGATCTCCCGCGCCAGGACCGACTTCCCGGCGAAGGAGAGCCCGGTCAGCAGATACATCGTGGGGGCGGTCATCCTCCACGTCCCGAACCACGCGGCCTCACACCGGCACAGCCTCCGCATCGCCCGGCTGGGCGAACACCTGCTCGATCACCTCCTCGATCGGCGGATCCTCGACCGTCAAATCGACCACCGGCAGGTCGGCCAGCAACCGCGCGGTCACGGCGGCCGTCTCCGCCTTCGGCACGCGCAGCGTGAAGCGCCCTCCCTCGCGCCCCACCACCTCGCCATACGGCGAAGCATCGGCCCGCTCATCCTCCAGGTCCACGATCACCGTCTTGTGCGGCGAGAACCGCCCGACCAGTTCAGCCAGCTCGCCATCGAAGAGCAAACTCCCGTGGTGGATGACCACCACCCGCTTGCACAGCGCCTCCACATCGGCCATGTAGTGGCTGGTGAGCAGCACCGTCGCGCCATAGCGCCGGTTGTACTCGCCGATGAAGGAGCGCAGCCGTCGCTGCATCGTCACGTCGAGGCCAAGCGTCGGCTCATCGAGGAACAGGATCTGCGGCCGGTGCAGCAGCGCGGCGGCCACCTCGCACTTCATCCGCTCCCCGAGCGAGAGATTGCGCACCGGCTTGCGGATGAGGTCGCCCAATTCGAGCAACTCCACCAGCTCATCCAGCGTCTGCCGGTACTCCTCCGGCGCGATGCGATAGATGACCCGATTCAACTCGAACGAGTCGGCCGCCGGGATATCCCAGCCGAGCTGATTGCGGTTGCCCATCACCAGCGCGATCCGCCGCAAAAACGCCCGCTCGCGCCGCGACGGCACGTGGCCCAGCACCGTGGCCTCGCCATCCGTCGGATAGAGCAACCCCGAGAGCATCTTCAGCGTCGTCGTCTTCCCGGCCCCGTTCGGCCCCAGGAACCCGACGATCTCCCCCGCCCCCACCGCGAAGTCGATCCCCGCCACCGCCGCCACCTGCCGCGACTTCCGCCGCACCAGACTCTTCAGCGCCGCCAACGCCCCCGCCTCCCGCTCGGGCACCTCGTAAATCTTCCGCAGCGCCCGCACCCGCACAGCAGCATCAGCCGACGACATCGCAGTAGCCTCTCAACAGTTCAGGAACGATTTAACCGCAGAGGACGCGGAGAATAACGCAGAGGGACGCAGAGACGAAGAGACTATTGGCTATGTCTCTTTCTCCTCGTCTCTCCTCTGCGATCTCTGCGCTGGCTCTCTGCGCCCTCTGCGGTTAAAATCGTCCCCAGCCTCACCCCTGGCTATGCGTCGGGATGACACCGCTCTCGAAGATGGCGATCGCCTCGTCCGTGCGCGCGGCGAACTCGGCCAGCGCGGCGCTCACCGGCTCGGGCGTGGTCATATCGACCCCCGCCTCCTTCAGCAGCTCGATCGAGTAGTCCGCGCCGCCGCGCGTGAGGAAGTGCAGGAACCGCTCGATCGCGGGCGCACCCTCGTCGCGCAACCGCCCCGCGAGCGCGATCGCCGCCGAGAGCCCTGTCGCGTACTGGTAGACGTAGAAGGCGCTGTAGAAGTGCGGGATGCGCGCCCAGCCGATCTTGATCGCCTCGGTCACCTCCACCGTCGGGTGATAGAGCGTGTAGAGGCGCGTCCACTCGGCGGTCAGATTCTCCGCCGTCAGCGCCGCGCCCGACTCGATCTGCGCGTGCGTCCAGAGCTCGAACTCGGCATAGAGCGTCTGCATGATCAGCGTCGTGTACACATCGTCCAGAAATTGCGCCAGCACCGCGAAACGCTCGGCGTCATCCTTCGCCCGCCCCAGCAGGTGCCAGGTCAGCAGCGTCTCGTTGACGGTAGAGGCCACCTCGGCGGTGAAGATCGTGTACCCCGCCGTGGCGAACGGCTGGTTGGCGCTCGAATAGAAGCTGTGCATCGCGTGGCCCGCCTCGTGGGCCAGCGTGTAGAGATCGCTGCGCGAACCGTTCCAGTTGAGCAGGATGTACGGGTGGACACCAAACACCCCGACGTTGTAGCCGCCCCCCCGCTTGTTCGCCGTCTCGTGGACATCCACCCAGCGCCCCCGCTCCAGCCCCGTCTGGAGATCGGTCAGATACTTTTCGCCGAGCGGCGCGAGCCCCTCGATCGTCGTCGTGATCGCCTCGCGATAGCTCAGTTCGCCACCCGGCAGCTCCGCGAGATGCACGCTGGTGTCGTACGCCGCCAGCTGCGGCACGCCGAGCACCCGGCGGCGCAGATCGAGGTAGCGCGTCAGCGCGGGCAGCGCGTCGTGTACCGCCGCGATCAGCGCGTCATACACCGCGACCGGGATATTCGAGCCGAACAGCGCCGCCTCGCGCGCCGTGGCGTGCCCGCGCGCCCGCGCATAGAAAACATCGGCGCGGACAGAGGACGCATAGAGCGCCGCCGCCGTGTGCTGGTGGGCCAGATAGGCCGCGCCGCGCTTCTCCTGCGCCTCGCGCCGCGCCTCGCGATTCCGCCCCTGGAGGATACGCGCCACCCGCCCCTTGGTCAGCTCGATCTCGTTCCCTTCCTCATCCCGCCCGGTGCCAAACGTGATATCGGCGTTGTCGAGCGCGGTGAAGGCGCTCTCCGGGGCGCGTGCCAGCTCATACGTCGCCGCGAGCAACCCCTCGATCTCGGCCGAGCGCACGTGCGGACGGTTGCGGTCGAGATCATCGAGATTGTGGCGATGCTGCGCGAGGCGCGGGTCATCCATCCAGGCGCGCAGCTGCTCCTGCGGGATCGCGATGATCTCGGGCGAGATGAACGCCAGCGCCTCGCCCAGCTCGGTCGCCAGCGTCGCGATCCGCTCGTAGCGTTCGAGCGCGGCGGCATCGGCGGTATTCTCGTCGCGCCGCAGGAAGGCATAGATGTAGAGCTTCTCGATCGTCTCGTTGAGCGCGGATTGCGCATCCAGCGCGCTCGCCAACGACTCGACCGACTCGCCCAGCGTCCCGCGCCGCGCGACAATCGCCTCGGTGCTGGCGCGCAACCCCACGGCGGCACCCTCCCAGGCGGCCTCGGTGGGGAAAATATCGGCCGTATTCCAGGTCTCCTCCATCGGAACATCGGCGCGGGTGGGGATCGTGGTGGCAGTCATGGAAAATCCTTTCGCGGGCGTGGGCACGCCGACACATCGGCGTCAGGGACCTGCGGCCCCAATCGGTGGCCACAGGGATCGATAGGGTGAGAAGCTTACACGCTCATCCAAGGTTTGACACTGTAATCGGACCCCGGCTTGCCGCTCACGCCCCCCGGCGCTCTCGCCAGGCCAGCCAATCGGCGATAATCTGCGGATCGTGCGGGAACGCGGGCTCGGGCGGCGCATCGAACGGGAAATAGGCCAGTTCAACCAGGTCATCATCCGGGGCCAGCGCCCCCCCGACCGGAGTCGCCACATAGACCGCCAGCGCCACCGGATTGCCGGTCGCCGAGTACATCCCCAGCAACGCCTCGACGCGCGCCTCCAGCCCCGTCTCCTCGCGCACCTCGCGCACCAGCGCATCCTCGACCTTCTCGCCCCGATCGACATACCCCGCAGGAAAACTCCACTTCCCCGGCGACGCCGAATGCCGCGACCGCCGCCCCATCAGCATCCGCCCATCGACCTCAATCAACGCCGCCACCGCCAACTTCGGATCAGCAAACACCGCCAACCCGCACGCCGGACACGCCGGCCGCACCTTCCCCGCCACCACCCGCTCAGCCAACTCATGTCCACACTGGGCACAATACGCCATCTGTCACACCACCCCTATTGAAGCGCCAGGATTGAAGAGACGGCGAAGCCAGTCAACGAAAGCGAGTGCGGCGGGCGAGTCATGTGGCAGATCGCGATGGGTGATCGACATTCCCATGGGACGACCAGGCTCACGTTGCCATGCAAGCCAGGTATAGATGAATGCCTTGGGGCGACTCACCTCAGTGTAACGATGAATACCCTCAGCTTCGAGTTCCTGCAATACCGCTCCTGCTTTCAGTTTAAGAACATCCGTATCTGGAATCAGATCAGACACGAAATCTTCGAGAATCCCCGTCCGCTGGTTATCCGGCATCAGCCAGATGCCAACGCGCGGTTGATTCTTGCCTTCTGAGATCCAACCATTTACTGATGGCATAGCAGGGAAGTCCAGATATGCGAGTTCCGCAAGTTTGGTCCGGTCCTGAAATCTGTCGCGCAGCGACTGCCAGCGTGCCTCGCGATTGAGATCGGCATCAACAACAATACCCATCACTTCAAGCCCTGGCGAGTTAATGCGACCAGGAATGCCATCCAGTAACTGATTGATGCCATCGACAGGAGGGAACTGCGGAGTCTCTATGCCATGACGGATACAGAGACTTTCTATCACCCGCTTATCACTGTTGCCTTCTACAAGAAGATATCTCGTCAGTGGCTTCGACATCAGCGAACCTCAATATCCTGCTCCACCGCAATTTCGAGATCACGCGCATCATACTTGACCTTGCGCAGCACCCCATTCCTCGTTTCCAGGCGGAACAGAAGCCCAAGCGGTTCACCGTTTTGCAAGTGGCTCAGTTGCCGGAGAGCTTCTTGGAATGCTTCTACACAATCCCAGCTATGGGTTGTAGCAAATATCTGGAGATTGAAGCGCTGCGCAATCTCGATGAGCAAACGCCACATATCGGCCTGTACGCCGTGATACAGCCCGGAATCAATCTCGTCAACGAGGAGTATGCCGTTCTCCGCAACAAGCGCTGACATCGTGAGGGCTGCTACTCGCCGCATCCCTTCGCCCATACTGCTGAGTGGTATGCGATGCGAATAGTCGCGCAGCTTCATAATGGCCCCACTTGCGGTGCGGCGCGTAGTAAATCGAACATCTTCGACAGACTGATCGAGTAAGCGAAGTGCTCCTACCAGGCGGTCTTCTTTATCTGGATCAAGAGAGATCGTATCCCAAAGAAGGGAAAGGTAATCGAAGTCAATGCCACTCGTCGGAACGAACTGAAATGCACTAGTGCCCTCACGAAGGCGGGAAAAGCGCCTGGCCGCAACGTGTGAATAGTCTGCATAGAGTGGAAGCGACACATGTGGCGTATCGGAATATGCAATCTGAAGATCGAATCCCCGCTCTTTGCTGCGAACAGCTATTGTAAGCGAACGTTCCGAAGAGGATAAATCTATGGTAACACTACCTGACTCCGCCAACGGTTCATGACCACGAAAGATATGCGCTACTGAATAGAGAATATCTCCTGTGGGGCTAGATGAAGAAAGATCAACAGTGTACTCACCTCGAATATCAAGTAGTTCAATCAATGCATCCGGATTCCCCTGATTCACCAGCAGATACACCGCCTCCAGAAAACTCGTCTTCCCGCTGTTATTCTGACCCACGATCAAATTGACGCGCGCCAGCCCATCAATGGAAAAATCCTTGAAGCAGCGATAATTCTTGATCGTCAAATCGCGTAGCATGGTGCGCTCCATCATTGCCGGAACAGCGCAACGCCCCCGCCAATGATAGCAAGATTCTAGGCCCGATAAAGCTGGACGAGTGGACAGACAACCCAGCCCGCGCCGGGTACCCGCTTGCGGGTGTGGCTTCGCGGCGACCGCAGTCGCCCTCAGCCCAGGGCTTCAGCCCTTGGGCCTCCCCACTCGGCGCTAACGCCCCTGCAACGCCTCATACCGCGCGAGGAGCTGCTGATAATCCTCCTCCGTATCCAGATCATCCGTGGGCGTGGAGCCGGGGATCGGCACCACCCGCACCTCGGCGGCGTGCGCGCGGAGCACATTGCGCGCCCCCTGGTCCCCGGTCACCGCCAGCAGCTCCGGGAAAAGCCCACTGGCAATTAACACCGGATTGCCGCGCTGCCCCTCATAACTCGGCTGCACGATCGGCGCACCACCCTCGCGATACCCCGCCACCAACGCATCGAGCACATCCGCGCCGATCAGCGGCTGATCGCCGAGAATGAAAACAGCAGCGGCGGCATCGGGCGGCAGCGCGGCGACGCCCGCGTGCAGCGACGTGCTCTGCCCCTCCGCATAGCGCTCGTTGACGACCACGCGCGCCGCGCCGAAATCGACCTGCGCCCGGATCGCCCCCGCCGCGTGCCCGAGCACCACGATCACCCCGTCCAACGCCGCCGCGAGCGCATTGGCGAGCGTGTGCGCCAGCACCGGCCGCTCACCGAGCGCCAGCAGTTGCTTCGGGCGGCCGAGGCGCGACGAACTCCCCCCGGCGAGAATGACGCCGTAGACCGCGCCCGCCCCCGTGCGAGCGCCCCCAGCAGCCTCCACGTCAGTTCCCGGCCGCGCCGACAACGGCCTCGGAAGCACTCGATGTGGCGGCAGGAGCCGGAACCAGCGTCCGCCCGTAGCGACTGGCGACAATCTCGGCGATGATCGAGAGCGCGATCTCGGCCGGTGTCCTGCCACCCAGATCGAGCCCGATCGGCCCGTGGATGCGGTCGATCTGCTCAGCGGTAAAGCCCTCGCGCGCCAGCCGTGCGCGCCGGTCGGCGTGCGTCTTGCGCGCCCCGATCGCCCCGATATAGCGCGCACTCGTCTGCAACGCGCCGCGCGTCGCCGGTTCGTCCAGCTTCGGGTCGTGGCTGAGGATCGCGATATAACACGACTGGTCCACGATCAGGCGGGCGAACGCCTTATCCGGCCAGGCCACGATAATCTCATCCGCATTCGGGAAGCGCTCCCGATTCGCGAAGCGCGACCGCGCATCCACGATCGTCACGCGGAAGCCGAGTTCCTTCCCATAGTTCGTCAGCGGGATCGCGATGTGGTCGCCACCGAACAGGATCAGGTGCGGCGAGGGCGCGAAAACCTCGATGAAGACATCCACCACCCCCTCGGTCGCGCCGACCAGGTCCGCATCGTACACGCGCCGCACCGACTCCTCGCGGTACTGCGCCCGCACGGCGTCCGCGACCACCGCCGTCTCCAGCGCCGCCACGCCGAGCGTCCCCTCGGTCTTCCCATCTGGCAGAACAATCACCTTCGCGCCGACCTCGACCGGCGACCCCTCCGGCACACCCATCACTGTCGCCGTCGCCACCAGCCGCTCGTCAGCAAGATAGGATTTGAGCGAATCAAAGAGACTCATATTTCACCCAAAGTACGAAGTACGAAGTGAGAAGTACGAACTTGGAACTACGAACAAGACTCGCCATAGGCACAGCCCTCATTCGTACTTCGTCGTTCGTACTTCGTACTTCGCACTTACCAGTTGATCGGCTCGACGAACACCTCGATCGTCCCGCCACAGGCGAGACCCACATCGAAGGCCATCTCGTCGGTGATGCCGAAATGGAGGAGCTGGCACTTGCCGCTCTTGATCGACTCCTGCGCCGCGTCGTAGACCGCGCCCTCGACGCAGCCACCGCTCACCGAGCCGACCATCTTGCCACTGGAAGAGACGGCGAGCTTCGCACCGAGCGGGCGGGGTGCCGAACCGTAGACCTTCACCACGGTCGCGGTCGCCACCTTGTCGCCGTTCGCCTGCCACTCCTCGATTGCCGGGAGAACATCCTTCATCGTTCATGCTCCTGATGCGCGCCGGGCGGCGAGATCGCGCCTGCAAGTGCCACCCGTCCACTTAATCGAAGGTTGGAGCAGGGCCGTCTATTCCCAGCGACGGTCGGTGCGTCAGTACGTCAGTGCGCCCGCGAATCCGCACTGACGCACGGACACACGGACGCACTGACCATCAAACCCTTAGCCAAGCACCGCCGGCAAGTGCAGCGTCTGCCGCCGCACCGGACGCCGCCCGGTGACATCGGCGATCACCAGCGCCAGGTTCTCCAGGCTGTCCAGGTTGTGGACCGGCAGGAAGTCATCCACGTAGGGCAGCGCCGCCTGGATACCGCGCGTCAGCGGCTGGTAGGTCGGCGAACCGAGGAGCGGGTTGAGCCAGATCAGCCGGTACGAATACCGCTGGAGTCGGGCCATCTCCTTGCGCAGCACCTCCACATCGCCCCGGTCCCAGCCGTCGCTGATGATCAGGACGAGCGCCCCCTGGCCCAGCACGCGCCGTGCCCAGCGGGTGTTGAAGGTGTAGAGCGACTCGCCGATGCGCGTGCCGCCCGCCCAGTCCTGCACCTCCTTCGACACGCGCTCCAGCGCGCTATCGATGTTGCGCACGCGCAACTGGCGGGTGATGCGGGTCAGGCGGGTGCCGAAGACGAAGACCTCGACGCGGTCGAGCCCCTGCTCCATCGTGTGGACGAACTGGAGCAGCAGGCGCGAGTAGCGATCCATCGAGCCGCTGATGTCGCAGATCAGCACCACGCGGCGCGGCTTCATCTTCCGGCGACGGCGCGACAGTTCGATGATCTCGCCGCCATATTTCATGTTGGTGCGGAGCGTCTTGCGCAGATCCATGTAGCGACCCTTGGAAGCGCGCACCGTGCGGCGCGATTTCCGCATGGTGATCTTCCAGGCGATCCGCTCCATCAGCCGCCGCGCCTTCTCCATCTCCTCCGGCGTGAACTGCGCAAAATCCTTCGCCTTCAGCGCCTCGGTGGCGCTGTAGGTCAGCATCGTGTCGGGATCGGCGTCCTCGGCGCTCTCCCCCTCCATCAGCTCGCGCTGACCCATCCGGCGCTCGGCGCTCTCGTCGTCGGCCGACTTCTTGCGATCCTTGCCGGGTGGCGGCGGGATCGACTCGTCCCCCTCCTGCTGCCCCTGGTCGGGCGGCAGCATGTCGGAGAACTCATCGAACGGGTTGTCCGCGTCGTCCGCGAAGGTCGAGTAGCGCCAGTAGAGATCGAACGCCTTGTCGAAGAGCGGCAGATCCTCCTTGCGGTGGACGAACGTCGCCTTCGAAGCGGCCTTGAAATCCTGCCGGTTGAGGCCGATCGCATCGACCGCGCGCGTCAGGTCCATCACCTGGCCGATCGTCGCCGGGATACCGACGATCCGCAGGTAATTCCCGAAGCGAACCATGCGATCGACCATCTGCGCGCCGCGAATCGCGTCGCGCGGGCCGGGCTCGCCGTTCGGATTCAGGTCTGCAGCAAAGTTAGTTACCATCACCAGCCGCCGAGATGAGTTGCCGGCTCAGGCTGCCGCCAACCTTCGACACGTCTTCCTGGTGCTTCAGAATCGCGCCGAGCGTGGCGTCCACCACATCCTGCTTGAGATCGGACTGCTCCAGCGCGACCAGCGCCGCCGCCCAGTCGAGCGTCTCGGCCACCCCCGGCACCTTGTAGAGATCCACCTTGCGCAGATCGTGCATGAAGCGGCTGATCTGGCGGGCCAGGGTCTGCGGCGCATGCGGCTGGCGGGCGGCGATGATCTGCTCTTCCTTCTCGATCGTCGGGTAGTCGATCCAGTGGTAGAGGCAGCGCCGCTTCAGCGCGTCGTGCAGCTCGCGCGTGCGGTTCGAGGTGATGATCACCACCGGCGGGGTGCTCGCCTTCAGCGTGCCGATCTCCGGGACGGTGATCTGGAAGTCGGAGAGCAGCTCGAGCAGGAACGCCTCGAACTCCTCGTCGGCGCGGTCGATCTCGTCGATCAGCAGCACCGGCCGCTCGCCGTTGTGCTGATTGGTGTACTCGATCGCCTGCAGCAGCGGGCGCTTGATCAGGAAGTCGGGGCCGAAGATCTCGTTCAGCGCGTGATCGCGCGACGTCCCCTCGGCCTCCAGCAAGCGGATCTCGAGCATCTGCTTGGCGTAGTTCCACTCGTACACCGCGTGGTTGACATCCAGGCCCTCGTAGCACTGGAGACGGATCAGCGCGGTGCCCATCAGGTCGGCCATCGTCTTGGCGACCTCAGTCTTGCCGACGCCCGCCTCGCCCTCCAGCAACAGGGGCTTGCCGAGACGCAGCGCCAGGAAGAGCGCCGTTGCCAGCGAGCGATCGGCCACATAATTGCGACCGCGCAGCGATTCCTGGATCTGGTCGATCGAATTCAGCGTGGCCGATCCTTCGGCGCTGATGGACTGCGAGGCTGTCATTATCCCTCTCCTGGGTCCTCCCTGCATGCCCTAGAGCACCGGCGCTCAGGGGCAACCTCAATACAACGCCGGAGCCTCCGGCGTGGCGTGTAGGGAGAAGTATACCAGCACTTGCACAGACGCGGGCGCATCCACCCCATCCCACCCCAATTTCACCCCACCCTGGCACGATTCGCCCCCCTCGATGGGTCCGTACAGATAGCGGCACGCGACCATCCCGAAACACCACCCGCCAGGTAGGGGCGGGTCATCGACCCGCCCGCGTCGGGACGGCACCCGCGCCGCCCCCCACCACCCACCGCCGCCACGCCACCAAGGAGGCCCCACCATGACCACCCACGCACACCCGCACCCCAGCCACGGTTTCAAGCCCCCCGCATGCAGCGGATTCAAGGGGCCAACCCCGCACCAGCCAACCGCTCACCCCCACGCCACCTCCCTCCTCCCTGTCATGCTTCGCTGCGCTCAGCATCCGTCCCTACTCTCATCGTCTCCGCGTCGTTCTCCGCGTCTCCGCATCTCTGCGGTCTTTCTCCGTTCTCTCTTCTCTCTTCTCTCCACTCTCCACTCTCCACTCTCCTCACCCCCACCCCGCGCCCCCGGAGAAGGAGAAGAAAAAAGTCAAAAATGCAAAAACAAACCTACTTCCCGTCCCTCCCCACCAACCCACGTCCCGTTCGAGCACGAAAATTGCAGTGCCCGCAGCCAGCGGGTCATTTAGGTTTTCTTATGGAGCGCACGCTATGGTGAGTACCGGACACGCGACTTCGCCACCCGGCTGCGGTGACCATCCGCCGCCGGGAACAGGATTGAGGTTCGCCATCGTCTGCGGGAGCGTGTGACGAGTATTACTATGATGTTGTCGCCGAAGCGTGATGGATCGACGCCGCTGATCGTAGGAAACGACATAGATGCAACGACGCCGGGCCGGTTCGCGGGATGGGGGCGTGGGATGATAGCGGAAAACGGCGGTCTGCCGCCGCAACTGGGCGACCGCGCCGCAGCGGGCGTCGCCCCGCAGGGCGAACGACGCGAGGATAGCGCGATGGGCGCACGCATCGCCCGCCCCGCCCCGCCAGCGCGCGACCTGGCCGGACAACACCGCGCCGCCGAGTATGCCATAACCACCATCGGCACCCTCGGCGGCGACGAGAGCGGCGCGGTGGCCCTGAATGCCGCCGGGCAAGTCGCCGGCACCACCACCAACGCCAACGGCAACGCCCGACCTTTCCGCTGGTGGCACGGCGCGATCAACGCCCTCAGCCTGCCCCCGGGCTGCGCCAACGGCGTCGCCTGCGCCATCAACGCCGCCGGGCAGGTCGTCGGCTTCGCGCGCGATCCCGAGCGCGGCGAACAGGCCCTCCGCTGGGAGGGTGGCGTCGCGCTGCCGCTGCCGGGACTCATCCCGCGCGGCGAGAGCTACGCCACCGCGATCAACGGCCCCGGCATCGTGGCCGGGAGCGCCCGCACCGCCACGGGCGAACTGCACGCCACCCGCTGGCAGGCCGGGCTGCCGCGCGACCTCGGCACCCTCGGCGGGGCCACCAGCCGCGCCTTCGGCATCAACGACGCCGGGCAGATCGTCGGCATGGCCCAGGACGGGCGCGGCACGGCGCGGGCGGCCGTCTGGCAGGGCGACGAGGCACAGGACCTCGGCACCCCAACCAGTTGCACCAGCCGCGCGCTCGGCATCAACGCGGGCGGCCTCATCGTCGGCAGCTGGCTCTGCGCCTCGCACCTGCGCCGCCCCTTCCTCTGGGCCAACGGCGCGCTCGTCGAACTGGCGCTGCCACCGGGCTGCGCCGGGGCCGAGGCCACCGCGATCAACGCGCACGGCCAGATCGTCGGCTGCGGCTGGGACGAGCGCGGCGGGCAGCGCGCCCTGCTGTGGACCGAGGGCGTGGCGCTCGACCTGAACACCCTCCTGCCACCCGGCAGCGGCTGGTCGCTCGAATGGGCGGGCGGCATCGGCGACCGGAGCACCATCGTCGGCCGTGGCCGCCACAACGAACAGCCACGCGCCTTCCTGCTCGCCCCCGCCTACGGCCCCCCCTCAGCCCGGCGCGACACCGCGCAGGAACCGCGCCGGGACGGCGACGTGCGCGAAATCGCCACCGTCCGCCCACCCGGCCTGCCCCTGCGCCGCCCGGAGTGGTAGCGCCACCGAATGCACAGCAGCACTACGCACCGCGCTTCAGCATTGCTTGTCGGGCTGGAACTCCCCCCTCTCCTCGCGGGAGAGGGGGTGCCGCCCGCAGGCGGCGGGGGTGAGGTCTATCCCCTCTACCCGACTACCCGACTATCCGACTATCCGACCACCCGACCACCCGACTCGCGGGCTGACCGTGCCGCACCGCAAGTTCGCGCCGCGCCGGGTCGGGCCGTGGCCTGAGGGTCCATCGGCCTCGACCTGGCACGGCAAACGCTGGACCGCGCTGCGCGGGCGCACCGGTGCCGGGCTGCCGCCACCCAGCGCGCACGGCGGCCCGCAGGAGGAGAGCCCCGCCGCCTGCTCGGGCGTCAGGCGGTAGCACTGGCCGATCCCGGTCGCCCCGGCAAAGTTCGGATCGAGCCGCCCCGACTCGTCCACATCCAGCGCATAGCGCGAGCACGGCAGCAGGTCGAACTTCGTGCAGCGGTCGCTCTCCCCCGCATACCACTCCGGATCGAGGCTGAGCGTGAAGAGCGCCACACCGCGCACGCGCGCCGGGAGTCGCCGCAACGCCTCCACGTAGAACTTCGCCTTCACCTCCCACGACAGCGCCGAATTGATCCCCGCCTCGGTCACGAAGACCGGGCGATCCGTGTGCGCCAGCACCCGGTCGAGCACAGCCAGCGGGCAGAAAGCATCGCCATTGCTCCCCGCGCAGTCGAACACGTCGGACGGCGCATGGAGCATCGGGTAAGACTGCTGCAAGGTATCCGCCCCGTAGAGATGCACCCCGAGCGCATCGTAGCGCTCCGCGACCGCCCCCAGGCCATCCCCCTGGTCGGAGAGCAGCAGATCGAGGTAGGCCAGCCCGCGATAGTCGGGGAGCGTACTCTTCGGCAACCCCTCCCTGGTCGGCAGCGACGCCATCCAGCGCAGATTCGGGAGCGCCGCCCGGTAGCGCGGCGCGACATCCCGGATCGTCGCCAGCAACGCATAGCGCGCCACGAGCGGGCTCACCCCGGCCAGGTCGGGCTCATTCCCCACCTCGATCCAGAACTCCACCCCCGTGCCGCGCTCCTGCTGGTCGCCGATATAATCGAGCAACGAGCGCCCATCGCCCGGCAGCGGTGCGCGCAACTGCGCCTCGACCTCGTCCGGCGCAATCCGCGTCTCCGCCGTGCGCAAGATGATCGTCCGCGCCCCCAGGGCGATGGCATCGTCGATCTCCGCCGCCCCGAAGACCGGCGTCGTCGGGTAGGCGTCGTAGAACATCGTGAACTTGGCCAACCCCGGACGCAGCCGCGCGTAGGCGGGCAGCTGGTAGCCGGTCCAGTTGTGCGCACTGATGAAGTTCACCCCCAGGTCGAGCGCGATCGGCGGCGTGAGCAGATCGCGCTGCGCGGCAAGCGGCGCACCGGCGCCACCAAGCGGTCGCCAGACGCCCCAGGTCGCGCCACCCTCCAGCCGATACCGCCGCCCATCCATCCCGGTGCCAATCACCACCGGCCGCTCATCCTCCGCCACCGCCACCGGCACCGCCGCCAATGGCCCACCGAGCGACACCGGAGCGCCGAACTCCCCCCCATCCACCGAGGAACGCACCGCCGCATCCTCGCCATCGAGCGTAAAGACGGGAGATCACGCCCTGCCCCGACCGCCACCGGCGCAGCCGCAGTCTCCCCGAGTACGGTTGTGGCTCGAAGACGCGCCCATCAAGCGAACGCCGCACCCAGAGTTGCCCGGCAGCATCCCGAATAAACACCGCCAGTGTACGCCCATTACTCGCAGCGGCAGGCGGCGCATCCGTCGCCCCACCGAGCGGCGACCACCCGCCGTACCAGGCCCCATCCGCCGCACCCACACCGCCCCATCCCGCGCCGCGCGAAGAGATACTGCACACCCCCAAACGTCGCCGCCCCCGTCGGCCCCGGTGCCGCCTCCTCCCCCGCCGGCACCGCCGCCCCCACAACCAGCGGCGGCAGCAAGGCCAGCAACATGCAAAGCACCAGCCAGCCCCCAGCAGGCGCACCACCGCCAACACTGCCCGACGTGCCACGCCCACCGATACTCCCCGCCAAATGGAATCGCCCACTCACAGTGAAATTAACGCCGCGCGACAAATCCTGGTGGCGCAACTGCTCACACACGAGGGGGACGAGCCATATTTAGCCCGTCTCCCATATATTCTCTCGTCTCCGCGTCGTTCTCTGCGTCTCCGTGTCTCTGCGGTCTTCCCCCGTTCTCTCCTCTCTTCTCTCCACTCTCCACTTCAACGCACCCTTACACCGCCGTCCACCCACCATCCACCAGCAGCGTATGCCCGGTGATCATGTCGGAGGCCGCCGAGGAGAGGAAGACGACCGCCGAGGCGATATCCTGCGGCTGCGCCAGTTGACCCAGCGGGATGCGGCTCAGCACATCCTGGCGGAACTCCGCATCCTCGAACATCGGGCGGGTCAGCGGCGTCTCCACGAACGTCGGGCCGATCGCATTCACCCGAATGCCATACTGCGCCCACTCGAAGGCGAGCACGCGCGTCAGATTCACCACCCCGGCCTTGCTGGAGCAGTAGGCCGCGCGCTTCACATACCCGACCACCCCCATCTGCGAGGCGATGCTGACGATCTTGCCGTGCTTCTGCTCGGCCATCACCCGGCCGACCGCCTGCGTGGTGAAGAAGAGCCCCTTCAGGTTGATGTCGAGCACCCGGTCCCAATCCGACTCGGTCACATCGAACGCCATCTTCGGGATGTTGATCCCCGCGTTGTTGACCAGGATATCGATCCGCCCGAAGCGCGCCACCGCGCTCGTGACCAGTTCATCGATCTGCCCATGGTTCGTCACATCCAGCGGCATGATCAGCGTCTCCGTGCCGTGCGCCTCGCGCGCCATGCTCGCGGTCGCCTCGGCGGCGTCGGTGCGACCAGGCAGTTCGGTCAGAATGAGCTTGGCCCCCGCCGCCGCCAGCGCCAGCGCCGATGCCTGCCCAATGCCGGTGCCGGTGCCGGTGACAATCGCAACCTTCTCCTCGACGCGCGCACTCGGGAATTGCATCTTCCGTCCTCCTTCTCGCTCGTTTCGCCTACGCGCAGCATTGTAGCCGCTTCGGGACGCAAACCGATCGCGTTTGCCGGATCGGGACCAATGCCCTATTGCTGCCAACCCGCACGTCCGTTACTACATAATCAGCATGATCAGCGATGGAACGCGCGGCCGAGACAGGGGAGCTTGATGCGGATCGAGGCGCAACGGAATCCACGGCGGCGGCTCCCCGCCAACCCCCTGGTCATCCGCTGGGCCAACAGCCTGCTCAACCCTGCGGCGCTACCACCAGCGCAACGCTTCAGCCCGCTCTTCCTGGCAGCAGTCCTCGCCTGCACTACCCTGATGATGCTCTGGCGTAACGGCCGCACCACCCCGATCGGGCTCAACGATCTCTACCCGCTCTATTATGGCGCGAAAGCCTGGCTGGCAGGGGGTAATGCCTACCACCTCGCCGATGTCGCGCCGCTCAAGGATCAACACCACGGCATCTTCCTCACCGGCAACGCCTACCCCCTCCTGGCGGTGCTCCTGGTGCTGCCACTGAGCCTGCTCTCGCCGCAACTGGCCTCGGTCGTCTGGATCGGGCTACTCACAGCCGCGATTTTGCTGGCGCTCCGGCTCTACGGTGCCTCCCCCTGGCTGATCCTCTACTGGCCGCTGCTTGACGCGATCCGCCTGGAGCAATTCACCGCGTTCGTCGTCGTCGCGCAAATCCTGGCGCTCTGGGCACAGCGAGCACGCCGCCCCTGGCTCCTCGGCCTCGCCTGCGCGCTGATACTCACCAAACCGACGCAAGGATTCCTCTTCGTGGCGGTGCTCCTATTCCTGACCGAGGATCGCCTCCGGCCCCTCTGCGCCATCGCCGCAGTCTGGGGCACCACGCTACTGCTCGATCCGACCTGGCCCCTGGAATGGCTCGCCGGGGTGCGCCAATACGACGCAATCGCGCTACACCCGTACTATTGGCAGCTCGCACTCCTCGCACTGCCGCTGATCCTGCTGCGCCACTACCTCGGCGCGGCGATCGTCGCCTCATTCGCGCTCTTCCGCTTCCCGCTCCCCTCCCCCTACATGACGAGCATGCTCCCGTTCGGCATCCTCGACGACCCGCGCGTGATCTATCTCGTGCCGCTGAGTTACCTATGGTGGCTCTTCGCCGCAACCCTCGGCTACGCCTGGGGGGCCACCCTCACCTTCTTCCTGCCCCTCGTCATACTCGCGGCGTGGCGCTGGTACGAGCGCCGCCTGCCCCAACGCGCCGAGAGCGAAGCCTCGCTGGCCCTCATCGCGCAGTAGCGCCCCCTACCAGAGTTCGCCCAGCCGCCACTCGGCGGTCAGCAGCCCATCGAGGTCGAGCGGCGGGGTGCGAGTGGTCCGCAGAATCATCGGGCGCTCATCAGGGGTCGGCAGCAGACCGTCGGCCATGCGAATCGCCGTGGGGCCGCGCCACTGCTCCCAGCCAAGCCGCGCATAGAAACTGGGGCTGCCAGTGGCAAGCCCGCCAAGATCATACCCGCCGATCGCCTCGCCGATGCGTCGCATCGCCAGGGTGCCCCAGCCGCGCCGCCGGCACTCCGGGAGAACCGCGACCGCCTCGACATAGGCCGTGCGCAGGAGCGGCAATCCCTCCGGCCGCAGCCACCGCTCCACCCAGCAGGCGTGCGCCACCAGCGCGCGGTCGGCCCACACCAGCACATGCGCCGATTCGGGCAGCAGTGCGAAGAGCGCCGAAAAATCCTCCGCGAACACCGCCTCACAGAGCGCAAGAATCGCCCGGCGCTGCGCGCTGGCGAGTTGGTGGCTCGGGAGGAGCTCAAATGCTGGCGACGGCGTCGCGACCAATGACGGCACTCCATTCGCTCGCGAGTATACTAGCACGGCGAAGAATGGCGTGATTACGTCTGCGGAGGGGCGGATGAACGGCGCGGCAGTCCTGGTAGAGATGCTGAAGGCCTACGACGTTGAGGTGATCTTCGGGGTGCCTGGGGACACCACCATGCCGCTCTACGACGCGCTGCACGCGGCGCGCGGCGAGATCCGGCACATCCTGGCGCGCGACGAGCGCTCGGCCGGCTTCATGGCCGACGCCTACGCGCGGCTGAGCAACAAACCGGGCATCTGCGAGGGACCATCGGGCGGCGGCGCGACCTACATCGTCCCCGGCGTGGCCGAGGCGAACGGCTCATCCATCCCGGTGATCTGCTTCACCTCCGACATCCCCTCGCGGACGAAGACAAGGGGACGCTGACCGCGATCAACCAGCAGGAATTGCTGCGCGCGGCGGCGAAGTGGAGCACCACGATTAAGCGCGCCGACAAGATCCCCGACATCATCCGCCGCGCCTTCCGCCACGCCACCACCGGGCGACCGGGCGCGGTCCACATCGTGATGCCGGAGGATGTGCTCGCCGAGTCGGTGACCAACCCGCGCATCGCCGCCGAAGCGGCCTGCAAGACCTTCCCCGCCCACCGCACGCGCGGCCCGGAAGGCGAGACGCGGCGACTCTACGACCTGCTGACCCGCTCCGAGCGCCCGGTGATCGTCGCGGGCGGCGGCGCGGTGATCTCCCAGGCCTGGGAGGAACTCTCCGAGCTGGCGATGCTGCTCAAGATCCCGGTCGGCACCAGCATCAACGGCAAAGGCGCGATCGCCGAGGACCACCCCTGGAGCATCGGCGTGATCGGCGGCAACGGCGGCAAGCCCCAGGCCAACGCCGTCATCACCGAGGCCGACACCATCCTCTACGTCGGCACGCGCGTCAACTCGCTGATCACCCTCTCGCTGACCAACCCCGGCCTCGACTCGGGCAAGACCATCCTCCAGGTTGACGCCGACCCGATCCAGCTCGGCAACAACCTCTCGGCCGAGGTGGCGATCTGCGGCGACGCGAAGCTCGTCCTGGGCGACCTCGCGGCCTACGCGCGGGCCGAGCGGAGCGTCCCGACCGCCGCGCCATTGCGCTCGCGCTGGGAACGGCAGGAGCTAGTCACGCGCGCGGCCCCCTTCTGGGACGAGTTCGAGCAGAAGTCGCGCTCGGAGGTCTACCCGGTCAAGCCGCAGCGCATCTTCGCGGCGCTCGACCGCATCCTGCCGCAGCAGAGCGTGATCGTCGCCGACCCCGGCACGATGACCCCCTTCACCGCCGGGGCCTTCGAATTGCGCCGACCGGGGCGCTCGACCGTCATCCCCCGCGCGCACGGCGGCCTCGGCTACGCGATCCCCGCAGTTGTCGGCGCGAAAATCGCCCGCCCGAACGAGACGGTCGTCTGCCTCTGCGGCGACGGCTCGTTCGGCATGAGCGGCACCGAACTGGAGACCATCGGGCGCCTGAAGCTGCCGGTGACCCTCATCCACTTCAACAACGGCACCTACGGCTGGATCAAGATGCTCCAGCACCTCTACTACGACGACCGCTTCTTCGGCGTCGATTTCACCAAGGTGGACTACGCCAGGATCGCCGAGGGCTTTGGCGTGCGCGGCCTCGCGGTCACCCACCCGGACGAGCTGGAGGACGCCATCGGCGAGGCAGTCCGCCGCGACGGCCCCACCTTCATCGACGTGCAGACCGAGACCGAGCTGACCGAGGTGCCGCCGGTCTACGCCTGGCAGAAGGCGCTGGCGGGACGATAGAAGTACGCGGTACGAACGACGAAGGACGGATCAGGCGCTGGCAGCGCCGGGCTTGCCATCGCCTGCCCCACCCTTGCGCCGCTTCTGTTCGCGCCACATCATCTGGTTCGCGAAGATGACGTAGGTGATCAGCAGCGTGGCGGCGAAGGCCCACCACTGGATCATGTAGGCGAGGTGGGTGCCGTTGCTCAGGTCGGGCAAACCCTCGGCGCGCGGCGGGGTGATATTGTCGCCGCTCGGCAGCCGCCTGACCCAGAACGACACCAGCGGCACCGCCTCCTGCGCCCCAATCGCGGCGACATCGACCTGGCTGAAGGCGTCGAGCCGGTCGCCCCCGCTGCTGGTCGGCGCACCATCCTGGTGGATCGACTCGTAGACCAGCCCCTCGACCTCGCCGGTCGCCCCCTGCCGGAATTGGGTGCGGCCCTGCGGCCCGGCCTGATCGAACGGAACCCAGCCGCGATCGACCAAAATCGCGCGGTCGCTGCCGTCAATCCGCAGCGGCGTCAGCAGGTGGATGCCGGGCTGGCCGTCGAAGGAGCGGTAGCGCAACTCGACCTCATGGTCGTAGTCCCAGGTGCCGCGCACGAGCACGCGCCGGAAGATGAGCGACGCCGGGTCAACGGTCGCCAGCGCCGCGCCGTCGAGCGTGAGGATCGGTGCCGCGAGCTGGCGTGATATCGCGGCATTAGCCGCCCGGCGACCATCCAGCCGCGACTTCTGCCAGAAGCCAAGCCGCACCATCACCCCGGCCGCCAGCAGCACCACCAGGGTAATCGCCAGCCAGCGCCCGCGCAGCAAACGCCAGCCGAGACCACGAATCAGGACAATTTCAGCCCGCTTGCGCCGCCCGGCCCGCGACCTGGCGGCATTGCGATTGGAACTCACGACCACGGTGTCACCTACCCCCACGCCCCCATGTGGGGAACATCCCTCTCACATCCTCCCCGAGATAGCAGCATCGACCAACTGCATCCCAGCAGGTTACTGCTCGCTCGCCAGCGGGCGCACCTGCAAACGGTCGGGAATGATCTGCATCAGCGCGATCAGCGCCGAAGGCTGAGACTCTTGCCACAGCCAGCCAGGATTCAGCCAGAACCCCGGCAGAACCTGCGCACGGTAGCGACCCTCAGCATCCGGCAGTACCGCCCGATACTTGCCATCGTCGCCCAGGACGAACACATCGATCCGCTCCTTGCCGATGCGCGGATCGATCAGCCAGTACTCGCGGATGCGGGCTTCCTGATATTCGTAAAACTTGTCGGCGCGATCCCGACCGACGCTGCTGGGGGAGATGATCTCGATGACGAGATCCGCAGGGCCAACGAGTCCCTTATCCGTCAATCGGCTCAGGTGCTCGCGGGCCAGGAAGAGGAGATCGGGTTCGCGCGCGGGACCACCGGGCAGGGCGCGCATCTCGAACGGCGCGATCCGTACGATCCCGAGATCCAGCAACTCCACAAAGCCAGCCACCAGCAGATGGAGGAAACCGAGGAGCGCCTGATGCCGATCCTCCGGTGGCATAAAGATGATCGCCTCCTCGTTCGCCCACTCCGCGTGGACCGTCTCATCAACACGCGCCAGAAACTCATCGTACGTCATCGCGATGCGCTGTTCGCGGTCGGCGAGCATGGTAATTGGCTGCGGAATCGTGACCATCGGGACCTCCCGATAGCGCCAACCTTGCTGTTGGCGGCAGACCACTCGTTCGAGCAAGTGTACGCGATGCAAGGGTGATCGGGGGTCAGCGGGCGGCGCGGCGCGACCGACTGGCCTGGCGCAGGAGGGTGAAGCCGAGGGCGGCGGGGAGGACCGGCGCGGCCCAATCGGGGCCGAGGTACGAGTTGAGGCCATTCGCGGGGCGGGCGGCGACGCGCGGGAATTGCCCCGAAAGGGCGACCGTATTCTTTGGCGCGGTCGGCGCGGCGACATCGGCAAAACCGGCGAAATGGCGACGATCAGCCCGGCGGGATCGATCGAGGAACAGCCCACGCTCGCCGCACCATCCGGGTCGGCACGAAGCTCCGGCGTTCATCAACCGCCGGTCCGCGTCGGCCAGCCAGACGACATAGACCGCCCGCGTGGCAGCAGACCGACGGTCGGTTGCGGCGACAGGCCGCGCAGGTCAGTTCAGCGTGATCTGCCCAGGCGCGCGGTGTAGCCCACCACGCCGCTCGCTCGCGGCAACAACGCGGTCGGGTGCAGCGAGACAGCGGGCGGTGCCACCGCCTCGGCCCGCAGGCGGGGAGGAGCAGCGCAAAGAGGATCAAGGTCAGGATCACGATCCGCATCGGGTGCTCTGCGCGATCGGGGCGACGATCGACGACCGGTCGCGCAGGCGTGGCCCGGAGCCAACGCCAGCGAGCGACCTGATGCAGAGCGTACAGCAGTGAGGTTGCCGGAAGGTTGCGGCGGGGTGGACTTCGCCGTCCGGTGGGGCGGGTGCGAATTGGGAATCGCACGGGTTCCGCGTCAGTTCAGGGCGAGGCGCGGATTAACGCTGTCATCGACTTGATAAATCGGCGGGAGGGCACCGAATTCGCGGATCATGCCGCGCTCGCGGCGCAGCAGGCGCAACTCCTCCTGTAAGCGCGTATCGCTCGACGTCGCTTCGAGCAGGCGTTGCTTCTCCCAGGCATACACCGGGAGATAGTGCGCGACGAAGTAGGAGGTGGCAGTCGGATCGTCAGGAAGGCTGAGGGAATCGAGTTTGGTGCCGGTGATCTCGGCGAGTTCGGCGAAATATTGCTCGAAATGGTCCTCAACCGTGGAGCGCAGCGCGGCGAGTCGGGTCAAATCATCCTCATCCTCGTCCAGCAACTCGACGCGGGCGGTGATATAACCGCCCGATTCATACTGGCTGTCGAGGATGTGATAGCGCGAGGCCCCGCGCGTCCGCAGATCGTAGCGACCATCGTCGAACTTCACGGCGCGGACAATCCGGGCGATGGTGCCGATCTCGTAGGGGGTGGCGGGGCCACCGACCTCGCGTCCCGATTTGAGCAGCGTGACCCCGAAGGCGCGATCCCCTTCGAGACAGCGCCCGATCATCTTCTTGTAGCGCTCCTCGAAGATGTGCAGGGGCAGGGGCATCCCCGGGAAGAGCACCGTCCCGAGGGGGAAGATCGGCAGTTCCAGAATCGTCGCCCGCTGCTCCATCCGCCCGCTCCGCCTCCGCTGACTCGCTTCTTCACTTGGCTTCCGAAAGTATAGCGGCGATGGCGGCGCGCGACCAGCGGCAATACGCAGGATACACCATGAACAACGCGCGCAGTTCGCCTCGGCACAGCATTGCGCGATCCGCCACGACGGCGCGAACATGCACTAGAATTGCCGGTGGAGAGGGCGACAGCGAGGCCAGTGTGCCGATGGCGGAATGGGGGCGCGAGCGGTGACGGCGACGAAGCATCGGTATCCGGCGGTCGCGGTGGATATGATCATCTTCACCGTGGGGGAGGATGATCTCCTGGTGCTGCTGATCCAGCGACGCGGCGAGCCCTTCGCCGGGCACTGGGCGATCCCCGGCGGCTTCGTCGATCCCGGAGAGTCGCTGGACGACGCGGCAGCGCGCGAACTGCGCGAGGAAACGGGCGTCGCCGAAGTCTTCCTCGAGCAGCTCTACACCTTTGGCGAGCCGGACCGCGACCCGCGCGGCCGGGTGATCTCGGTCGCCTATTACGCGCTCCTGCGGCAGGCACCGGCCATCAGCGCCGCCGACGACGCGGCCGACGCCCGCTGGTTCCCGCTGCGGGATCTCCCGCCGCTGGCGTTCGACCACGCGGCGATCCTCGACTACGCCCTCTCCCGCGTGCGCAACAAAGTCGAGTACACCAACATCGTCTACAGCCTGCTGCCCGACACCTTCACCCTGACCGAGTTGCAGCGGGTCTACGAGATCATCCTCGGGCGCACGCTCGACAAGCGCAACTTCCGCAAGAAGATCAACTCGCTCGACCTCGTCGCACCAACCGGCGAGGAGCGGCGCGATGGCGCGCACCGCCCGGCAAAGCTCTACCGCTTCCGCTCGCGCGAACCGCGCATCGTCGAGATCTTCTGACGCCACGAGGCGGCATGATGAGCACGACACCCGGCAACGACAGCCCAGTCATCGTGATCGGCGGCGGTCCGGCGGGCCTCGCGGCGGCGGCGGCGCTCGGCGCGGCGGGCGTCCCCTGCCGCGCCCTCGATCGCAACGAGCGCACGGGCGACTCCTGGCGCTACCTCTACGACCGCCTGCGCCTCCACACCTCGCGGGCAAAATCGGGCCTGCCCGGACTGCCGATCCCCGCCGAATATGGCCGCTGGGTCAGGCGCGACGATGTCGTCGCCTACCTCGAAGCCTATGCCCGGCATCATCATCTGGCGATCGAGCACGGCGTATCCGCCGAGCGGATCGATCGGCAGGATGGCAAGCTCCGCGTCAGCACCTCGGACGGGCCGCGCGTGGCGCAGCAGGTCGTGGTAGCAACAGGCTACAACAACGTGCCGCGCATCCCAAGGTGGGCGCGCAACGGGCGCTTCGCGGGCCAGATCGTCCACACGCGCGACTATCGCAACCCGAACCCATTTCGCGGCCAGCGGGTGCTGGTGGTGGGCAGCGGCAATTCGGGCGCGGAGATCGCGCAGGACCTCGCCGAGTACGGCGTCGAAGTAGCAATCGCCATCCGCACCCCGCCGTCGATCATGCCGCGCGCGTTCGCTGGGATGCCGACGCAGGTGATCGGCATCCTGCTGCGCCCGCTGCCGTCGCGCCTGGTCGATCCGGCGATGGCGCTCACCAACCTGATCATGCGCGGCAACCTGCGCCGTTTCGGGATGCCAGGGCCGCCACGCCACACCTACTCGCACTTCCTCGAAGCAGGCGTCACGCCGATCCTCGATGTCGGCTTCGTTCGCATGCTGAAGGCCGGGCGCATCAAGGTCGTGCCCGCCGTCGAAGACCTCGACGCGACCGGCGCGATCCTGGCCGGTGGCGGACGGATCGATGTGGATGTCGTGCTGCTCGCCACCGGCTATCAACGCGCGCTTGAGCCGCTGGTGGGGCACCTCGGCCTGCTCGACACGCGGGGCTTGCCCGCCGTCCACGGCGAGCAAACACACCCCGCAGCCCCCGGCATCTATTTCATCGGCTTCAGCAACCCGATCTCCGGGAACTTCCGCGAGATCGCGCGCGACGCACCACGGATCGCCCGCGCGATTCGCGGCGCGATGACCTCCGCACCCGCCCTACCGGCCGCAGGCGAAGCAAATCGCCGCGCGCCTCGCCAGTGATCGCCCCGACGAAGCCAAAGTTCGTCCCCTCCTGGCCCGAACATCCCCCCACCCGCCCGGGCCGTACCGCTGCGGTGGTAGGCCGAACGTCTCGCGCGGACCGGGACCGGCGGGGGGTGGGACCATACGCGCACGTTGGGCATACTCCTGGGGTACGAACGCCAGGGCTTGACTCATATGCTACTCTGTTGACGTAAACTGCTTTTCCAGTTCATCAGTCGCGCAGAACGAGCAATGGGTAACGTCCTCGGCACCGAATCCGTTGAGGAGCCGATCGATGCTACTTCCCAGGCGACAGGCGCTGAAGTTGGTCGGGATTGGCCTGCCCGCGCTTGCTTATGGCCTGCAACACCCGCTCGGGGCGCTCGCCGCAGGTCTACCGACGAAGCAACAGGCGCAGCAACCCCCGACAATCCCCTTCCCCGGCGCGCTCACCTTCCGGCTGTACGCCACCCGCGAGGGGCTCGTCGGCTACACCACCGCCAACGGGCACAAGATCACCGAGCGCGACCGCTTCGTCGCGCTGCCGTCGCGCCTGGCGCTGTCGAGCAAGGATGGCTACGAGAAGCAGGTCTTGATCAATTACAAGGGTCGCTACGCGGTCGCGCCGGTCTGGGATGTGGGGCCGTGGAACATCAAGGATAACTACTGGGACACGCCCGACAAGCGGCAAACCGGCAAAGATTTGCCACGCGGCTGGCCTGCCGCGAACGCCCAGTATTTCGATGACTACAACAACGGCATCAGCGACAAGGGCTACGATGTCCAGAGCCCGGCCGGGATCGATCTCGCCGATGGCCTCTTCTGGGACGACCTGAAGATGACCGGCAGCGATTGGGTCGATGTGACCTTCCTCTGGCTGAGCCCGGGCGGTGCCTACTTCACCCAGCCCCTGCCAGCGGGCGTGCGCAATCCGATCGCGTCGTTCGCCTCCACCGACAGCAAGCGCTTCTTCACCGAGACCGGGCACAGCCTCGCCAATCCGTTCAAGACCTACTGGGACGCCAATGGCGGGCTCTTGCAGTTCGGCTACCCGCTGACCGAGCCGTTCAGCGAAAAGAGCGTGGACGACGGCAAGACCTACACGGTGCAATACTTCGAGCGGGCGCGCTTCGAGCACCACCCGGAGAAGGCAGGGACAGCCTACGAAATCCTGCTCGGCTTCCTCGGCAAGGCGTTCCACCCGACCGACCCGCCGGTCGCGGCAAAGGCCGGGGCGCGCTTCTTCGCCGAGACCGGGCACAACCTGAGCGGGCGCTTCCGGGACTACTGGGAGCAGCGCGGCGGGCTCTCGATCTACGGCTTCCCCATCTCGGAGGAGTTCGACGAGATCAGCCCGACCAACGGGCTGAAATACCGCGTGCAGTATTTCGAACGGATGCGCTTCGAGTACCACCCCGAGAACCCCGCGCCGAACGACGTGCTGCTGGGGCACCTGGGTCGCCAGTTGCTCGACGTGCGGGGCGCGTTCACGAAGTAGGCGTCAGTCGCCAGTCGTCAGTCGTCAGTCGCAAGAACACGGGCATGACAAAGCCGCCGCCCAGTCTTTGGGGACGGCGGCTTTGCGTGGGAAGGGCCAATCTAGCGACCGGATTGCTCGGTCAGCGGCCGGGGGTCGAAGGCGACGCGAATCTTCGTGATCTTGCCATTCTCCACATGGCTCCAATTGGCCGTCGGCAGGACGATGCCACCCTTCGCGTGCAGATCGAACCAGGTGATCGCATCATCCGCGTCGGCGAGGATCTTGTGAACAACGATGTCGGTGATCATTTCCGACATGCCCCTGATCCCCTTCACGCAGTCGTCGGCGTTGTTCAGGTGCGCCAGCGGGCCGACGAACTCGACATCGTCGGCCAGCAGGAACCGGAACGTATCGAAATCGCGCGCCTTCCAGGCCTCGAAATAGGCGCTGGCAACGGCCTTCGCGTCCTTGGTGACGGTCGCAGTGGTCATCACATCCTCCAGCCTCAAGCCCCGCCGCGCCGTTGGCACTCGGGGCCACTTCCACGCTCCTTGCCACCACTCGCAAGCGAGGCATACCATCATCCCCGCCGCAACCGGTGCGGGGATGATGGTGCAGGAGCCATGCCAGGTGCTGACTGGCTGGATATACTTGGCTCTGGCCCATTTGACGTGAATGGTATCCTCGCCAGGCGGCATGTGCGGCGGTAATTGGCGCGATTGGACTGCCAATCAGAGAATTGGCATCCCATTGACCTGTGCTTGCTGCACAATGGCCCGGTGATCCAGCTCAACCAATCGCCTGATGCAGCCAATCAATATGCACAAGTGCCTGGGATTGCGGTTGACACGCCCGCAAGGGGGTCCTATACTCGTGTTGAATGTTGACATTCACGCGATGAGCTTGCGGAGACGAGCAGCACGCGATGGCATTGGGGAACAGCCTGACACCGACAACCTACACACCGCTGCGCGACGAGGTGCTGGCGACACTGCGCCAGGCACTCATCAGCGGTGGCTTCTCTGCCGGCGAGCGGATCCGCGAGGTCGAGCTGGCGGCGAAGCTGGGAGTCAGCCGGGGGACGCTGCGCGAGGCGCTGCGCCACCTGGAGCAGGAAGGGCTGATCGTCACCAATCCGCACCGGGGCACCTTCGTCGTCAAATTGACGCCAGAGGAGGCCGAGGACATCTACGGATTGCGGATCGCGCTCGAAGCCTACGCGGTCGAGCAGGCGACGAAGCTGGTGACCCCCGAGGACCTGGAGCAGTTGCAGGGCGCGGTCGAAGCATTTCGAGCGATTGTGCGGACGGAACCCGTCCCGCTCGCCCCGCGCGTCGAACTCGACCTGCAGTTCCACGAGCTCATCTGCGATCTGAGCGGCAACGCCCGGCTGCTGCGCACCTGGAAGGAACTTTGCGGGCCGCTTCGCCTGCTCTTGTCCACCTTCCAGCGCCCGTACATGTCCGGTGCGCCCGATCATCACCAGATGGTCGTTGATGCGCTGCGCAACGGCCAGGCGGCCGAGGCGCGCGAAATTTTGACCGATCACCTGGTCGATAGCCGCGATCGACTGCTCGCAACGCTGCGAAGTACCGGGCGCGACGAAGAACGCTACCGTTCGTAGTCGCGCGGTCGGCAACCCAGGCAGCAGATCACACGACAACCGAACAGACGCAACGGCGCATCTGTTGATGGGCGACAGCGCAGTCGCACCATTATCCATTGCATCTCCCGAAAGCCTCCATGCGGGGCGGTCGGTGATTCGACGAGTTGCCACGGCGCGGTGACTGTGGCAACGGCGGATGAGGAGGCGGGGGTATGGGCATGTTTGCGTCGGCATTGCGCGCGAAGAATGACGAGGATGGCCTGTATCGTTCGGCGTATGAACACGACGCCTGCGGCGTCGGATTCGTCGCCGACGTGAGCGGCAAAGCCGGGCGACGCGCCCTCGTGGCCGCCCTCCGCGCGCTCGACCATCTCGTCCATCGCGGCGCGATCGGCGCGGACGCCCGCACCAGCGACGGCGCGGGCATGCTGACCCAGGTGCCGAACCGTTTCCTCTGCGCGGTCGTCCCGGAGTTGGGCGGTCGGCCCACCCCGCCGCTCGGAGAACTCGCGGCCTGGGAATCTTCATCCACGGCGACAACGCGGCGGTGGCGCGCATTCGCGCGCTGATCGAGGCCGCGCTGACGAGCCAGGGCTGCCTGCTCGGCTGGCGCGACGTGCCGACCCGCCCGGCGGTGCTGGGCGACGAGGCCCGCGCGAGCATGCCGCAGATCGCCCAGGTGGTGGTGGTCCGCCCGTTTGAGGTGGAGGTCGCCGAGTTCGAGCGGCGGCTGGCGCTGGCGCGGCGCGAGGCCGAGCGGGCGACGCTGGCCGAGGGGCTGGACCTCTACTTCGCCTCTTTCTCGGCGCGCACCATCGTCTACAAGGGGCTGCTCGCCGGGAGCGACCTGGCGCTCTTCTACCCCGACCTCGCCGACGAGCGCTTCGAGACGGCGCTGGCCCTCTTCCACCAGCGCTACAGCACCAACACCGCGCCGACCTGGACGCTGTCGCAGCCCTTCCGATTGCTGGCCCACAACGGCGAGATCAACACCGTGCAGGGGAACCGGCACTGGGTGGCGGCGCGCGAGCAGGGGCTGCGCGGCGGGGCCTGGGGCGACCGGGTGCCGCAGATGGCCCCGATCATCCAGGAAGGCGGCAGCGACTCGACCTCGCTCGATAACATGCTGGAAATCCTGACGCGCGCGGGCCACAGCCCCGTCGAAGCGCTGGCGATCCTCGTCGGCGAAGGCTGGGAGAGCCGCGAGGATCTCGACCCGGCCCGCCGCGCCTTCTACGAATACCACGCGCCGCTGATGGAGCCCTGGGATGGCCCGGCGGGGCTCGCGGTCACCGATGGCGTGATTGTCGGTGCCGCGCTCGACCGCAACGGCCTTCGCCCGGCGCGCTATCGCCTCACCGCCGACGGCCTGCTCGTCGTCGCCTCCGAGGTCGGCGTGCTCGAACCGGCCGGCGACGAAGTCGCGATCGTGGAGGAGTCGGGACGCCTCGGCCCCGGCCAGATGATCGCGGTGGACCTCGTCAAGGGGCGGGTGCTGCGCCACGACGACATCATCGGCGAACTCGCCGCGCGCCACCCCTACGGCGAGTGGGTGCAGGCGCGGCACATCGAGTCGTCAGTCGCCAGTCGTCAGTCGTCAGTTCCTACTCAGCACTCAGCACTCAGCACTCAGCACTTGTCGTCGTTGCAGCGGCGGTATGGGTATAGCTTCGAGGATTTGCGTTTCGTGCTCTCGCCGATGGCGAGCGAGGGGCACGAGGCGGTCTGGTCGATGGGCGACGATGCGCCGCTGGCGATCCTCTCCGACAAGCCGCACCCGCTGGCCGACTACTTCCGGCAGCGTTTCGCGCAGGTGACCAACCCGCCGATCGACCCGATCCGCGAACGCGCGGTGATGGCGCTCGATACCTACCTCGGGCCGCGCGCCGGGTTGCTCACCGACGGCCCCGCTCCCGGCACCCTCATCCACCTCAAGAGCCCGATTCTGGATGGATTGCGGATTGCGGATTGCGGATTGCGGATTGCGACCCTGGCCGCATGCTTCGAGGCACCGTTTGAGGGGGAGGAGCTATGCGGCGCTGACATCGACTCCAGTCTGAGGTGCATTGCAAGCGGTCGAGGATGGCGCGGCAATTCTGGTAATCAGCGACCGTCGCGACCAATCCGCAATCCGCAATCCGCAATCCGCAATTCCCAGCCTGCTCGCGGTTGGCGCGGTCCACCAGGCCCTCATCCGGTCCGGCAAGCGGTTCGACACGGAGATCGTGGCCGAGGCGGGCGACGTCTGGTCCACGCACCACATCGCCACGCTGATCGCCTACGGCGCGGCGGCGGTCCATCCCTGGCTGGCGCTCGCCAGCGCCCGAGCGCTCGCCGAAGAGGCCGAGACGATCACCGCCGACGAGGCGGCGCGGCGCTACATCGCCTCGATCGACGAGGGTCTGCTCAAGCTGATGAG
The DNA here is from genome assembly GCA_046328475.1 of Chloroflexia bacterium. Classification (GTDB taxonomy): domain Bacteria; phylum Chloroflexota; class Chloroflexia; order Thermomicrobiales; family CADCWN01; genus CADCWN01. The sequence goes on along the minus strand of JAXLWN010000030.1, from coordinate 41,483 downwards.
CAAGATGGGCATCTCGACGGTGCGCTCGTACCACGGCTCGGGTCTCTTCGAGATTCTCGGGCTGGCGGGCGAACTGGTCGATGCCTACTTCCCCGGCACCCCCTCGCCGCTCGGCGGCATCGGGCTGGCCGAACTCGCGGCCGATGTCGCGGCGCGCGAAGCGGCGGCGGACGAGGCGGAAGCGGCCATGGCGGCGAACGGCAAGGTCGTCGCGCTGCCCGACCACGGCTTCATCCGCTACCGGCGCGACGGCGAGCGCCACGCCTTCACCCCGCACATCGTGAAGTCGCTCCAGAAGATGGTCGCGGCACAGAACGGTGCCTTCGACGAGGCGGTCGCGCGCTACGAGGAGCTGACCGCCGTCAAGCCCGAGGAGCCGCTGTCGCTGCGCGACTTGCTGCAACTGGTCCCGGCGGGCGACCCAATCCCCCTGGAAGCGGTCGAGCCGGTGGAAGGCATCCGCCAGCGGTTCATCGCCACCGCGATGTCGCTCGGCGCGCTCAGCCCGGAGGCGTTCACCACCCTGGCCGCCGGCATGGACAAGATGGGCGCGCGGTCGAACAGCGGCGAGGGTGGCGAGGATCCCGATTGGTACAAGCCGCAGGAAGATGGCCTACAGCGCCACAGCAAGATCAAGCAGGTCGCCTCGGCGCGCTTCGGCGTGACGGCGGAGTACCTGGTCCACGCCGAAGAACTCGAAATCAAGATGGCACAGGGCTCGAAGCCGGGCGAGGGCGGGCAGTTGCCCGGCCACAAGGTGACCGCCTTCATCGCCCGCCTGCGCCACGCGGTGCCGGGGACGCAGCTCATCTCGCCGCCGCCGCACCACGATATCTACTCGATCGAAGACCTCGCGCAGTTGATCTACGATCTGCGCGCCGTCAACCCGAACGCCAAGATCGGCGTCAAGCTCGTCTCCACGGGCGGCGTCGGCACCATCGCGGCGGGCGTGGCGAAGGCGGGCGCGGACTACGTGCTCGTCAGCGGCCACAACGGTGGCACCGGGGCCTCGCCGCTCTCCTCGATCAAGGGCGCGGGCCTCCCCTGGGAGCTCGGCGTCACCGAGGCGCAGCAGACGCTCATCCGCAACGGGATGCGCGACCGGGTGCGCTTGCGGACCGACGGTGGCCTGCGGACTGCGCGCGACGTGGTGATCGCGGCGGCGCTCGGCGCGGAGGAATACGGCTTCGGCACCTCGGCGCTGGTGGCCATCGGCTGCGACATGGCGCGGCAATGCCACCTGAACACCTGCCCGGCCGGCATCGCCACCCAGCGCGAAGACCTGCGCGCCAAGTTCACCGGCACGGTCGAAGGGGTCGTCACCTACTTCACCTGGCTGGCCGAGCAGGTGCGCGTCGTCCTGGCCGAACTCGGGCTGCGGTCGCTCGACGAAGCGGTCGGCAAGGTGAACCTCCTGGCCCCGGTGGAGCGCACCGGGCGGCTGGCGACGCTCGACTTCGCGCCGCTGCTCACGCCGCCCCCGGCCGACAAGGCTACCCGCTTCGACCCGAGTTGGCAGCGCGGCAAGCACCACACGCCGCTGGCCGACTACCTGCTCGACCGCGCGGGAATGGCACTGCGCGGCATCGCCCCGATGAAGATCCCGGCCTCGATCCGCAACCGCGACCGCGCCAGCGGCGGCGAGTTGGCGGGCGAGATCGCGCGGCGGCGGGCGGCAATGGCGCAGGGCGGACCGGAACCCGCACCGATCGATGTGCGGCTCACCGGCAGCGCGGGCCAAAGCTTCGGTGCCTTCTGCGTGGATGGCCTGACGCTGCGCCTGCGCGGCGAGGCGAACGACTACGTCGGCAAGGGGATGTCGGGTGGCCTGATCGTCATCCAACCCACCCCCGGCTTCGCCACGGCGGAAGCGCCGCTCGGCAGCCGCCCGGTGCTGGTCGGCAACACCGTCCTCTACGGCGCGACCGGCGGCGAGTTCTTCGTCGGCGGCGCGGCGGGCGAGCGCTTCGCCGTCCGCAACAGCGGCGCGACGGCGGTCGTCGAGGGCGTCGGCGACCACGGCTGCGAATACATGACCGGCGGCACGGTGCTGGTGCTCGGTTCCACCGGGCGCAACTTCGCCGCCGGAATGACGGCCGGGCGCGCCTTCGTGCTCGACGAGGACGGCACCTTCGCAGCGCGCTGCAACCGCGACACAGTCCTGCTGGCGCGCGTCACGCGCGACTCTGCGGAGGCCAGCCTCATCCGTGGCCTGCTGGAGCGGCACGTCGAATTGACCGGCAGCGCGCGGGCGCAGGCGATCCTGGCGGCGTGGACCTATCTCGCACCGCACTTCTGGGCCGTCACCGGCAAGCCCGCCGTCGTGGCGGCACCAGTGGCCACCCCGGCCCGCCCCGCCCGCCCGCAGCGCCCGCCCATCGTCGTGCGGCGCACACAAGGGGCGGAGGACCTGGCAGCAACCGGCACCGGCGGCACCGACTGATCGACCTGACTACTGACTACTGACTACTGACTACTCGTCCACTCACGACTCACGACTGAGGGAACCATGGCCACCGACAAGCCAACAAAGTCGCCCAAAGGTGGCGCAACCGTCGGCAAAGAGACCGGGCTGGAGCGCCTGCAGAAGGTCCTCGCCGCGCGCGGGGTCGCCTCGCGGCGCGCAGCGGAGGAACTGATCGTCGAGGGGCGCGTGCGCGTCGATGGACAGGTCGCGCGCGAACTGGGGACGAAGGTTGACCCGCAGCACGCCGAGATCCGGGTCGACGGCAAAATCCTGCAACGCCCCCGCCCGCGCTATTTCGTGCTCAACAAGCCGCGCGGCTACCTGACGACCGCCAGCGATCCCGAAGGCCGCCGCACCGTCTACGATCTCCTCTCGGCCAACGACCAGCGCGACCGGGTCTTCCCCATCGGGCGACTCGACATGGACAGCGAGGGGTTGCTGCTGCTGACGAATGACGGAGAGTTCGCCAACCGCATCGCCCACCCGCGCTACCGGATCGACAAGGAATATCACGCGCTCGTCACCGGCACCCCCTCACCCGGCGCGCTGGACCAGATTCGGGGCGGCGGCTTCATGCTCGATGGCGGGCGCACCAGCCCCGCGCAGGTCGAGGTACTCGAACAGTCGGGACAAACAACCCTGCTGCGCGTGATCATCCACGAAGGGCGCAGGCGCCAGGTGCGGCGGATCATGGAAGAGATCGGCCACCCGGTGCAGCGCCTGCGGCGGGTCCGCCTCGGCCCGCTCACGCTCGCCGGGCTGCCCGCCGCCGCCTACCGTCCGCTCACGGCGGGCGAGTTGCAGCGCCTGCGGCTGCTGGTTCGCCTGGAGACCGGCACACCGGAGCAACCGGGCGGCGACGAAGAGACGCCCGGTTTCCGCCGCATCAACGAACCCCGCGCCCTCAGCGGGCGCAAACCGCTCCCCAAAGGCCCATCGGGCGCAAAGGGTCGCGGATCGGCACCGGGAGAACGAACGCCAGGGCACAAGTCGGCCGGTGAGCACGGCCCACGCCCCAAACAGGAGGGACAAGGTGGCGCTGGAGGACGCAAGCGGGACGACCAGGGGCGCAACCGGGGCGGCCGACCGGACCAGGGTGGACCACGGCCAGCACCCGGCGGATCGCGCCGACCACGCCGACCGGGCGCTCCCCCGCACGATCGCCATTGATGGCCCGGCCGGGGCCGGCAAAAGCACCGTCGCCGAGGCGCTCGCACAACGCCTCGGCTATCTCTATTTCGACACCGGCGTCCTCTATCGCACGGTGACGCTCGCGGCCCTGCGGCGCGGCATCCCGTTCACCGACGAGGCGGCGCTGGCCGCGCTGGTCGCGGCGATCCACATCGATGTCGAACCGCCGCGCGTGAACGACGGGCGCACGCTAACAGTATTGCTCGATGGTGAAGATGTCACCTGGGCGATTCGCACGCCGGACGTCGAGCGCAACGTCTCTGCCGTCAGCGCGCACGCGGCGGTGCGTCAAGCGCTGCTCCAGCGCCAGCGCGAGGTGGCCTCGCGCGGCGGTGTGATCATGGCCGGGCGCGACATCGGCACCGTCGTCCTCCCCGACGCCGACCTGAAGCTCTACCTGGAAGCAAGCCCATCCGTACGCGCCCACCGTCGGCAGATCGACGAAGAACATCGCGGCCTGGTCCGTCCCTTCGACGCGGTCCTGGCCGACATCGAGCGCCGCGACGACATCGACACGCACCGGGCGGTCTCGCCGCTGCGCGTGGCCGACGATGCGCGGGTGATCGACACCGAAGATGTGGACATCGCGGGCGTGCTCGCCGCGATCGACCGCGTGTTGGCGGAGTGGGGTGGATAAGGGATGAGCGCGAAGACGCCCGCGAAAACGCGCTACACGGCCAGCCGCCGGATCAAGTGGGGCATCTACCATCTCGCGCGCTATCTCGTGCGCGCGGTCACGCACTTCGCGATCCACTATCGCATCTACGGGCAGGAGAACGTGCCGCGCATCGGCCCAGTGCTGATCGTGGCCAACCACCTGCACAACTACGACCTGATCGCGCTCGATGCGGCGATCCCGCGCCCCGTCTTCTACATGGCGAAGCGCGAACTCTTCGAGAAGTGGCTCCCCTCGTTCATCATCCGCAACGTCGGGGCCTTCCCGATCAACCGCGAGGGGATCGACCGCACCGCCATCCGCCACGCCGGGGTCCTGCTCAACGAAGGCCTGGTGGTCGGCATCCTACCGGAGGGGACGCGCAGCCCCACCCACACGCTGCAACAGGGCCACCCGGGCGCAGCCATGGTTGCCCAGAACAACGACGTGCCGATCGTGCCGGTCGGCATCACCGGCACCGAGAACCTCCCCTTCGATACCAAGCGCACCGGCGAGCGCTGGTGGTTCCGCCCGGTGACCGTCACCATCGGCAAGCCCTTCTACCTCCCCAAGCGCCGCCCCGGCGAGAAACCGGACCACTACGCCGCGACCGAACGGATCATGCTCGAAATCGCCGCCCTGCTCCCGCCCGAATATCGCGGCTTCTACGCCGAGCGACTGGAAGCGTCGAAGGCCGCGAAGGAGTAGCCGCCTGCCTCGGCCACCGGTCCGAATGCAGTTGTTGCAGGCCCTTCGCATGCCAAAGCACGCTGCGCTCAGCGCCGCCGCCGGTCGGCGATCACCGCCGCCCAGAATGCGCCGAAGAGCGCCAGCATGAAGATCAACTCGACCAACAACTCAAGATAGATCCAATTACTGAACGGCCCGCGATAGCGCCACTCGGCGACGAAAAAGGCGAACGCCGTGCCAAAGCCAAGGCCGGTAAAGAGGCCATCGGGGCGCTGGCGCTGCGTCGAGACAAGCAGGATGAGGCCGATCAGCGCGGTCAGCCCGACCACGGCATCGTTCCCGAAGTCACGGCCAGTCAGCCGCGTCACCGACCAGGGACCGGGAACGCCGACAAAGCGATCGAGGAGCAGCCAGAGGCCGGTCAGGAGATAGTAGACGCCCTGAACGCCGCAGACGAACCGCAGCACTCGCCAGAGATCGATCGTGCGCGTGGTCGTGTAGGCGCTGGTGGACTCCTCCACAGGCTCGCCGCTGGCGCGCGATGCTGGCATCTCGTCCCTCCCCCATCGGTTCGATCCGCAACGACAGTATACGCGCATTCGCGCCAGCGGGAGCATCCACTTCAGCAAAGCGTGCGTAGCATAGTGTAGGACCCTCTCCCATTCCCTTCCTCCCTCGATTGCGGCGACCCATCCGGGGTCGCCGCATTCTTTTCCTTGCAGCTTGTTCGCAGGGAGCGGTGAAGGGGAAACCAAAGAGAGCACAATGAGCACGGAGGCGAAGCACCTCACCTCAGCTATCCTCGTCCTAGCGCCCCATCATCTCCACGAAAAAAGGCACGGCCGCGAGTGCAGCCGTGCCTGGGGACACAGAGATAGAGGCGTCAGACCAGGGCCGGGACGGGCTCGGCGACGTGGGCCGATGTGAGCGCCGTCTGCTCGTAGCGCGCATCCTCGGGCAGCATCGGTGCCAGGATGCGCTGCACAGCCATGCTGTGGGCGCAAGTGCCATTGACCTCGAAGAAATGGCAGGCGCAGCGCCAGGCACCACCCTGCAAACCGAGGTCGTGGTTGTCGTTGCTGCCCCGGAACGTGGTCGTCAGGCTGCGAATCGAGAGCCGGTCGGGCTCCTGAGCATAGCGCCGCGACTTATCGAGCTTGGCGATCAGGCCGGAATCGTACCCTGCGGCGAGATGGGTATGCTCGTAGCGCGCCTCTTCGGGCAGCATCGGGGCGAGAATGCGCTGCGCGGCGATAATGTGCGCGCAGGTCCCGTGCGTCTCGAAGAAATGGCAACTGCACGACCAGGCCCCCGACGCCAGGGTCAACTCATACTCATCGTGACTGCCGCGAAAGGCCGCGACCAGCGCACCAACCTGCACCCGCTCCGGTTCGAGCGCATAGCGTCGGGCCTTGTCGATCTTCCCGATAATGCTCGAGTTCATACCGCCTCCTGCATCATCTGTGGCCATTGCCCCAGGGCCGCCAACATGACAGCCCAGCATCGCCGAATGTGGTTGGAGATCATCGGCCGCTACCCGGCGGCGATCACGACATCCGCACCATCTGCGCAGGGAGGGACGAGCGAGAAACAAAAAGCACCGCTGCCGAAAGCAGACGGTGCTTAAATGGGTGGAGTCTCGACAGGCAGTAGAATCTTCATCCCTTGTACCCCACGCTGGATGGTACGCCTTTCCCCCGCTCCCTAGTATAGACCCATCCGCTGGCCGGGTCAATCATATCGGCATAGGAAAGAGGCACCGGGACCCCACCAGCAACCGGGACAGCCACCAGTACTTTCGGCGAACGTTCGCGGTGCCCGGCCAACGCACGCGGATGCCGCCACGTCGGCGGCGAACCCGCGCCGCGCTCATCCACAACACGAGCGGCGCGCGGCAGTGCCGCGCGCCGCTCCCTGTGCGACTCTCGAATGTTAGTCCGCCTGCGGGGCGTCCGCTGCGGCCTTGCGCGGCGCGCGACGCCGGCGCGCGGGCGCGGGAGTCGGTGTCCTCGGGCGGCGCGGGCGGTTCCGGCGCGGGCGCAACCTCGGCCACCAGCGCGATGGGCACAGCCCGCACCGGGACCTCGGCCACCGCCTCCGTCAGTGCGGGAGCGGTCTCCGCCGCCTTCTTCCGGCGCGGTGCGCGCTTCGGCTTCGCCGGGGCCGCCTCCTCAGCGATCGCCTCGGGCGCGGGCGGCGCTTCCACGACGACGGGCGCGACCGACTCCGGTGCGATGTACTCCGGTTCGGCAGGCGGCGCGGCGGCTTCAGCCTCGACGCTCGGTGCAGCGGCGCGGCGGCGCGGGCCACGCGCCCTGCTGCGCGGCTTCGGCGCGGATGGTGCCGCCTCGGGAGCAGACGCAACCTCGGCCACCGGCTCGTCCTGGTCCATCGCCGACTGCTCGGCCACGAACACCGGCTCAGGCTCGGGCAGCGCCATGTCTGCCACCGGCGGCGGCGCATACGCGGGTGCGGGTGCGGACGCGTACTCGCTGATCGGGGGCCAGTCCGGCTGCGTATCGACGGCGAACCGGGGCGCGGGCGGGTCCCCCACCGGCGCGGGCATATCTGCGGGCGGCAACGGCTCGTCGTAGTACGTCTCCAGCGGCACGCTCTCGGGCGGTAGCACCGCCCGCCAGCGGTCGTCGATACCATCCTCGGTCACGCCGTAGAAGACGCGCAGGCGGTCGGTCGGCTCCGCCCCGTTGCGCGGCCCTTGCGGCTCGCGGTAGACCAGATTGTAGCGGCGCATCCCCTCGGGCTGGCGATACCCCTTCCAGTAGCCCCGACGCGGGTCGGTCGTGTCCCAGGCCACATCCTCAGACCGCAGTTCGTGCTCCTCGACCTGGAGGATGGCGTAGCGCCAGAGCCGCCGGGCCGACTCGCGCGTGACGTTGCGGACCACGCGCCGATTCCGCAGGTCGCGCACGGTGTGGAAGATGATGCCGTTGCGCTCGATGGAAGCGATGATCTCGACGCCCGTGCGCGGCACCGGCGTCCGATCCTGCTGGCGCTCCTGCTCGGCGGCGGTAGCCTCGCTCACCGCGACCTGCTGCGCCACGCGCGGCGGGGGCGCGGGGATCGCCGGTCGGATCATCGATTGCGGCATCGCCTGCGGCAACGCTTGCGGCGCAGCGGCAACCGGCGGCGCGGCAAGCACCTGCGATGCCGGGGCGACCGGCGCGGGCGGCAGTGGCGCAGGCCGAACAGGGAGTTCCTCCGGCTCCGGCTCCTCCTGCGGCCTGACGACCGCGCGGGGCCGCAACGCCGTGCTCGGATCGAAGCCGACTGTGTCGGGCGCGAGCGCCGCACGCACGAGTTGCACGATCTCGTCGCGCAGCGCGAGCGCCGTCTCGCTCTCCTGCCGCACGTAGATGTAGCCCGGTTCGAGCGCGTAGGGCGTCTCGGTGCCCCTCGGCACCGTCACGACCAGCACCGCCTTCTCCTCGTGCGTCAGCGTCTCGATGTCGGGCGCGAGCGGCGGCACCACCTGCCGCGCCGACTCGCTCTTGATCAACTCGACCAGTTCGTTGGCACCCTCCACACCACGAATCGGCTCCTGCGCGTTGGCGCTCGCCCCCACGTAGACCGTGCCGCCATTCGTGTTGGCGAAGGCGACCAGGTCGCGCACCACTGCCTTGACCCTGATGCGCGGCGGGCCAGGCGTGTCGTGGAACGACTGCACGATCGTCGCCCCCTCCTGGCGCGCGGCCATCAGCGGGTCGAACGGGTGCTGCTCCGGGGCACGCGCGGGCCGGGTGCGGCTGAAGTCGGTCGAGGCGAAGAGCGCCCGCAGCGCCTCGAAGCCGACCTCGGGGAGCAGCACCTCGGTGCAGCGGTCGCCGATGCCGAGGTTCTTCTCCGGCCGCTGCGGGTCGCGCGTCAGCCGGTGCGCATCCGAACCCTGGATGCAGTGCATCCGGCGCGGATACTCCGGCTTCGAGCCGTTGAAGAAGCGGGACGTGGCGCGGCGGGTGGTGCTCTCCAGGTCGGTCACCTCCAACGCGTGGAGGTTCGGGTCCTGCGTGTAGGCAATCTTCGTCTGCCCGCCGAACCCCAGGCCGATCATCGCGATGCCGTGCGTCGAGTTAACGTGCGCGCCGATGACGAGTCCCCCCGCCTCGGCGATGATCTCGTAAGCCCGCAGCACGTCGGTCGTCGCACCAACCTCGCTGCTGCCGAGATCGAGCTTCTCCTCGGGGATACTCAGCTCGAGGAGCACATGCTCCAGCTTCCGCACGCTCGTCTCGGGCGGAAAGATGCCGAGGATGTGGAAGCCGAACGTCGCCGTGAACTCGAAGCCGGGCAGCACCAGGATCTTGTTCAGCAGCCGCCGGTACTCATGCAGGCGGCGCGTCTCCTCCGGCATGAGCCGGTTGTTCGCCTCCAGAAACTCGAGTTGCGAGATATCGCGGCGCAACGCGGCGTAGCCCGCGACGGTGTTGTGATCGGTGAAAGCGATGATATCGAGGCCGCGCGCCTCAGCCTTCTGGAGTACATCGAGATACGTCGCTCGCGGCTCTTGATAATCGCTGGAGCCGGGAGTGTGCAGGTGCAGGTCGATCCGTCGCCAGGTGGGGCCTTGCTGAATGGCCTGGTCCGACGGACGACCGCGCGATCGTCGTTTGAACAAGGGGGTCTTTTCGCACCTCCCCAATAGCCCCCGGGCGGCGTCCGCGCAAGCGAACAGCAAGCCGCTGCGGGGGAAGAATAATCGTCGGCAAGTGTAGCACAGCGGTACATCGCTACCACAGGGCGAAAGGCCCATCCGCGTACGTGCGCACCCTGGTACAGGACTAAAGTACTATCACTTGGCATTTTGGCGTACTAGCCATACAATAGCCAGAGAGAGGAGTATCAGCGCACCAACGCCACGCCCGGCTATGATGGTCGCTGTGCCTGATCAGACGGATGAGCCGACAAGTCGCCCCAGACGCAACCGCCGCGCTCGGTGCGGCGATGCGGGCGCATTCCTGCCGCACGGTTCCAGACCTCATGCGCGAACTCCAGATCGCGAACGGTGCCACGCTGCTCGCGCACCTGGGCTGCGCGGGCAATCACGCCGCACTCTGGGAAAACCTGACCTACGACTTCGCCAGTCGCCTGCTGCTGACCGACGACCTGACGCCGCTGATCGCCGACTGGTGCCCCTTCCCCGCAGCGATGCAGGAATTTGGCGCGCGGGCGCTCGCCGCCGGTGCCGATCCGGCCAACCCCGCGCTCTCCGCCGAGGCGAAAGGGCGCATCCTCTCGCGCCTCTCCCGCCCCGCCCAGGTCGCCTTCGAGACCTACGCCCTCGCCCGCGAGGTGGCGGTCGCCGTCAGCACCGGGCTGCGCGGCGAGTAACGAGTAACGAGTAACGAGGAGAGACGGCGCAATGCCAGAGGCGCTCGGCGTGGGGGTGGTCGGCCTGGGGCAAGGGCAGTCGCACTTGCGCGCCTTCCAGCTGCTCGACGGTGCGCGCGTCGTCGCCGTCTGCGACCTCGACGCGGCGCTGGCCGAGCGCGTGGCGCGCGAGCAGGGCGTCCCGCGCCACTACACCCACGTCGAGCACCTCCTCGCCGATCGCGACGTGAATCTCGTCGTCATCGCCACGCCGGACCACCTGCACGGCCAGCAGGCGATCGCCGCGCTGGCGGCGGGCAAGCACGTCCTCTCCGAGATCCCGATGGCGCTCACCATTGACGAGTGCGCCCGCATCGTCGCGCTCACCGACCGCCACGGACTGAAATACCACCTCGGCAACCAGGTCCGCTACGCGTTCTGCCTGCGCGACGTGCAGCGACTCATCGCCGGCGGCGACTTCGGCGAGATCTTCTACGGCGAGGGCGAGTATCTGCACGACATGCCCGACATCGTCGCGGGTCGCCCCGCCGACCACTGGCGGATCGGCGGCGAACCCCAGCAAACCACCCTGCTCGGCGGCGGGCCGCACGCGCTCGACACCCTCCGCTGGCTGATGGGCGTCCGCTTCGTGGAGACGCAGGCGTATCATGTCGCCGCGCGCAACCAGTGGGGCGCGATCCACACCACCAGCGCCCTCTTCAAGGCCGCGAACGGCGCGGTGGCCAAAATCACGGTCTCCTACGGCATGCAGCGCCCCTACTGCCTCTACTACTCGGTCTACGGCACCGAGGGAAGCTTCGAGCGCACGCGCGACCAGGGGCGACCGCTGGACGAGACGACCAACTACCTCTACCACAGCCGCCTCTCCGGCTCACGGCGGCTGATCCCGGTCACCGTGCCGAACTGGGCCAACCCGCGCGTCCTGCGCGAACTGGGGCAGGGCCTGGGGCATGGTACGATGGAGATTGAGCAGGCGCGGGACCTCCTGCGCGCCATCCGCGAGGATACTCAAACACTGATCGGGCCGCGCGAAGCGGCGGCGTCGATCGTGCCGCTGATCTGCGCGCTACAATCCGCGCAGCAGGGCGGGGGCACGGTCGCGATCCCGGAAATCGACTGACACACGTCGCGCGTTAGACCTCTCGGGTGGATGGATAGCCGGATGTGCGAACGGTGGGGGCATCAGCGCAACAACTGGGGGAACGATGCTGGTATTGCACGCACGGGGAGATCGGCATAGCCGCTACAGCCGCTACCTGGTCGAGTTGCTGCGGCTGGAAGGGTTCGCCGACTACGCCGAGGGGGATCTGGCGCATCTGCGGGCCGAGACGCTGGCCGACCACGACCTGGTCCTGCTGCCGCGCGTGGCAACCACACTGGCCCAGGCGCAACTGCTGGCCGACTATGTCCGCAACGGCGGCAAATTGATCGCCTTCCACCCGGCCCCGGGGTTGGTGCAACACTTCGGGCTACGCCCGACCCAGCGCGGCATCGTGGAGGGCTACCTCCACATCGCGCCCCGGCACGCGGCCGTCGCCGGGCTCTTCACCGGCCCGACGCAGACGATCGTCCCGGCCTCCGGCTGGACCCCCACCGAGGGCGCGGATCTGACCATCCTCGCCGAAGTCCGCGCGAAACAGCCGCGCTTCACGGTGGATCGCATCCCCGGCGTCGTCCTGTCGCGCCTGGGGCGGGGTGAGGCGATCCTCTGGGCCTACGACCTGCCGCACGCCATCGCCCGCCTGCGCCAGGGCAATCCGGAACGCGCCGACCTCTGCCTCGGCGGGCTCGACGGCATCTATCGCCCGGGCGAGCTCTTCATCGGGCAACTCGATGCCGAGCGCGAGGCGATCCCCCAGGCCGACGTGCAGACCGCCCTCCTGGCGCGCACCATCGAGTTGCTCGCGCCCTATCCCCGGCTCTGGTACTACCCCGAGGCGACGCAGCGCGGCGCGATGGTGATGACGAGCGACGACGACTGGTCCACGGTCGATCAGTTCGAATTGCTGGTGCGCGGCCTGCGCGAACGCGCCGCAACCTGCACCTTCTATGTCGTCCCCGACACCCGCCTGACCAGGGAACTGATCGCCGAGTGGGAGGGCGAGGGGCACACCTTCTCCACCCACCCCGCCCTCGAAGCGGACTACCGCAAGCCGCCACCGCCGACCGAAGGCCAGCAGGTGGCGATGCCCGCGATGCTGCGCGACAACATCGCGCGCCACGAGCGCGTCTACGCCCGGCCGGTGCGCACGCTACGCAATCACTGCGTCCGCTGGCTCGGCTACGTCGATGCCGCCCACGTGCTGGCGAAAGAGGGCGTGCGCATGGAGACCAACTATCTCAGCAGCTGCCTCCCCTTCGGTCTCGGCTACCTCTGCGGCTCCGGTCGCCCCCTCCGCTTCGTCGATACCGACGGCACGGTGATCGACTGCTTCCAGCAGCCGACTTCCTGGACCGAGGAATGCCTGATCCACCCCTCGATGATCTTCAGCGTGAAGTGGCCGGTCCACCAGGCGATCACCGAGACGACGCGCCTGTTGCGCCGCGCCGCGCGCGAGTTCTACACGCCGATCACCATCAACTCGCACCCGGTCAGCTACGCCACCTACACCCGAGAGCTGATCGACGAGAACCTGGACACCGCGCGGCGCGAGGGGCTGCCGATCCTCTCCGCCGACCGCTGGCTCGCCTGGACCGAGGCGCGCGACCGCCTGCGCCTCCACCGCCACGGCAATGGGCACCTGCTCTCCGCCACCCAGGACGTGCCCGCCGCCACCATCCTCTTCCCCCCCGGCACCACCCCGCGCGCCGAAGGGGCCGAAGTCAGCACCCAGGAACTCTGGGGCCGCCACTACACCGCCCTGACCCTGCGCTCGATCGCCGCCGGCGAAACGCGCGCGATCACCGTCTGATCGCCCCCGCCACCACCACAACAACCCTCCCCGGATCCGGGGAGGGCCAACCCGTGCGTTGACCCATCTGCCGCTCGTGCCCCCCCCCACGCCCTCACGTCCTCATCCATCGCCAGCCGTGTCATACTTTCCCCCCACCCCGTCTCCAGCAATAGCAGCGCTACGATGGCGGAGGCAGCGAGGAGGCCGCGATGCAACCCCAAGCGGTTGAAATGAGAGCGGGCGGAACAGCCGAGGAGTCAGCTACCGAGCGCTTCGCCGCCACCTACGCCGCCCTCTTTCCCGCACTCTACGGCTTCATTCGCTTCCGCGTCGGTGATCCCCATCTCGCGGAGGATTTGACGGCCCACGTCTTCGAACGGGCGCTGAGCCGACTCGCCACAATCCGCGACCCCGAGCGCCTGCGCGCCTGACTTTTTTCTATCGCACGCCGCGCAATCACCGACCACTACCGCTCCCGGCGACATGACACTCCACTGGCGACCGCCGAAGATTTCGCCCACCTCTGGATCGAATCACCCGAACTGGAGTCCCTGCGCCGCGAAGAACGGCAGCGTCTCACCACCTACCTCGCGGGGTTGGCGGAACGCGAGCGCGAAGTCCTCGGCCTCAAGTTCGCCGCCGGACTCACCAACCGGGAAATCGCCGCCATCCTCCGCCTCTCCGAGTCCAACGTCGGCCAGATCGTCCACCGCGCCATCGTGAAGCTGCGGCAGCAGTTCGCCGAGGAGTAACCCCATGATCGCACGCCGCCAGGCGCGGCAAGCGCGCCACCTGAGCGACGACATCGACCGCCTGACACGGGGCGACACCCCAGGCACCGCGACGAACGATCCCGAGCACCGGGCGTTGCTCGCTGCCGCCACCCTGCTCAACCGGGAACTTGCCGACCTCCGCACCGCCCGCCCCGGTTATCAAGCCGCCCTCGAAGCGCGCCTCCTGGCGCAGTTGCCACCAGCACGGCCGCGCTGGTGGCAGCACTTCGCCTTCCCCGCGCGCCCCGCCTGGTCCCGCGCGCTGATCGCCGTCGCGCTGCTCGTGTTCGTCATCGCCGTGGCCGGGACAGCGACGACAGCGTCGGCCCTGATCCGCGTCTATCGCCCGGAAGGGCCGAAGGGCAGCGCGCCAATCGTCGCGCCAGTGCTGCCACCGGACTGCGCCGTGCCCTACCTCACGGCAGACCCCGCCACGACCGCACAGGAGACCGGCCGGGCGCTCGCCTACCTGCCGCAGCCCCCCGCCGAATTGAGCGACTCCATCGAAGTCGGCCTACTCCCCACTTCCCCACCCCTCCCCGCAACGACCATCGCCATGCGCACCCACGCAGTCGCGCGCTACCAGGGCGGAGGCCATACCCTGCTCATCGCGCTGGATGAACCATCGGCGGCACTCGCCACGCAGCACGAAATCATGCTCGGCGACCGCACCATCCAGCTCGCCAACGGCCGCGACGCCTGGATCTCGTATCAACCCAACCTACGCCTGGGCAACATGGTGGCCTGGGTCTCGGAGGGCTACATCGTCATCGCCGCGAGCGATCTCCCGGCCGAACTCGTCGCAACACTGGCCGGGCAGGTGGTCGTCGCGCCAGCCATCGCAGGGGCCACCAGTAGCGCGACCCCCAGCGTGTCCCCCACGGCGACAGGTGCCGGACAGCCGCATCAAGCGGCCCGGCCGACCCAGCCGTCGGCGGTGAGGTACACCAGGGCGGGCGCAGTAATCACCTCGAACTCAACTATTACTTCAAGCTGGGCAATCGCGGCGGCGACACGGCGCAGAACGTGCGGGTGACGATCGAACCGCCAACGGTCCTGGCTGCCCACGTCATCGATCCCGTCCCGGCGCAGGCATACGCCCAATTCGGTCCGGGGCAACTCTCCGGCCACGGCGGCACGATCACCTTCGACGCCGCAGGCATGGACCCCACCCTGGTCCAACAGGCGCTCGCGGACGGCCTCACCATCCGCATCACCTGGACCGAAGCTGGTGTGACACAGGAAAGGACCTTCACCATCCGCTAGCGCCAAGCTCCAGTCCGCGCAGGCGGACTTTGCGGCGGCCCGCAGGCCGCCTTCAGCCGGGATTTCAATCCAACGGCACCCCCACCCCAAGCAACCACTACACAAAACGGCTGGTCGGCATTTTTGCCGACCAGCCGCTACCCAGCGTAAATTGTGGCTGCAAGCGCCCCAGGCGATCACACCGCCCGGAACGTCACCTCCAGCGACTTCGGGCCACGGAACGCAAAACCCTCCAGCCACTCGATCTTCTCGTTCACCAGCTTCATGTCGGCGCAGCGCTGGATCGTCGCCAGGATGCCGACCTGCGAGACGGTGCGCGCGATCGACGCGCCGAGGCAGAAGTGCGGCCCGTGCGCGAAGGTCAGGTGCCGATTCGGCTGGCGGGTGATGTCGAAGCGGTCGGGATCAGGGAACTGGTCGGGATCGCGGTTGGCCGAGCCGAAGAGGACCACGATCCCCTGCCCCGCCTTGAACTGCTGCCCCTTGTACTCCATGTCCTCCTTGATAATCCGGCTCGTCGCCTGCACCGGGCTCTCGTAGCGCATCACCTCCTCGACCGCCGGGCGAATCAGCGCCGGGTCGGCCAGGATCTGCGCCAGCGCCTCCGGGTGCCGGATCAGCGTCAGCACGGCGTTGCCGATCAGGTGCGCGGTCGAGTTGTTCCCCCCGACCAGCAGCGCCACGCACATCGCGAACAACTCGTCCTGGCTCAGGCGATCCCCCTCCGACTCGGCCGCGATCAATTCGCTGATCAGATCGTCGCGCGGCTCCTCCCGGCGGGCATTGATCACCCCTTCCAGGTAGGCGCGCATCTCCAACATGCTCTGCTGCCCCTGCCGCATCACCTTGACGCGATCGGCCGGGCTCACGCCCGCACGGTCGTAGATCCGCACCTGATCGCGCGCCCAGCGCGTGAAAAACCCCTGCTCGTCGGCCGGCACCCCCAGGATATCGGCGATCGCCCACCCCGGCAGCGGCGAGGCGATATCCTCCATCACATCCATCCGCCCCTGCTCCGCGACGCGGTCGAGGAACATGTGGCAGATCTGCTCGATCCGCTCCCGGCGACTCTCGATCATGCGCGGCGTGAACGCCTTATTGACGATGTTTTTCAGGCGTGTGTGCTTCGGCGGATCGGTCAGCAACATCCGGTTGGTCATGATCGTCCGCATCGGCGTCATCTCTTCCTGCACCTCGGGCGGCAGGACCGCGAACGTCTGATCCGTTCGCGCCGACGACATCCGCGGATCGCTCAGCAACGTCGTAATGTCGCTATACCGGCTAGCCAGCCAGGTCCGCTCGTTCCACACCACCGGGTTATCGCGCCGCAGCCCCGCATAGATCGCATAGGGATCAGCCTGAATCACCGGATCACTGAAATCGATCGAAACCGACATCGACACACCCCTCCCACGATTCACTTTCCACAGGCCACCATTGTACCCGTTCTCACCGCAACGCGGAGCGCGCCTGGGACGAGGAGTGAGGAGAGAAGAGAGTGGAGAGAGGAGTGTGGCGAGAGTCGTCAGTCGTCAGTCGTCAGTCGCCAGGAGAGCAACAAGCAACGAGTAACGAGTAACGAGGGGGACCGATTCTTCCCCTTCGCTCTGCTCAGGGTCAGAATGCCCCCCGCAGGCCACCCCCACCCCCCTCTCATCACTCATCACGAACGCACGAACGCACGAACGCACTGACGACTACCCGACTACCCGACCGCCCCGTTACGATTCCGCCGCGCCGACGTTCTAACGAGTGGAGGTAGTGCCCAGCGTCAATGAGGAAGCCGCTGCCAACCTACGGTACCCCTGGTATACTCGGCAGCGGGCGGCTATCCTTCCTTAAGTGCAGGCAATCGCCGCCCGACGAACAGAATGGTTTGCCGATTGCGGCAGAGCGAGTCGATCCAGCAAGCAACGTCCCACCCCGGCGTTCGCCACGCTCCCCTCGCCCAGATCGGCACCCCCACGACATCACGCGGAGTACGATGACCGCGACCACCGAACCGACGACCGATCCCAACGCCGCGACCGCCGAAACGACCACGCTCACGCCCCCCCCACCGGCGCAGGCACCCCAGTTCAGCGGCATCCGCCGCCTGTCGCGGCGCGACGCGCTCCGCTGGGCCGCGCTCGGCGGCTTCGCCGCGCTCCTGGCTCCCGCCGCACTCGCCACCTCGCCCGTCTACGCCAGCCAGTACAACGGCAAGATCTTCCCCGGTGTCAGCGTGGCCGGGGTGGCGCTCGACGGCCTGACGCGCGAGGAGGCGATCGCCCGGCTCAGCGGCGCGGCGCAATACTACGCCGCGCAGCCGCTCCAGTTCGTCACCCCGCAGGGCGGGCACTCCTGGTCGGTCGCGCCCGACGAGTTCGGCCTGACCTTCGACTACGCCACGGCGGTCGAGCGGGCGCTGGCGACCCACCGGGGCAACAGCCGCTGGGAGCGCTTCACCGGCGGCTTCGCGGCGCTGCTCCCCGGCAGTCGCGCCGCCAATCTGACCCTCCCCGCCGCGCTGGACGACAACTTGCTGGTCCAACGCCTGCGCGCCTGGGCCGACACCGCAACCACCCCACCGACCAACGCCGCCTTCACCACCACCACCGGCCAACTGACGATCGCGCCCGACAAGGCGGGGCTCGGCATCTCCCCCGACCCCACCCGCGAGGCGATCCTCGACCGCGCCTCGCGCCTCGAAGCCGGACCAGTCACGCTCGGGATGGAACCGGTGCCCGCCGCGATCACGGCGGCACAATTGGGCACGCTGCTGCCGCAAGCGCAGGCGATCGTCGCCCGGCCGCTAGCGCTGGAGCACAACGGGCAGCGCTGGAACCTCGGCACCGATCAACTCGGCGCGGCGCTCGGCTACCGCGAGGATGGCGGTCGCCTGGTGCTGACCATCGACACCGCGACCTTCCGCCCGACACTCCAGGGCATGGCGGGCCAGGTCGCCGCGCCGCCGAGCAACGCCCGGATCGTGCAGGGCAACGACGGCCGCTTCTCCATCGAGCCGGACCGCGCCGGGTCGATCCTCGACGAGTCGGCGACGCTGGCCGGGATCGAGCAAGCATTGCTCGGCATCACCGCCGCGTCGGGCAGCGCCCCCACCGTGGCGCTGCTGATGAAGCCGCAGCCCCCCGGCGTCACCGCCGCCGACCTGGAGCCGACCTTCAAGCGGCTCGACGCGATGCTCAACACGCCGCTTGTCGTCACCCACCAGGAATACACCTTCACCCTCTACCGGGGCGACATCCTGCCGCTGCTGCAGATCGAGAATACGCCGAACGGCACCGAGAAGGCGCGCATCAGCGTCGATCCGGCGAAGGCGAAGGTGCTGGCGGGCAATCTCGCCGATGGCATCGACAAGGACCCGCGCGATGCGCAATTCCGCTGGCTCAACGGTGCCGTGCAGACGACCGTGCCCCCGGAAGACGGGCGCAAGGTCGAGATCGACCCGACCGCGCAGGCGCTGGCGACGGCGATCCTCGGCGCGACCGGCACGCTCGCCCCGGTCGTCACGGCGGTGAAGCCGAAGATCGACGGCGCGGCGGCGGCGGGCATCGTCATCGGCGAGCGGCTCCAATACGGCGACACCGACTACAGCTACTCGATCGCCTCCCGCAAGCACAACGTCGAACTGGCGCTGGAGCGGCTGAACGGCGCGCTCATCCCGCCCGACGGCCTCTTCTCGTTCAACGAGACGGTCGGCGCGCAGACCGTGGAGAATGGCTACCAGGCGGCCTACGGCATCGCCATCGCCAACGGTCAGGCGCAGACGGTCAGCTCGGTCGGCGGCGGCATCTGCCAGGTCGCGACCACCCTCTTCCAGCCGATCTACCACATCGGGCTGCCGGTCGAGGAGCGCAACTGGCACCTCTACTGGATCCCCAACTACGGCCTGCCCCCCTCCGGTCTCCAGGGCTCGACGCGACCGTGGACGACCAGTCGAAGGTCGACTTCAAGTTCCGCAACACCACCGGCAACTGGCTGGCGATCGAGGCGGTGCCGAAGAATGGCCGGGTCTACGTCGCTGTGCACGGGAAGGATCCCGGCTGGCAGGTGCAGATCGACCCGCCGGTGATCACCAACCCTCGCCCGGCCGACCGGACCATGGTCTACGAGAAGACCCACGATCTGCCCGCCGGACAAACGCTCCTGGTGGAGCACGCGGAGGATGGCTTCGACGCCGCCAACCACATCGTCGTCCGCGACGGCGCGGGCAACGTCCTGCGCGACGTCACCTTCCGCAGCAGCTACGTCCCCGCGCGCAACGTGACGCAGGTGGGCGTTCCCGCGAGCGAGCCAGTCCCGTAGTCGTGAGTCGTCAGGCGTCAGTCGCCAGTCGTCAGAGAAGAGAGGCCCGAGCGCGATGCGCGCTCCGCCGCCTCGATCCACTCGCCTATCGCCCGCCGCCTGTGTCATGCCCAGCGGCGGGCACGGCACGTTTGCGGCCACGTCCGAGCCAGCGATTGACCGTGTGGGCGTACTCGCGATACTCATCGCCGAACCTGGCGGCCAGGTAGCGCTCTTCCGGCGCGATCAGCACGAAGTGGCACAGGACAAGGCTTGGCAGCAACAGGATCAAGCACCCAGGGCAGGTTGAACGCAAGCGCCGCGCCTGCGAGGAAACAGGTCGCCCCGAGGTAAAGCGGATTCCTCGACAGCGAGTAGACGCCCGAGGTCACGATGTTGGTCGTCGGATGGCCGGGATCGGTCGGTTGCCCGCCGAGCCAACTCCTGCCGACCAAGCGATGATCGCCACACCGATCACAGCGAGCACCCCGCCTCCAATGATCCAGGCCAGACCATAGGCGCGCGGCAGCGACATCGGGATCACGCGTTGCAGGAGCAGAGCGACACAAAGGGTCCACGAAAACCACTTCGGCTATCTGCCAGATCTGTTGTGCGCAGCGTTCGTGGGCATCCTGGTCACACTCAACGGCGCAAGCATGATGGCCACACAGCCGCAGAGGAACGTGCGGCCTACGTCATCGATCAGATAGGTGAAACCATCCCTGCCAGAGTTGTCACCGGCACGACACGCGAAAAGTCGAGGTCGAGAACAATATCGCGACCAAAGAACGCACGGCGATCCTCACCACCCTCCGTTCGGCCTCAACTTCCACGACCGTACCAAGGAAGTCACGGAACGGCCCATCGGCAACCTTCACCCGCAGTCCCGGCACAAAGTCACTCGCCACGCCCACCTCCTGACGACTGACGACCGACGACTGACGACTCGTCAATGCTTCCGCAGTTCCAGCTTCGCAATCGCCGCCCGGTGAACCTCATCCGGGCCATCGGCGAGGCGCAGGGTGCGCTGGTTCGCCCAGGCTTGCGCCAGGAAGAAGTCATCGGAGACCCCCGCCGCGCCGTGGGCCTGGATGGCGCGGTCGAGCACGCGCAGCGCCACGTTCGGCGCGACAACCTTGATCATCGCGATCTCGGCGCGGGCTTCCTTGTTGCCGACCGTGTCCATCATGTGCGCGGCCTTCAGGGTCAGGTAGCGCGCCTGGTCGATCTCGATCCGCGAGTCGGCGATCCACTCCTGCACAACGCCCTGCTCGGCCAGCGGCTTGCCGAACGCCACGCGGCTCTTGACCCGCTTCACCATCGCCGCCAGCGCCCGCTCGGCCATGCCGATCGAGCGCATGCAGTGGTGGATGCGCCCCGGCCCGAGCCGCCCCTGCGCGATGGCAAACCCCTTGCCCTCGCCCCAGATGATGTTCTCCGCCGGAACGTGGACATTGCTGAACAGGATCTCGGCGTGGCCGTGCGGCGCGTCGTCGTAACCGAAAACCGGCAGGATGCGCTCGATCTGCACCCCTGGGGTGTCGAGCGGCACCAGGATCATCGACTGCTGCTCGTGACGCGCGGCATCGGGGTTGGTGCGCCCCATCACGATCGCGATCTTGCAACGCGGGTCGCCCGCGCCCGAGCTCCACCACTTCCGCCCGTTCAGCACATACTCATCATCATCGCGCACGATGTTCATGCGCACATTCGTCGCATCGGACGAGGCGACATCGGGCTCGGTCATCGAGAAGCAGGAGCGGATCTCCCCCGCCAAGAGCGGGTTCAACCACCGCGCCTGCTGCTCCGGCGTGCCGTAACGCACCAGCACCTCCATGTTGCCGGTGTCGGGCGCGGAGCAGTTAAACACCTCGGGGCCGATGTGCGAGCGCCCCATGATCTCGGCCAGCGGCGCGTATTCGACATTGGTCAGCCCCGCGCCAAGCTCCGATTCGGGCAGGAAGAGATTCCAGAGCCCGACATCGCGCGCCTGCGCCTTCATCTCCTCCATGATCGGCGGGATCGCCCAGCGCGACGCCCCCTCGGCCAGCTGCCGGTGAAAGACCCGCTCGTTCGGGTAGACGACCAACTCCATGAAGTCGGCCACCCGCTTCTGCAACTCCTTGACCTTCGGCGAATACTCGAAGTCCACGGTGGCCTCCTGACGAGACGTGAGTCGTGAGTCGTGAGTCGTGAGTGGGGAATCTCGTTCCGAAGAGCAATGGCCTACACGAAAGATGTCGCCCGTTCGCCCGTTCGCCCCTTCGCCCGTTCGATCACAACGCCAGGCTGGTGAACGCCGCCAGATACTTCTGGTCATCCCGGCGGAACGTATCGGGATTTGTCCCCTTGGCCAGTGCGAAGTAGTAGGCGAGCAGTTGCACCGGCACGACGTTGAGGAGCGGCGCGATCGGCTCGGGCGTGGCGGGCAACTCGAAGTGGGTGGAGAAGACGGCCGAGGGGACCTCGCGGCCAACGACCCACATCGGCGAGCCGATGATCCGCAGCGCGGCGCAGATCTCCTTCAGGCGCGGCATCGCCGGGCCATCGGCGGCGATTACGATGATCTGGTCGTTCTCGTTGACCGTGACGATCGGGCCGTGCAGGAACTGCTCCAGGCTCATCCCATCGATCGTGATGTAGGCCGTCTCGCGCGCCTTCAGCGACGCCTCGGTCGCGGTGACGGCGCTCGGCCCTGCCCCGATCACGTAGACGCGCCGCCCGGCCGCGACGATCGTATCGGCGATCTGCTGCACCTCCGCCTCGCGGCCCAGCACCTCCTCGATCTGCGCCGGGAGCGCGGCCAGCGCCTCGCGCCACTCCGCCGCGACCGCCAGCCCGCGCCGCTCGGCCAGCGCGGTCGCGACCTGCGCCAGCACGGTCATCGCGCCGAGGTGGCTGGCGGTGAAGGCGGCCGAGCGCTCCTGCGCGGTCGTGCGCAGAACCAGATCGGCCCCGCTATCGGCGAACTTCGAGTCCTGCCCGGAGATGCCGATGCAGGTCACGTCGGCCGCCTGCGCCAGTTCGACCGCGCGGGCCGAGTAGGTCTTGGTGCCGCGATGGGCCATCACGATCACGGCGTCGCCGGGGCGCAGCACCGGCGGATAGGTGACGAAGTCGAACGAGCCGACGGCATACGCCTCGCTCCCGGCGGCGCGCAGCAGCGCCTCGCCGACCTGGGCGGCGTGGAAGCTGGTGCCGATCCCGACGACGAAGATGCGCGGGGCGTCGCTCAGGCGCGCGGCGGCCTCCTCCGCAGCGGGCCAGCCGGTGTCGAGCAAGTGCCGCACATCGTCCGGCTGCCGGTGCATCGTCTCGTACATCGCGTATGTCGCCATGCGCCATCCCTTCCACGCAGCATAATGCCGCCCACCCGCCGATGATGGGCGCTACTATGCCGTAGCGGCGGAACGGGCGCAAGTTGCCTGGTCACGGCCAGTTGCAACGAAACCAGGCACGAGCATCGACAAGACAAGGACGGATCCTTCGCCTTGCTCAGAACGACACCCGGAGGCCCCTCCCCTCCCCTGCGAATTCATAAGGTTCTGCACATAAGTGCGGCGCAGTTGGCAGCGAACTCCCTCGTCTTCTTTACTGATGTGTTAGCATCAATCGGTGTTGTTGTCATGCGAAGGAGGCTCTTGCGAGAAGGTACGCCCCGTTCCTGATCAGCCTGCTGCTCATCCTGCCCATGCTCGCCTCCCGCTCAACCACCCCTACCTCGCCACCCGCTACAGCCACAAATGCCCTTGACGGTTGCCGTCGCCACGCAGGCTCCTACCAGCACCGTCACCAGCGCGGCCCCAACGGCCAGTGCCACGGCCAGCGCTACGGCCAGCATCGCACCGACCGCGACCGCGACCGTTCGCCCGACCGACACTCCGGCACCGACCAGCACCGCACGACCCACGAATACGCCAGTCCCGCCTACTCCCACTCGCGCTCCAACCAGCACGCCGATCCCGCCTGGCCGCCTGCTCCCCGCTGCCATGCCGCAGCACTAACTGGGCGGGGAACACAAGCGCCGACCCTCGAACTAAAGGCCGGGCTGACCTTCTTCCGCTTGCAATACACGGGGTCGTCGAATTTCATTGTACGGATGCTCGACAAGGATGCCAAACTGGTCGAACTTCTCTCGAACGAGATCGTGCTTCGATCGACCACCGCGATCCGTGTGCCCTCGGCGGGCACCTACACCTTCAACGTGCAGTCGTCCGGGCGTGGGACAACGACGCGCTCCAGCCCGGCCCAGCCGAATTCGGGCAGAACGTCTCACCGCCGCAGAAGTTCGAGGGGCGATAGCACAGATCACTCAATTCTTTACCGCCAATTCAGGTTCGCTGCGCGTAACCTCAGCCACGACGGGAAGAGGAACTTCATCGTCAAGCTACTCAACACGCAGGGACAGTTGGTCGATCTCTCCGCGAACGAGATCGGCGCATTCAACGGAAGTGTTGGGATTCGCATACCAGCGAATGGCGTGTATATTTTTGTCATCGAAGCCGACGGCGCGGTCAATCGACGCGACGCAATAGGCGAGATGATCAAAGGCTGGCCTGCCGTATCGCGACATTTGCCAGCGCGGGCCACAACCCGCGCCCCCGCTGAGATCACGCCACGATGATCGGGATCCCCGAATTGCGGATAACGTTGCTGAAGCTGACCAGATCCTCGCTGGCGAGGTGGTGCAGTTTGGGTCAACTGCTCGTCCGCCTGGTCCTTGAGGATGCTGTAGACCTTCCGAGCTGCGCGTCGATGTCGTCCGACTCGTCGATCATGCCGCTCAGCGCGCCGAGTTTCTCCTTCCGCTGCGCCTCGCCCGGCTTCGACTTGCTGGCGTCGAGGTTGACGAACTTGCCCTCGATCTCGAGCAGTTGCGCCTTCAGCCCCTTTGCCGCCTCCTTGAACTGTCGCTGCCGCCGCCTGACTCCTCGGCGCGCTCCTCCCACTGCTCGATCTGCTTGCGGATGCTGCGGAGCCGGTTCAGCCCCTGGTGGATCTCGGAGGTCTTGTCGCGGATCAGCACCTTCAGATCGTACCGCTTCTTCAGCCTGCCACGTTCGCCGGGAGGCGCGGGTCGTGGACGATGTTGAATGGCTGCGTCAGCACCGTCTCGCCGATTTTCAACTCGACCTGATAGGGGCCAGGCAACGCCTTCGGCGCGGCGATCTCGGCGAGCATCGCCGCAAAAACGTCGCCCGGCGTACCCTCGTCCTTCAGGTCGGTCGGCTTCGCCTCGCGCATGTTCCAGACGAAGCGGTTCATGGCCCACCGCCACCGGCACCTTGATATCCTTCGCGTCGCTGGTGAACGAGCGGAGTTCGTTCCCCTTCTCGTCGAGGAAGCGCAGCGTCGCCCTCCGGCTTCTCCGGCAGGAAGTAGTGGACGATCACGCCGTCCGGCGGATTCTTGCCCGCGTCCAGAAAATCCTCGGTCATCGTCCCCTGCGGGGTCGGGCGCGAGTGGTAGGCGACCGTCACCGGCCCGGTCATCTTGTAGTTCGCCATCGTCTGGCTCTTCGCCCCGAAGGCGCGGAGCCGTAGAGCCGGAAACGGGTCGTGTCGCGCGGTTGGAAGAGGCGCGTCGCGCTGCCGTTGCGCGCCTCGGCGAGCTGCCGCAGCGGCGTCACGTCGTCCAGGATCCAGAAGGAGCGCCCGTGCGTCGCCGCCACGAGGTCGGTCCCCTTCACCACCAGATCCCAGATCGGCACCACCGGCAGGTTCGACTCCAGCCACTCCCAGGTCAGGCCGTCGTCCAGCGAGACGTAGACGCCAGTCTCGGTGCCGACATAGAGCAGCCCCTCGCGAACCGGGTCGCAGCGGATCACCCGCGTGAACTCATCCGGGCCGGGAGGTTGCCATTGATCGCCTTCCAGGTCGCGCTGTAGTCGGTCGTCTTGTAGAGGTAGGGCCGGTTGTCGTCCGACTGGTAGCGCGCGTGGCGTGAGGTAGCAGGTCGCCTTGTCGAACGGCGACGGCTCGAGGATCGTGATCCGCGACCACTCCGGCAGGTCGGCCGGGGTGATGTTCGTCCAGTTCTTGCCGCCATCGCGCGAGATGTTGACCACGCCGCAGTCCGAGCCGGTCCAGAAGACCCCCGCCTCGTGCGGCGACTGCGGAAGGCGAAGATCGTGCAATAGATCTCTTCGCGCTGTTGTCGTCGGTGATCTGCCGCCGCTCGACTGGATCTTGTCGGGATCGTTGCGCGTCAGGTCGGGGCTGATCGTCTCCCAGGTCGTCCCCTCGTCGGTCGAGCGGTGGATGTGGTTCGAGCAGGCGTAGATCGCGTCCTGGTCGTGCGGCGAGAACTCCACCGGGAAGGTCCACTGGAAGCGATACTTCATCGCGATCGCGCCCGCACCGAAGCCGACAACCTCCGGCCAGACGGTCACGTTGCGCGCCTGCCGCGTCTCGGGGTGCCAGGCGAGCAGCCGCCCGTGGCCCAGACCGGTGCCGATGCCGCCGCCGTAGACCTTGTGGGCGGCTTCGGGCTGACCGCGATGTAGCCCGACTCGCCGCCGCCCGGCTCGACGTAGTCCTTCCAGCTGATCGCGCCCTCAAAGCCGATGCTCGGCAGGCGCATCGCCCAGTTGTCCTGCTGCGAGCCGTAGACGTGATACGGCACCTGGTTGTCGGTGACGTGGTAGAACTGCGCGGTCGGCTGGTTCAGGATCGTGGACCAGGTGCGCCCGCCGTCATACGAGACGCAGGCCCCGCCGTCGTTCCCCTGCACCATCCGCTTGGTGTCGTTCGGGTCGATCCAGAGCGCGTGATTGTCGCCGTGCGGCGTCGATGATCTCCCAGTTCTTGCTGCCGTCGGTCGACTTCCAGAAGGCGAGGTTGCAGATGTAGGTGGTATCGGCGTCGGCGGGTCGGCGAAGATGTGCATGTAATACCAGGGGCGGCGACGCAGGTCGGGGTTCTCCCACTAAGCGTTGTTCGCGCCTGCATCATCGGAGCGATAGACGCCCTCTTCTCCTCGGCCTCGATCAGCGCCCAGACGCGCCCGCCTTCGCGGGCGAAGCAGCCAGGCCGATCTTGCCGAGCGCCCCTGCGGCGCTTCCTTATTGCGCGTGATGTTGGTCCAGGTGTCGCCGCCATCCGCCGACTTCCAGATGCCGCAGTCGTCGCCACCGCTCAGCATCGTGTGCGGGTAGCGCTGCGCCTGCCAGATGTTGGCATAGATCTCGTGCGGGTTGTTCGGGTCCATCGCCAGGTCGGTGCTCCCGGCGCGGTTCGACACGTAGAGCACCTTCTGCCAGGTCGCGCCGCCATCGGTCGTGCGGAAGACGCCGCGCTCCTCGTTGGTGCCCCAGGCGTGCCCCAGCGCCGCCACGTAGACGATGTTCGGGTTCGTCGGGTGGATGATGATGTCGCCGATGTGGCGGCTATCCTTCAGCCCGACATTCGCCCAGGTGCGCCCGCCGTCGCTCGACTTGTACACGCCGTCGCCGTGCGAGACGTTCGAGCGGATGGTCGATTCGCCCATGCCCACGTAGATGATGTTCGGGCTGGAATCGGAGACGGCGATCGCGCCGACTGCCGAGGTTTTCAACTGCCCGTCGGTGATATTCTCCCAGAGCGCCCCGGCATTGGTGGTCTTCCAGACGCCCCCGGCGCAGCCGCCGAAGTAGAAGGTGGCGCGCTCGGTCGGGTGCCCGGCGACGGCGACGACGCGACCGCCCCGGTGGGGGCCAATCGAGCGCCATTCGAGCGAGCCAAAGGGGTTGCTGGTCATCGTCGACACTCCCTCTCATATGCACAGTGCAGGCAATGCAAGACAACAGGCCAATGGCCGCATTGTCTAGAAACGGGGATAGGTTGTCAAGAATAGACAATATCGGCTATGGCCGATGGCCATAGCCGCGCCGTTAGCCTGCGCATTTCGAGAGGGGCGGGACGTGGATCAGCGCAACAGGTCGTCCACCGCAAGGGTGATCGCAGGGAGGGTCGTGGAGGCAAGCGACTGGCCGCGTTCGGCGCGGGCAATCTGCTGGTACACACCATCGCGCAGATCGGTATGGCGTTCGAGGGACCACGAACTCACATCGAAGAGCCATGACTCAGCGATGCCTGCTGCGGCGTAACGGGGGAGTTTGGCGCTTCGGACGCAATTGGGTGTGTCGTCGAGAACTTCAACAACGAACAGGAGGTCCCCCGGCATCGGATGGGCGTATTGATTTGAGCGTCGTCGCGAAAGGCAAAGGCTCGGTCGCGACTCGTTGTGCTGGTCAAGATGAATGGGATTGTGTACGTCAACACGCATCTCTTCGGAAGTATGCTTCATCACAAAGCGGTTCAGATTGGCAATGGCATACCCCTGCTCGGGGCTGGGAAGAGCCATCGTGAGAACTGCACCATCGAACAGTTCGACCCGCTCATCAGGAGCCAGGATACCTACCTTGGCCAGCTCATAAAACTGCTCCACGGTAAAGCGATAGCGATTGGGTCCTATTTCTTCTTTGGGTGTCAGTGCGGTCATTTCGCCACCTCCCTCTAGTAAAGAGTAGGCGCTTCCACGCTCTCAGGATACGCTACCCTGACACGTCGTCTGACTATCTTGAATGGTACAGTAGCAGGACAGCACCATGCGGCGGTGCAGTAGCGCAGGGCACGGGGAGGGGTGCGATGCAACCACTGATCGAATATGCGCAACAAGCCCTCGATCGCCACTGGGAACGCTATCGGGCGGTCGTGCGGGCGCTGCCCGCCGAAGGCTTGAACTGGCGTCCGGGCGACGAGACGACCAATTCCCTGGCGATGATCGTGCGGCATGTCACCTTCGGGCAAGGACTCATCCTGAACATGGCGCTCGGCAATCCACCAACCTTGCCGATCGACGAGCGCACGCGCGGCCTGCACAACGATCCCGCGACCCACGATGAACTGCTCGGATTGCTCGATAGCGCGGCCGAAGCGCGCCGGAAACTGCTGACACAACTCGATGCGCTCGATCTGACCGAGACCGTCTCCGGCCCGATCGGCTCGCCGCGTCCGCGCTTCAGCTTCGCCGCGCACAGCGTGGCCGAGGCGGCCGAGCACATCGGTCACGCCGAGTTGACGCGCCAACTCTGGGAGCAGCGCAGCGGGCAGTAACGACCGGAATCTACGCCTCACCGCTCGCCCGCACCAACTCCCCGGCGTCGGCGATGATGCTGGCGGCCCAGGCGCGCACATCGGCGCAATAATGCTCGGCGGTGTCGAGGCGCACATCGGCGATGGTGCGGGTCCAGGCGATCCCCGCCACCCCGGCCAATTTCTCGCCCCTGGTGAAGCTCCAGGTGCGTTTGTTGCTGCCCACCTCCGAGCGGACGCGCGCCCGCGCCTCGTCCGGGTGCAGCCCGCCCACAAACTCCGCGAGCAGCGTATAGACCTCTAGCCACCCCCGGCGCGAGTACCCATTGTGCTGCAACATGTAGCAGGGCACCGAGAAGTGATGCACCGCGTAATATCCCGGCCGCTCCAACTCGGTCACCTGGCTGATATTGAAGCGATCCTCGCACGTCTCATCCGTGGGATAGCTCGCGCCGCACTGCGGACAGGTATGGGACATCGCTGCGCTCCTGTCGTGAGTCGTGAGTTGTGAGTCGTGAGAGGGAACGAGGGGGTCAGTGGGTGAGTGCGGGGGTGCGTCGGTGCTCGATACTTCGTCGTTCGTCGTTCGTACTTCCTCTTTCTCAATTCTCAATTCTCCATTCTCCATTCCTCGCGTTGCCCATCCCCCGCCCCCTCGCTACAATGGCCCCGAACACCGCGAACGACGCGGAGCCACGAGCGAAGGCGACCTGCATGGAGACCCCCCCGCCCGGGAACCTGGTAGTGCGGCGTGGTGAAGTAGATCTCGGGCTGCGATTGAGCAGGACATCCTTGTAGACGAGGTCGCACCAGACGACGAGCACCCCCTCCTCGCGCCCCCGGGCGAACGTCTTCTTCCGCACCTTAAAGGCTGGCGTGCCATACGCCGTGCCCTCCTGCACCTCGGGCAGCGCCAGCGCCAGCTGCCGCACCGTCTCAAACGTCACCATCGCGCCACCCCATCGGCATTCGCGCCTAGTTCTTGATCGTGCAGAGCGCCTGGCGGATCTGGCCGAGATGGAAGGCGCTGTGGACCAGCGCGTTCATCGCCCCGCCGATGGCAAACTCACTCTCCCAGGTCGCGGGGATCCGCAACACGGCAAGGAGATCCTGATAGGTGTCGTTCAGCCGCCCCTTCAGCGCCTCCCACTCGTCGGGCGTGACGTGGACCAGCCGCCAGGTCGCGTCCCAGTCGATCTTGCCAACCTGCTCGCCCCGGGCATAGCGGGCGCAGACCTCCAGGTAGAAGCGCGTGTGCTCCACTTGGGCGGAAAGGCTCGCGCAGGCCGCCGAGATGGGGCGCGAAGCCTCCTCGGCGGAGATCGTCGCCAGCGTCTCGAACAGGGACGTGCCCCGGTCGAGATAGCGCCCCTGCACCTTCTCGAATGTCTCCTCCAGCAATTCGTGGAGCGATTCCGTGAACTGCGCAAACGCCTGCTCGTCCACCATCCAGCCCTCCTTTAAGTTCACGGCATCCGCGTCGCCGCGCGGGAAAGGTAGAACGCATTTTCTACCCTGTCAACCCAGCGAGCGGCGCTTGTGTAGAAAACCTCCCTGCATTCCCCGCATTTCGCCGTCTCTTCATCATTCCTTCATCGGGATGCGCTTATTTCTTCAGTAATGGCGGCTACCATTGCGTCAGGAGCGACAGCGGACGGAGGAAGGCCCTCCTTGCACCGGGCAGGAGGGTAGTACATCCCTGTAGCCACAAACGTCAACGGGACGTAAAATCCACTGACCACAGTTTCTTTCACATCCACCGGAGGGAGCGAGTGACTGCCACAACGACAGCGCCCCCTGATTCGGGGCAGCAGCCCCAACCCACGATCCCCCCACCCTCGCGCGCGGGCGGTCTCGCGGCGATCCGGGCGTTCAACCGCTTCGAGTTGAAGTACATCGCCGACCGCCGCCTCGTGGAGAGCTTCCGCACCCAGCTGGCGGCGAAGCTCGACCGCGATCCGCACGGCATTGACGGCTTCTACCCGATCTGGAGCCGCTACTACGACACCCGCGACCTCCGCTTCTACTGGGAGAAGATCGACGGCGAGCGTTTCCGCCGCAAGCTCCGCATCCGCCACTACGGCACGCCCGACGAACTGACCGACGACACCCCGGTCTGGGTGGAGATCAAGCAGCGGGTCAACCGGGTCACGCAGAAGCGCCGCGTACGCCTCGGCTACGCCGACGCGCTGCGCCTTTGCGACGGCCAAGAACCCGTCTCCTGGGAGACGCAGGATCGGCCGGTGATCGAGGAGATGCTGGTGCTGACCGGGCAACTCCAACTCCGCCCGGTCGCGGTCGTCGGCTATGTCCGCGAGGCCTACCTGGGGCGCGACGAGGAGAGCGGGCTGCGCGTGACCATCGACAGCCGCGTGCGCGGCCGGGATCGCGACCTCGACCTGCGCCTGCCCGCCGAGCACCGCTTCATCGTGCAGCCACACCTCTCGGTGGTGGAGATCAAGGTCAACGAGCGCGTCCCCTACTGGCTCACCGAGCTGGTCGCGCGCAACAACCTCAGCGTCACGCGCATCTCGAAGTATTGCCAGTGCGTGCAGGCGTTCGGCCTCGCGCCGCGCTCGGCCTTCCACAGCACCAGCACCAACGGCTCGGAACTCTGACCTCTGATCTCTGATCTCGATCCTGGAGGAACCCATGCTGCCCGATTTCCTCTCGAACTTCGAAGATCTGACCGGGACTTTTACGGTCGCCGACATCGCCCTCTCCCTCATCCTCTCCTTCGCCCTCTGCTCCTTCATCGGCTTCGTCTATCGCGCCACCCACCGCGGCGTCTCCTACAGCCAGAGCTACGTGCAAACCCTCGTCTTGCTCGGCATGATCGTCGCGGTCGTCATGCTCGTGGTCGGCTCGAACATCGCCCGCGCCTTCTCGCTCGTCGGCGCGCTCTCGATCATCCGCTTCCGCAACGCGGTCAAGGAGACCCGCGACGTCGGCTTCATCTTTTTGGCGATGGCGGTCGGCATGGCCACCGGCACCCGCTTCTTCATCCTCGCCGCCGTCGCCACGGTGGTCATCTGCGGCGCGGTCTTCGTCATGGAGCGCTTCAACTGGTTCAAGCTCGACCTGCAAAGCCAGATCCTGAAGGTGCAGGTGCCCTCCGGCGACGACTACTCCGCCCGCCTCGATGACACCCTGGTCCGCTACACCAACCACTCGGAGCTGGTGAGCGCCGAGAGCATCCGCGCCGGGGCGCTCACCGAGCTGATGTACACCGTGCGGCTGAAGGCCTCCACCAAGCCCGCCGAACTGCTCAAGGCGCTGCAAGAGTTGACCGCCGGGCAGAAGGTGACCCTCCTGACCGGCTACGACCAGACCGATCTGTGAGGTGGCCCATGTTCCGCTCGATCCGCTGGAAACGGAACCGCAAGCTCGTCTTCGCGATGGTGGCAGGCTTCCTGATCCTCACCGTCGGCTTCGGGAGCGCGCGGGTCTCCGCGATCACCTCCAGCGAGCGCCATCAGACCGACGCGTTCATCAGCGACGACATCCAGGGCCGGGTCGCGCTCTTTAATGACACGCAGGTCCACCAGATCGCGATCAAATACGACCCCGCCGACTACGACCGACTGATCGCCGCCTACCAGAAGGACAGCGACAAGGACTTCATGGAAGCCAGCATCACCATCGACGGCACCACGATCAGCCGGGTGGGCATCCGGCTGAAAGGCAACTCCACGCTGGGAGGGCTGCGCCGGGCAGGGCAGGGCGGCGGCGGCATGGGCGGCAACGTCTCCGCCGATAACCCCGACAGCCTCCCCTGGCTGGTCAGCTTCGACGAGTACGTCAAGGGCCAGCGCTACCAGGGCTACAAGGAGATCGCCATCCGCCCGGTGCTCACCACCAAGTCGATGATGAACGAGGCGCTCGCCCTGTCGCTGATCGGCACCGCCGGGCAGCCGACGCAGCGGACCACCTACTCGGCCTTCTCGCTGAACGGCGGCAAGGCGGCGCTGCGGCTGGTGCTGGAGATTCCGGGCGACAACTACGCCGAGGACAACTTCGAGGACCTGGGGGTGCTCTACAAGGCGCTCAGCACCGGCAGCTTCACCTATCGCGGCGACGATCCGCTCGCCTACGAAAGCGCCTTCAAGCAGATCACCCGCAAGAATCAGCAGGACATCAAACCGCTGATCGAGCTGCTGCAATGGGTCAATACATCGTCGGATGCCGAGTTCGCCGCCAAACTCGGCGAGTATGTCGATGTCGAATCGCTCGCGCACTACATCGCGCTGCAAACCCTCCTCAACAACTTCGACGACATGTCCGGCCCCGGCCAGAACTACTACCTCTGGTACGACCTGGAGAATGGCAAGTTCTCCGTCCTCACCTGGGACATGAACCTCGCCTTCGGCCAGGGCATGGGCGGGGCGCGCGGCGGGCAGGGTGGCCCGGTGGTGATCAACGGCCAGCCGGGTCAGGGCAACGTCGGGCAGCGCCCGAATGGCCAGCTCCCCGCTGGCGGGCAAGCGCCCGCCGGCGGTCAGGCCCCCGCCGGAAATCAGGGCGGGAACGGGCAGGTCTTCGGCGGTGGCGGCGCGGCCCAGGGTGGCATTCCGGGCGGCGGGCGCGGCGGCAACAAGCTGAAAGAACGCTTCCTGGCAAGCGCCGCGTTCAAGGAGACCTACACCACGGCCTACGCCGAGGTCTACCAGGCCATCTACGGCAGCGGCGCGGCGCTCGCGGAGGTGGATCGGCTGGCGGCGGTGATCGGCACCAGCAACCTGCTCGACGCGGCCACCGTCCAGGGCGAAGCTGCCGCGCTGCGAACCGCCATCACCACCCTGGCGGCGAGGACCACGCCGTAGCAGGCCAGTCGGCATCGCAGCCAACAACAGCAGGGGCGCTGCATGTGTGTGCAGCGCCCCTGCTGTTGCAGCGCGAACGTTACCGGGAAACGCCTCGCCTACTTACTCCAGTTGGCGATGTTCCAGTAGTCCACGTCCCAGGTGGTGTTATTGACGTTCTTCAGCGCGGTCGCGCGCCCGAAGACGCCCTTGCGGTTGACGAGCGCGATGTGGACGAAGTTCTTCACGATCAGGTCGTTCATCTGGATGAAGAGCGCGGCACGCTTCTTGTCGTCCAGCTCGGTGCGCGCCGCGTTCCACGCCGCGTCGTACTCGGCGCTCTGCCAGCGGCTGCGGTTCCCCTTCGACCACTGGTTCGCCTTCTGGTCGGCGTTCTCGCCGAGCCAATTGGACATGTACGACTGCGGGTCGGGCGACCCGTTGCTGGAGGTGTACATCTCGATGTCGGCGTAGAAGTGCGCGGCGGTATCCGGGTTGCCGGCATCGGAGGAGAAGTAGACTCCGGCATCGATGCTCTTCAGTTCGGTCTGGACGCCGATCTTCTCCCAGCCGTCCTTGACGATCTGCTGGGTCTTCTGCCGCACCGTGTTGACGGTGGTCTGGTAGAGGACCGACAGCTTCACGCCGCCCTTGGCGCGATAGCCGTCCGCGCCCTTGACGTAGCCCGCCGCTTCGAGCATCGCCGCCGCCTTGTCCAGGCTGAACTCGGCGGTGTTGTTCTTGGAGTTGTACTGCGGCGGGTCGTAGAGCAGGTTGATACCGGCCTCGCCGGCGCGCCCGTAGAGGCTGTCGTTGATCGTCTTGCGGTCGCAGGCCAGCGCCAGCGCCTCGCGCACCTTCGGATCGACCAGGAACGGGTGCGGGGCCTTCAGGCTCGACCGCTCGCCGTCCACTTCCTTGTTCGGGTCGGTGAAGTTGACCAGCAGGCGCTCGATGCCGCCACCGGGGGTGAAGCCCGCGACGCCCTTGCCGCCCGTCTCCAGCTGCTTGAGGATGGTGTCCTCGACCTGCAGGTTCCAGGCGTAGTCGTAGTCGCCGGTCTGCAGCACCGCGCGGGCCGCCGTGGTGGCGTCGCCGCCGCCCTTCAGCTCAACCGTATCGAAGAAGGGCTTGTTCGCCTCGCGGTAGTTCTCGTTGATCGCGTAGGTAACCGTGTCCCCCGGCTTGAAGTCGGTGACCTTGTACGGCCCGGTGCCGACCGGCTTCAGGTTGTTCGGCGAGTTGCGCGCCGCCGCCCCCTTGTCCTTCTCGAAGATGTGCTTCGGCAGGATATTACCACCCGCCCCGAAGAAGGGCCGGAACCAGCCCGGCGTGACATCCTTGAAGGCGATCTTGACGGTGAGCTCGTCAACCTTCGTCACGCTGGCGACATCGGCGTAGACGGCGATGCTGGTGGCCGCCGTCTCCTTGTCGGAGACATAGTCTTAGGTGAAGACGACATCGTCGGCGGTGACGGCCTGGCCGTCGCTCCACTTGACGCCCGACTTCAGCTTGTAGGTGACGCTCTTGCCGTCGGCGGCGAGGCCGCCATTCGCCTGGGTCGGCACCTCGGCGGCGAGCACCGGGACGATGTTGCCCTGCACGTCGATGGTGCAGAGCGGCTCGTAGACGATGCGGCCGATCAGGTCGTCCTTCGTCCCCGAGGAGAGGTGCGGGTTGTAGGTGACCGGCGCCTGCGACTGCAGGATCTTCAGCACGCCGCCGCCGCCACGCTTCGTCGGGCCACTCGCGGCGGCGCTGGCGCTCGCGGCGGCGCTGGCGCTCGGGCGAGCACTGGCGCTGGCCGCCGCGCTGGCGGCGGCGCTGGGAGCAGCACTGGCGGCAGCACTCGCAGCTGCGCTCGGCGCGGCGCTGGCGGTGGTGCCGAGATTAATCCCCGCGCTCGTCGGGATCGCCGTGGGGGCGACGGTCGGCACCACCGGGGTGTTGGTGGCAGCGGCGCTGCCGCAGGCGGCGAGGATCGCGGCAATCGCTGAAGCCGATGCGCCCAGGGCGACGGCCCGCATGATGAATTGGCGACGGCCGACCCGCCCGGCAACGAGGTCTCGGGCGAGTGCATCGATGGCCGTGGTCTCTGGGACAGGCATACACTCCTCCTGGACAATACGCTCCCGCACTCCGGCCAATTCCGGAATTAGGGCATTAGGCACAGCGTCTCCGCACGCCAACTGTTGGTCGTGAAAGAAGAACGCCGTGTCGCCGTTTTTTGTTCCCCCCAATCGGCGGAACCTGTAGGTCGGATAGCCGCCGGGGAGTATACCGTACAGGGGGATCGGATGCCAGAGCATACGCTGCACATCCGCGCAGCAGTTCTTGTGCAACCCGCACAACACAGGTCAACTATTGCTACAGGAGAGAAGACTTACCAGCGCGACCGCCCATCCCCTGCGCAGCACAGCCGCACGGAAAGACGCGTTGCGTCAGGGGCCAATGCCCATACTTCGGGCGACCACTTTTCAGTTAAGAGATTCTGACTACTGACTACTGACTACTGACTACTCGTGACTACTCGTCGCATTCGGGTTCGTCAGGACACCAACCACCTGCAACCAGGGCGGCGTCGGCAACGGATTGCGGTCCACCCGCATCCCCAGCTTCCGCATCACCCCCATCGACGCGGCGTTATCGTCGGTCGTCGTCGCGATGATCCGCCCGAGGTGAAACTCGCCAAACATGTAGTCGATCAGCGCCCGCGCCGCCTCCGCCGCATACCCGCGTCGCCGCTGCGCAGGCGAAATCGCCCAGAACAGCCCTACCTCGGCGACCGCACCGGTGGCGGACACCCCCGCCCGCTGCAACGCCGGTACCTGCCCATACGGCCCCAGGCAGGGCACGTAGGCGCACGCCCCGATCAGCACCCCCGTCTCCCGCAGCACAATCGCCCGGTCGCCATACGGCGGCTGATAGAGCAGCGCCAGTTGCTCGTAGTTCAGGACGATCCAGTCGAGCCAGCGTCGTCGCGCCTCCAGGCTCTGCTGCCCCTCGCTCCCCATGTCGGCTTCGGCCAGATCCACGTCGAGCAGTTGATGGATCGCGGGCAAATCCCCCGGCACGAACGGTCGAATAATCAGCCGCTCGGTCTCCAACGTCGGCATCGTCAGCATGGTCCCCTCCTTCGCCCATTGCACGCCCGCCCACGATACCAACTTCCGTCGCGCCCCACCATCCTCACATCTATCCGATCGCGCCTCACCGACCGACCCCCAACCGGTTTGACGGCGCAAATCCGGCCCTTCAATCATGCTAGAATCGGCGGCGTAGCAATCCCAAGCACGGGGAAGGGAGGTGCCCGGTGCCAGTATCAGTCGAGAACTCGCGCGTCGTCTACGATGCGCTGAAAGCGTGCGACATCAAACTCTTCAGCGCCCTGCCCGAGACCTGGCTGGTCCACTTGATCCGCTTCGCCGAGGACGACCCCGACTCCACGCTCGTGCGGCTGGCGAAGGAGGAGGAAGGGGTCGGTATCTCCGCCGGTTGCCACCTCGCCGGTGTGAAGAGCGTGATGCTGATGCAGAATCACGGCTTCCTGGCCAGCATCAACGGCATCGTCTCGCTCGCCCACCTCTACAAGATCCCGCTCCTGATGCTGATCAGCTATCGCGGCGAGTTCGGCGAGCGCGACCCCTGGCAGACGCAGGGCGGCGGCGTCACCGAGAGCCTCCTGCACGCCCTCAGCATCCCCTACCAGCGCCTCGACGACCCGGCCCACGTCGCCACCCGCATCCGCAAAGCGCAAACCCTCGCCGAATCATCCCTGAAACCGGTAGCACTCCTGCTCTGCCGCGACTTGATGTGGGAGGAATAGTCGTGAGTCGTGAGTCGTGAGTGTCGTCGTCCGGCCCAGTGCCGCATATGACGCCACCAGCCAGAAGCAAGATTCTCGACGTCTCACGTCTCACGTCTCACGACCGTGAACTGGAGTGAGCCATGCTACGCGCCGAAGCACTACAAGCCATCTACCCGCAGCTCGAAGAGCGGGTCGTGGTCACGATCATGGGCGCGGTCGCGGCAGAGTTGCAGGCGATCGGGCACCGGCCGGGCTTCTTCTACTTGCAGCACGCGATGGGGCTCGCCTCCTCGATGGGGCTCGGCATCGCGCTGGGGCGACCCGAGTTGTCCGTGGTGGTCCTGGACGGCGACGGCTCGATCCTGATGAACCTGGGCGGCCTGACGACCCTCGCCCGCTACAAGCCGCAGAACCTGATCCACGTCGTCTTCGACAACGAAAGCCTGCTCTCGGTCGGCGGCTTCCCCACGGCCACCTCGACCGGCAGCGACATCGCCGCGATGGCCCAGGCGGCCGGGGTGCCGCGCACCGCCACCGCGCGCACCATCCCCGAGTTCACCGCCGCCTTCGCGGAGGCCATCGCCGCGCGCGAACTGACCACCATCGTCGCCAAAGTCGAAGCGATCGGCCCGAAAGCGTTCGTCACCGACCTGCCGCTCCTGGAGAACCGCTTCCAGTTCGCGCGGCACCTGCGGGCGGTGGGCAGTAAAGCGTAGAGCGTAAGACGTAGAGCGTGGAGCGCGACAACGTCCTACGCTCCACGCTCTACGCTCTACGTTCAACAAACAAAGGAGGAACCGATGGCCGGCACACTTTCACAACTGATCGCCGGGCTGGCGAGTGGCAGCATCCGCGTGGTCGACCTGACGCAGCCGCTGGGACCGGGGACGCCAGTGATCGAACTGCCGCCGATCTTCGCCAATTCGCCGGGCGTCACCCTGGAGGTAATCTCGAAGTTCGACGACAAGGGACCGGGCTGGTACTGGAACACGATCACGATGGGCGAGCACACCGGGACCCACTTCGACGCGCCGGTCCACTGGATCACCGGCAAGGACCTGCCCGACAACACCACCGACACGATCCCGGCCGCCAAATTCATCGGCCCGGCCTGCGTGATCGACGTGAGCGGCGAGTCGGCGGCCGATCCCGATTACCTGCTGACGACAGAAGCCCTGGAAGCCTGGGAGGCGGAGCACGGGCGCATCCCGGCGGGCGCGTGGGTCCTGCTGCGCACCGATTGGCACAAGCGCACCGACCCCAAGGACTTCTTCAACGCCGACGACACCGGGCCGCACACCCCCGGCTTCCACCAGGACACCTCGGCGCTGCTGGCGAACGAGCGCGACGTGCTCGGCGTCGGCGTGGAAACGGTCGGCACCGACGCGGGGCAGGCCGGTGGCTTCACGCCCCCCTTCCCGAACCACGCCACCATGCACGGCGCGGGTAAGTTCGGACTGGCGAGCCTCGCCAATCTCGACCAACTCCCGCCGACCGGGGCGGTCGTTATCGCCGCGCCGCTGAAGATCGAGGGCGGCAGCGGCAGCCCGGTGCGCGTGCTGGCGATTGTCGAGGGATAAGCGGCACGCATGTCCACTGTTTCAAGCCAACCAACCGCCTCGCGAGCGCCCGATGACTGCGCGGCGGTTGTCCTGATCTCCG
The DNA here is from genome assembly GCA_046328475.1 of Chloroflexia bacterium. GTDB lineage: Bacteria > Chloroflexota > Chloroflexia > Thermomicrobiales > CADCWN01 > CADCWN01. The sequence continues at coordinate 2,568 of JAXLWN010000030.1, read as the reverse complement.
CCACATCCGAATGGCGCGCGGTACGCGCATCGTATCCGGCAAGCACGCCGCACCCATCGCCCTTCGGCGAATGGTTCGCGGTCAGCCTCGCAGTCGCCGGGCGCGCGATGCCGATCGTCTTCGCGCAGGGGGGCTGGGGCAAGATCGCCGCCGCCGCGTCCACCCAGTACGCCATCGACCGCTGGGCACCGCCGCTCGTCATCAACCTCGGCACCTGCGGCGGTTTCCGCGAGCTGATCGAGCGCGGCACGATTGTCCTGGCGGAACGCACCGTCGTCTACGACATCATCGAGCGCATGGGCGACCTCGAGGCCGCCATCGCGCCTATGCAACCGACCTCGATCTCGCCTGGCTGGGAGATGACCTCCCCACCCGGTGCGGCGCGGCCTGCTCGTCTCGGGCGACGCCGATCTCGACCCGGCGGCGATCACCGATCTGCACACCCGCTTCGGTGCCGTGGCGGGCGACTGGGAGTCGGGCGCAATCGCCCACATCGCGGCGCGCAACAACGTCCGCTGCCTCATCCTGCGCGGCGTGAGCGATCTGGTGAGCGCCGACGGCGGCGAAGCCTACGACGGCACCCGCACGCCTTCGACGCGAGCGCGGGCGCGGTGAGCGACCTGCAAATGCTGCCGGAATGGCTGGTGCGCGGGTCGGGCAAATAAGAATCTAACCCGCGCAGGCGGGTTTCGCGGCGCGTGAGCGCCCTCAGCCGCGGTTTCAACCGCCACGAGCCTCCCCTCCCCTAGCTCGTGGCCGACGTCGCCGAGTGCTGCGGCCCCGTCGCTCCGCGCGCGGCTCATCGGCGAGCCGCCTCGTCGGCAGACATCCGGGACAGTTTCGGCTGCGGAAGTATACGGCCCAATCGCCAGTCGATCGTTGCTGCGGCGGTCGCAGCGGAAAACCCGCCCGCGCCAGCGATGATATTCGATGCCGGTGGTCCCGCCGATCACGGCGAGGCTGAGGCAGAAGGACCGACCAGGAGTCGAAGAGACTGGAGACGGCGATCGGGGGATACGCAGGCTACCGAGGTCGGCGGGCGCGGAATTTGCGGCCATCCACCGCCGGTGGCATAGGCAATCAGCACGCCGCCGACCACCCACACCGCGCCCCAGAATCGATCCCACCACTTGGCCACGACCCACCCCTCCCCTGCCACCACATCCGCGCCATCGGCGGCCTCGCCTACATCTCTACCACCGGTCGCCGCGCAGAGCCGCCGTTATGTCGCGTCAGCGCGGGCCGAAGGTACCGACCGTTGCGGGCAGTACCACTTTCCGGGACGTTCTAGCCCGCAAGTCCTATCCCCAGGCGTTGCCATGCCTTGCCGCACTCCCTAGAGTACGGAGTGAAAGCTCGGAGGATAGCGTGGCAAGGACGCGCGCTCGCGAGCGTGACGCGATCCATTGCCACGCCGACGCGGGCACCGCGAGAAAGGGAGTGTCGAACGTGCCGTTACCGCCACCAGAAACCCAGGCCTTTGTCGATCAGATCGGCATGATGGAGGGACAGACGCGCCAGGAGCTGGAACAGAGCCAGCAGCAGTTGCAGGAGATCCGGCTGCTGCTCGGGCAAACCGCCAGCGAGGTCGAAAAGCTGTCCCAGCGCGAGATCACCCTCGCCAATCGCGTGCGCGACATGGAAGTCAACCTCGACTCCTACAGCCGCGCCGATATCCGCACCCTCTACAACGCCAATCACGAGGTGCAACTGCGCCTCTTCATGATGCGCAGCCAGGCCGAGCAGTTGGAAAGCCGCCAGCAGAATATTCGCGACTACCAGGACAAGCTGCGCACGATCCTCGACCTCGTCCAGGTGCAGCAGGACATCACCGCCGCGCGCATGGTGAACGAAGGCACCCCGAAGACCCAGCACCTCGGCACCATGATCTCGTCGTGGCAGAACGCCATCGCCGTGGTCGAGGGCCAGGAAGAGGAGCGGCAGCGCCTGGCGCGCGAGATCCAGGACGGGCCGACCCAGTCGCTCACCAACCTGCTGCTCCACCTGGAAGTCTGCCGCCACGTCCTCAAACGGGACGTGGATGGCGCGCAGAAGGAACTCGACCAGTTGAAGACGATGCTCGCGGCGACCTTGCAGGAAACCCGCCGCCTGCTGGCCGACATCCGGCCGCTGGCGCTGGAGGAACTGGGGATCATCGAGATGCTGCGCCGCTACCTGCACGAAGTCGGACGCGAGCACGGCGTCGAGACCGCGATCAGCGGCAGCGGCCTGACCGGCGCACTGCCGCACCACCTCCAGACCGCGCTCTACCGGCTGGTCCAGGGCGCGATCGGCGCGCTCCTGATCCCCGGCCGGGGCGGGCGGCTCGCCATCACGCTCCGCTCCGACAACGACCGCGTCTTCGCCCTGGTCGAGACCAGCGGCCCGGTCGCCGGCGGCGCACCGGAGCGGCTAAACGCCTACCTCTCCTCCCCGGCCCTCAGTCGGCGGGTGGAGCTGCTGGAGGGTATGCTCAACAGCGAGCCGACCAGCGACGCAACCAGGCTGACGGTACAACTCCCGCTGCGCGAGGTGGCCTGACCACCCGCCGGGACCCGCAAGTACCCC
>JAXLWN010000003.1:0-1104 GCA_046328475.1 Chloroflexia bacterium | reverse complement strand
ATCGAGAGCGTCCGCGCCTGGGCGTGTCACCTGATCGGACGCGAACTCGGCTGGCAGGTGCCGACGCTGATTCTCGACGACCGACAGGCGTATGAAGCGGTGCGCATGTTGCCCACCCACACGGACGGCGAGATCGTCCATGCGCTGCGGCTGATCTTCGGGGCCGACCAGGTCGATGCGACGAAGGGGCAAGTGGCCACATTGCGAGTGATCGCCCCGGCTGCCGCCTACGCCGCCGGCTGCTGCATGATCGAAGGCCCTGGACGCCGCCTGCAGATCGTGCCGCCACTTATCTGGAGCGATACCTTCGGCACGGTGCTGGAACGACTGTGGGAGCGCCGGGCCGCGGCGCGGGCCTCGCTGCCCCGCATGGTCATGGACCCCGCGTTGTGGGCGCTTGTGTGGCCACACCTCGAAGTGCTGCATGAAACCGAGATCGCCGAGACGCTCGCGGCGCACGGCTACGGCGAGGCGAAGTTGTTGCTGGCCGAAGTAAGCCGTCTGGTCATCCGGCTGGAACGTCATCACTTGATCGAGCGCCCGCCGTGCATCAGAGCGCCGCAGCGGCGGCGCTACCGCGGGGCCTCGCCCTACCGGTCCAAGGCCGGCACCCGGCAAAGCGCGGCGCGCATGGCCATCGTCAGCGCCGCTTGGCTCGCGCCTCGTGCCTTCGATCCGATCGCGGTGGTGGTGGGCGCCGCGACGTTCGCGGCCGAGGTCTTCGGGCCGGTGTTGCGCCGGCCGGAGATGGTCTGATGGCGATCAGGATCGGTGCCGAAGAGTCGCCCGTCACGACTTCGCAGGGTGCGAACGAGCATGGGGAATGCGGCAAGGACACCGTTATAACGCGTTATAACGGGGGGGTCTCGGGCGAAACGACCGGATGCCGCATCGGGACCGCGTGCGTCGATCCTGGCGCGTCTGGCGCGGCCGCGGTCTCGGACGCCGGAGTGCTCGCGATCCCGACCGACCCGGCGCAGCGCCTCGCGCTGGCTTTGCGCCTGGCGGAAGACGCGATCGCGGCCTATGGCGGGGTCGAGCGTCTCCGGCAATTGCTCGATGCCCGGACGGCTGTCTTCGAGCGCCGCGCCGTCCCGCCCCCGG
>JAXLWN010000299.1:0-1040 GCA_046328475.1 Chloroflexia bacterium | reverse complement strand
CTCCTGGTCCGCCTCGCTGAGGTGATTCCCCTCCTCGGTCGAGGCAAAGCCGCACTGCGGACTCAGCGCCAGACGCTCCAGCGGAATGTACCGGGACGCCTCGTTGATCCGCGCGATCAGCGACGCCTTCGTCTCCAGCGCCGGCTTCTTCGTCGTCACCAGCCCCAGCACCACCGTCCGGTCATCCGGCACATGCTGCAACGGTGCGAAGCCCCCCGACCGCTCGTCGTCGTACTCCAGCAGGAAGCGCCCGAAGTGCGTCCGCCTAAAAACCTGCTCCGCGATCGGGTCATAGCCACCGCTCGCGTAGAACTTGCTCTGGTTGTTCCCCCGGCAGAGGTGGATCCCGAACGTCACCCCCGGATGGTCCCCGATCACCGCGTTGTCGAGCTCGATGCAGCGGTCGAGCAGCCGGTCCGGGTCATTCCCCCGCTGCCGGTACCCCTCGCGGATCGCCGGGTCGAGCAGCGCGGCATACTGCGGCGCGTCGAGCTGGATGTAGGTGCAGCCAAGCCGGATCAACTCGGCAATCTCCGCCCGCAGAATATCCACCACGTCGGCCAGGTAGGCGTCGATAGTGGCGTAGGCCCCCTTCGACTTCTCCGGGTCGTAATACGCCGCCGCCTGCTGCGCGTTGATCAGCGTCGCTTTCCCCACGCGATCCCCCAGGCGGGCGCGCAGGTAGGAGAACTCCTCCGCGCAGAGGTGCCGCCGCCGCTTCAGCTTCGACACCACCACCGGGCGCTGCCAGACGATTGCGTCGCCACTCTCGTCGCGGAAGGGGATCGCCCAGCCGCCCAGCTTATCGAACCCCTCCACCGCGTCGATCAGGTGCCCGAAGAAGGCATAGCGCCGCATCTCGCCATCGGTGATCACCTCCAGCCCCGCATCGACCTGGAGCGCGACCGCCTCGTCTACCGCGCGGTCCTCGACCCGCTTGAACTCCGCGTCGCTGATCTCACCCTTCGCCAGCCGCGCCCGCGCCTCCTTCAGATACTCCGGCCGCAGCAAGCTCCCGACCACGTCACTGCGCAACGCAC
>JAXLWN010000298.1:0-1043 GCA_046328475.1 Chloroflexia bacterium | reverse complement strand
TGCTGTGCCAAGAGGGCGGGTCTCAGACCCGCCCCTACCACGCGCGCGAGATTAGTCTTCGCCGATGTCTTCGTGCCAGATTTCGGGGTGGGCGGTGATGTAGTCGGCGAGAAGGGTGATACAGGCGGCGGAGTTGAGGTCGATGATGGTGGTGCCGTGTTCGCGGAGCCAGTCGAGGCCGCCGGGGAAGTTGACCGATTCGCCGACGACGATGGTGCCGATGCCGAACTGGCGCGCGAGGCCGCTGCAATACCAGCAGGGGGCGAGGGTGGTCGCCATGATGGTGTCGCGATAGGAGCGCCGCCGCCCGGCGTTGCGGAAGGCGGCGGTCTCGGCGTGCAGCGAGGGGTCGCCATCCTGGACGCGGCGGTTGTGGCCGCGTCCGAGGAGAGTGCCGTCGCGGTCGAAGAGGGCGGCACCGATGGGGATGCCGCCTTCGGCGAGGCCCTGCTGCGCTTCTTCGAGGGCGATTGCCAGCATGGCGGCGTGGTCGGGCTGTGCGCTCATTCGAGTCCTCCTGCCGGCATAATCATGCGCGGTTAGTCGACGTGCAAGACGGCTTTGCCGGTGTAGCTGCGCTCCAGCAATTGCTGGGCGTAGGTGCCGATCTCTTTCCAGGAGGCTTCGACGGCGATCGAGGTGCGGAGCTGGCCGCTCGCGACGAGATGCGCGAGGCGGGCGAGGCCCGCGCCTGCGGGGCGGCGGCGGGTTTCGTGGAAGAGGATGAAGCCGTAGAGGGTGCAGCCGCCGACCATGTAGAACTTCGAGACGTCGAAGGTGATCTGCGCGCCGCTGGTGGGGCCGAAGGTGACGCAGGTGCCACCGGGCGCGACCATCGCCAGGGCGTTGCCGAGCGTGGCACCGCCGACCGATTCGGCGATCAGGTCGTAGGGGCCGAATTCGGCGGCGGCGGCACCATCGGCGCTGACGAGGACGCGCTGCGCGCCCGCTTCGGTGGCGGCGGCGGCGTGGCGTTCCTGGTGGGTGAGGGCGGTGATTCGCGCGCCCGCGATGCGCGCGATTTGCACGGCGAACTGGCCGAC
>JAXLWN010000297.1:0-1043 GCA_046328475.1 Chloroflexia bacterium | reverse complement strand
GCACGCCATAGGCCCCGGTCGCCATGTTGCCCGAGTTCACGGGCACCCGGTTGGCGTCGTACGCGCCGAGGTTGCCCAGGATCGACACCTCCAGCGCCCGCATCGTGCCATCCGGCGCGACCGCCGCCCGCAGCGTCTGCACCTGGTCGCGCGCGTGGCGCGTCGCCAGGAAGGACTCGCTGCGCGTCTCCCCCCACTTCACCGGGCGACCCAGTTGCCGCGCCAGCGCCGGGATTAGCAGGTACTCGCCATACAGCCCGCCCTTCGCCCCGAACGCGCCCCCCACATCGGGCGCAATCACACGAATCCCCGCCTCGGACAACCCGAGCGCGGTGGCGATCCCGGTGCGCAGGCTATGCGGCACCTGCGTCGAGGCCCAGACGGTCAGGTCATCACTCCCCGGCGTCGGGCTGGCGAGGATGGTGCGCGGCTCGATGAAGGCGGCGTGGATGCGGTTGTTCACCAGCCGCACCTCGACCACCCGCTCGGCCTCGGCCAGCAGCCGGTCGGGGTCGCCCGAGACCTTCTCCCAGCGGATCGCCGCGTTGTTCTCCCATCCCTCGTGCAGGATCGGCGCACCGTCCGCCAGTGCCGCCTCGGCCGTCGCCACCGCCGGGAGCTGCTCATACTCAACCGCCACCAGCGCCGCCGCGTCGCGCGCTACGTAGCCATCATCCGCCACCACCACCGCCACCGGATCGCCCACGAAGCGCACCCGGTCGGTCGCGAGCGGCCAACGTTGGATCGACCGTCCCCGCAGCATCTCCGCCCCGGCCACCTGCGGCCCCATCATGGCCGCCACATCCGCGCCGGTGTAGACAGCGATCACCCCCGGCAGAGCCAGGGCTGCCGCCGCGTCGATACTGACAACCCGCGCGTGGGCGTGCGGACTCCGCACGAAGGCCGCGTGCGCCGTGCCGGGGATTCGCACATCATCCACATAGCGCCCCGCGCCCGTCAGCAGTCGCCGGTCGCCGGTGCGCGGCATCGATTGGCCGATGTACGCCGTGGTCGCGCTGCTCATGTGCCTCCTTACGCGCCGT
>JAXLWN010000296.1:0-1044 GCA_046328475.1 Chloroflexia bacterium | reverse complement strand
TTCGCGTCACGGAGACGCATGCGTGGCATGTTATCGGGGAAGTAACGAGTAACGAGTGACGAGTAACGAGGGGAGACGAGTCGGTTGGGTGGCTCTGCCTCTGCTTGTTTCTCCCGTCACTCATTACTCGTTACTCGTTACTCGTTACTGGAGGGAAAATGTCGGCGGCGACGACGCGCGAGGAACGGGCACGGCGCAAGCGGCTGGTGCAGCAGCAGGCGCAGCAGTTGGCGATGAATGGCGAGTGGGAAGCGGCGATCGAGCTGAATCAGGAGGTTCTGGCGGCGACGCCGAACGATGTGCAGGCGCTGAACCGGCTGGGCAAGGCGTTCTCGGAGTTGGGGCGCTACAGCGAGTCGTATGCGTCGTATCACCAGTCGATCACGATCGATCCGGCGAACCAGATCGCGCGGCGCAATTTGCAGCGCCTGGAGCCGCTGAAGAATCTGGAAGCGGACGGTTCGGTGACCGAGCGCAGGCACACGCAGGCGCGGCAGACGATGTTCATCGAGGAGATCGGCAAGACGCGCGTCACCGAAGTGCTGGGGCTGGCGGATAACACGACGCTGGCGCGGATGGCCTCGGGCGATCAGGTCGAGCTGCGCATCGAGGGCAAGCAGGTGATCGTCTACAGCGAGGATGGCCTGCGGCTGGGCAATCTGGAGCCGCGCCTCGCGCAGCGGTTGATCGGGCTGATCGATGGCGGCAACCGCTATTCGGCGGCGGTGACGGTGGTGGAGCCGGGTCTGCTGCGGGTGATCATCCGCGAGACGTACCAGCACCCGTCGCAGGCGGGGCGGCTCTCCTTCCCGGTGGACAACAAGCCGCTGACGCCGCGCGCCTACACGCGGGCGAGCGAGCGCCTCTACGCGGCGGACGATGCGGATCTCTACAGCGACGACGACGAGGTGGAGGACACCGACGAGACGGAGCCGGAGGAGGACGAGGAGTTCGCGGAGACGGAAGAGGTGCTGACGGAGGAGCCGGAGGAAGAGGAGCGGCCGATCTAGGGGTTGCGGCGGGGGAGTGAACCGCCAAGACGCC
>JAXLWN010000295.1:0-1044 GCA_046328475.1 Chloroflexia bacterium | reverse complement strand
TTCAAACCGCGCCACAGAACCGATCCCGCAAGGGATCGGGTGTGGCCAACATGCGCGGCGGACGTCGTGGCACCCACCGCACCCACCGCACCAACGGTTCGGGTTGGTGCCACGTTGTGCCTACCGAATTTTGGTCACACCCGATCCCAGTACGGATGAGGGGTCCGCCGGTCCGTTCAAACCGCGCCACAGAACCGATCCCGCAAGGGATCGGGTGTAGCCACCCTCCGCGGCGGACGTCCTGGCACCCACCGGACGGGTTGGGTGGGTGCCACGTTGTGCGTACCGAACGTTGGTCACGCCCGATCCCTCGCGGGATCGGCTCCGTGGCGCCGTTTGGTCGCAAATCAGCCTTGCGTTCCAACCAACCGCAACACCGCATCCGCCGCGCGTCGCGACGCATCCCCGCCCTCCTCCAGCTTCGCCCGAACGCCCGCCAGGTCCGCACGCATCGCCGCAAGCCGCTCCGGATGCTCCAGATACCCCAGCACTTCCGCCGCAACCCGCTCAGGCGTGCAATCCGCCTGGATCAACTCGGGCGCAATCCGCTTCCCCGCGATCAGGTTCACCATCCCGAACGTGTCGATCTTGATCAGCGGCTTGTGCAGCGAATAATTCAACCCCGACACCTTGTAGATCACCACGAGCGGCGTCCCCAGCAGCGCCGTCTCGAGCGTCGCCGTCCCGCTCGCCACCACCGCGAAATCCGCATACCCCACCGCCGAATACGTGTCGCCCTCGACGACCGCCACGCTGTCCACAACCGGCGCCAGAAGCGCGTCCACCTGCGACCGATCGACGGTCGACGCCAGCGGCAGCACGTACTGCAGCCCCGGACGCTCGGCCCGCAAGCGCTCGATCGCGCCGACGATCACCGGCAGGTTGTACGCGATCTCCTTGCGCCGGCTGCCCGGCAGCACCGCCAGCAGCTCGCGCGCGGGATCGAGCCCGTGCGCAGCGCAGAACGCCTCGCGCGACACGCGCGGCGCGACCTCTCCCGCCAGCGGATGGCCCACGAACTCGGCCGGCACGCCGTGCCGCGCG
>JAXLWN010000294.1:0-1048 GCA_046328475.1 Chloroflexia bacterium | reverse complement strand
CGTCGAAATCTTCTACCGGGACGACGCGCTCGACCAGGCCGCAGGCGAGGGCTTCGGCGGCGTCGATGCGACGGCCACTGAAGATGAGTTCGCGCGCTTTGCCCGGGCCGACGAGGCGGGGCAGGCGGACGGGTCCGCCCGCGCCGGGGAAGATGCCGATGCGCACCTCGGTCAGGCCGAAGACGGCGTCGGCGGCGGCGAGCCGGATGTCGCAGGCAAGGGCGAGTTCGAGGCCACCGGCGAGCGCGTAGCCGCGCACGGCGGCGATGGTGGGCACGGGCAGGGCGGCGAGGAGGTCGGCGGCGGCGGCGATCGACCCGGTGTGCTCGCCGCGCTGCGCCGGGGTCAGGTTGGCGCGCTCCTTCAGATCGGCCCCGGTGCAGAAGGCGCGCTCGCCCGCGCCGCGCACAACGACGACGCGCAGATCGGGGTGGTCGCGCAGTTCGGCGAGCCGAGCGACGAGCAGCGCGCCGAGTTCGCGACTGAGTGCGTTGAGGGCGGCCGGGCGGTTGAGGGTCAGGGTCGCGAGGCCGGCATCGATCGCCAGGTGCAGGGGCTCGGTGGGACTCATGTTGCTCCTCGGTGAAAGTGCCATTGGTACCGCAGTACCGCCGTACGTACCTGAGCTGTACAGACTATGTGCCGGGCGAATCGTCTAGCAGATTGTAGTACCTCAATCGGTCTCTTGGGTGATTGAGGAGTGCGCGAACTTTCGCTATCTTGTGAGCAGGAAGTCCGACATGTCCAGACAAACGGATCTCGACAGGCGAGATCCGAGCAGACCCGCCGCCGCAGGTAGTCACCAAGCCTACCGTCGTGTTGACCATTGTCGTTGCCGTTGTAGCCGTTGTTGTAGCCGCAGTAGGGAGGTTCCTCGTGGTCCAGTTTGCATCCGCGCTGTATGGGCTGTTCGCGAGTGAGGAGAATGAGGGCCAGGGTTTGGTCGAGTACGCCCTGATCATCGCCTTCATCGCCGTGGTCGTCATCGTGGCGATGGTCTTCCTCCAGGGCAAGATCTCCACCCTCTTCTCCAAGGTCGGCAACTCGC
>JAXLWN010000293.1:0-1058 GCA_046328475.1 Chloroflexia bacterium | reverse complement strand
ACGATCTGCGAGTGGCCGACCTCCGCGCCCCCGCCAGCACCTGGCAGGGGGACGACGTCGAGATCGAGGCGGTCATCGCGGGCGACACCGCCGGGGACGTGCGCGTGCAGTTGCGCGTCGATGGCGGCGCGACCGGGCAGCAGACGGTGAAGCTGACCACCGCCACGAGCGGCGCGAGCGGCACCGCCCGCTTCACGCTGAAACCGCTGGCCGAGGGCTACCACGCGCTGCGCGTGGAGATTGTGAACGCCGGGAACGACCCGATCACCGACAATAACCTCCTGAACGCCGCCACGGTCGTGCGCCAGCGGCCGAGCGTGCTGATCGTGGAGGGGACGCGCAACAACGGCTACTTCCTGCAACGCGCGCTGGAGCGGTCGGCATTCGACGTGACCGTGCGCGCCCCGAGCGGCATCCCCACGCGCACCGCCGACCTCGCCAATTACGACTCGATCGTACTGGCCGATGTGCCGGCGACGATGCTGAGCGTCGAGCAGCAGCAGGGGTTGCAGGACTATGTCCGCTCGCTCGGGCGCGGCCTCGTCGTGACCGGCGGCAACAACAGCTTCGGCAAGGGGGAGTATGAGAACTCGGTGCTGGAGGAGACGCTGCCGGTGCGCGTGAAGCCGCGCGACGAAGGGAAGCGCCCGCCGGTCGCGCTGCTGCTGATCGTCGATGTGTCGGGCTCGATGGATCTGCCGAAACCGCCCCCGACGAAGATGGACATGGCGAAGGCGGCGGCGGTCAGTTCGGTGCGCGCCCTCTCGCCCGGCGATCAGGTCGCGGTGCTCGCGTTCGCCGATCGGCCTGTCTGGGTCAGCCACCTGCGGACGCTCAACAGCCAGTCGGACATCGACGCGGTCGTGGATCAGATCAACCGCCTGCAAGCCGACGGCGTGACCGAGATGGCCGACGCGCTGCGGGCGGGGATCGCCGAGCTCCGCACCAGCAGTTCCAACACCAGGCACATCATCTTCCTCTCCGACGGTCAGCCGACGACCCAGTTCGATCCCGTCGCGATGGCCGCGCAGGCGCGCAGCGCCGACATCACCCTCTCC
>JAXLWN010000292.1:0-1062 GCA_046328475.1 Chloroflexia bacterium | reverse complement strand
GCGTCGCCAGGGGATAACCTGCGACCAGCCGCGCATCTCGCGCAGGCTGCGGTCGATCCACCGCTCCCCGGTGCGCCCCCCGGCCGGCTGGTCCCCCTCGTCATCCCAGGAGTCCTGCGCGTCGTGCACCTCGTATTCGTCATCCCTGGCCGCTGTGGCCGACGATGCCTCTGGCGTCGGCGCGATCACCACACCGTAGGCGGGATCGAGGCCGTTGCGCTCGGCCCGCTCGCGCAGGAATTCGGCTGCCTCGTGCGGGTCGCTGCCCAACAGCGGGCCGAGATTCTCCTCGTCAGCGGTCGCCAGCAGGCGCGCGAGGTTGGTGGAGCAGAGGACGATCAGATCGCCCTCCTCCAGCACCGCGCGGTAGAGGAGCGGCGTCGCCGTCTCCGTCGCGCCCAGACCCTGCTGATCGCCCGCTGCGTGCGGCTGATAGTCGGCCCGCCACGTATCGAAGCTCGGCAGGACTACTGGCGCGCCGTTCTGCGCCAGCAGCAGCTGTGTCGGCGGCACCTGGCAGATGATCAGGTCTTGATTGCGTAGCACCAGGCAAGTCAGGCCGAGCACCACGCGCAGCCCGGGCGCGGTGGAGCGGTTGCTGTGGTAGAGCGCGTCGTTCGCCGCCTCGATCGCCGCCGTCAGGGCGACGATCGGGTCGTCGTGGGTGCTCGCGGCGTAGACATCGCGGATCGCGGCGATGAACTTGGCACCCATGCCGCCGCGCTGCGTCGGCTCGGTTGGCTCGGCGATGATGTAGAGCTGTTCCTGCACCCCATCGTCGCGGCGAACTTCGCCCTGCACCAGCCAGGGACAGCTCGCGCCACGACGAGCACCCGCCGTGGCGAACTCAACCCGCCCCGCCGTTGATGCGGTGAGCACCGTGCGTTCCTGGCTGATCGTCATGATCGCCTCCCTATCTGCGCTCCGCTTCGGCAATGGTCGGGGGCGGCGATGGTGGGGTAGCCGCTCGCGGAGAGAGCAACGCGCGGCGCGGGAATTCCCCGCCCCGATCACGCGGCCCGAATCGGCCTGTGATGTACGTACAGTATAGCGCGAGAGGAT
>JAXLWN010000291.1:0-1069 GCA_046328475.1 Chloroflexia bacterium | reverse complement strand
GTCACCCACCCCACCACCATGTACAATCCCCCCACGACTCACGACTCACGACTCACGACTCACGACTCACGCGGAGCGCCCCATGACCACCCGCCTCTCCCTCCTCTTCCTGCCCCACCCGCGCGGCGACGCCATGTACTCGCCCTGGGTCGAGGATGTCTTCGCCGCCATCGGCGACCGCCACGACCTGCGCCTCCTCGACTTCGACCGGCCGATCGCGCCGCAGTTCGCCGGTGTCGATGTCGTGATCGACCACGGCGGCGAGCGCGGCAATCGCGCGATGGCCGACGCGGCGAACCTCGCCGAGAACAAGGTGAAGCTGTGGCAGGTGCTGGGCACGGGCGTGGATCACTTCGACCTGGAACACTGGCGCTCGCTCGCCATTCCCGTCGCCAACTGCCCCGGACAATACAGCGCGGTCGCGCTCGGCGAATGCGCCATGCTCTTCATCCTGCTCCTGGCCCGGCAATACACGGTGACGCAGGCAAACCTGCGGCAAGGCGTGATGTACACCCCGCTCGGACGCGAGTTGACCGGACTAAAGCTCGGCATTGTCGGCTTCGGTGCGAGTGGCAAGGAACTTGCCCGCCGCGCCCGCGCCTTCGGCATGGCGATCGCCGCGATCGATGTGCGCGACATCAGCGCCGCCGAAGTGCGCGAGTTCGGGTTAGCCTACGCCGGGAAGCCCGACGCCCTCGATTATGTCACCCTGGAATCGGACGTGCTCTCCCTCCACCTGCACCTCGACGCGACCACGCGCCACATCATCGACGCGCGCCGCCTCGGCATGATGAAGCGTTCGGCCTGGCTGATCAACGTCGCGCGCGGGGCGCTGGTGGACGAAGCGGCGCTGCGCGAAGCCCTCCTCGCCGGGCAACTCGGCGGCGCGGGACTCGACGCCTTCAGCCAGGAACCGCCCGATCCCAACGACCCCTTGTTCAGCCTCCCCAACGTGGTCGCCACACCGCACATCGCCGGGACCACCAACGGCACCTCCTGGGGCCGCGCCCAATGCGTCGCCGAGAACGCGGATCGCATCGCCGCCGGGCTGCCCCCACTACACCGCGTG
>JAXLWN010000290.1:0-1087 GCA_046328475.1 Chloroflexia bacterium | reverse complement strand
CGCTACGACATCCACGCCACCTTCTACGCCACGGGCTACAACCTGCTCGACGGCAACGCGGCCTGCCAGAAGTTCCTGGGCGACCCGATCTACCGCAACGCGAACAAGTCGAATGGCTGGGGGAGCGACTGGTGGCGCACCCATCCCTGGTACGAGAATGACCCTTGCGCGACCGAGGCGCAGGATCCGGCCTGGTACTTCGCCTCCGAGACGCGCACGCTGGCCGGGGAGGGGCATGAGATCGCCTCGCACACCTTCGGGCACCTCTACGTGCGCGGCGTCTCGCCCGCGCAGTTGAAGGAGGACCTGGACCTCTGGAACCGCAGCGCCGAGGCGCTCGGCCTGCCCCCGGCGCGCACCTTCGCCTTTCCCTGGACGAGCAGCAACAGCCTCGACGCGTCGTTTTGGACCATCTTCGAGCAGGTGGGCATGACGGTGCTGACGCGCATCTACGGGCCGGACGTGCGCCACACGTATGAGCTCGACCGGGTGAAGGGCGAGCCGAACCTGATCGTCTTCCCCGACTTCTACCTCGCCTCGAACGCGACGGCGCTGGACGAGGCGCTGGCGCGGATCGATGTCACGGTCGCCAGCCGGGGCTATCACAGCCTCTGGGACCACCCGAACGAGGCGCTGGAGCAGGATGGGCAGGCGGTCTGGCAGCGGGCGGTCGATTATGCCGCCGCGCAGCGGGAGAAGGGCCTCTGGATCGCGCCGGTGAGCGAGATCGCCGGGTTCGCCGAGAACGCGCGCCGGGTGACGGTCACTTCGCTGCCGCTGGCGGGCGGGACGCGGCTGATCGTGGAGAATCGCTCGGGGCAGCGACTGGAGGGTGTCACGCTCGGGTTGCCGACTGCCGGGACCGTCACGATCGACGGGCGACGGATCGGGGCAACGGCGGGGCAGGCGGTGATCCTCCCGGTGCTGGAGGCGGGGGCGGTCGTCACGGTCGAGGTTCGGCGGTGAGCGCGCCCCGCCGCGAGCTGCTGCGCCCGGCGATCTCCGTCGTGCCGCTGGTTGCGGTCGTCGCGATTGTGGCTGTGACCGCTGTCCATCATCTGCCGCGCATCATCGCCTTCTGGGCCGA
>JAXLWN010000029.1:0-77985 GCA_046328475.1 Chloroflexia bacterium | reverse complement strand
CCCTCCACCTCCCGGCCAGCGCCATCGACCTCGCCCGCGAAACCGCCGCGTTGCGACAACTCGCCCCCACCATGCCCGCGCAGCCCACCTCCGCCGAGCTCGGTCGTCTCCTCGATCCCTACAGCCCCGCCGCCCTCGTCACGGTCGCCGCCTTACTCCCCCCGGGATCCTACCGGGATCAGCTGCAGCACTACCTCACCACGATCCGCTCCCTCAAGCCCGCCCTCACCGGCGACGCCATCCGCGCGCTCGGCGTCCCGCCCGGCCCGATCTACCGCCACGCCCTCGCCGCCCTCCGCGACCACAAACGTAACCACCCCGCCCTGACCACCGACGACGAACACGCCTTTCTCATCGCCTGGCTGCGCGACCACAGTGCGCTCACCTCCTGACCTCTCTGGCACGCGCAGGCCGCTTGATTCGCCTCAACCGCGCCCCGGCAACGGCTGAAAGCCCCTTCCTGTGAGGGATTGAGAGGACGAAGCTCACGCCAGCCGCCATACTTCATCGCTGGCCCAAATTTCTATATTCTTCATTCTCCACTCTCAATTCCGCTATACTCACCCCGGAACTGCGGTATCGTCCGTGCCGTTTTATGCGTACTAATAGTGCGAAGGGCGCTTCAGCCCGGCCGCCTCGCTCAATACGACCCGTTCCGCGACGACGCTGTGCGCGGGATGTGAAAGGATTGCAAGCTCCATGCGCGACCTTTCGGGCCAGACGTTCGGCTCGTACCGTCTCGAAAGCGTTATCGGCCGGGGCGGCATGGGCGAGGTCTACCGCGCCCGCCACCTGCGGCTCACCAACCGCCTCGCGGCCGTCAAAGTTCTTCCCGCTTCGCTGGCGATCGAGCCCGATTTCCTGCAACGCTTCGAACACGAAGCCAATAGCGCGGCTTCGCTCGATCACCCCGCCATCCTGCCGGTCTGGGACTACGGCGAGCAGGAGGGGCAACCCTACCTCGCCATGCCCTACATCCCCGGTGGCAGCCTGAAGGAATATTTGGAGGAGCGCGGGACACTCAGCCCCGCCGAGACGCTGGGGCTGATCGCGCCGATCGCCGAGGCGCTCGACTACGCCCACGGACGGGGCATCATCCACCGCGACGTGAAGCCCGCGAACATCCTGCTGCGCGAGGATGGTCGGCCGCTGCTGGCCGACTTCGGCATCGCCAAGGCGATCGAGGCGGGCCAGACCGGCCTGACGCGCGCGGGCAGCACAATCGGCACGCCGGAGTACATGGCCCCCGAGCAGATCGAGGGCAAGTCCGAGCCGCGCAGCGATCTCTACTCGCTCGGTGTCGTCGTCTATCAGATGCTCACCGGCAACGTCCCCTACGAGGGTGGCACCCCGTATGAGATCGCCTACAAGCAGATCCACACCCCGCTGCCGCCCGCGCGCTGGTTCCGGCAGGATCTCAACCCGGCGCTGGAACAGGTCTTGTCCACCGCCCTGGCGAAGGACCCGGCCCAGCGCTATCCCACCGGCCATGCGCTCGTCGCCGCGTTCCGCGATGCGCTCTCCGGAGTGCACGGAGCGGTCACGGTCGCCGACCCGATCAACAGCCAGGCGACGCGCCGACTGGAAGTGGTCAACGCGACCACCCCGCTCGCAGTCCAGCCACCGCCACCGCGCGCGGTCGCGCCACCGCCCCCGGTCAGCCCGATCGGCCCGGTGGCCATACCGCCGCAGCAGCACCGGAACGACCAGCGCCAGTCGAGCGGTGTCCCGATCGGCATGATCGGTGCGCTGATCGCCCTGATCATCGTCGCGATCACCCTCGTCGGGGTTTACGTTAATTTCCTCACTCGCTCCGATCCGACCCCGACGCCTGGAGTGAACGGTGCCGCGACCCAGGCCGCCGCGCGCACGCGGACCGCCGCCGCCAGCCAAAACGCCGCCATCACCGCCACGGCGGCGGCCAACGCCGGAGCTGCCGCCCAGGCTACTCTCGCCGCCGATACCACCGCCACCGCCGTGCAGCAGGGCCAGCAGCAGGCAGCGACTGCAACCGCCAATGCCAACGCGACGGTCAGCGCCAACGCGCAGAATGCAGTGACAGCCACCGCCGCCGCCAATGCCGCCGCGACGGCCAACGCAGCGGCGACGGCTGGTGCCGTCGTCACCCAGACCGTGCGCGCCAACAACGCCGCGACCGCGACGACCGTGGCGAATGCCACGGCCACGTCCAACGCGGCTGCCGCGCAGACCGCGACTGTTGCCGCGCGCCCTACCAGCACGGCGGTCCCACCGACGGCCACGGCGGTGCCACCGACGCAGACGCCCCGCCCGCCGACCCAGACGCCGGTGCCGCCCACGCAGCCGCCCGCCAACTGGGGACCGACCCTCCAGCCGCTGAGCGGCGGCAAGGCGTACAAGGACGCGGATAACCGCTTCACGTTCAGCGTCCCGAACAACTGGTCCGAGCGCAACGCGGGCAGCAGCGAAGTCTCCTTCGGTTCGCCGAACGGGCAAGCGACGTTGGCGGTCGATCTTTCCAACGCCTCGAATTCAACCACCATCGAAGACCTGAACAACGCGTTCGAGGAAGAAGTGAAGAAGCAGAGCGGCTACGCGGCCGTCAGCCTCGACAAAGTGACGATCAGCGGCCACAACGCCTACCGCCGCGTCTACAAGGTCACCAGCCAGGGGCAACAGGTGCAAGTCGAGCAGATTTACTTCCTCGACAAGAACCGCGCCCATGTGCTTACCTTCGCCAGCCGTGTCGCCGACTTCGCCCAGTTCGCCCCCACCTTCGACGGCATCGCCGGTTCCTACACCATCCCCGAATAGGCAGCAGCACGGACAAAGGGAGCGGGCGGGCCTGAGGCTCGCCCGCTCCCTTGTTGATCCGATACCGGAAGCCCAATGTATCAGTTGCGCGTGACGTGCGCCGAAACCGCCAGCCAGCGGCCAGCGCGGCGTGCCCACACATCGGTGTAGCGCCCGCCGCCCTGCCGTTCATCCGGCAGGGTGTAGCTCGTCCGCGCGTGGATGATCGCGAAGTCGCCCAGCAGTCGAATCACCACATCGTGCGCTTCCAGGCCCTTGATCGCCACCGGGCGCGCGGTCTGCTCCAGGAACGCCGCTCGGTCGATCAGCGAGCCATCGGGGTTGCTGCAGAGGAAGTCGTCGGCCAGGATCTCATCGAAGCGGCGCACATCGGAGTGCTGCACCGAATTGATGTAGTCGCGGTTCAGTTCGGTTAGCACGTCAAGGTCGGTGGCGGTCGCGGCATTGGTCGGCATACGATCCTCCTTCCTCGGAACACCGGGCGGTCAGGCCCAGCGGCGCTCGCGGAGATAGGCCAGGCTGCTGGCGATGCGCCCGTCGGGGTCCCCGCCACCCCGGAACTCGAAGCAGTAGATCAGCCGCTGCGGCAGTTGCTCCAACTCGCCCATGATCGCGCCCAGCGGCACCGTCCCGCCGCCGAGCGGGAAGCTGGCGAAGTCGGGCGCGCCGGTCTGGTCCTTCAGGTGCGCCGAGACCGCCCGCGCGCCGAGGGTGCGAATAGCAGTCGGTACGTCGTCGCCGTGGCGCTCGTAGTTGCCGATGTCGATATTCACGCCCAGCGCGGGCGACTCGATCTTCCCCACGATCTGAGCGATCTCCGCGAGGCGACCGCCCGGCGTCCAGGCATAGTTCTCCAGCGCCAGCACGACCCCGCGCGAGGCGGCATACTCCACCATCGCGCGCCCGGCGGCCCAGCCTGCCGCGTCATCCTCGGCCGGGATCGGCCCGGAGAAGACCCGCAACTGGCTTGCGCCCAACGTTACAGTGTCGTCGATATCTTCGCGCAGCCGCGCCGCGCCGTCCGGGTCGGCGCTGAAGAGCGTATTCCGTGTCGCGTTCGTGACCAGCAGGCCATGCCCGGCGATCAGGTCGCGCGCTTCCGGCAGTTCGCTCGCCTTGTCGCGCCAGAACTCCGGCCGGATCTCGATGCCGTCGGCACCGAGCCGCGCCGCCGCAGCGATCACGTCGCGCGTGGCGACCGACCCCGCCTGCAACTCGTCCTCATACTGCATCACCGAGATGAGCACCGGGCGACGTTGATCCACGCGCTCCCCCCTTCGCACACACTCACCGGCCATCGCCGCCAGTATATCAGGCCGCGTCAGTCGTCAGTCGTCAGTCGTCAGTCGGCGGTGTGCGGTACACCCTCGTGGCGGCTGCGGCGCTGTCTGGACAACTGCGGAGGCATCATGGGGACACTGCTGGTACGCAACGCCACCGCGCTGGTGACGATGGGCGACGCAGACACGCGCTGATGACGCCGGCATCTACGCGGTCGATGGGATGATCGACCGGGTCGGCCTGTCCGCCGAGTTTCCCCGAGACTGCAGATCGCGTCATCGATGCGCGCGGGATGATCCTGCTGCCGGGGCTGATCAACACCCACCACCACTTCTTCCAGATACTGACGCGCAACGTCCCGGCGGCGCAGGACGCCAAACTCTTCGACTGGCTGGTGACCCACTACCCGATCTGGGCGCGGCTTACCCCGGAAGCGATCAACGTCAGCACGCGCATCGCCATCGCCGAGTTGATGCTCTCCGGCTGCACCACCACCAGCGACCACACCTACATCTGGCCCAACGGCGCGCGGCTCGACGACCAGATCGAGGCGGCGATCGCGACGGGGGTGCGCTTCCACGCCGCGCGCGGCTCCCTCTCGGTCGGCGAGTCGCAGGGTGGATTGCCGCCAGACAGCATCGTGGAGGACGAGGCGGCGATCCTGCGCGACTCGCGCCGCCTGATCGAGCAGTACCATGACGCCAAGCGCGGCGCGATGCTGCGAATCGTGCTGGCTCCTTGCTCCCCCTTCTCTGTCTCGCGCGACCTGATGAGTGAGAGCGTGGCGCTGGCGCGGGCCTACGGCGTCCACGCGCACACGCACTTGGCCGAGACGCGCGATGAGGATGCCTATTGCGTGCAGCGCTTTGGCCGCACGCCGGTCGAGTATGCCGAAGATCTCGGATGGGTCGGGCCGGATGTCTGGCACGCGCACATGGTCCACCCGGCACCGGACGAGATCGCGCGCCTGGGGCAGACGCGGACCGGTGTCTGCCATTGCCCGACCTCGAACATGCGCCTCGCGTCCGGCATCGCGCCGGTGCGCGCACTGCGGCAAGCTGGCGCGCGGGTCGGGCTCGGCGTGGATGGATCCGCCTCCAACGACGGCTCACACCTGCTGGCCGAGGCCAGGCAGGCGCTCCTGCTCGCGCGATCGGGGGGCGATCCGGCGGCGATGGGTGCCAAGGAGGTGCTGCGGATGGCGACGCGGGGCGGTGCCGAGGTCCTCGGCCGCGACGACATCGGGCAGCTCGCGCCCGGCATGTGCGCGGATATCATCGGCTACCGGCTCGATAGTTTGCCGCTCGCGGGCGGCGCGGTCCACGACCCGCTGGCGGCGCTCGTCTTCTGCCAGCCGCCGACCGTGGACCTTAGCATCATCAACGGGCGGGTACGCGTCGAAGATGGGCAACTGCTCGACGTGGATCTGCCGCCGCTGATCGCGCGGCACAACGCGATCGCGCGGGCGATGGTGCGGGGCGAATGACCGCGTCCCGGCTTGCGGCGCGGCGCAAAAGGGTGCAAGCTACGCCACGATGAGGGCCGGATGAACGAGAAGGAGGCATAGTGGCGCGACGACTGAAGGTGGGGCTCCACCTGCCGATCGGCGAGGGGATGCTGGCACACGCCACGCCCGGCTGGCGCGACATTGTGGCGCTGGCACGGCGCGCGGAGGAGGTCGGCTTCGACTCCCTCTGGATCCCCGACCACCTCCTCTTCGAGACGGAGTCGGGCACGAATGAGGGGGTCTGGGAGTGCTGGAGCCTGCTTGCCGCCCTCGCCGCCGCGACCGAGCGGGTCGAGTTGGGGCCGGTCGTCTCCTGCACGGGCTTCCGCAACCCGGCGCTGCTCGCCAAGATGGCCGATACGGTGGAGGAGATCAGCGACGGTCGCCTCATCCTTGGGCTGGGCGCGGGCTGGCACGAGCCGGAGTATCGCGCCTTCGGCTACCCCTACGACCACCGCGTCAGTCGCTTCGAGGAGGCGCTGACCATCATCCATGGTCTGCTGCGCGAGGGACGGGTAGACTTTAAAGGCACCTATTACCAGGCCGAGCGGTGCGAGTTGCGCCCGCGCGGCCCACGGCCCGCCGGTCCGCCGATATTGATCGGGACCGGCGGTGAGCGGATGCTGCGCCTCACCGCGCGCTATGCCGATATCTGGAACGCCGCCTGGACGCGCAGCGTGTCGGAATTGACGCAGCGGCTGGCGGCGCTCGATGCCGCCTGCGTCGAGGCTGGGCGGGACCCGGCGACGATCGAGCGGAGCGCGTGCATTCTGATCGATCTGCCGGGAGCGAGCGGGCGAGGCGGCCACGGCGAGACGACGCGCAACTCGGCCCCGCTCTTCCCGCTCGGCACCGACGAGGCGGTCGACGTCATCCGGGAGTATGCCGACGCGGGGATCGGCCACTTGCAGGTCTGGCTCGATCCGGGGACGGTGGACGGGATCGAGGCCTTCGCCCCGGTGCTGGCGGCGCTGCGGGCCGAGGGGCTGACTGCGGGCGCATAGCCAGATTCTTCAAGGGCGATGGCGACGGGGTCGGGGGCAACGCGCGGGGCGGGGCCGAGAGGTAGGCAGGGCGTGGAAGGAGGGGGCGTGGCGACCAGGCCGGCAAACCCAGCCCTTCCTGTGCCACCCTCGCCGCTGGTGGGACGTACGCGCGAGGTCGCCGCAGCTTGCGCGATCCTCTGCCGCCGCGAGACACGCCTGCTGACCCTGACCGGACCGGGCGGGACCGGCAAGACCAGGCTCTCGGTGCAGATCGCAACCGAGGTAGCCGGGGCGTTTGCCGATGGCGTCGTCTTCGTGCCGCTTGCCGCGATCGGCGATCCGCGCCTGGTGCTCCCGACGATCGCGCAAGCGCTCGAACTGGGGGATGCGCCAGCGGACGATCTGCTGGCGCACCTGCACGAGGCGCTGCAAGGGCGCAGCCAGCTCCTGCTGCTGGACAATTTCGAGCAGATTATCGCGGCGGCGACGCAGATCGCTGAACTCCTGGCCGCCGCGCCGGGAGTGAAGCTGCTGGTGACCAGCCGCGAGGCGCTGCACATCAGGGGGGAGCACGAGTTCCCGGTGCCGCCGCTCGACCTGCCCGAGGCGCAGGCGGCGCACGACCCCGAGGCCCTGGCGCGCTCCCCGGCGGTGTCGCTCTTCGTGCAGCGCGCCAGGGCGGTGCGGCCCGACTTCCGCCTCACCCCGGAGACCGCGCCTGTCGTGGCCGAGGTCTGCCGCCGCCTGGATGGCCTGCGCTGGCCTGCGCTGAGCTGGCGGCGTGATCAAGGTGCTCTCGCCGCGCGCCCTGCTGGCCCGGCTCGAACACCGCCTCGAAGTCCTGACGGGCGGCCCGCGCGATCTGCCCGCGCGGCAAGCGGACGCTGCGCGACACGATCACCTGGAGCTACGACCTGCTCACCCCGGAGGAGCAGCGCCTCTTCCGCCGCCTCGCCATCTTCGTGGGGGATGTACGCTGGAGGCGGCGGGGGTGGTGGGGGAAGTGGGAAGTGGGAAGTGGGAAGTCGGAAAGGGGATTGCCGCCGATACCTTCCCACTTCTCGATACGCTGGCGTCGCTGGTGGATAAGAGCATGGTGCTACACCAGGCGGCGGAGGACGATGACCGCTATACGATGTTCGAGACGATTCGCGAATATGCGCTGGAGCAACTGACGACGAGCGGCGAGTTGGAACGGGTCGCCGCCAGCCACGCCGCGCACTATCTGGCGCTGGCCGAGGCGGCGGCACCGGCCTTCGTGCGCCCGGACCCGACCGAGTTGGGGGTCTGGATGCGGCGGCTGGTGGCGGAGCATGACAATCTGCGCGCCGCGATCGGTTGGGCAGGGACGCGCGCGGACGATGCGGCGCTGGAGATGCGCCTGGTCGGGGCGCTGTGGCACTTCTGGTGGGTCGGCGGGCACCTGAGCGAGGGGCGGCGGCGGTTGGCGGCGGCGCTGGCGCGGCACCCGGACGCGCCCCCCGCCCTGCGCATGACGGCGCTGCGGGGCGCGGGGTTGCTGGCCTGGGTGCAGGGGGATACGGCGCAAGCGGAGGCTCCGTTGCAGGCGAGTCTGGCGTTGGCGCAGGGGCTGGGGGATGAGTTCGGCATCGCGACGGCGCTGATCAATCTGGGCAATGTGGCCTCACAGCGCGGGGACTCGACCACGGCGGCGCGGTATTACCGGGAGAGTCTGGCGCTCTCGCAGGCGCAGGGTGAGCTGGTCACCGCTGCCTGGACCCTCGGTGGGCTCGGCGGCACGGCCCTGCATCGCGGCGACTACGAGGAGGCGGACCGGCTCTATGCCCAAAGCCTGGACCTCTTTCGGGCGACGGCGACGACGCGGGGCATCGCCTGGACGCTGAACAACCTGGGGGCGGTTGCGCGGCGGCGGGGAGACTACGGGCGGGCGGCGATGCTGCTCGGCGAGAGCCTGACGCGGCAGCGGGAGTTGGGCGACCGGAATGGTGCGGCCACCGCGCTCAATGAGCTGGGGCTGCTGGCCCAGGGCCGCAGCCAGTACGAGCGGGCGGCGGCGTATCACCTGGAGAGCCTGGCGCTGCGCCGGGAGATCGGCGATAAGCCGGGGCTGGCGGCCTGCCTGGAGGGGTTGGCGCAGGTTGCGATGGCGCAGGGACAGGTCGAGCGCGCCGCCCGGCTGCTCGGCGCGGCGACGGCGACGCGTGCCCAGGTGGGCCTGGGGTTGCCGCCGGGGGACCGGGCGGACCACGAGCGGCTGGTGGCTGCCGCGCGCACGCGGCTGGACGAGGTGTCGTTCGCGGCGGCGTGGGCGGCGGGGGAGACGCTGCCGCTGTCCACGGTCGTCGCGCCGGGCGCAGCGGCGACTGTGCCGGTCGTCCAGGCCGGGGTGACGAGCGAGGTGGCCGAGGCGGTGGATGAGTTGACGCCGCGCGAGATCGAGGTGCTGCGACTGGTGACGCATGGGCTGACCAATGCCCAGGTCGCCGCGCGGCTCTCGGTCAGCACGCTGACGGTGAATGCGCACTTGCGGTCGATCTACGGGAAGCTGGGCGTGACGTCGCGGGCGGCGGCGACGAGGTATGCGATCGAGCGTAAGCTGGCGTGAGTGGGCGGGCGATGTATGTGAGTTACGTGTAAGTGGATTACGTGTAAGCGAAATACGGGGCGAAAAGTAGGTTTGTTTGGCGGTTTTTAACTTTCTTTCTTTCTTCCCCAGGTGGGATGATGCGGGTGGCGTGGGCGCGTGGTGAGGCCCCCCTATATCCCCCCAATGCTGGGGGGACTTTACGGCGGTGGGGATTGGATGCGTGAGTGGCTGGGGTGGGGTTGGCCCCCGACCCACCTGCGGTGGGTGCCCGCCCCCACAGGCGGGGCGCTTTGATCCGTGGCTGGGGTGTGGGTGCGCGGTCATGGTGGGGCCTCCTTGGTGGCGTGGCGGCGGTGGGTGGTTGGGGGCGGCGCGGGTGCCGTCCCGACGCGGGCGAGTCGGTGACCCGCCCCTACCTGATGGGGCAGGTGGTGTCTGGTGCCGCTATCTGTACGGACCCGGCGAGGGGCGGATCGTGCCAGGGTGGCAGGGAAATACTGATGGGGTTGGTCGTTGGGTGCCAAGGATGGGGGTGAGTGGGATGGTGTTGGTGTGGTGAGTGGCTTTGCGATAGGGAAATTTGTTCCTGAGCGGGCGTTATGTCCAGATCTTGTGCTATACTTGGTACGGTGGCACCGTAATTTCTGGTGCCGATGAGGTGTCCCGGTGGGTGTGAGGGCAGGGCTATTGGTCCGGCACGGAGCTACGTCGGGACGTGTGATGGCGACGTAGCGAAGGAACGGACGACAGTTGGATACGCTTGCTTTGCCGCGCGAGGAGATCGCGCCCCCTGAACAGGATTTGAGTCAGGAACAGGATTCTCTCGCTCCCCCCGCAGATCGGCCACAGTTCAGCGATTTCCCGCTCAGCGAGGGCACGTTGCGTGCGCTCGGCGAGATGGGCTATGCGCACCCGACGCCGATTCAGGCGGCGGTGCTGCCGCCGCTGCTGGAAGGGTGCGATGTGGTCGGGCAGGCCCAGACGGGGTCGGGGAAGACGTCGGCGTTCGGCATTCCGCTGGTCGAGCGGCTGCCCCGCACGGGGATGGTCGGCGCGATCGTGCTGGTGCCGACGCGCGAGTTGTGCCGCCAGGTGACGACGGAGCTGGAGCAGCTGGCGAAGTACAAGGGGCTGCGCATTCTCTCGGTGTATGGTGGCACCCGGATGCGGGGGCAGTTCACCGCGCTGGAGAAGGGCGTGGATGTGATCGTGGGGACGCCGGGGCGGGTGCTCGATCACCTGGGCCGGGGGACGCTGCGGCTGGATGGCGTGCGCTACGTGGTACTCGACGAGGCCGACGAGATGCTGGATATCGGCTTTGCGGAGGATATCGAGCGGATTCTGCGGCGCACGCCGCGCGAGCGGCAGACGGTGCTCTTCTCGGCGACGGTGCCTGGTTGGGTGCAGCGGCTGATTCGGCGCTACCAGCGCAATCCGGTGCAGATCGCGATCGAGCCGGAGCGGACGACCGTTTCGACGGTGGTGCAGCGCTACTTCGAGGTGGCGGAGCAGGATAAGTTCGCGGGGCTGCTGTCGCTGGCGGCCGAGGAGATCCCGCCCGATGCGCGGCTGCTGATTTTCCGGCGGATGCAGGTGGGCGTGGACCGGCTGGCGCAGCAGTTGGCGCGCGAGGGCTGGCAGGTGCAGGCGCTGCACGGCGGGATGGCCCAGAAGGAGCGGACGAAGACGATCGATGCGTACCGGGCGGGCGAGTTGCAGGTGCTGATCGCGACGAACGTGGCGGCGCGCGGGCTCGATATCCCCGATATCACGCATGTGATCAATTACGATATTCCGCAGAATCCGGAGGAGTATATCCACCGGATCGGGCGCACGGCGCGGGCGGGGAAGTTTGGTGAGGCGCTGACGTTCGTCGGGGAGTGGGACGCGCCGTTCCTGACGGCGATTCAGGAGCAGGTGGGCGAGGCGTTGGAGCGGATTTGCTGCCGATGTATCGGCGGTAGGGACTGCGATTTGTGAAGTTAGAGGGGGCGGGTTCCTCGATGAGTGAACCCGCCCCTCGTTGTTTGCGGGGATGGGGAGCGGTTCTCGCACGGAGAGGCCCAAGGGTTGAAACCCTGGGCTGAAGGCTTCGCCGCGAAGCCCGCCTGCGCGGGCTGGGGGTGGGGGGAGCGGGTGGTGGGTGGCGACGCGGTGCGTTGCCCGCGTGGGAACGGCAACCGCGTCGCCCCTACGATGGTTGGTGGCGGGTGGCGATCCTTCATACGATTGCCGTTCCCACGGGGGCGGGTCGGTGACCCGCCCCTACCTTGACATGGTTGGGTTGCTTGATTACTGTACGGACGGACATCTGTTCGGGAATCGGGATGCGGTTTGGGAGCGGGTGTGGGTGCGATTGATTTGACGGTGGCGGGTGATGAGTGGTTGTTTGGGTGGGATTTCCGCCCGGCATTGTGTCGGTGTGGGCGGATGATGGTGGGCGGGCGATGGTCTGGCAGCGGGGAGGGAGAGCGGGTAACGCGGAGCGAGGCGCGGTTCCGACCGTGGATCTTTAGCGGCGAGTCTGGATGATCTGCGGCATCTGGGCGGGGCGCTGGTGGAGGAGACGGGCGGGGGGTGCGACGCGCCGTTCAGCTACCGGGAGTTGGATAAACCGGATCGGCTGCGGTTCTTGCTGTCGGCGCGGATGGGCGGCGCTGCAGGCGGGCGATCGTGCAGGGGCGCAGCAGCGGTTGGGGCCGGGGATCGGGCACCCGCGCGACATGCCGGATGAATACTATGCGGTCGGGGCGGTCGAGCAGTATTTGATGCAGTCGGGGCGGGTCTTGTTTCGCGGGATGGAGTATGGCGATCTACACCGGTTGCAATTCGACCTGGAGACGACCTCGCTCTCGCCGAAGCGGGGGCGGATTTTCATGGTGGCGGTGCGGGATAGTCGCGGGCTGGGGGAGGTGATCGAAGCGCCGGAGGAGGGGGACGAGGCGGGGCTGATCGCGCGGTTGTGCGCGATCATTCGCGAGCGCGACCCGGATGTTATTGAGAATCACAATCTGTTTGGCTTCGATCTGCCGTTCCTGGCGGAGCGGGCGGCGGCGCTGGGGGTGCCGCTGAACCTGGCGCGGCACCCCGATTTGCCGCTGCTGGAGAGTTATGAGGAGCCGACGGGGTGGGGGGATCGGAAACGGGTGCGCTACCGGATCGCGGGGCGCGAGTTGATCGATACGCTGGATGCGGTGCGGCGGCACGATTTTTCGGCGCGCGACATGAACGGGCATGGGCTGAAGGCGGCGGCGCGCTATTTCGGCGTGGAGGCGGCGGATCGCACGCACGTCGCGGGCGCGGAGACGTTCAGCACGTATCAGAGCGATCCTGAGCGGGTGCGGCGCTACGCGTTCGACGACGTGATCGAGGTGGATGGGCTGTCGCGCCGCCTGATGGGGGCGGCGTTCGCGCTGGCGGGGATGGCACCGCGCCGGTATGAGCGGGTGGCGTCGGCGGGTCCGGCGATGGGGCTGCTGGAGCCGATGCTGGTGCGGGCCTATCTGCGCGCGGGGGCGGCGCTGCCGCGCGGCGCGGCGGAGACCGACGAGAACCTCGCGCCGCACCAAGGCGGGGCGACGATTCTGTACGCGGCGGGGATCGCGCGGCGGGTGGTGAAGGCCGATATCGCGTCGATGTACCCGTCGATCATGCGGACGTTCCGGGTTGGCCCGGCGTGCGATCCGCTGGGGGCGCTGCTGGCGCTGGTGGACCGGCTGACCGATTTGCGGCTGGAGCACCGGCGGCAGGCGGCGACGCTGCCGGGCGGGAGCGCGGAGGCGCACCGGCACCACGCAGCGCAGGCAGCGATGAAAATCGTTATCAATTCGGCTTATGGCTACATGGGCGCGGGAAAGATGGCGTTGTTCGCCGACCGGCACGCGGCGGACGAGGTGACACGGCGCGGGCGGGAGATCCTGGGTCGGGTGGTGGATGGGCTGCGCGAGCGCGGGATGGCGCTGATCGAGGCGGATACGGACGGGGTCTACTTCGGGGTGCCGGAGGGATGGGAGGAGGAGCAGGAGCGGGCCTGTGTGGCCGAGATTGCGGCGACGCTGCCGCCGGGGATCGGGCTGGGGTACGAGGGGCGCTACCGGGCGATGCTGAGCCACGAGGTGAAGAATTACGCGCTGCTGACCTATGACGGGCGGGTGATCGTGCGCGGCAATGCGTTCCAGTCGAGCCGGACGGAGCCGTTCGGGGCGCAGTTTTTGCGCGCGGCGCTGCGGTGTGCGCTCGAAGGGGATAGCGCGGGGGTGCGGCAGGCATTCCTGGATACGGTGGCGGCGCTGCGCGGCCGGACGTTGACCCCGGAGGATGTGGCGACGGTGGCGCGGATCACGAAGACACCGGAGGAGTATGCGCAGTCGCGGGTGAAGTCGCGCGAGGCGGCGTATGAGGCGCTGCTGAGCGGCGGGCGCGAGCGGTGGCGCGCGGGGGAGCGGGTGCGGTTCTATCGCGCGGCGGATGGGACGACGGTCTGGTTGCCGGATGGGGCCGAAAATGAGACGGCGGATTCGCCGGAGCAGGGGGCGGCGGTGCCGAGCAGCGAGCGTCGGCCGCCGTATGACGTGGCGAATTATCTGGCGGTGTTGCAGACGACGTTTGTGTCGCGGTTCCGCAAGGCGTTCGCGCCGGATGATTTTGAGCAGTTGTTTCGCCCGACGGGGCAGTTGGGGTTGTTTGATAGGCCGGTGGGGGAGGTGGAGCCGTTGTGGATTGAGGCGTGAGGCGTGTCGGGGTTGTGAGGGCGTGAGGGTGTGGGGGCGTGGGGGCGTGGGGGGAGCTGATTGTGAAGGTGCCCCAAGGTCTGAAGACCTGGGCTGAGCGGTTGCAAGCCGCGAAGCGCCTGCGCGGCTGGCAATGCCTGCTGTTGCGCGAAGAGGGGCGTTCGATTGAACGCCCCCTGGGTGTGTCTGACAGTTTTGTGGCGGGGTGTTAGCGGGGGGTGTTGGGGGCGGCGAGGGTGCCCTGGGCGGCGAAGTCCTGGGCGCGCTGGCGGGTGGCGTGGAGCATGGAGGCGGGGATGACGGTGGCACCGCCGATGGCGGCGGCGTTCAGCGCGGCCTGTGCGGCTTCTTCCATCACAAGGATGAGGTGCTTGGCGGCGGTGACGGTGTCGCCGAAGGCGAGCAGGCCGTGGTTCTGGAGCAGGACGGCGCGGGTTTTCGGCCCGACCACGTCGATGATGTTGGAGACGGCTTCTTTCGAGCCGCGCGGCGCGTAGGCGGCAACGGGGATCGCTTCCTCGACGCCGAAGCGCACCAGGGCCTCGGAGACGAGGTCGAGCGGGCGGTTGGCGATGGCGAAGCTGGTGGAGAAGGGTGAGTGGGTGTGGATGATGCCGCCGAGGTCGGGGCGCTTCAGGTAGACGTCGGCGTGCATGTGGATGATCTCGGCGGAGGCCGGGTGGACCTCGCCGCTGTGGACGCGGCCGTCGAGGTGCAGCACGGCCAGTTCGTCGGGGGTGACGTTGGCGAGCGACGAGACGCCGGTGAGCAGCATCAGGTCGGTGCCGGCGATGCGGGCGCTCATGTTGCCGTGCTCGGACGGGGAGAGGACCCCCGCCGCGACGAGCGCCCTGGCGGCGGCGGTGATTTCGTGCCGCGCCGCGTCGATCTGGCTCTCCAGGTTTCCAGCGTGTCCGTTGGCGGTCATGGCTCTGCCCCCTTTCGTGCGGAACGCCCGTCCCACATGGCTCCGTGGCGGCCAGCATAGCGCGTTTCGGGGCCGGTGTCACCGGGGGCCTGCGGTTGCACCGGGACTGAAGTCCCGGCCAGGGGCCTGCGGGCCGCAAAGTCCGCCTGCGCGGACTGGGATGAGCATCGTTGTCGCAGTTCGTTCTCCCTTGGGCCACATGTGGCAGGGGCGCGACAAGATCGGCAATAGCGCCTGGCTGTCGCTTGACGGGCAACGACAACGCCGTATGATGGGTCCCTGTGCCCCTGCTGATGGGGAGATTGAGAGGGGCCACTGTGTATATGAAGCGGATCACCAACCGGGCAGAGGCGCTGACGAAGCAGCAGTTCCACGAGGCGTTGCACCGCTGGTTGGAGAGCAGCACGGCCGGGACGATCGGCGAGCCGGGCAAGTCGAAGGGGCGGCCCTGGGTGATCGTGTGCGATGAGGAGCGGTACTTCCACCTGGATGCGGATACGACCCGCCAGGCGGTGTGGTCCTATCTGCATTCGGTGGAGAAGTACGGCGACGAACTGGCCTGGACGGTGCGCAAGCCGACCCGGGGGGTGCGGGATCAGGTGGCGTTCGGGCCGCACAAGCTGGCCGAGCACGAGTTCTATCTGGCGGCCTACGCGAAGTAGGGCCGAGGCCGGTGGCGCGGTCAGTCGGCCGCGCACCGCTGCGGCGGTTCGGGGGGTGGCGACGGGGCGGCGTGGCGCACGGCGAGGCGCAGGATGGCGTTTGGCGTGTGCGCGCCGCAGACGGCGCAGTGGTAGGGTGGTCCGCCGGGGGCGCAGGGCTGCGAGGCGCGGCAGGTGGCGCACCAGGCGGTGAGGCGGACGGGTGGGTCGTCGTGCTTTTCGGCGGTGGGGACTCGGTCTGGCATGGCTTGCTCCTGCATGGGGCGTGTGGTGGCCGGGAACATAAGATGATTCCTTCTACACACCACAAATTATACGGCAATGCCGTACTGTTTGGCAACACCGTAGCAATTTGGGGTATGGGCTGTGTTGGGGTTTGTTAGCGTCCCAGCGCCCGCCCGGAGATGAAGTCTCCGGGCTATGAGGTGCGCCGGATGAAATCCGGCTGGGGGGATGGGCGTAAGGGAGTGGCGTTGGCAGCACGCTGCGTTTGGGTGTGCTTGCCGCCTGGGGTGTTCCGCTGGGCGAATGTGCAGGGTCGCCTCCCGGTGTGTTGGGAGGCGGCCCCGCGAATCTGTCGAGATTGCGCTGGATGCGGGATTGGGATCACCGGTCGACGCGGACGCGAACGGCGTTCAGGGCGTTGATGATTCCGTCGCCGTAGAAGCTGTTGCGGGTTACTGGACCGACGCAGGTGGCATTAAATTCGGCTGGCCGACCGACGAGCGTGTAGTCCACGGTGCGCGGGTTCGGGCAGGGGGTATCGACCGCGCTGCTGCGCAGGTAGTTTTCAACCAGATCGGGGTCCATCGTCAGGCCGCCGGGGTGTGCGCGATCCCTGGTGCCGTAGGCGCTGACGATCAGCGCGGCCACGCCCACCGCGTGGGGCGTCGCCATTGAGGTGCCCTGGAGATACTGGTAGTAGGCGCAGACGTCGCCCTGGCAGTCGCGCACGACGGCGTCCACGGTTGGATTGCCGTTCACGTCGATGTCGCCTGCGGCGCGTCCGACGCTCTCGGGGTAGGCGGCGAGGATCTCGTTTTCGTTGGTGCGGTAGCTCGGCGTGCCGAGGCCGTCGCGGAAGTAGCCGCCGGGCGCGGCGACCGTGGCCTCGCTACGGCCATAGTTCGAGTAGTCGGCCTTCGTCTTGCTCGGGCCGATCGCCGTGATCGACAGCACATGGCTGCCCTCGGTCGGCATGTCGAGGCAGCCATTGGTGATGGTGCGATCGTGCTCGGTGTTGGGCGGGAAGTCGGGGCTGCTGCCGTCGAACGACTTCTGGTCGTAGTTGGTGTGGCCGTTGCCGAGCGCGGCGATCAGCGTGACGCCGTGGTTGTGCGCGTAGGTGAGGGCGCGGTTCGTGGCCGCGATGATCGTCTGCTGCTCCAGTTGCTCGTCCGGTGAGTCGGCCGGGTTGTTGGCGCAGTTGAACGCCCACGGGTCGATGTAGTAGCTCATGTTGACGACATCGACGCCGATGTCGCCCGCGTAGGTCAGCGCATCGACCGTCGCCTGGAGGAAGAAGTAGCCGGAGTCCTGGCCGGCGCGCAGGTTGACCAGCGTGACGTTCGGCGCGACGCCCGCGATGCCGAGGCCGTTGAGCGGCGCGGCGATCGTGCTGGCGACGTGCGTGCCGTGGCCGTCCTCGTCCACGTCATTCGGATCGGAGCAGGAGCCGTCCGGATCGGAGGCGCACGAGCCGTCGATGATTTCGATATCGCGC
The DNA here is from genome assembly GCA_046328475.1 of Chloroflexia bacterium. Lineage (GTDB taxonomy): Bacteria > Chloroflexota > Chloroflexia > Thermomicrobiales > CADCWN01 > CADCWN01. The sequence continues at coordinate 60,806 of JAXLWN010000029.1, read as the reverse complement.
GTGAAGTTGCGACTGAGTTCCCGGTTGAAGTTGGGCGCGATGTCCGGGTGCGAGCCGTCGATGCCGGTATCGAGCACGCCCACCAGCACGCGCCGGTCACCCGGTTGGACTTTGTAGGAGCCATCGACGGTGGCGTTGATCATCTGCATGTCCCACTGCAGATTGGCGAGCGGTTCGGCGCTGGGCGGTGGGCTGGCCGTCGCGACCTGGGCGCGCTGCCCGGCGGTGGCGGGCTGAGCCGCGCCCTCGCGCTCGACTTCCTGGTTCTTGGCGCGCACCTCTTGCGGCGCGTAGCCGACCGGCGCGTTGCGCGAGGCCCCGGCGAGGGCGCTCTGCTTGCTGACGGCGGTCACGAAGTTGGCGTTGGCCGTGCGCACGGTGGCGACGCCGACCTGGATGTTCTCGCGGATGATCGTGCCGCCGACGGCCTTGACGGCCGCGCGGGCCGAGGCCAGGGAGGCCCCTTCGGTGTAGAGGACGACGTACTCGTTGGCGTCGCCGGTGATGGTGCCGTTCACGATTGCCTGCGCCGACGCGTCGCTCGGCAAGGGGCCGACGGCCAGCACCGCGCCGAGGATGAACGCGAGCGTGGTGATCCAGATGAGTTTGCGATTCATAGCCTCCCCCAAACGACCCAACAATGCCGCAGCCGCAGTGTTGTCCAGGCTCCTCCCACCCGCCCCGACCGCCGGGGGTTCCCCAACTCACCCGCAGCCGAAGGACGCGGCGAGCGCGATCTGTCCGGTGGCGCGCGTTCCATGGGGAGGCCTCTCAGCGGGAAGCTTCAGCGTTTGTGATCCGGTTTTGCCGGGATCATCGTCGCGGTGTGATTGACCGGCCCGCCTGGGCGATGAGGGTACGCCAGCGGGCGGGCGACGGGGAGCGATGGCCGAGGACACACCGATCGGGGATGGCCCGCGCGGAGCTGCCTGCGCAGCGGTTCATAATGGGAAACTCGCCACCTGATGTGCTCGACCAACCCCGACAGCCTCGCCCTGGTGGGGCTGCGCGCTGTGCGGTGAGTTGGCTGAGTGTAACACAGCGTTGCGCATGTACGCGCGGTGAACGTGCGGGCGCGATTGACAGTGGTGCGAGCGGTGCGGAAGAATGCGCCGCCGGGTGGTGCGGCGTTGGGTGGCGTGGAAGGGCAAGGGCGATATGCCGCGCTGGCGGATCGGGGTTGACGCGGGGGGGACGTTCACGGATGTGTGCCTGTTCGAGGAGGAGTCGGGCGCGATCCGGGTGACGAAGGTGTCGAGCACCCCGGCCGATCCGTCGCGGGCGATCGCGGCGGGGGTGGCGGCGATCCTGGCGGAGGCGGGCGAGGGAGAGGTCGCCTATTTCGCGCACGGGACGACGGTGGCGACGAATACGCTGATCCAGGGGCGCGGGGCGGCGACGGGGCTGATCACGACGGCGGGATTCCGCGACATCCTGGAGATCGGGCGGCAGCGCAGGCCGGATCTGTACGACTTGCAGGCCGATAAGCCGGAGCCGCTGGTGCGGCGCGACCGGCGGCTGGAGGTGGCCGAGCGGGTGCTGCACGACGGGACGGTGGAGCAGGCGCTCGACGAGGGGGAGGTGCGCGCGGCGGTGCGGCGACTGCGCGCGATCGGGGTGCGCGCGGTCGCGGTCTGCTTCCTCTATAGCTATCTCTATCCGCAGCACGAGCAGATCGTAGGGCGGATGCTGCGCGAAGAGTTCCCGGAGGCATATGCCAGCATCTCGCACGAGGTGTTGCCGGAGTTCCGGGAGTACGAGCGGCTGAGCACGACGGTGATCAACGGCTATCTGGGTCCGGTGATGGCGAGCTATCTGGCGAATTTGCGCCCGCAGTTGGCCCGGATTGGCGTTAAGGTTGCGCCGCACATCACGCAGAGCAACGGGGGGATTATCTCGTTCGAGGCGGCGGAGCGGCACCCGGTGCGGACGGTGCTCTCGGGGCCGAGCTCGGGGGTGGTGGGGGCGCTGGCGGTGGCGCGGCTGGCGGGCATGGCGGATCTGATCACGTTCGATATGGGGGGGACCTCGACCGATGTCTCGCTGGTGGCGCGGGGGGAGCCGCGGCTGACGGGGGAGAAGGAGGTCGAGGGCTACCCGGTGAAGACGCCGATGATCGATATTCACGCGGTGGGGGCCGGGGGCGGCTCGATTGCCTGGATCGACAGCGGCGGGCACCTGAAGGTGGGGCCGCAGAGCGCGGGGGCCGAGCCGGGTCCGGTCTGCTACGGGTTGGGGAACGAGGAGCCGACCGTGACCGACGCGAACGTGGTGCTGGGGGCGCTGCCGCAGGCGCACTTGCTCGGGGGGCGGATGGCGATCGACGCGACGGCGGCGTGGGGGGCGATCGAGCGACTGGCGAGGCGGCTGGGACTGGAGCCGCTGGCGACGGCGCAGGGGATCGTCAGCGTGGTGACGGCGACGATGGCGCGGGCGATCCGGGTGATCTCGGTGCAGCGGGGGCATGACCCGCGCGATTTCACGCTGGTAGCATTCGGCGGGGCGGGTCCGCTGCACGCGGCGCGGCTGGCGCGCGAGCTCGATATTCCGCGCGTGATCGTGCCGGAAGCGCCGGGGATTTTGTGCGCGCTCGGGTTGCTCGTGACCGATTTGCGGACCGATTTCTCGCTGACGCGGCTGCTGCGGCTGGTGCCGGGGTCGCTCGACGCGATTAATGGGGCGTTCGCGGAGCTTGCGGGGCGAGCGGAGGCGTGGTTTGAGGCGGAAGGTATCGGGGCCGGGCGGCGGCAGGTGCGGCGATCGGTCGATCTGCGCTACCAGGGGCAGAATTACGAATTGGCGGTGGCGGCGGGCGAGGGGGTGCTGGACGACGCGGCGCTGGCGGAGCTGGCGGCGGGGTTCGCGCGGGCGCACGAGCAGTTGTATGGCTACGACCAGCCGGGGGAGCCGATCCAGGCGGTGACGTTCCGGGTGGAGGCGAGCGGGGTGACGCCGAAGGCGGAGTTGCGGGCAAGTCCGGCTGGTGGGATGGAGGCGAGCGGGGCGCGGGTGGGGAGTCGCGAGGTGTACCTGCCGGAGGCGGGGGGCTTTGTGGAGTGCCCGGTCTATGAGCGCAGTTTGCTGGCGAGCGGGAATCGGCTGGTTGGCCCGGCGCTGATCGATCAACTCGACGCGACGACGCTGATTCTGCCGGGGCAGCGGGCGGCGGTGGATGGGTATAGGAATGTGGTGATCGGAGTAACGAGTAACGAGTAACGAGTAACGAGGGACGGGGTTACGGTTCGAAGGTTCGAAGGTTTGAAGGTTGGGCGCGCGACATACAAGCGCTGATTTCCGAACTTTCGAACCTTTCAACGTTCTAACCTTCGAACCAGAACCGAAAGTTGGGGGTGGTGATGGCTGGGGTGGGGCTTGATCCGATCACGGTGGAGGTGATCGGGAATGCGTTTTCGTCGATTGTGGAGGAGATGGGCGAGACGCTGGTAAGGGCGTCGTATTCGACGAATATCAAGGAGCGGCGGGATAGTTCGACGGCGTTGTTTGATGCGCAGGGGCGGACGCTGGCGCAGGCGGAGCATATCCCGATCCACCTGGGATCGCTGATGGGGATCGTGGGGGCGGTGTTGGAGCGGTACCGGCCGGAGGAGATCGCGGAGGGGGATACGTTCGTCGGGAATGATGCGTATACCGGTGGGGGGACGCATCTGCCCGACATTGTGCTGGCGACGCCGGTGTTCCACGAGGGGATGATTGTGGGGTGGGCGACGAATCTGGCGCACCACGCCGATTTTGTCGACCGGGGGCACGCGCACATCTACCAGGAAGGCTTGAGGATTCCCCCGGTGCGACTCTACCGCCGGGGAGAGTTGCAGGGCGATATTTTGGAGTTGATTCTGCTGAATTGCCAGGTGCCGCACGAGCGGCGGGCCGATTTGCGGGCGCAGATGGCGGCGAACCGGCTGGGGGTGCAGCGTAAGGCTGCGGGCGCTCTGCGACCGGTATGGACGGGAACTGGTGCTAGCGGCGGGGAGGCGCTGCTCGATACGCCGAGCGCAAGACGCGCGCGGTTGCGTCGATTCCGGATGGGGTGTATCGGCTTGAGGACCGTTTTGATGGCGAGGATATTGAGGATGAGTTGACGCTGCGGGTCGAGATCGCGGTGCGCGGCGAGGAGCTGTGGCTCGACTTCGCGGGGAATCCGCCGCAGGTGCGCGCGGGGCTGAACATGGTCTGGACGGCGTTGCTGGCGACGGTCTACTACGCGGTGAAGACGGTGGTGGACCCGACGATTCTGCCGAATGCGGGGCTGTACCGGCCGATCCACGTCAGCGCGCCGGAAGGGACGAGATTCTGAACTGTGTCGCACCGGCGGCGGTGAATGGTCGGACTTCGACCTGCCAGCGGGTGGTGGATTTGATTCACGGGCGCTGGCCCCGGCGATTCCCGACAGGATCATCGCGGCGTGCAACGGGCGAATGCCATCGCGAGTTACTTTCCAGCGGGGTCGATCCGCGCACGGGCCAGTATTACGTCTACCCGGAGACGATCGGCGGCGGGTTCGGGGCGCGGGCGACGGCGATTAAGCGGCTGATGGTGCAGGTGCATGTGACGAATACCGGCAATCGCCGGTGGAGCGCGTTTGGCGTGGAGCACCCGCGTGGTGGAGCGGTACGAGTTGGTGGATGATCCGGGCGGGGCGGGGAAGTGGCGCAAATGATGGGCATTCACCGGCGGGTGCGGGTGGTGGGGCACGAGGCGCGGGTGGGGGTCAATTCCACGCGGCGGCAGGCTGTCGGCACCGTGGGGTTGTTCGGGGCGGGGAAGGGGGCAAGGCGCGGATCGCGGTGAGCGAGGGGCTGCGCCGATGCGGCGCGGGAGCGGCGTGCTGCGGGCCGGGCGAGGCGATCCTGATTGTGACGCGCCGGGGGCAGGGGGCATGGCGATCCGCGCGAGCGGGACCGGGCGCTGGTGGAGCGCGACCTGCGGGAGGGGGCGATCCCGGCGGAGGCGGCGCGCGAACGCTACGGCTTCGCCCGAGGCGACGGGCGTGGCTCACCAGGGTTCGAGTTTGCGCAGCAGGAGCGGATATCGGGGTCGCCAGGGGGGAGGGCGACGACGGTGAGGGATCCGGCGGCGATCTGGGTGAAGCCGGCGTCGCGGATGGCGCTGCCGGGATATTTTTCGGCCAGGGCGGCGAGGTCGTCGGAATTGGTCTTGCGGATGGCGATCGGTGCGCCGGATTGCTCCCATTCGGCCCAGGCGGGTTGCGCGGCGTAGGACGATTCGGCACGGAGGACGCCGTGGGCGGCCTGGGCGGCGAGCTTGCCGCCGTGCATGCCGAGGTCCCCGGCGAAGACGAGCAGCAGGACCGGGATGACGCTGGAGTCGGGGAGTCGCGGCCGCGCCGCTTCGAGGCGAGGCGGAGGTGGCCGAGGATCGGCGCGGCGTCGGCTTTGGTCATGGGTGGCAGGACGAGCAGGGCGGCGGGCTCGTCGGGCGCGGCCTCGCGGCCGTCGGCGCGGAGGGCGATGGTTTCCGGTGGCGGCGCGGAGTTGCGCGAGTTCTTCCGGGTCAGCCCCCAGGGCGACCTTGGTCATCCCGATCCCGCGCCAACGCTGGTAGTTTTCGCGGGTGGCCCAGCGCGCCTGGCCGAGCAGGGCACCGCGCGCCGCGATCAGGGCGAGCGCGCTGTCGCCGAACTGGCCGCGCAGGGCGGCGTAGTATTGCACCTGTCCTTCTTCCGACGACATCCTCGCCCTTCTCGACATCGATGGCCCCGCGCGTTGCACCCCGGCATTGGTGCGAGGCGCGGGCACCTGGCGTTGCACGCGGGAGTATAGCGAAGCGCGGCGCTGCGGTGAGACGCGGTGTGGATGCGCGGCGTAGATAGTGGTAGGAGGTCTTGTCCGGCGTGACGGGGGTGATCCGATGAAGCTATCGAGTCGGCTGCGGCGGGTGGTGACGCGGGTTGCCGCGCGCGTTTTTCAGCGCGGCGCGAGCGCCCGGGCCGTGGGGCTGGGGGCGATTCGGTCGGTCGATGTTGCGCCACGGAAGGGTGTGCAGCGGCATAAGAAGCGGCGGCACGCCGCGTTGAGGGTGGCCCAAAGCCTGAAGGCTTGGGCTGGGGTGCGCTGCGGCGCACTGCCAAGCTCGCCTGCGCGGGCTGAGGGGAACGTCACGACGATCATCCCTGCTGTCGTTGAGATGGGCGACGTGGTGTGTTTGGAGCAGTGAGGGTGTGATGAGTGGCGATGGGGCGCAGCGATGCCTGAATTGCGGCTCTCGCGCGGTTGGTGCGCGGGGTGAGCCTGGAGGATCTTCGGCGTTTGGTGGGGGGAATGCGCATGTCCATGCGATCAGCTTTGCGACGAGGCCGCAGGCGCGATCTTTACCGAGAAGGTACACACGGAGATCACCGGGGTGGTCTGCGGGTCGTGCGGCTTTGTGGCGTTGTTCGCGAGCAACCCGGAGCAACTCTACGAGCAGTACGCGGCGGCGTTCCCGACCAGCGGCGGGAATAGCGAGGGCAAAGGCGGGTGATGGTGTCTTTAGAACGGTGCGGGAAGGGTGAGAGAGGTGCTGTCAACGTCGGTGGTGTTGTGGTGCCCGCCCGGACATGAAGCGTCCGCCGATAATGCCGGATCAATCCGGCTGATGGGGCGTGGCGCGCTATCGGGCGAGGCTGTTGCGACGCGCGTTCGTGCCCAGCATGGCCGCGAACGTCGTCGCGTAGCACCGGAGGGGAAATGCAGCTCGCCGCGATCCGCACGCTGTTCGATTTCGATGCCTTACGCGGCAAGATCTCTGACCAGGCCGACCGGCTCACGCCCGAGCAATACGAGGAGCCGACGGGCCGGGCGGCAGAGTATCCGCCAGATTCTGACGCACATGTGCTGATCGCGCAGCACTTGTGGCGGGTGCGCTGCGAGACGGGGCGGACAGAAGTGGCGATCGGCCCCGATGATTTCCCGACGGTGGCGGCGTATCGCGCCGGGTGGGCGGCGGAGCGGCGGCGGCTCGACGCCTATCTCGCCGGGCTGGACGATGATGCGCCCGGTCGGCCGCTCCGCTTCGCGCGGCGCGGCGAGACGCACGCGGTATACCCTCTGGCATGTCCTTTTCCAGGTGATCAATCACAGCACGCAGCACCGGTCGGAGTTGGCCGAGCTGGTTGACCGCCTGCGGCTACTCGCCGGGCGATCTCGACTTCTTCCTCTTCGCCAGGACGGTCGAATAGGCGTGAGGGTCGCAGTGCCATTGCGGGCGCGGCAAAGTCGGGTAGTGGCGCGGGCGATTGATTGTGGCGTCTGGTGACGCAGAGGGAAAGCGGATGGCGTATATCGGCGAGCAGTTGAACGATCTCTCCGACGAGAATCTGGCCTGGGCGGCGCAGATGGGGTCGAGCACGTCGCGGCGAATTCGACGCACGGCCGGGCACGGAGGCGATCGAGAATCCGGATGGCACCTGGCGCGTGGAGGGGATTCGGCAGGTGCAGCGGCGACTGGCCAGCTTCGGCCTGACGATGGATGTGTTGTCGCTCTCCGATCCGCAATCGACCTATGTCACGCGACAACGCTTCCCGCGCATCATGCTGGGGCAGGAGGGGCGCGAGCAGGACATCGAGATCATCAAGCAGAATGTGCGCGCGGCGGGCGAGGCGGGCGTGCCCTGCCTGAAGTACAACCTGAACCTGCTCGGGGTGCCGCGCACGGGGCGGACGCCGGGTCGCGGCGGCGTGACCTAAGCAGCCATTTCGACGCGAGCAAGTGGACCGACACGACGCCGACCGAGTTCGGGCCGGGAGCAAGTCTGGGAGGCGATCACCTACTTCCTGGAGCGGGTGATCCCGGTGGCGGAGGCGGCGGGCGTGAAGATGGCCTGCCACCCGCACGACCCGGCGCTGCCGCCGGGAGGTCTGCGCGGCGTCGATACGGTGCTCGGCTCGGTGGAGGGGATCAAGCGGCTGATCGAGATCGCGCCCAGCCCCTACCACGGCCTGAACTTCTGCCAGGGGACGGTGGCCGAGATGCTGGAGGACCCGGAAGCGTGAGGTGCCGGAGGTTATCCGCTACTTCGGGAGCGCCGGTAAGACGCCGCGTCTATCGGCAACATCCGGGGCTGCTACTCAACTTCGAGGAAGTCTTCCCAGACGAGGGGGGACATGTACCAGTGCATCAAGCTGTACCGGATCTGGGCTGGCCAGATGGTGCTGCCCGACCATGCGCCGCACTCGGCGGTCGATACGCTGGGGCACCGGCAGCGGTCGTTCTGCCTGGGGTATACGAAGGCGCTGATCCAGGCGGCGACGGCGTAGGAGGCGTAGGGACCTGAATTGATGTGGAGCGCCGCCTGTTGCGGGCGGCGCTCTTGCGTTTGTGCTATCAGGGGTGCAGGTTCTGGGCGTCGTCGGCGGTCAGCCCTTCGGAACGGGCTGCCGCGACGAGGTCATTGTCGGCGGCAGTGATGAAGATGGGGCTGGGCAGCCTGGCGGACAAGAGGACGGCATTGGTTGCCAGCTGGGTAGCAAGTTGGATTGCGTCGTATGCACGTAAGCGGTGGCGCTGGGTCAGGTCAATTGCCGTCTCAAGGGCGAGGCGATCGGCAACATTCGTCTCATAGTCGGTTGTGAAATGTCGCCGTACTAACGTCACGGCACGGTCCCGTGCCCGGAGGATATGCCGTGCGGGCGCGGTGCCGCGCGCGATTGCCGCCGCAATCTCTACCAGCGTGACATCCGCCACGAGAATGCGGTGCCCGGCGGCCGGATCGGTCAGGCCAGCAACCCAGACAGAGCCTGTTTCTCTCAGATAGCGCTTTACCAGGGCGCTAGAGTCGAAGTAGAAGACGCTCATTCTTTCGGGCCGCGCATTTCGAGCACGATCTCGCTGAGAGGCTTCCCCTCCGACTGATCGAGCGCGGCGATTACCTCATCGAGCGTCACATCGACCGTCTCGGCCCAGGCGATCTGCTCGGGTGTGGGTTCAACCAGCAATCCGGCAGCCCGCAACGCGGCACGGACGTGTTCGCGATCGGGCGTTGGACGAGACTCCTCGACAGGCGCAGCGCCAGATGGATCCACCCACTCGGTCAGGACTTCCTTTGCAGCGCCCTCCAGGGATTTACCCTGACGCTCGGCCTTCTCGCGCATGCGCGCATACACATCGGGCGGCAATTCAACAATCAGAGCGGTCATCGGTGTTCCTCTCGCTACTGAACTCGGGAGCGTTGCTCGGGTGCAGCCCGGCGCGTCACATCATGCGAAATCTGATCCAGCATAGCACGGCGATCCACGCGTGGGGAGGGTTCAACACGCTTAAGAACGATTGCCGTGCCAGTAGTGATAGGATGCGAGCGAACTTGAGCGCAAGCGATGATGGATGGCTGATGATGGAGGGAGAGCGCGGATGGCGGGCGCGAATTTTGCCGAGTTGCACTTTCTGGCGGAGGGTGCGGAGTGGCGGACGGATCGGTATTACACCTATGACGTGATGACGGAGTTGTTGCGAGGGTGGGTGGCGGCGTATCCGGGCCTGGCGACGCTCGGGAGCATCGGGCAGAGCGGCGAGGGGCGCGAGATCTGGGTGGTGACGATTACCAATTGGGCGACGGGGTCGGATCGGGAGAAGCCGGCGTATTACATCGACGCGAATATCCATGCGGGGGAGGTGACGACGTCGTCGGTGGCGCTGGCGACGATCCATCACCTGTTGACGCGCTATGACAGCGATGCCGAGGTGCGGCGGTTGCTCGATGAGACGGCGGTGTATGTCATTCCGCGCATCGCGGTGGACGGGGGCGAGATTTTCCTGCGGACGCCCGCGACGCTGCGCTCGTCGCCGATGATCTATCCGGCGGGGGCGGAGTATGACGGGCTGGAGGCGCAGGATGTTGATGGCGATGGGCTGATCGGCTCGATGCGGCTCAAGGACCCGGCGGGGCCGTGGAAGGTGTCGGAGCGCGATCCGCGCATAATGCTGCAACGCGCGCCGCATGAGTTCGGCGGGGAGTATTACTTCCTCTTGCCGGAAGGGGTGATCCGCAATTGGGATGGCGGCAAGATCGCGGTCGCGCCGTCGCCGATGGGGCTCGATTTTAACCGCAATTTCCCGAAGGACTGGAAGCCGGAGTGGTCGCAGTTCGGCTCGGGGCCGCTGCCGCTGAGCGCGCCGGAGACGAAGGCGATCGCGGCGTTCCTGCTCGATCATCGCAATATCCACGGAGCGCAGTTGCACCACACGGCGGCGGGGATGATTCTGCGCGCCTCGGCGCTCTACAGCGACGAGCAGATCCCGCCGCTCGATCTGCGCGCGTCGAAGGCGATCGGGGCGATCGGGGAGGCGAGCACGGGGTATCCGTGCCTGTCGCCGTTCCACAGCAATCCGTATCAGCCGGGGAAGCCGTCGTACGGGGTGTCGATCGACTGGTTGTACGACGATCTCGGCATCATCGGGTACATGACGGAGTTGTGGGGGCTGGCGCACCACGCGGGGGTGAAGTACACCAAGTGGATCGAGTTGGAGGAGTCGCGGTCGGAGGACGACGACCTGCTGATCCTGCGCTATCTCGACGAGCGGGCGGGCGGGCGGGGGTTCGCGCCCTGGCGGCCGTTCGAGCACCCGCAATTGGGGCCGGTGGAGCTGGGGGGATACGAGTTCAAGTTCGGGATGATGAATCCGCCGGGGCCGCTGCTGCCGGACATTATCGCGGGCGCGGTGCCGTTCGCGATCGGGGCGATGGGGAGTGCGCCGCACCTGCGAATCATCGATTCGGGGGCGGAGCGGCTGGAGGCGGGGGTCTATCGCGTCTGGGCGAATTTCGGCAACGAGGGGTTCCTGCCAACCTCGGGGAGCGAGCGGTACAAGGAGCGGGGGAAGGGGCAGCCGATCAAGGCGACGATCGCGCTGCCGGAGGGGACGCGGTTGCTGCCGGGGACGGCGAAGGCGGAGCAGCAGCTAGAGCACCTGGCGGGGCGGGTCAGTCAGTTTACGTCGTTCCCGTTCTCGGCGCGCTTCCCGAATCTGAGCCGGGGGCATGTGGAGTGGCTGGTGGCGGCTCCGGCGGGGAGTGTTTTTGAGGTGACGGTGCGGACGGAGAAGGCGGGGGTGGGGAGGGTACGGGTCGTGACGGAGTGAGGGCGGGGGCGTGGGGACGTAGGGAGGAGTCGTAAGTCAAGTCGTAAGTCGTAAGGGGGGACGGACCCCCCGCCGCCGCGGCGGCCCTCCCCCTTGCGAGTTCAGGGCGGACAGTTTGGGTGGGACCGTTCGATGCGGCGCGGTCGGGCGACCCCGGCGGTCCGCATCGCCGACGGGGGCTGCGCGCCCGGCCCGCGTCGCCCGGTGGGCGCGATCGGTGGTCGGCACGCGGACAAGTGGCAGCGCCGCCGCCCCGGCCACCCGCAGCGGCGCTACGGGCCGGTGGCGAACACCCCGCCCAAACTGGTTCCTCGGCGGGCGGTGCTGCCGGGGCGCGAGGCGTCTTGAGGGTGATAGGCGCCTCGTCGGGCCCCGCGGGGGGGGCGCGGGCCGGGGGGGGGGCGGGGGGGGGGGGGGGCGGGGGCACCAGCGGGCGGGGGGGTGGGGGGGGTGGTAGAGGTCGAGGGTTTGGGTGATGCGTTCGGGGTGGGTGATGCCGACGACGGTGCTGGTGATGCGGGGGTCGCGGGTGGAGAACTGGAGGGCGACGGCGGCGAGGGGGACGTTGTATTCGGCAGCGAGGGTGGCGAGTTGGCGGGTGCGGTCGAGGAGGGGCTGCGGGGCGTCGCGGTACATGTACTTGGGGAATTGGTCGGGGCCTTTGACGAGGAGGCCGCCGCCGTAGGGGGCGGCGTTGAGCATGGCGATGCCGCGCGCGGCGGCGAAGGCGATCAGGGGTTCGGCGCTCTGGTCGAGCAGGGTGTAGCGGTTGTGGTTGAGGACAGCGGTGAAGGCACCGGTCTCCAGGTAGCGGATCATCAGATCGACGGGGCCACCGGCGACGCCGAGGTGGGCGATCAGGCCCTCGCGCTGCATCGCCAGGAGTGCTTCGACCGCACCGCCGGGTCCGGTGAGCTCGTCGAAGGGGCCGTTCTCAGGGTCGTGGAGGTAGACGATGCCGAGGCGGTCGAGGCCGAGCCGTTCCAGGCTCTCGGCGACGGAGCGGCGCATGCGCTCGGCGCTGAAACTGCCGGTCTGCGGGTCGCGGTCCACCTTGGTCTGCACGACCGCCCCAGCGGGGATGCCGCCGAGTTCGCGCAGGGCGAGGCCGACGCGCCGCTCGCTCTCGCCGCCGCCGTAGTTGTTGGAGGTGTCGAGGTAGTTGAGCGGGCCGGTGAGCGCGGCGCGGATGGTGACGACCGCGCGCTCCTCGGGGACCGTATAGTTGAAGATGCGGGGGATGTTGCCGAGCGGGGCGCAGCCCAGGCAGAGGGGCGGGACCTGGATACCGGTCTGGCCGAAGGGTCGGCGCGGCAGGATTGGCTGGTCGGTCATCGATTACTCCTCCGACGAGCTGATGGCGATGCCGCTGGCTGGCTCCGGCTCGGCGCTGACGGGCGCGGGGGCGAGGCGCAGCCAGACCCAGGCGGACAAGACGAGGTAGATGATGCCGTCGAGCACGAAGATGCTCGGCAGGTTGATCCACTTGGCGAGCAGACCGGCCAGGAAGGGGCTGACGGCCATGCCGATCTGCCCGAGGCCGGCCAGGGTGGCGATCGCGCCCAGGCGCGCGTCGGCGGGGAGGTCGCGCCCGGCGATGGCGTAGGCGAGGATGAGCGCGCCACCGGCGAGCAGGCCGAGCAGGGTCCGCAGGACTAGGAGCTGGGTCCAGTGGTTGATGAAGGCGATCGGCAGGCAGAAGACGGCCCCGCCGACGAGGGAGCCGAGCAGGAGGCGGCGCGGGGCGTAGCGGCTGGAGAGGCGCCCCGCACCGGCCGCCGCGACGCTGGTGGCGACCGCGCCGAGGGTCATGATCAGGCCGGTGACGACGCCGAGGCGGGCGGCGGGAGCGTGGAGCGTTGAAATGTAGAGGGGAAGCTGCGGGCCGAATGAGCCGTCGATGAAGCGGGTGAAGAAGACGGTGAGCACGAGGCTGATGAAGATGGGGAAGCGGGCGTAGTCGCGCAGGCCGCGCCGCTGCCGCTTGACCAGCGCCGGGCCGCGCGCGTCCTCTTCGCGATAGCCGACCGCCATCGCGACGAAGGCGACCAGCGAGAAAAATCCGGCGAGGACGTAGGCGGGGCGCAGGCCGATGGCGTCCACGACGACGCCGCCGAAGACGGCGGTGATGCCGCTCGCCAGGGCGGTGGCCTGCATCAGGCCGACCGCCTCGCCAGCCTGCTCGGGCGGGGCGAGGGTGGAGGCGAGCGCGGTGGACATGACGCCGACGCTGCCGAGGACGCCGATGCCGAGGCGCAGGACGAGGAGTTGCGGCACATTCTGGATGGCGGCGTTGACGCTGAGGACGATGGCGTAGGCGAGGAGCGAGAAGAGGACGACGCGCTTCGGCCCGTAGCGCTCGGCGCGACCCGCCCAGAAGGGGGCGAGGACGCCGGAGATCAGCGGGCTGACGCCGAAGATGATGCCCGACCAGACGGCGGCGTCGCCGGTATCCTTGACGCCGAGTTGCTGGATGAAGATCGGGAGGAAGGGGCTGACGAAGGTGAAGCCGCTGAACGAGACAAAGACCGACAGCATCAGGACATAGAGATTACGCCGCCAGGGCACCAGCGCCCCGCGTCGCCCGAATCGCCACCGCGCCGCCCTCCTGGCGGCGTCGCGAGCGCCGCGTTGCGCATGGTCGCACGCCGGGGCGGCGGGGGCAAGGGGGACGGATAGGGAGGGGCGGGGGCGGGGGCGTGGGGGCGTTGGTCAGTGGGTCTGTGCGTCAGTGGGAGGAGCCCCGCACCCCGCCGCCTGCGGGCGGCACACCCCAAGGAGGGCGGTGAGAGCGCGGGGGCGTGGGGGTGTGAGGGCGTGATGACCCTGCCCCGCCGCTGCGGCGGCGACCGCCGCCCGCAGGCGGGTATCCGGCTGATGAGGGGCGGGGGGAGGTGAGGGTGGTGGTTTGCGTGTGGGGGTGGTTGGGCAATACTGGGCGGGCGTGGTGCGGTGTTTTGTGAGGGGGATGTGGGATGTTTGAGTCGGCGGAGTTGGGGCACAAGATTGATAAGGCGATGGGCGAGCGAGGAAGCCGCAGTTGCGCGAGGCGTTGCTGAATGCGCAATTTGAATTGACGGAGAATGGCAAGTTTCCGGTGATTATTGTGATCGGGGGCGTGGATGGGGCGGGGAAGGGGGAGACGGTCAATCTGCTGAATGAGTGGATGGATCCGCGCCACATTCGGACGCACGCGTTCACGGTGCCATCCGAGGAGGAGCGGGAGCGGCCGAGGATGTGGCGCTACTGGCAGGCGTTGCCGCCGCGCGGCAAGATCGGCATTCTGCTGGGGGCCTGGCACACGGAGCCGATCGCGGGGCGGGCGACGGGCGCGATGAAGGGGGCGGCGTTCGACCAGGCGATCGACGAGATCACGCGCTTCGAGCGGATGCTCGTCGATGAGGGCGCGCTCTTGCTGAAGTTCTGGTTCCACCTGTCGAAGGACCGCCAGGAGAAGCGGCTGCGGGCGCTGGAGAAGGATCCGAAGACGCGCTGGCGGGTGAGCGAGCAGGATTGGGCGCGATTCAAGCGGTACGACCGTTTCCGCGAGGTGTCGGCGCATTTCTTGCGCCGGACCAGCACCGGGCACGCGCCCTGGCAGATCGTGGAAGGGGAGGATGAGCGCTATCGCAGTCTGACCGTCGGCAAGACGCTGCTCGCGGCGCTGCGCGACCGCCTCGACCGGGGACGTCGCCGGTCGCGCCCGATCTCGTGCCGCCGCTGCTGCCCGCGCTCGATGGGCGGCGGGTGCTGAATTCGCTCGATCTGGCGAAGCGGTTGCCGAAGGAGCAGTACGAGCAGGAGTTGGAGGCGTTGCAGGGGAAGCTGAGTCTGCTGGCGCGCGATCCGAAGTTCCGGCGCAAGTCGGCGATCGTGGTGTTCGAGGGGTCGGATGCGGCCGGGAAGGGGGTGCGATCCGGCGGATCACGGTGGTCTCGACGCGCGGCAGTACCGGAGCATCCCGATCGCGGCACCGACCGACGAGGAGCGCGCCCAGCCCTATCTCTGGCGTTTCTGGCGGCATTTGCCGCGCCTGGGGCGGTTCGCGATCTACGACCGGTCGTGGTATGGGCGGGTGTTGGTCGAGCGGGTCGAGGGGTTTTGCAGGGAGGCAGACTGGCTGCGGGCGTACTCGGAGATCAATGATTTCGAGGAGCAGTTGGTGGCCAAAGGCTATGTGCTGGTGAAGTTCTGGCTGCAGATCAGCAAGGAAGAGCAGCTGCGGCGCTTCAAGCAGCGGGAGCAGACGAGTTTCAAGCGGTTTAAGATCACGGATGAGGATTGGCGCAATCGCGAGAAGTGGGATGCCTATGAGATTGCGGCCGATGACATGATCGAGCGGACGTCGACGGAGCATGTGCCGTGGACGCTGGTGGAGGCGGATGATAAGTATTTTGCGCGGATTAAGGTGCTGAAGACGTTGACGCGGAGTATCGAGCGGGCGTTGATGACGTAGTGCTGAGTGCTGAGTGCTGAGTGCTGAGTCGGGTGGTCGGGTAGTCGGGTAGTCGGATAGAGGAGTGACGAGTAACGAGTAACGAGTAACGAGGGGGCGGATGCTTCGCTGCGCTCAGCATGACTGGGGGAGGGAGGTGGCCTCCAGGGTGTCATTTTGAGCATGAGCGACGGAGCCGTTTCTTGTTTGTGGATGGGGGAAGCGAAAACCCCGGTGCTTTGGCGCCGGGGTCTGCTTGCGTTGGCAGGGGCGGAGGGGCAGCGATGGGGTGGGCCAGGGGACTTTCCGGGGAGGTCATGGAGGGAATTACCGGGGTGGCTCGCCGGGGGCTGCTTGCCTGCGTCCTGCCTGTGTTCGCTTGTTAAGGCCCGTTGCCGGGTTGCTTTCTGTATTGCAAGTCGCGTGCCACGGGTGAGGAGTCGTGAGTCGTGAGTCGTGAGTCGTGAGAGAGTATGAAGTGCGAACGACAAAGTATGAACGCCGGGGCGATAGGCGGCGGGCGATCAAGATGAGGGGTTAGCGGGAGCGATGGAGGGGTGGAGGGGCGGTCTTGGTTTTTCTGGTGTTTTGCGGGGGTTGGGGGATGCATGTGGTAAGGTTTGCGGTGCGATGGCGACTTGCCGGGGTGTGGTTGGAGTGATGGGGAGTTTTCGATGGCGGATGCGCGGGTGGTTTTGAAGCCGGGGCGTGAGAAGCCGGTGAGGCAGCGGCACCCGTGGATTTTCTCGGGGGCGGTGGCGCGGATCGAGGGCAGGCCGGAGGATGGGGACGCGATCGATGTGGTGGATGGTCAGGGGGCGTTTCTGGCGCGAGGGTTGTTGAATCGCAAGTCGCAGCTGGTGGTGCGGCTGTTTACGTGGGACGAGAGCGAGCATCTGACGGCGGGGCTGGTGGCGGCGCGTGTGGCGGCGGCGCGGGACCGGCGGACGCCGATTGTGCCGCCGAATACGGATGCATACCGGGTGGTCTTCAGCGAGGCGGATGATTTGCCGGGGCTGATCGTGGACCGGTACGGAGATACGCTGGCGGTGCAGTGCTCGACGCTGGGGTTGCAGCAGCGGAAGGATGAGCTGCTGGAGATCCTGGCGGAGGAACTGAAGCCGACGGCGATCATCGAGCGTCCGGACCCGGAGACGCTGGCGCGCGAGGGGGTGGAGTTCAGCGAGGAGGAGGCGGCGATCTGGGGGGAGGCACCGGGCGGGACGCAGATCCGGGAGTATGGGCTGCGCTTCAGCGTCGCTTTGCAGCACGGGCAGAAGACGGGGTTTTACCTGGATCAGCGGGAAAACCGGCGGCGCGTGGCGGCCTATTGCAGGGGCGCGCGGGTGCTGAATTGCTTCGCCTATACGGGGGCGTTCGCGGTCCACGCGGCGGCGGCGGGGGCGGAGCAGATTGTGAACATCGAGAGTTCGGCCGAGGCGCTGCGGCTGGCGCGCTGGCACCAGGCGCTGAATGGGTTGGAGCGCCCGCGCGACGAGTACGTGGCGGGGGATGTGTTCCAGGTGTTGCGGGAGTATCGCAACAAGGGTGAGCGGTTCGATGTGATCATTCTGGATCCGCCGAAGTTTGCGCACAGTGCGGAGCAGGTGACGCGCGCGACGCGGGGGTATAAGGACATCAATCTGATTGCGCTGCAGTTGCTCAATCCGGGCGGGGTGCTGGCGACCTTTTCTTGCTCGGGGCTGGTGTCGCCGGATCTGTTCCAGAAGGTGATTTTCGGGGCGAGCGTGGATGCGCAGCGCCCGGCGCAGATTGTGGAGCGGCTGACGCAGGGGGCGGATCACCCGGTGTTGCTGAGTTTCCCGGAGAGTGAGTATTTAAAGGGGTTGGTCTGCCGGGTTTTCTGATGGGATTGCCCATGGCCTGTGCCCCAAGGGTTGAAACCCTGGGCTGGGGGCGGCCTGCGGGCCGCCGCAAAGCCACACCCGCAAGCGGGTACCCGGCGCGGGCTGGGGTGGGTGGTCCTTCAATCGGTTGCCTTGTTGGCGAATATCGTAGCCGCTAGAAGCGGAAAACAATCCGTTGCAATAGGAAAAACGAATGGGCGAGTTGGGACTGTCCGTCGGTACAGCGGCGGGCAGTCCTTCCGCATGGCGAAAGTATCCCCTGGTGGTGCAGCGGTGGATCTGGCTGCACGATGGGCGAAAAGGGTCTTGCGAAGGCGCATACTGGGGACAACGAAACGCGAGACGCCGAGCGGCAATCGCGAGATGAACGGGAAGACGAAAGAGCAAGAGGGAAAGCAATGTTCAACACGTTCGAGCGCGACCTTATTGCCAACGAGCGACACCAGGACTTCCTCCGCGCCGCGATCAAGCGGGAGCAGATCGAGCTGGCGACCGGCGACCGGGCCGGTGGGTTGCTCGCGTTCTTTACCGGCCGTCGGCGCGACGCGGCTACCGCGCGCCCGGGTGCCACGGCGACTGCGACCCGTGCTGCCTGATGCGTCGGCCAACGACGCTTGATGGTGGGCGTCAAACAATAACCTCCGGCCCTTCACCGGCCCTGCGATGACGATGCGGGAGACGGCGAGGGGCCGGTCTTTTGTGTTTGGCTTTGTGTTCGGTGGGGTCCTTTCCTGAGCCGCAAGGGAGTGGTCTGGGTTGGTCGGTTAGCCACTCATGGTAGGTGGCAAATGGGAAGGTGGGTGCCGTCGCCACGCGGGCGGGTCGGTGACCCGCCCCTACCAGGCGGGCGAGTGAGTGGCGGGGATGGGATCAGGAGGCGGCGCGGAGGGAGTAGGGGAGGTCTTGTTCGAGGGCGTCGCAGAGGGTGGCGACGAGGGTGGGATCGAACTGGGTGCTGGCACCGGCGCGGAGTTCGGCGAGGGCGTCGGGGATGCTGAGGCCGCGCCGGTAGGGGCGGTCGAGGGTCATGGCGCTGTAGGCGTCGGCGACGATCATGATGCGACCGAGGAGGGGAACATCTTCGCCGGCGAGGCCGCGCGGGTAACCCTTGCCGTCCCAGCGCTCGTGGTGGTGCATCACCGGTTCGAGGATGTCGTTCAGGCTGGGGACGCCACGGATGATTAACTCGCCGAATTCGACGTGCTGGCGCATCACCTGCCACTCCTCTTTGGTGAGGCGGGCGGGTTTGCGGAGGATGCGGTCGGGGATGCTGACCTTGCCGACATCGTGCAGCAGCCCGGCGGTGCGCAGGATGGAGACATCGCGCTCGGGCAGGCCAAGGAGTTCGCCGAGCAGCGCGGCGGTGTCGGCGACGACGGCGCTGTGGGCGACGGTGTATTGATCCTTGGCATCCACGGCGAGGACGAGCCCTTCGACGACGCCGAAGCCGGTGTGCGCGGCGAGGTCGAGCGTGGCGGCGTGGCCCCCGGCGCTGACGACGGTGCGCCCGCCGCCGCGCTTGCTGGTGTAGAGGGCGCTGTCGGCGAGGGCGACGAGGTCGTTGCGCTGGCGCGTGTCGGTCGGATAGACGGCAATCCCGCTGCTGAGGGCGAGCGGGATGGCGCTGGTCTCGCCGAGTTCGGGGTGGTGGCGCGCGAGGCGTTCGCGGACGCGATCGACGTAGGTGAGCGCGCCGACCGCGTCGGTGGCGGGGAGGATGACCAGGAATTCGTCGCCGCCGTAGCGCCCGACGCTATCGAACGGGCCAGCCTCGGCGCGCAGAGCTTCGGAGACGATGCGGAGGACCTGGTCGCCGACCGGGTGGCCGTAGGTGTCGTTGAAGAGCTTGAAGTTGTCGAGGTCGGCCATGATCACCGCGAAGGATTGATCGGTGGCAACGGCATGCGCCAGTTCGGCGTCGATCCGCTCGTGCAGGGCGCGGTGGTTGGCGAGGCCGGTCAGGGGGTCGCAGGTGGCGAGTTGCCGGGCCTCGGCGAAGAGGCGGGCGTTCTCCAGCGGGGCGGCGATCTGCCCGGCGAGGAGTTCCAGCGTGGCGGCTTCTTCGTCGCTGAAGGCGCGCCCGAGCCGCTGCACGGCCATGACCCCGACCAGCCGCCCGCCCGCCAGGAGGGGGACGCCGAGCCAGGGGTTGGTGGCGATGCGGGGCGCGGCGCTGTAGTTGGTGGCCTGCAGAGTGCGGCGCTGGCATTCGGCGACGTAGTCGGGGGTGTTGAGGGTCTTGCGCTCGTCCACCAGGACCCAGGCGAGGCCGGTGCCGCGCTTGAGGCGGCGCTGCATGTCGGGCCGGTGGACACCGTCGGCCATGTAGAAGCGGCAATCGAGTTCGTCGGCGGCTTCGTCCCAGAGCGCGAGCCAGCAACTGCCGTGGTCGATGATGCGGGCGACCTGCTCCTGGGCGACGGTGTGGAAGCGGTCGAAGTCGAGTTCGGCGCTGAGGACGCGCCCGATCTCGCGCAGGGCCTCGGCGCGCTCCACGCGGCGGCGGGCCTCGGCGTCGCGGTGCGCCCGTTCGATCGCGATGCTCGCTCGCGCGGCGATTTCGCGCGCGAAGGCGATGTCGTCGGCGGAGAAGGGGTGGGCGGGGCGATGGCGCAGGAGGTGGAATGCGCCGAGGGCGTGATCGGCGTGCAGCAGGGGCAGAGTGAGCGCGAGCGCGTCTGCGTCGGCTGGCGCGGGTGCTGCGGGATCGTGGGGGCCGTTCTGGAGGGTACACCAGGCGCGATCGGCGGCGATGGCGGTGGCGGTCGCGGCGGCGATTGCCGCGAGCGTCTGCTCGAGATCGTTGTCGGAGACGAGGGCAGCGAGGATCAGTTCAAGCGCGGCGTAGCGACGCTGCAAGCGCAACGTTGCGCGCGACTCTGCTGTTGCCTTCTCGGTCGCCACGATGCTCCCCGCACGGCGATCAAACGGCGGGTACGGTCCCGCACTCTCGTTATCGTAGCGGGAGAGCAGGGGCGAGCCAATGCCCCGAATGGCGCGATCGGTGCGGGCCTTCTGTACCGGGGCGAGTCGTGAGTCGTGAGTCGTGAGTGCTGAGTGGACGAGGAGTAACGAGTTCAAAGTTAAGGTGACGAGTGATGAGGGGACGACCGCACCCGGCCGCTGCGGCGGCCACCCGCTCTCGCAGGAGCGGGGAGGGAGGGGGTTAGCGGGGGCGGCGGATGGGGGTGGGGAGGGGGGCCGGGTGGTGGGGACGAGTTCGGGGAGGTCGAAGGTGAGGCCGAGGACCAGCGGGCTGCGATCTTCGGCGGGGACGGGGCGGAGAAGTAGAAGCCCTGGCCGCGGTTGCAGCCGACTTCGCGGGCCCAGGCGACCTGTTCGGGCGTTTCCAGGCCCTCGGCGATGACATCGAGGCCGAGGCCACGGCCGAGGTCGGCCACGGCGCGGACAATGACGCGGTTCCGCTCGCCGGGGCGGAAGAAGGCGCGGTCGATCTTCAGACCATCCACCGGCAGCTGCTGCAAATAGGCGAGGGAGGAGTAGCCGGTGCCGAAGTCGTCGAGCGCCAGCCGCACGCCGAGCGCCTTCAGGGCGCGCAGGGTCGCGACGCCCGCCTCCGGGCGGGCCATCGCCACCGTCTCCGTGACCTCCAGGGTGAGGAGGCGCGGGGAAGGCCGGTCGCCGCCAGCACGGCGGCGACTTCCGCCACCAGATCGGGGTTGCGAAATTGCCGCGCCGAGAGGTTGACCGAGACGAACGGCGCGGCGCGGCCGGGGAGTTCGGACTGCCAGGTGACGAGCTGGCGACAGGCTTCGGCCAGCATCCAGCGCCCGATCGGCGAGATCAGCCCGGTCTCTTCGGCCAGGGGGATGAATTCGCCCGGTGACACCAGGCCGCGCTCGGGATGACGCCAGCGCACCAGCGCCTCCAGGCCGGAGACCATCCCGGTGGTCAGGTCCACTTTCGGCTGGTAGTAGGCGACGAGTTCGTCGCGTTCCAGGGCCAGTCGCAGGTCGTGTTCCAGGTCCAGGCGTTCCAGCGTGGCGGCGCTCATCCCCGGGTAGAAAGCCTCGGTGCAGGCGCGGCCCACTTCTTTCGCCCGGTAGAGCGCCACATCGGCGAAACGCAGCAGATCCTCGGGGCCATCCTCGGGGCCGGAGCGGAGCGCGACGCCGATGCTGGCGGTGGTGAAGAGCGCGCGATCCTCGACGATGAGCGGGGTGTCGAGCGCCGCGTGCAGCCGGTCGGCGACCCGCAGGGCCTCCGCCAGATCGGCCACGTCCTCCAGCAAGACGACAAACTCGTCGCCGCCGAGGCGGGCGAGCGTATCCGCGTCGCGCAAGACCGCGCGCAGGCGGGCGGTCGCCGCGACGAGGAGGCGGTCGCCGGCGGCGTGCCCCAGGCTGTCGTTGATCGTCTTGAAGCGGTCGAGATCGAGCAGCAGCACGGCGCAGGTGCCATGTTCGCCACGCCCGGCGCGGACCAGGGCCTGGCCGAGGCGGTCGCGGAGGAGCGCGCGGTTGGGGAGCCCGGTGAGGGGGTCGTGGAAGGCCTGGTGCTCGAGCCGCGCTTCCAGCGAGCGCCGCTCGGTGATGTCCTGCACGACCCCGACGCGCTTGAGCGGTCGCCCCGACGCGTCGAAGACACATTCGGCCTGCTGGTGGACGACGCGCACCTCGCCATCGGGGCGCACGATCCGGTGGTCCACGTCGTAGGGCGCACCCTCCAGCGAGGCCTGGTAGGCCCGCCGCACGCGGTCGCGGTCGTCGGGGTGGACGATGGTCATCATGCGCTCGGGTGTGGGGACGAAGGCCTGTGGGGGGTAGCCGCCGATGCGGAAGACCTCGTCGGACCAGCGCAATTCGCCGGTGGGGATGTCGTACTCCCAGCTGCCGAGGTGGACGATGGCCTGGGCGTTGGCGAGGCGCGCGGCGCTGGCGCGGGCTTCGGAATAGAGGCGGGCGCGCACGAGCGCGGTGCTGGTGTGATGGCCGATCGCTACCAGCAGGCGCAGATCGTCCTGCCTCAGGCGCACGCCGTCGGCGCTCTCGGCGTTGAGGACGCCGATGACCCGCCCTTCATCCACGAGGGGTATGCAGGCTTCCGAGACGGTCGTGGGGTGGGCGCGGAGGTAGTCCGGGTCGGTGTCGACATCCTCCAGCAGAACCGGCTGCCCGGTGCGCCCCGCGCGTCCGATGACCCCACGGTCGAGCGGGAGGCGCAGGAACTGGTCGTTCGACGCGCCGGTGATTTGCTGCAGCACCAGGTGATCGCCCTCCAGCAGATAGAGCGAGACACTGGTGTGGGGGAAGGCCTCGGCGGTGGCTTCGACGATGGCCCGGTGGATGCCCGCCGGGTCGAGTTCGCTCGCCAGGGCGGTGCGGACCTGGTCCAGCAGCGCGAGTTCGCGCGCCTGGCGCTGCGCGGCGACGGAGAGTTCGCGCGAACGGCGCTCTTCCTCGCGCAGCGCCGCCTCGGCGGCCTTGCGGGCGGTGACGTCGCGCACGATGCCTTCGATGGCGACGAGGCGACCGGCCGCATCGACGATCGGGGTGACGCGCTGCTCGGTGGCGATGACCGCGCCATCCTTGCGGATCCAGCGCATGGTGCTGTCGCCGTGCCCCCCGGACGTGAATTGCGCCAGGAAGGTCTCGCGGTCATCGGGGTGGATGATGCGCAGCAGGAAGTCGGGGTCGGCGTAGTGTTCTTCGGGGGTGTAGCCGCCCAGCTTGAGCGAGGCGGGGCTGACGTATTCGAAGCCGCGCGTCGGCAGCAGCCGGTAGCGGAAGATGAGATCGTCGGCGTTCTCCGCGAGCAGGCGGAAACGCTCCTCGCTCGCGCGGAGGGCTTCCTGCGCCTGGATGCGCTCGGTGATATCCTCGGTGTGCGCCATGACCAAATCGGGTGGGACGAAGGCGTAGGTGACGGAGAAGTGGCGAGGCAGGCCCGTGCTGGCCACGGGTTGCGTGTACTCCCGGTGGAGCGTGGCGCGTTCGGTGTGGCACTGTTCGAAATCGGCCAACACCTCGGGGCGGGAGTGGTTGAAGGCCCGACAGCTGGTGCCGAGCATGGTTTCGATCTTGCCGCTCGTGAGCAGGATGGCGGCGGCGTTGTAGTCGACGAGCACGAAGTCACTCTCCGTGCGCCGCCAGGTCATCGTGGCGAGCGGAAAACCTTCGAACTGCGCCCGCAGCCGACGTTCGCTCGCCCGGCGCTCGGCGTCGGCGCTGGCCCGCTCCGTGATGTCGCGATAGTTGATGACGATGCCGCCGACCGCCGGTTCGGCGAGCAGGTTGGTGCCGCGCACCTCCAGCACGCGCCAGGTGCCGTCGGCATGGCCGACGCGAAGGTCGCGAACGTGGGTGCCGCCCGGATCATGCAGGAGGTTGCGGAAGAGTTGGCGGGCGGTGGCGAGGTCGTCGGGGTGGATGCGCGCGAAGGCGTCGAGTCCCAGCGATTTCTCCGGGGAGTGCCCGAGGATCGTGGCGAAGGCCGGACTGTGGTAGAGCGTGCGGCCATCGGCGGCGACGATTGCTACGCCGTCGGCCGCGTGTTGCACGAGGGCACGAAAGCGCGCCTCGCGCTGACGCACGGCGGAGGCGAGCAGGTGCAGGCGACCGAGCGCGAGCAAGAAGAGGGCGGCCGAGGCGGCGACGATCACGGGTACGTCGATGTCGGCGTGGCGCGCGGCCTGGAAGGCCAGGAGCGCCGGGCCGGTGAGCGCGGCGAGCGCCAACAAGGCCAATCGCCGACGCGGTAGCTCGGCCGTTGTGCTGGCCGCCGCGCCGGGGCGGGTGCGCATCGAGGGGTGCAGGGTCAACGCGCCGCTGAAGACATAGGCGAGTAGCCAGCCGACGGTGATCGGGTGGCCGGGATAGTAGCGATCCTGCGCCAGGAGGACGGCGTAGGCGATGTTCGAGGCGCAGAGGAGTCCCAGCGCGGCGATGAGGAGCCGCAGCGCGACGGTGCGCCCGCCCGCCACCAGGACGACGCGCAGGGCGGCGGCGAGGACCAGCACGTCGAGGGCCGGGTAGGCGGTGGCAACGAGGCGATCCAGCAGCGGGCGGGCGGTGTTGTCCCACTGCGGGTTGATGACGAACGTCCAGAGGATGAGGCCGCCGCCGATGGCGAGGCTGGCGGTGTCGATCAGGGCGGCGTAGTCGCGACCACCGGCGTGGGCGTGGGCCAGGAGCAGCACCCCGACGCAGAGCAGCCCGGTGCCGCCGAGGTAGAGCGCGTCGGCGAGCGAGGGGAAGGGCGTCGGGATCCCGCGAACGGTCTTGTCGTAGGTCCAGACGAGGTCGCCGTTGACGGCGAGGGCGTGGCCCAGTGCGATCAGGATCCAGGGAGTGCGGGGGGTGGGGCGATGCCACCAGAGGCCCAGCACGGAGGCAACCACTGCGGAGAGGCCGATGAGGTTGTAGGCGCCGGTTTGCGCGCCGGCCGAGGGCAAGGCGAAATAGCCCGCTGTCGCGAGCAGGCCAAGCAGGAAGTAGGCCGACCAGATGTTGCGAGATGGTCGGGAGAGCATCGTCCTCACGTTCGGCGTCAGGTCCGGGCCGGGAATCTGGCACCACGACAGGGCGGTGCTATTCCGCTATCGTTCACTGTACGCGGTGGCCGGGGAAGGGAACATGCCCCGTAGGTACCCCCCTGGCGCGATATTCGTCCCACGCGGTGTGGCTCTGGTAGACTCGCGGGGCGCTGGTGTGGTGGGCGCGGTGGGTGGGTAGACCGTTGCCCGACGCGGGAGGCCCAAAGCCTAAAGACTTGGGCTGAGGGTTCGCTGCGGCTCGCCGCGAAGCCCGCCTGCGCGGACTCGGGGGTGGCTCATCGGCCGGGTGGCCTAACGTGTGAGACATGGCAAGAGAGTTGGGTGCGTTGCGCTGAAGGATTGGAGGGGATGGTGAAGATCACGCGGATTGAGACGATCACGACGCCGAGGTATCCGAACCTGATCTGGGTGCAGATTCACACGGACGAGGGGTTGGTGGGGCTCGGGGAGTCGTTCCGGGGGACGGATGCGATCGCGGGGTATGTCCACCAGATGGCCGCGCCATACCTGCTGGGGAAGGATCCGCGCGCGGTGAAGCGGCACCACGATACGCTCGACAATGGGATGACGTTCAAGGCGATGGGGGCGGAGGCGAAGGGGCTGTCGGCGATCGATATCGCGCTCTGGGATCTGCACGGGCAGGCCGTCGGGCAGCCGATCTATGCCTGCCTGGGTGGCCCGGTGCGGGAGACGATTCGGATTTACAACACCTGCGCGGGGTACGGCTACAACGTCTACAAGAGCGCGCCGGCGGGGGCGGGGTTCTCGGCGTCGTGGGGGCTGGGGGACCACGAGGGGCCGTATGAGGATCTGATCGCCTGGCAGAATGAGGGGCGCGCGGCGGATGTGGCGCGGTCGCTGCTGGAGATGAACATCACGGCGATGAAGATCTGGCCGTTCGACCAATTTGCGGATGCGACGAACGGGCAGTACATCACACCGACGCAGATCGAGGAGGGGATGAAGCCGTTCCGGCAGATCCGCGAGGCGGTCGGGATGAAGATGGAGATCGCGGTCGAGCTGCACTCGCGCTGGAACCTGCCGAGCGCGATCCGGATTGCGGAGGCGCTGGAGGAGATCCGGCCGATGTGGTACGAGGATCCGATCCGGATGGACAATCTCGACGCGCTGGCGGAGTTCGCCAGGAGCACGCGGGTGCCGACGACGGCCTCGGAGACGCTGAGCAGCATCTATGCCTTCCGCGAACTGCTGGAGAAGCGGGCGGTGGGGATCGTGATGCTCGATCCGGGCTGGGTCGGCGGGATCACGGCGTCGCGCGATATCGCGGCACTCGCGGCGGCGTACCATCGCCCGGTCGCGCCGCACGACTGCACCGGGCCGGTGGTCTACACGGCGGGGACGCACCTCTGTCTGGCCGCGCCGAATGCGATGATCCAGGAGGGGGTGCGGGCCTACTATCACGGCTGGTACCAGGATGTGCTGACGGAGTTGCCGCCGATCGACCATGGGTATGTCGCGGCACCGTCCGGACCGGGGCTGGGAACACGGCTACAGCCGGGGTTCACGGAGCGGGAGGATGTGACGGTGCAGGTGTCGGAGTAGTGCTCAGTGCTGAGTGCTGAGTGCTGAGTAAGGACGAAGTACGAACGGGCGAACGGGCGAACGGGCGATGACCTCACCCCCGCCGCCTGCGGCGGCACCCCCTCTCACGCGAGGAGAGGGGGATGGGTGCTGAGCAGAGGATGGGCTGTTGGATCTGGCGACGTTTCGGGCGCTGCTGACGGGGACGGGGCAGGCGGCGCTGGCGGCGGCCGAGGCGCTGCTGCGCGATGGAACGACGGATCTGGCGGCGCTGACGCGGTTGCGGGCGCGGTTTCCGGTGCCGCTGGCGGCGGCAGCGTTCGATCAGGCGACGCTGCGGCGCAGGGCGAAGGCGGGGGGAAGTTCGCCCAGGCGGCGGAGATGTACTTTTCGCGCGATGGGTTGGAGCAGGCAACGGGCGAGGGGATCGCGCGCTACCGGGCGCGGCGCTTCGCGCCGTTCGGGGTGGTGGCGGATCTGGCGTGCGGCATCGGTGGGGATAGCGCTCGCGCTGGCGGCGGGGCATTCGGTGCTGGCGGTTGACCGCGATCTGCTGCGGCTGGCGCTGGCGCGGGAGAATGCGCGGGCGTATGGCGTGGCGGGGCGGTTGCTGCCGGTGTGCGCCGATTTGACCGCGTTGCCGACGCCGCGCGCGGATGCGCTCTTTTGCGATCCGGGGCGGCGCACGGCGGAGGGGCGGCGGATCTTCTCGCCCGAGGGCTATCAGCCGCCGCTGTCGCTGGTGGCGACGTGGCGCGGGGTGGTGCCCGCGCTGGGCGTGAAGGATTGTCGCCGGGGATCGACCGGGAGTTCTTCCCGCCCGCCGACGAGGCGGAGGTGGAGTTCATCTCGGAGGGGGGACGCTGAAGGAGGCGGTCTTCTGGTATGGGCCGCTGCGGACGATCGCGCGGCGGGCGACGGTGTTGCCGGGGGCGCGACGCTGGCGGCGGATGGCGGAGTGTCGGGGATTCCGATCACGCTGCCCGATGCGGTGCTGTACGAGCCGGATCCGGCGGTGATCCGGGCGGGGTTGGTGGAGCATCTGGCGCGCGACCTGGGGGCGGCAAAGATCGACCGGGAGATCGCCTACCTGACGGCGGACCAGGCGGTGGCGACGCCGTTCGCGCGGGCCTACCGGGTGATCGAGTCGTTCCCGTTCGGCTTGAAACGGCTGAAGCGCGCGCTGCGGGCGCTGATGCGGGGATCGTGACGGTGAAGAAGCGCGGTTCGCCACTCGATACGGACGCGCTCGCGCGGCAACTGCGGGGGGACGGGGCGCGGGCGTTGATTGTGGCGCTGACGCAGGTGTTGGGCAAGCCATACGCAGTAGTGCTGAGTGATGAGTGAAGTGCTCAGTGCCAGTGCTCAGTGCCCAGTGTATCGGCCACCAGCTACTCGGCACTCGGCACTCGGCACTGAGCACTCGGCACTTGGCACTTGGCACTTGGCACTGAACACTTCAGAGCTTGATGAGGCCGCGCTGGAGGGCGACGGTGACGGCTTCGGTGCGGTCGGAGACGTTGAGTTTCTGGAAGATGTTGGCGACGTGGGTTTTGACGGTGCTTTCGCTGATTTTGAGGCTGACGCCGATTTGCTTGTTGGCCGAGCCTTTGGAGAGGAGGCGCAGGACTTCGAGTTCGCGCTCGGTGAGGGTTTCCTGCGCCACTTCGTTCTTCGGGCGGGTGAAGCGATCGAGCAGGCGGGTGGCGACGGCGGGCTGGAGGAGCGATTCGCCGCGCGCCACGGCGCGGATCGCGCGGAAAAGTTCGTCGCGCGGGGCGTCCTTCAGCAGGTAGCCACGCGCACCGGCGGCGATCCCCTGGAAGATCGAGTCGTCGTCGCCGTAGGTGGTCAGGACGATGGTCTGCACGGCGGGATGGCGGTCGCGGATCATGCGGATGGCGTCCACGCCGCCGACTTTGGGCATCATCAGGTCCATCAGGATGACGTTGGGCTTCAGGGTGCCCGCGCGGTCGACGGCTTCCTGGCCATCCTGGGCCTCGCCGACCACGTCGATATCCGGCTCGCGCGAGAGCATCGCGGCCAGCCCTTCGCGGACGACGGGGTGGTCGTCGGCGATCAGCACGCGGATCTTGCTCGGCCCCTGGCTCATACCACACTCCCTCGCATTCGCCCCCGGTTGGGCGTGACAGGATCGTATCACGTCGGTCGGAACGATACGTGCTATAGCATCAACGCAATGCGCGGGGGACCTGTTTCATGGCAGGGTGCGGCCCATGATCAGGAAGGGCCGGTTGCCGCCGGGGAAGATGAAGTCTTCGAGCAGCGTTTGCCAGCCGCGACGGCGATAGAAGGCGATGGCGACGGCGTTGTCCATCGGCGTGGAGAGGATTGCGGCGCGGTGGGGCAGTCCGGCGAAGGCCGCATCGTGGAGGCGCGAGCCGATGCCGCGACAGCGCGCTTCGGGCACGACGCCGAACTCGACGAACTCGTAGGCCCCGGTCAGCCAGCGCGCGGTCTGCTCGGGGCCGAGGGCGGGCGCGAGCGAGTCGTGGTACCACTGGCCGGGCAGGCTGGTGTAGCCGTAGGCGAAGCCGAGCAGCGGCCCGTGCTTGCCGCCGTCGCGCGCGGCGAAGAAGCGGAAGTCGGGGCGCGTGGTGTGGCGGTAGAGGCTGGCGACGTAGCTGGCGGCTTCGAAGGTGTCGAGCGCGAAGACGACACCGAAGGCGGCGACCAGCGCGAGGTGGTGCGCCTGGAGTTCGGCGGGGCGGTGGCGGACGATGGCGACGCTCATGGGGCCAGCACCTCGGCGCGGGTGATCGCCATCAGCCAGGCGGGGTCGCCGTGCGCGTCGTTGGTGATCGTGCCGAGTTCGCGGAAGCCGACACGGGCGTAGGAGCGAATGGCGATGGCGTTGTCGGGGTGGGGGTCGATGTAGCAGGCGGTGATGTCGGGCGCGACGAAGATGATGTCGCGGAGGAAGGCACGAAGCATGGCCGCGCCGTAGCCGCGCCCGCGATAGGCGTCTTCGCCGACGAAGAGATCGACGGCGGCTGCGCCGGGCTCGGCGAGGGTTTCGGCGGCGTGGCCGGGGACTTCGACGAGGCGGCACCACTGGAGGAAGCCGATGGGCGAGCCGTCGCAGGTGGCGATGTAGGGGTGGACGGGTTCCTCGCCGGTGATGCGCGGGGTGTATTTGGCGGCGATTTCCTCGTGGGTGGGGACGGGGCTCCACCACGCGCTCACGGCGGGGGTGTTGCGCCAGCGGTGCATCAGGGCGAAGTCGTCCGGGGTGAGCGCGCGGAAGGTGATGGTGGCGGTGTCGAGGGTCGGTCGCGAGGGCATTGGTGGCTCCGGTGACGGTGTTGCGGCACGGTTGGGGATATGCTACCAGATGCTACAATCTTGCTTACAGGTTGTGAGCGGACGAGGTTAGCATGCCAGCGCGGGATCGCTTTCATTCAGAGGTTCGCCGGGCGCTCCAGAATGATGGGTGGCGGATCACGGATGATCCCCTGCGGTTAAAATGGGGTCGTCGGGATCTCTTTGTCGATCTCGGTGCTGAACAGGTGTTGGCCGCTGAGAAAGGCCCGACGAAGATCGCCGTCGAGGTGAAGAGCTTCCTGGGTCCATCCGTTGTCGACGATCTCGAAAAGGCTGTGGGGCAGTTTCTCATCTATCAGGACCTGTTGGACAATCTTGACCCGGAGCGCCAGTTGTACCTGGCCGTCACGGAGGCAACATTCGAGAACGTCTTCGATGATCCACTCAGCCAATTGCTGCTCCGGAACCGGCGACTGCAAGTGCTGGTGTTCGATCCGCAGACGGAGGTGATTCGACAATGGACACCCGAGCCGCCAACCGCGCGCTCATCGAGCGCATCCTGACCGAGTATACGGTTGTCCCCTATTCGTACGGCGAGGTAGATTTGCAGACAGTGTTTGATCGCGAAGGCGACCACTACCTGGTCATGCTTGTTGGGCGCGACGGAATTCGTCGGGTCCACGGCTGCTTGATCCATGTCGATCTGATCGGCGACAAGTTCTGGATTCAGCGCGATGGGACCGAGTATGGCATCGCGCGAGAGCTGGTCGATGCGGGTATCCCGAAGGAACAGATCGTGCTCGCCTTCCACCTCGCAGAGGACCGGCCATTCACCGGATATGCCGTCGCCTGAGCCTTCAGCCACAACCTCTTTGCCCTTTACCGGGTCAGGGTCACTTTGCTCAGGCCACGGGGGTGGTCGGGGTCGAAACCTTTGGTGCGGGCAAGTTCGAGGGCGAGGAGCTGGCCGGGGACGATGGCGGGGATCGGGACGAGGTGTTCGGGGATGCCGGGCGGCAGGCGCAGGGGGGTGTGCGCCAGGGCGAGGGCTTCGTCGCGGTCGCTGATGACGATCAGCTCGGCACCGAGGTCGCGCAGGGTGTTGGCGAAGGCGAGTTGATCGTCGAAGGTCGCGCCGGAGGGAGCGACGAGAAGCGCGGGGAAACCAGCGTCGATGATCGCGACTGGGCCGTGCAGGAAGTCGGCGGGGGAGTAGGGTTCGGCGAGCAGGTAGCTGGTCTCCTTCAGTTTCAGGGCGAGTTCGAAGGCGGTGCCGTAGCAGTAGCCGCGCCCGCTGGTGATCAGGCGGTCGAGGTAGCGGTAGCGCTCGGCGCGCTGTGCGATGCCGCTGGCGAGGGCGAGGGTGGCGGCGACCCAGCCGGGGACGCCGGAAAGGGGATCCCAGGCGGCAGCTTCGCCGGTGAGGGCGGCGCTGAGCATGGCGAGGGCGAGGAGTTGGGCGCTGTAGGTCTTGGTGGCGGCGACGCTGCGCTCGACACCGGCGCGGATAGGGAGCACAAATTCGGCGGCCTGGCCGAGCGGAGAGTCGGGCTGGTTGGTGATGGCGAGGGTGGGTGCGCCCTGCGCGCGGGCGGCGGCGACGACGGAGACGATGTCGGGCGAGGCACCCGACTGCGAGATGCCGATGGTGAGGGCGCGGCGGAGGGCGGGCGCGGCGTCGTAGAGCGGGACGAGGGAGGGGGTCGCGCGGGCGACGGGGAGGCGGTTCTGCGCCGCGACGAGGTATTGCGCGTAGCGCGCGGCGTTGTCGGAGGTGCCGCGCGCGGCGATGTGGACGAAGGCGATCTCGTCGCGGCGGGCGCGGATGGCGGCGGCGATCTCCCGGGCGCGGTCGCGCTCGGCTGCGAGGAGACCTGCCAGGATGGTGGGTTGTTCGGCGATCTCGCGGGCCAGGAATTCGCCGCTCATTGGTACCTCCTAGATCCCTGAAGGGAGAAGGGTGAGGGGTGAAGGAGGACGAAGACCGCAGAGACGCAGAGACGCAGAGAACGACGCGGAGACGAGAAGGGACGGATCCTTCGCTGCGCTCAGGATGACACCGCGCTGGTGCAGGATGGTCGTGGCGGCGGCGACGAGGGCGAGGCCGCGACCGTGGCCGCGCGCGGCGGCGGCGATGCCGAGCGGACCGAGGCCGCCGAAGTGGGGGCCGAGGGCGGGGTGCCAGTTGGTTGCGGGGCCGAGGAGCGGGCTGGCGTAGTGCCAGGTGGCGGCGAAGCCGGAACGGTGTCGTCGGGGCGAGGAGCAAGGCGACATCGGCGATGCTGGCACCGCGCGCGAGGCTATCGGCGAGGTGGTAGTGCCAGCGACCGGGAAGGAGCTATCGAGGAAGGCGAGCAGAGCCGCCTCTTGGCCGGGTTGGCCGGGGGCGCAGCGCCAGCCATCGGGAAGCTCCAGGGGCGTGGATTGCCAGTCGGCGAGCGAGCGATGAAGGTCGTGGACGTGGCGGTCGGGCTGGTAGCCGTGGCGTTGCCAGAAGCGGAGGGCGCGCTCGTCGTCGCCGGGTGGGCCGGGGAGGAAGTGGCCGACGCTGCCGCCGAGGTCGCGTGGGTCGCGCCCTGCTGGCGCAAGTGCGCTTCGGCGGCGGCGAGGAGTTGGCTGCCGTGGCCCTGCCCGGCGTGGGCCGGGTCGATGACGAGGGCCAAGATCCAGCCGAGGTCGCGCACCCGGTCCATCGCGGGGTAGCGGTCCAGTTGGTGGAAGCGGCGGGTCAGGGCGAAGCCGACGAGTGTGCCGTCGGCGAGGCGCAGCGCCAGGCCGTCGCCCGGTCGCCAGTTGGGGTCGCCCTCGACGTTCTCCCGCCAGAGGCGTTCGCTCAGGGGAAGCGGTCGCCGAGCGCCCGATTCCAGAGGGCGATCAGGGCGGGGGTGTCGGCGGGAGCGGCGGGGGCGATGGTGGCGCTCATCCGACCGGCACGCCGTTGTCGATTGTCACCGGGGCGTCGAGCACGCGCAGGGTGGGGGTGATGCCGTAGCGGGCGCGGATGGTGGCGAGCCACTCGGGCGAGCCCTGGACGCGCAACATCTGCTCGCGCGACTCCCAGAGGTAGAAGCCGCCGAACTCGCCGCGATCGGCGTCGATGAAATAGACCTTCGAGCGGAGGCCGTCCATGCCCCGGTAGTGGGGGGCGGAGCTTTCGAAGATGGCGGTGAGATCGGCGCTGGTGTAGCGTCGCCGGTCGTCTTTGAAGGTGACCATGGTGGCGATCATCGGCGGGCTCCCTTCGGTCGCGTTCCAGGTTGCAGGTTGGCAAGTTGCAGGTTCGTGGGCCTTGAAACTTGGAACCTGGAACTTGCCAACCTGCAAACCGTTCGTTAGCTGCCCTGGTTTTCGCGCTGGAGGGTGATATTGGTGGAGCTGCAGGCGGTGCAGATGGCGGGGCAGGTGAAGCCACGCACGAAGTAGCCGCAGCGGTCGCAGGACCAGCGGGTGACCTGGAAGAGGCGCACGAGGTCGGTGCGGCTGACGATGCCGACGAGTTGACCCTCGGCGAGGACCGGGACGCGGCGGATGCGACGGTTGGCGAGGATGGCGACGACGGCTTCGACGTCGGTCTCGGTCGTGACGCTGATAGCCTCGGGGCTCATGATATCGGAGGCGACGGCACCACGCCGGGTGACGATGTCGCTGACGCTGACGACGCCGACGAGCAGCGCTCGCGATCGTCGAGTACGGGCAGGCCGGTGATCTGCTGCTCGCGCAAGATGCGCGCGACTTCTTCCACGGGCATGGTCGTCGGGACGGTGATGACGTGCGGGGACATGATATCGCCGACCTGGATGGTTTCCATCGCAGCACCTCTCATCATGACCGCGCCGGAGATTCGCCGCGCACCGCAGACCGCGTGCCATGGTCGCGCGCCGCAAACCAGGCTGAATTGTCGCCATATGTCGCATCTACGCACTAGGATAGCCTCTCCGTTATGTTATGTTGGAGTTGATGGACCGCACCCCGCCGCCTGCGGGCGGCACCGCGCTTCTATGCTGGGAGAGGGGAGGGGTACTGCGTGAAGGTGTGGGCGGTGGTGAGGCGGGGTGGTTGGTGTGTGCGGACCCCTCCCCCTCGCAAGGGGGAGGGTGGGGATGCTGGGGAGTGGCGAGGGGGTGAGGAGGGTTAGCGGAGGAGGCGGTCGATTTGTTCGTCGAGGTCGAAGTCTTCTTCCGTGGGGTCGGGGAGTTGGGCGTCGGCTTCTTCGACGAGGACTTCGACCTGGCGGATACGGAGTTCGGCGCTGCCGAGGAGGTCGGCGCAGTAGGCGGCGAGGCCCATGCCGCGCTCGTAGCTGCCGACGGCGGCGGCGAGGGTGAGTTGGCCGGTTTCGAGCTGGGCGACCAGGGCTTCGAGTTGAGCCAGGGCATCCTCGAAGCTGAGATCCTGGCCGGGGACGAGTTCGGTCATTGGGCCTCCCATGGAATGCAGAATGACGAATGGAGAATGACGAATGAGGGCTAGCCCTGACGGCGTTGAGGAGTGTAGTGCGTACTTCGCACTTCGTACTTCGTGCTTACGTCCGCCTCGAAGGTGCCGTCGGCGACGGTGATGCGCAGGGGTTGGGCGGGATAGGTGTCGGCGGCGCTGGTGATGGGGAGGCCGTCGGTGGCATCCTCGACAACGGCGTAGCCGCGCGCGAGGACGGCGCGGGGATCGAGCGCGAGGAGTTGGCGTTCCAGGGCATCGATGCGCTGCTTGGAGAGTTCCCAGTTGTGGCGCAATGTCTGGCCGGCGCGGTGGCGCAGGGTGGCGAGGCGGTCGCGCCCGCGCACGATGGTGTAGGCGGGCGAGGCGTGGGCGAGGCGCACCCTGGCACGGGCCAGGCGATCGTGGGCGTCGGCGACCTGGTCGGCCATCGATTCGCGCAGGCGGTCGCGCGTGGCCTCCACTTCGCCAAGCAGTTCGCGGATGTCGGGCGCGACCAGCTCGGCGGCGGCGGAGGGGGTGGGAGCGCGGAGATCGGCGACAAAGTCGGCGATGGTCACGTCTACTTCGTGGCCGACGCCGCTGATGACGGGGACGCGGGCGGCGAAGATGGCGCGGGCGACGCGCTCGTCGTTGAAGGCGGCGAGGTCTTCGGCGGAGCCGCCGCCGCCGCGAGGATGACGACCTCGACGCGCTCGTCGGCATTCAGGGCGCGGAGGGCGGCGACGATGTTATCGGGGGCCTCGGCCCCTGCACGCGGGTGGGGGCGAGGACCAGTTCGGCCAGCGGGAAGCGGCGGGTGAGCACGGTCTGGATGTCGTGCCAGACGGCACCGGTGGAGGAGGTGGCGACGCCGATGGTGCGCGGCAGTTTGGGCAGCGGGCGCTTGCGCGCGGGTCGAAGAGTCCTTCGCGGTCGAGGCGGGTGCGCAGTTCCTCGAAGGCGAGTTGGAGCGCGCCGACGCCGTCGGGTTGGACGAGATCGACGCGCAGTTGGTACTCGCCGCGCGGCTCGTAGAGGATGACGCGGCCGTGGGCGAGGATGGAGAGTCCGTTGCCGGGGGTGAAGGGTTGCCAGACGGCGTCCTGCTTGAAGAGGACGGCGCGGACCTGGCTTGCGCCGTCTTTCAG
This sequence comes from Chloroflexia bacterium, assembly GCA_046328475.1. Taxonomy (GTDB): domain Bacteria; phylum Chloroflexota; class Chloroflexia; order Thermomicrobiales; family CADCWN01; genus CADCWN01. The sequence continues at coordinate 25,502 of JAXLWN010000029.1, read as the reverse complement.
GGTGAAGTAGCAGTGGCCGGAGGCGGGGCGCGAGCAGTTGGAGACTTCGCCCCGGATCCAGACATCCTGGAGGATCGGGTCGCTGTCGAAGAGTTCGGCGATATAGGTTGTGAGTTCGTTGACGGCCAGGATGTTCATGCGTGTCTGTGTGTTGTGCGTTCGTGCGTCAGTGTGTCGGTGTGTCGGTGCGTCGGAGGGTGAGGGTATGTTCGGTGGGGATGTGGACGTACGGACACATGGGGTACTGTAGCTGTTGGGGGGCGTGGGTGCAACTGGGGGTGCAGAATGAAGAATTGAGAATGAAGAACGTAGAAATGGGCCTCACCTAGCCGCCTGCGGGCAGCCCCTCTCGTGCGTGGGGAGGGTATGGAGGGACGAGGAGGAGGGTTAGTCGTTGAAGGCACCGGCGATGGCTCCGGCGCGGATAGCGGCGGGGATGTTGACGACGTGGGGCCGTGGGGGTTGAAGGCGATTTCGAGGCCGTGGCCGGGGCGGTAGAGTTCGATTTCGCGCTCGCCGTCGAGGGCGACGATGCAGGGTTCGTCGCGGAGGGGGATGCGTGCGCCCGGTTCGAGCAGGCTGGCGGCGGCGATGGGGACGGAGTGGATGAGGCCGGGCGCGAGCGGGGCGAGGATGTGGCGCTCGTCGCCGCCGACGGCGACGTGGACGCCGCGCTCGCTGCCGGCCGCGTCGGGGAAGAGGAGGCCGCCGAGGCCGCAGATGCCGATCTCGGCGGGGGAGACGCGGGAGAGGACGATCTCGGAGAGGTGGGCGGGTTCCCACATCGCGCGAGCGCCGATGAAGGTCTGGCGCGAGGCGACGACGTCGATCAGGGCGAGGTCGCGGAGTTCGCCGCCGAGCCAGACATCGAGTTGCGGGAGGCGCTGCACGACGCCGTCGGTAGGGATGCTGCCGGTGGCGACCAGGGCGGCGGCGAGACCGGCCAGGGTGCCTTCGATCATGGTGGGGAAGACGTTGTTGGTGCCGGTGGAGATTGGCACGAGCGGGATGTCGCCGCAGCCTTGCACGACGACGCGGTTGGTGCCGTCGCCGCCGAGCGTGACGATGCAGCCCGCGCCGCGCGCGGCGAGGTGGCGCGCGGCTTCGCGCGAGTCGCTGGCGTCGCCCATCGTGAGCATCTCGATCTCGCGCAAGGCGAGGCCAAGTTTCAGGGTTTGCGCGGCGCGCGGGACGATGCCGTAGCTGTCGGGGAGGTAGTGGACCTCCCCGACGCCGAGGGCGTCGAGGCCGAGCAGGACGCGGCGCACGATGTTGACTTTCTCGTTGTTGTCGAAGCTGGAGCCGTGGGCGACGAGTCGCCGGATGTCTTTGCCGGAGGCCGGGTTGGCGATTATGCCGACGATGCCCATCGCGTCCTTGCGGGTGAGAGTCAGAGGTCCGCCGAGCGGTAGTCTACCGGGTGGGCGAGGATGTCGCCAGCGCGCGGATGTGTCGGAGGGTGATGCACGGCGCGACCCGGCAGGCGCGGGCGCATCGCCGCCCTTTGTCCCTTGTCGCCGCGATCGGTTGTTGCTATGGTTGTGGCGGTTGGAAACTGCTGAGTTACGAGAGCGGGGGGCACACGTTGCCGCGCGTGGTCTTTGGCGACAACCTGCCCTTCTTGCGGACGCTCCCGGACAATTCGGTGCCGCTGATCTACATCGATCCGCCCTTCAATACGGGGCGGACGCAGTCGCGTCCCCGGCTGCGGACGGAGCGCGACGACGATGGCGACCGCACCGGCTTCCACGGCTTGCGCTATCGCACGACGCGCCTGGGCGGCGATGCGTTCGCCGATGCGTTCGATGATTATCTGGGGTTTCTGGAGCCGCGACTGCGCGAGGCGCACCGGGTGCTCGCGCCGCACGGCTCGTTCTACCTCCACCTCGACTACCGCGAGGTCCACTACTGCAAGGTGCTGCTCGACGCGATTTTCGGGCGGGAATGCTTCCTGAACGAGATCATCTGGGCCTACGATTACGGCGCGCGGTCGAAGCGGCGCTGGCCCGCCAAGCACGACAACATCTTGCTGTATGTCAAAGACCCGGCCCGCTACGTCTTCAACGCCGACGAGGCGTTGACCGGGAGCCGTACATGGCTCCGGGGCTGGTCGGGCCGGAGAAGGCGGCGCGGGGAAAACTTCCTCATCAGTCTGGTGGCACACCATCGTTAGCCCCACCGGCAAGGAGAAGACAGGCTACCCGACGCAGAAGCCGCTGGGCGTGCTGCGCCGGATCGTGGCGGCGTCGTCGCGCCCGGGCGACCTGGTGCTCGATTTTTCGCGGGGAGCGGCACGACCGGCGCGGCGGCGGCGGCGCTGGGGCGCGATTTCCTGCTGGTGGACAACAACGAGGCGGCGCTGGCGGCGATGGCGCGGCGGTTCGTTGCCTCACCGGACGTCGAATTCATCGGCTATGACCCGCTAGCGAAGCGCGACGATGCTGCGTGCGACCCGCAGCCGGAGGGGTCGGACCAGGGATAGCGGCTGGGCAGCAACGAGGCCGCGCGCCGCCATGATGGCGGCGCGCGGCCTCGTTTGTGATCTGCGCTAGCGCGCGGCTAGGGCTGGGCCGCGACATTCGCGACAGTCAGCAGTTCGGGGCCGACCGCCTTGATGTTCTCGACGGCGATGGTGGTGGTCGTGCCGTTCAACTCCTGCCGTTTAGAGGTGGTTCTGCCGACCGACCGACCGCGTTGCGGAGATGCCGGTGGCGGGGCGGTTGAAGAGCAGGACCATCAGGCGTACGAGCAACCAGGCGAGAATCAGGTAGATGATGATCGCCAGGACCGACGCGATCTCGAAGACGGCCGTGTCGCCGACCGCGATCGGGTTGACCATCGTCAGGAAGGGGGCGACGAAGAGGTGGGAGAAGGCGTAAATGAAGTTGGTGAAACCGTTCTCCGGGTTCGCGCCGATCGCCTTCAGCAGCACGCGCATGGCGATCAGCAGGGAGATTGCGCCGAAGATGAAGTAGATCAGGTTCTCTAACCAGAGGGTGCGCGACTGGCGGGCCTCGACGTTGTCGACGAACTCCGCGACCGCGACATCCTGGCGCACCACCTGACCACCCGGCCCGACAATGTCTTGCTGCTCGACGCGCGCGACAACTTCCTCATCGTAGGGCTCGCCGGCCCGGTAGGGAGCGACCATGGCTTGAACTCCTCCTGTCTGCAACGTGCCGGAAGAGATCCGGCTGAAGATTGATGGCCTTGACCGCGCTGTCGAGACATCCCTGCACTGACCAGGGGCTATGCAAGGGATGTGCCAGGTCGCATTGCCGGAGGCTCACCCGCAGCTGCGAGACCGGGTGCGCCGCAAGCTGGTATGTTCCTTGCAGCCTGGTGAGCGGACGCCGACGGCATCCGTTCATCGGTGGCTGAGAGGCTGGAACGCCGACCAGCGCGCCCGACATGGCACCGGCCCGAGCGATGGTATACTGGGTCGCTGTACGTGCAGGAGGGCGGGGGCGGCACCAGACCGCGATCGATAGGATGATCCCGTTCGAGGGCGAGCAGGGGCACGAGGGCGAGGATGGGGTCACGGCGGGTGCTGCTGATCGCGGCGCAGCAGGATATCCCTCCACCGGCAGCGGGGGACGACAGCGACTATAGGGTGGCCTCCGAGTGGGAGGTCGCGACGATACTCCAACAGCAGCCGTTCGATGCGGTCGTGATCGATGGCACGAGCGACGACAAAGGCGTGGGGGCGCTGGCGCAACTGCGGCGGATCGTCGCCGCCCGGTATCCGGCACCGATCGTGCTGCTAGTGCCCACGGGCGCGACCGATCTCGGGCGTGAGGCGCTGGCGTCGGGTGCCTGGGGTTGTGTCGTCCGCGCTGGCGACTACCGCGAGCAATTGCGCTGGGTGCTCGATACGGCGGTAGCGCGGTTTCAGCCTCCCCAGCAGCAAGCCCACAGAGCGGCCGAGCGTGCCGCGCTGGCAGAGGCGGTGGAGCAGCGGCAGGCCGTATTCGAGCGGCTGCAAGCCACGCTCCAGCATCTCTATGAGGGTGTGGTGATCCTGGATGCCGGGAAGGGGACCGTGCTGGCCGCGAACGCGGCGGCGGAGCGACTCTTCGGCGCGATCTTCGCGCCGGGCGACGCCCCGATGGAGCAACCGGGCTACCAGTTGCGCGACAGCGCCGGGCGGGCGATCGCCCCGGAGGAGTCGCCGCTCCAGCGGGTCATCGCGTCGGGGCAGGCGCGACTCGGCGACCGACTGGTGGTCGAACGGCCAGACGGGGTGCAGGTGGCGGTCGTCGCCTCGACCGTGCCGCTGCGGGATGGGGCGGGGGAGTTGCGGGAGATCGTCAGCATCTACCAGGAGTTGACCGATCAGGCGCACGCCCAACTGGTGCGGGACGAGGTGCTCTCGATCGCCTCGCACGAATTGCGGACGCCGCTCACCGTCATCCTCGGCTACAGCTCCCTGCTTCGCAGCCTGCCGTCGACCCAGCAGGATGCGCGCACGCAGCGGGCGCTCACCAAGATTTACGAGCAGAGTTTGCGGATGCGCGACCTGATCGAGCACCTGCTCGACTTCTCGCGGATCGCGCTCGGACGGATCCAACTCCAGTGGATCGCTTTCGACCTGAACACCCTGGTGCGGGAGGTCGGCGAGCGGCAGCAGTCCGAGGCGGGGCCGCGCCCGCTGCGCCTGGCCCTGCCGGATGAGCCGCTGGCGATGACCGGCGACTATGGCCGCCTCGCGCAGGCCCTCCAGCAGGTGATCCGCGCCGCCTGGCAGCAATCGTCGCAGGGCGAGGTGGTGGTCTCGCTCCACACCGGCACCCCCGCGTCGTTCCGCACGCTCGGGATGGCGCTGCCAACCGAGACCGAGCGCCGCTACGCGCTGATCCACGTGGGGCAGGGGGCCGCGACGCCGGTGCCGGGCAACGGCGCGCACCTGAGCACGATCGACAATGTCTCGCCCGATAAGGCGCTCGAACTGACGGTCAGCGCCGAGTTGGTGCGGCTGCACGGCGGCGCGCTGCTGGTCGAACCCCAGCCAAGCCAGGGCAGCGCCTTCAGCCTCCTGCTGCCGCTTCAGGAGGGGAGCGCGGTCTGAACACCCTTGCGTCGCGCGGTGTGCGGCCCGGCTCCCTCTCCAACAGACTCCTGCGTCATTTCCACCCCCCGCTGACAGCGATCTGGCACACCCTTTGCATTGAGGGTGCCAGGACCGGCCCGGTGGCGGGCAGGGAGTGGAACGACAATACAGCAGCGGGAGGACAGCGACGATGGGCACGATTATCGGGTGGTTGATTCTGGGCGCATTGGCAGGCGGTATCGCGAGCCTGATCGTGCCGGGGCGCACTCCGGGCGGTGTCATCGGAGGCATCATCGTCGGCATCATCGGCGGTCTACTCGGCGGGTGGCTGATGTCGCTCGTCACTGGCAACGGCCCCGCGACCTTCATCGGTTCCCTGATCGTGGCGGTTATCGGCGCGGTGATCATCCTCTACGGGCTGCGCGCGACCGATCGCGGCAGGGTCTAGCCAGCGCCGGGGCGAGTCCCTGGCAAGAGCGTAGCAACAACGGCGCGGTGCTCCAGGTGAGCACCGCGCCGTTGTTGCTTGCGCGCCGGAGGTGACAAGGGCCGCCGGGTACTCTATTATCTGCGCGCGTTCCGGCATGCGACTTCGTGATAGCGATGGGCGGGCTTGTGCCTGCCCGGGAGGTGGCGCGCGATGGATCGGGCCGCGACCGCACTGCCGTTCTGGTTGGCGCGAACGAAACTCCACCCCCCGGTGCCGCGCGACGACACGTTCGCGCGGCCACGGCTCGTCGCGCGCCTGCGCGAGGCGGTGCGCGACGCGCGATTGACGCTCGTTACGGCACCGGCTGGCTACGGCAAGACGACGCTGCTCGCCTCGTTCGCGGCGGCGCACCCCGACCTCGCGCTCGCCTGGCTGTCGCTCGATCAGGACGAGAACGATCCGGCGCGCTTCCTGACCGCGCTGCTCGCCGCCGCGCGGCGGCTCTGCCCCGATGGCGGGCGCGAGGCGGCGGATCTGCTGGCGAGCCTGCCCAATCCGACCACCGAAGCGCGGCGCATCGTGGCCGCGCTGATCGGCGACCTGCTGCCGACGCTCCCCGACCCGGCCGTCCTGGTGCTGGATGATCTGCACGCGATCACCGACCCGGCGGCGTTTGTGGCGCTCGACGCCCTGCTCGAACACCTGCCGCCGCAATTACATCTCGTCGTGGCGACGCGGCACGATCCGCCGCTCGACCTCGCGCGGGTGCGGGCGCGGGGGGAGCTGGCGGAGGTGCGGCTGGCCGATCTGCGATTCGCGCCGGGGGAAACCGCCGCATTCCTGAACGATCGGGTCGGCCTCGGCCTCGCCGCCGCGCACCTGGCGCTGATCCACGAACGCACCGAGGGCGGTGTCGGCGGATTGGGCTTCGCCGCCGACGTGCTCACGGGGTTGCCGACGGGGACGGAGCGGGCGACGTTGCTCGACGCATTGGCGCGCTCCGATCGCGACGCAGTCGCGTTCCTGGTGGGCGAGGTGCTGGCGCGGCAGGAACCGGCGGGGCGCGATTTCCTGCTCGCGACCGCGATCCTGGCGGAATTGACGCCCGCCCGCTGCGCGACGCTGACCGGGCAGGCCGATGCCGGGGCGAGGCTGGACGCGCTCGCGCGGCAGCACCGCTTCATCCTCCCGAGCGGGGGTGCCAGACGCAGCTATCGCTATCACGATCGCGTCAAGGAGTTCCTGCGCCAGCAACTCGCGCGGGAGCGCGCGGCGGATCTCCCGGCGCTGCACCGCCGCGCGGCGCAGGCCGAGCGCGAGGCGGGGTTGCCCGATCGCGCGATCGACCACTCCCTCGCCGCCGGGGCCTGGGACGAGGCGGCGCACCTGATCGATCAGGTCGGCGAGCAGGTGCTGGAGCAGCGGGCGCTCGACACGCTGCGCGCCTGGATCACGGCGCTGCCGGGGGCGATGCAGGGGGCGTACCCCCGCCTTGCCTATCTGCTGGGGGTCATCGCCTGGGACAGGGGACACTTCTCGCAGGTGCAGCCGCTTGTGGATCGGGCGCGGGCGGGGTTTCGGGTGCGGGGGGACCGGGAGGGGGAGGGGAGCGCACTCGCCGCGCTGATCAAGGTATTCGCCGAGGCCGGGGCATTCCCGCGATCGATGGCCCTCTTCGACCGCGCGCTGGCGCTGCCGCAACGGCCGCACAGCCGGGTGGAGTTGCTGGTGAGCCGGAGCGCCTGGGCACTGGCGCTCGGCAACGTGGCCCGGAGTGTGCGCGACCTGGAGGCGGCGCTCGCGATCGTGGAGACGACGAACGACCGGCGTGCCCTGCATGTGCTGGCGATCAACTTCTACGGCAACCTGGCAATCCTGCCGGGCGGCCCCGAGGCGGTGGATCGGTTCCGGCAATTGGTGGCGACGATCGGCGACGGGGGGCAGATCGTGCGCGCCTGCAACGCCCACCTGACGGCCACGGCGATCCTCTGGCGAGGCGATTGGTTGGCGGCGATCCCGCTTGCCGAGGCGGCCCTCGCGCTCAGCAACGGGTTCGACGCCCTGATCCGGGTCGAGATCGGTGCCCGGATGCTGCTGGCCGGGTGCGCCGCCATCGCGGGGGATGCTGCCGCCGCCGACCGCCAGTGCGCCGGGCTGCTGGCGGCGATCGAGCGGCCGGGCTTCGCGATCCTGCGCGACTGGCGGGGGGCGTTTCTGCAAGCGGTGGGCCGGGTGCGCGTGTTGCAGGGGCGGATCGGCGAGGCGCGCACGATCGCCGGGCGCATGGACGCCGAGGCGGCACCGACCGATTGGCCCAGTCTGCCGGGGGGCCGGGCGATCCTGCATGGGTTGATCGCCCGGGCCGAGGGCGACGAGCGGGCCGCCGAAGCCCGCTTCCGCGAGGCGAAGGAATTGCTGCGCCCCTACCCCGACGCGCTCTGGTTCGGCGACGCCGATCTGCTGCTGGCGGCGGCGCGGGTGGCCCAGGGGCACCCGAACGAGGCATTGGCTTTGTTCGGCTCACTCCTGGCGGAGTGCGCCCGCGCGGGGACGCCCGGGCGCATCCTCTGGAACGGCCAGGCGGCAGTCGAGCCGTTGCTGCGCCTCGCGGTGGCGCATGGGCTGCACGCCGATTATGCCCGCAGCCTCCTGGGCCAGTTCGCCGCACCGGCACCCGCCCCCGCGCACCGCGCGCAAGGTACGGGCACCCCCCTGACCGACCGCGAGATCGAGGTGTTGCGCCTGGTCGCCACCGGCGCGGAGAACGCGGCCATCGCCGCGCAACTCTTCATCAGCGTGAACACCGTCAGGAACCACGTCGCCCACGCGCTGGCGAAGCTCGGGGTCGGATCGCGCACCACCGCCGTCGCCCGGGCGCGAGAGGTGGGGGTTCTCTGACCGCCGCAGCGACCCGCCGCAGAAGCAGGGCGAACGCAAGGGCCGGGGGAATCACTCCCCCGGCCCTCTGCTCTTGTCGGTTGTACGCGGCGTCAGGAGCGCTTCTCGCGCATGCCGCCGACCGCGCTGGTCGCCGCCTGGCCGCTGCCGTTGGCCGCGCCACCCGACGACGGGTAGAGGTGGCAGGCGACGAAGTGCCCGCTGCCCTGGTCGGCGAACGGCGGCTCCTCGGCCTTGCAGATATCCATCACGTACGGGCAGCGCGTGTGGAAGTGGCAGCCGGAGGGCGGGTTGATCGGGCTCGGCACGTCGCCGGTGAGGATGATCCGCTCGCGCTTCTTCTCGACCACCGGGTCGGGGATCGGCACGGCGGAGAGGAGCGCCTTGGTGTAGGGGTGCAGCGGGTTCTCGTACAGCTCATCGCGGTCGGCGAGCTCCACCACCTTGCCGAGATACATCACGGCGACGCGGTTGGAGATGTGCCGCACGATCGAGAGGTCGTGCGCGATGAAGAGGTAGGTGAGCCCGAACTGCTCCTGCAGGTCCTCCATCAGGTTGACGATCTGCGCCTGGATGGAGACGTCGAGCGCGGAGACCGGCTCGTCGGCGACGATGAACTCGGGGTTCGCCGCTAGCGCGCGGGCGACGCCGATGCGCTGGCGCTGCCCGCCGGAGAACTCGTGCGGGTAGCGGTTGGCGAAGTAAGGGTTGAGACCGACCGTCTGCAGGAGTTCCTGCACGCGCTCGTTCCGCTCTTGCTTCGGCACCAGGTTATGGATCTGCATCGGCTCGGCGATGATGTTGCCGACCGTCATGCGCGGGTTCAGCGAGGCATAGGGGTCCTGGAAGATCATCTGGAGGTAGCGGCGCATCCGGCGCATCTCGCCGCCGTCCAGCTTCGTCAGGTCCTTCTTGGTCTGGTCCTTGGGGTGGAAATTGACCTCGCCGGCGGTCGGCTTGTAAAGCTGGAGGATCGCGCGGCCGGTCGTGGACTTGCCGCAGCCGGACTCGCCCACGAGGCCGAGGGTCTCGCCCCGCTTCACGGAGAAGCTGACGCCGTCCACCGCCTGGACCGCGCCGACTTTGCGCTGGAAGATGATGCCCTTGGTGAGCGGGAAGTGCATCACGAGGTTGTTCACCTCGAGCAATGTCTCCCCTTGCCCATTGGCGCCGTTGTGCGCCGTCGCTGCAGCCGACATCGTGTGCTCCTCCCTCCCTACGGTGTTGCAGGTTGGCAAGTTACAAGTTGCAAGTTTGGGCAATCACAACCTGTAACCTGCAACCTGCCAACCTGCAACCGCATTCGCCTAACTTACCTCGACGCGCTCGACCTTTTCGCCGTTGACGATGTTGAAGTGGCAGGAGACCAGATGACCCGGCAACGCCTCGCGCAGGCCGGGGTGCTTGCGCTCACAGATCTCCTCGGCGTAGTCGCAGCGGGGCGCGAAGGGGCACATGTCCGGCAGATCGATCAGATCGGGTGGCATGCCGCGAATCGGATCGAGCTTTTCCTTGACGCTATCGAGGCGAGGGATCGAGTTCAGCAGGCCGAGCGTGTAGGGGTGGCGCGGGTTGCCGAAGAGTTCGTAGGTGTCGGCGCGCTCCACCACCGTCCCGGCGTACATGACCTGGATGCGGTCGCTCATGCCGGCCACGACGCCGAGGTCGTGGGTGATCAGGATCACGGCCGTGCCGCGCTCCTGCTGCAACTTGCGCATCAGGTCGAGGATTTGCGCCTGGATCGTCACGTCGAGCGCGGTCGTCGGCTCGTCGGCGATCAGCAGCAGCGGGTCGCAGGAGAGCGCCATCGCGATCATCACGCGCTGGCGCATACCGCCGGAGAACTGGTGCGGATACTGGTCAACGCGCTGCTCGGCGTTGGGGATGCCGACCATCTTCAGCAGTTCGATCGACCGCTGCCGCGCCTCGCTCTTGCTCATCCCCTTGTGGAGTTCGAGCGACTCGCTGATCTGGCGGTTGATCGTCAGCACCGGGTTGAGCGAGGTCATCGGGTCCTGGAAGATCATCGCGATATCGTTGCCGCGAATGCCCCGGACCTGCTCGTCGCTCATCTTCAGGATGTCTTTGCCCTGGAAGACGACCTTGCCATCCACAATCTTCCCGGGCGGGTTGGGGATGAGGCGCATGATCGACATGGCGGTGATGCTCTTCCCGCATCCCGACTCGCCCACGATCCCGAGGGTCTCGCCCGGCATCAGCTGGAAGCTGACCCCGTTGACCGCCTTGACCACGCCATCCTGGGTGAAGAACTGCGTCTTGAGGTTGTCAACCGTAAGCAACGGCTCAGCAGTCGTCGCCATACTCACTCCCTTGCGACTAGCGGGCACCCGTGGCGCGCCCGCAGGCCCATTCCATCCTCACACCAACGCGAATGCTCCCCCCGGATCGCCTCCCCCTGCGTCGGATGAATCTGCGGCTCTCCACCGGTAGCGAGGTTCCCTCTCCTCCGGTACCGGCGCTGACAACGCTGCCAGAACACGCGAATCGCCGATCGGCTCGGTCTCGCATGTGGCGGGGACTGGGACAGTACCCTGGCACCACCCGATTTTGGCTTGATTGTGTACGTTCTTCCCTCGGGTGGGCACTGCTTGCTTTTGTGCAGGCCGACGCAGCAACACTATAACATCGCCCTGCGTAGCCGTCAAACAACGCTCGCAACGCGACTTTTCGGGCGCGCGGAGAAGCCCGCGCCAGCCGGGCGGCTGTGCAGGATGAACAAGATTGCGCCGACGATTTGGCGGCTGCGCCAGCGGGGTGCGGCGCGGCCGGGCGTTAGTCCGCCTGGGCCTGCTGCGCCCCGTCGGGGTGGTGCAGGGGCGCAGCCGAGAGGACGCCGCCGCCGGACTGCTTGACGGTGTGCATCGCCGCGTCGGCGGCGAGGAGCAGATCCTCGGGATCGCGCTGGTCGGGGGTGTCGAGCGCGATCCCGACGCTGGCCCTGACGCAGACCCGTTCCCCGGCGAGTGCGATCGGCCGTTCGACCGCCGCGACGAGGCGACCAGCCAGGGCCAGCGCCTCGCGCTCGTCGCGCACGTCGTCCATCAGGATGGCGAATTCGTCGCCGCCGAGCCGGGCGATGGTATCGCCGGCGCGCACGCAGTTCCGCAGGCGGCGGACGATCACGGTCAGCAACTCGTCGCCGCCCGCGAGGCCGAGCCGGTCGTTGATCGCCTTGAAGCCGCCGAGGTTGAGGAAGAGGGTCGCGACGCGATGCTCGCCCGCGAGCAACCGGGAGAAGCGTTCGGTGAGCGAGGCGCGATCGGGGAGGCCGATCACGTCATCGACGCCGCCCGCTGGGCGAGTTCGCCCGCAACTGCACCAGTTCGGTGGTGTCGAGCACCAGCGATTGCGCCGCCACGACCCGCCCGTCGGCGTCGCGCAGGGCGCTGTTGTACCACTCCAGTAGATCGTGCGGTCGTCGTTGGTGAGGCTGCGGCCGGTATCGACGTTGTGCTCGTCGCGGCGCGCGAAGAGGCGCACGAGCGCGCGGCTGCGCCGGACCTGATCGTCGGGGTGAAAGAGGGGGAGGTCGTCGCCGAGCTGTCGGCCGATGGCCTCGTTGGCGGTCCAGCCGAAGAGGCGTTCCGCGCCGGGGGACCAGCGGCTGACGCGCAGGTCGGGGTCCCATTCGATGACGGCGAGGGGCTGTGCTGGGTGTGGTGGTGCAGGCGTTGATGTGCGTCGTGCAGCGCGCCGCGCAATTCGGCAGCGTCGCTGCCATCTCGCCGTTCAACCGGGGCCACGAATCGTCCCGCCATGCGCCACCCTCCCCGTGCGAAGCACGCTCCCTCATCTGAGGCTATTCAGAGGATAGCCAGCGTGCGGGAGAGGCTGTAGGACGTTGGTCCCACCGACGCCAACCAGATGTACCAGCGCGGATCGAGTCATCACCGGGTGCGGCGCGCGGGGCGGGCGAAGCGGCAGCGGATTATCAGGCCACCAGCCGCTCGGTCGGATCCGCCTCGTCGCGCAGCTGGCCGATCAGCAGTTGCGCCTCGTTACCGAGACCGAGGTCGAGGCAATCGAGGTAGATCGCGAAGACCGCCGTGGAGAGGGCCTTGCGCTCGGTGGCGCTCTCGGAGGCGACCTGCAGGGCCACCAGCGAGGCGAGACGCCCGAGAAAGAAGGCGGGCAAACCGGGATCACTCTCCAGGGCCAGGTTGGTCAGCGACATCGCGCTCATGGGGATCCTCCTTGTCCTGCTCCGCCCTTGCGGCACCGCGCCAGTGGCGGCACTAGCACGCTATCTACGAGCAGCGTAGCGGTTCGGCATCACGGTCGCATGGCGGAAATGTGGAGAAACTGTGACCCGCGCCCGCTGGTGCTACGCCGCCCCGGCGGCCCGGATGACCGCTTCATAAGATAGTCGTTCGGGTGGCCCCGAATTCGACAATCGCGAAGCACGAACTGTGCCGATTTTTTGGTGAGCGAATGGCGGGTCCGTGTGGCCCGCCCTCCAGGCGACTTTTCCGAGGAACGAACAGCGGGCGCGGTGCATTCAGGCGGGCACCGCCACCCCGCCGAGGATGCGCCCGACGTTCGCGGGGGCGAAGAAGGCCGAGGGGCGCGTCGTCCCGGCGATCAGCCCCAGGAAGCTGTCGGTGTCGGGCTGGTTGCCGGGGAGCGCGCCGAGGATCTGCTGTAAATCGGGGCTGGGCGGCTCCAGCGCGGCCAACTGGTAACCGAAGTCGTAGATCTCCGCCGTCTCCTCGTTCCGCAGCCGCTCGTACTCCGCCAGCGCCGCCGCCAGTGGCTGTCGACCGCTCAATCCGGCGTCGAGCGCCCCGGCGAGCAATTCGGCGTCGCGGAAGGCATCGCTGATGCCCTGGCCGAGGTTCGGGTCCTTGTGGTAGCCCGCGTCCCCGACCAGCGCCCAGCCGGGACCGTAGGGCTTGCGGTAGAAGAAGGGGAGGTCACCGGTGCCGACGAACCGCTCCTCGCGTCGCCCGCCGCGCACCCGCTCGGCCAGTTCCGGGGCCAGCGCGAACGAAGCCATGAACTCGCGCTCCAGGTTGGCGCGCACTTGCGGGAACTCCCGCACCGGCCAGGCGGTGCAGATGCATGCCAGGTCGTGGTGCGTGCGCATCGCGACGATCGCGCGGCCGGGTCGCGAGTAGATCTCCACGCCCGTCAGCGGCACGCCGCTGAAATAGGTGTAGTAGGAGCAGGTGCGGCCGGGTCGCGCGTTGTAGGTCGGGGCCTGCACGCTGCGCGCCACGAACGAGCGCAGCCCGTCCGCCCCGATCACCACCTCCGCCCGCTCCGTGACCATCAGCGCCGCCCGCTGCGTGCCCCCGGATGCCGGTCACGCGCTCGCCGTCGGTCAGCAGTTCCTGCACCGTGAAGCGCTCGCGCAATTCCGCCCCGGCCGCGACCGCCGCGCGCACCAGGAGGTCGTCCAGCACCGTCCGGCGCGGGCAGTAGTCCGCGCCGCCACAATCGGCCGGCGGCGGCGTGCCCGTGAGGGCAACGGCCCCACATCGAAGCGCCAGCCGAGGTTCGGCGGGCAAGCGGACGCGATGAGTTGATCGAGCAAGCCCCAGTGGCGCAGGCGGGCGATGCCATGCTGGTGGATGTAGTGGTTCGACATCGTGTCGCTAGGGAAGATGATTTATCGAGGAGCAGGACGCGGCAGCCCTGGCGGGCGAGGAGCATGGCGGTCGGGGCACCGGCGACGCGTGCGCCAACGATGATGGCGTCGTACATGACTGGCCTCCTGAGTAGGGGACATTCGAAGTCGGGGCGTCAGGCTATGACCTGCGCGATGATGTCGGCCCCGACGCGGTCCGTTTGCGCCAGCTGCGGCGATACGTGCGCTTGCAGGAACGGACGAACCGGGAACGCCGCCTGCCAGTCCGCCGCGCTTCCCAGAGCCAGACGAGCAGCAACTCGGTGTCGCCGGGGCAGGAGAGGGAGACGCTGCGGAAGCCCTGGCTCGCCCGGCGTTCCGGGTGATGTCTGCTTCGATGCTGCGGAGCAACGCTTGCCACGCGCCCTGCTCCATCGGGCGGAACTGAAAGCGACCAACGTTGACGAACATTTCGCACCTCCTTGGCGGGTGCGGCACTCGCCGCGTCCCTCGATGTTTCCAGCATAGGGAGGTGCGACGGGGCGAGCATAGGGAGTTCCCCTATTTGGTGAGGGCGAGGTCGGGGCGAGGGCGTGAGGGGGAAAGACGGCGGGCGATTGTACGTCGGCGGTTGAAACTGCGGCTGAGGGCGTTCTGGAGTCGCCACGAAACCGCCCTACGTCGGTGGGAATCACGTTGGGTGACCGCCCGCGAAGGCGGGCGATTGGGTTACGTCGGCGGTTGAAACCGCCAATGCAACACGCATCTGATGCCATCCATACGGCTGGGGAGAAATGGCAGCGTGCTATACTGCGGCGCGATTACTGGCGAGCGTGCGGGAGAAGCTGGCGATGGTGGCAGGGGCGGCGGCGATGGGCGAGGCAACCGGTGGGGGGCCTGTGGGCGAAGCCGACATGCTGCGCCGGATGTATCGCGAGATGCGGCTGACGCGCCTCTTCGATGAGCGGATGATCCAGCTCAACCGGGCGGGCAAGGTGCCGCTCTCGGTCTCCTGCCAGGGGCACGAGGCGGCGCAGATCGGCGCGGCCTTCGCGTTCGACCTGGCGCACGACTGGTTTTTGCCCTACTACCGCGATTGGGCGGTCTGCCTGCACGCGGGGATGACGATCCGCGACTTCATGCTCAACCTCTTCGCCAAGCCGGGCGACCCGAACAGCGGCGGGCGGCAGATGGCCTCGCACTTCGGGTCGCGCCGCCTGCGCATCGTCACGCAGTCGAGCCCGCTGACGACGCAGTTCCCCCACGCGACGGGGATCGCCTACGCGGCGAAGCTGCGCGGCGAGCCGAGCGTCTGCTACGCGTCGTGCGGCGAGGGGAGCACATCGCAGGGGGATTTCCACGAGGGGCTGAACTTCGCGGCGATCCACCGCCTGCCGGTTGTCTTCTTCGTGCAGAACAACGGCATCGCCATCTCGGTGCCGCAGGCGAAGCAGATGGCGGTGCAGCAGGTGGCGGATCGCGCGGCGGCCTACGGCATGCCGGGCGTGCAGGTGGATGGCGGCGATGTGCTGGCGACCTACGAGGTGACGCGCGCGGCGGTCGAGCGGGCGAGGCGTGGGGATGGGCCGTCGCTGGTCGAGGCAAGCTGCGCCCGCTTCCAGCCCCACTCCGGCGACGACGACGATCGCTATCGCTCGGCCGAGGAGGTCGCCGCGCTGCGTCGCAACGACCCGGTCGCGCGCTTCCGCCGCGAACTGATAGCACGCGGCCTGCTCGATGACGCCGCCGACATGGCCCTGACGCGCGAACTGCGCGCCGAGATCGACGAGGCCACGCGCTACGCCGAGGCCGCGCTCGACGCCGATCCCGCGACGCTGGGGGACCACGTTTTCGCGTCATCCACGAATTAGCTTGCGCGCTTAACGCGCGGATGCACAGCAGCTCACGCCGTCGTCTACCCGCGCCCTGGCTGGGGCACGATCCGCAGCCACACCTTCACCGATCCGTCCACATCTGCATCGGCGATCGTCGGCACGTCGAACCCGCCCTTAAAGCCTAGGCTCAACTGCACCTCGATGTGCTCTGCCCCCTGGAAGCCTTCCAGCTCCCCGGCGATCTTTTCGGCAAGGCTCCTGATCGCCTTCGAGATCATCGCGAGGCGGTGGTCAGCCTTTGCCGCATCCTGCACCATCGCGCCGGCGAAATGCGCGACTGTTCTCGCACGGCGTCCACGCCCTGCTCCACCGTTTGGCCGAACTCTTCGACGTATTTTTTCAGTACGTCGAAGTACCGCGGCGTACCCTGGTTCGCGTCATCCGCCATAACTCCCGCCTTTCTGTCCTCTCTGCGGTCCCGGTTTCGTTGCATGTGTCGATGCCACACCGTAGCAAGGCGATCTCATGCAAGCAAGCGAGGGCCGAAACTTGTGCGCCTCGTGCCATTCGGCGAGGTTTACGGCGCGTAGCGACGAGCCCCATGGGTACCTCCGGGTCGCAATCTACGGGATGAGCGACAAGGAGGTCACTGCCGAGCCCTGCCCAGATAATCAACGTAGAAAAGGGTGGGATGTACAGTCGCCGCGCTATGATCCGCAGCCAATACCATCCTTGTCGCTGTCGAACTTGTGCGGATCGGGCGGCAGGACGGTGAAGCGCTTGTCCGGGATATCCTTGCAATCGAGATCGGTGGTGGGGCGGGATGCAGACGGTGGGATAACTCGGTTCGCAGTTGGCGCGGCGAGGGAGCGGGTTGAGGTGTCGGGCTGTTTCGCAACTGTATGGGTCAACTGTACGGGTCAACTGTGGAGATTGTCGCTGTTGGCCGGGCGATCCGGCCCCTACACTCGCGTCATCGGGGCGGGGCGCGGTGCCCCGCCACGCGAGGAGAAGATTATGCACCACGAGGTCATCCCGCCATCGCCCGCCCGACGACGCGTGGCCCGCGGGGGCAGCCTTGCGGGCGGGCTGCTGCTGGGGTCGCTGCTCACCGCCCTGCTGGTGCTCTTCGTCGGCATGCCGCTGGCGCTGACCCGCTCCACGCCGCTGCCGCTGGAGGAGCACTACGCCGGCTACGCGCTGGACATGGCGGTCGGGCGCCGCGCCGGCGACGCGGCCAACCCGCTGGCGGGCAATGCCGAGGCGATCGAGGCCGGCGGCGCCGCCTACCAGAAGGCCTGTGCCGGCTGCACGCGCCCAACGGCTCGGGGAGGGGCGGCGCCGCCGGCGGGAGTACTTCTACCCACCGGCTAGCAACCTCACCGCGCCCGGCACGCGCGACAAGAGCGACGCCGAACTGCGCTGGATCATCAAGGAGGGCCTGGCCTTCACCGGGATGCCGGGGTACGGGGCGCGCATGGACGACCAGCGCATCTGGTCGATTGTCGCCTACCTGCGCACCCTGCCGCCGCAGCCCTGGTCGCGGCACGCCCCGAGCGCCCCGCCCCGCTGCTCCGCGCCGCCAGTTCCGCGTCCAGCGCCGCGTTGAGGCGCGCCATCGTCGCGGTGACGCCGTGCGCCTCGAACACCTGGAAGAGCAGGGTGATGGCACGCTGCCGCGTCTGCGCCTTCAGCCAGCGTGCGGTTGCCCGATATTCCGGGCCGTTGACTCGCGCTTGCTCCGCTTTCGCGAGTCACGGGATGGGTTGTGCCGCGTTCATGCGGCGACCTCCTTGTGCGCGCGGGCTGGCGAGCCCGCAGTGTCGCGCGCTGTAGTTGCGAATCGGTCGCCGCCCACGGGCCGGGCTTGCCCGATGAACAGAGCGGGCAACGATCGTGACGGCGGTCACCCGACAGCGGTGACCGCCGTCACCGCCCTGCGCGTCGCGGTAGCGTAGGCTGGTCCATGCGATGCGGCGCGACGACGCGCGGCGAGATGGAGGGCGAGGAGGCCACGATGACGAAGCATGGGATGCGCGAGCGGGCGCAGCACATGGTCGCGGGCGGCGCGCTGGCGCTGCTACTCGCGGCTGGTGCGGTGGGCGCGGGCGTGCAGGGCGATCCCAGCCAGTGGGGGCTGACTGCGGGCGACCCGTCGCAGTGGGGCCTGACGAGCCGCCCGACCACCGCCAACGACCCGCAGACAGCGCTCAACTTCACCAAGATCGAGCTGAAGTCCGCGTCCGGTTCCGGCGTCGAGCGCGCCGGGACGCGCGTCGGGACGGCCCCAGGGAGCCGTGACTCCACCTGAGCGGCGCTCGCCAGCCGCGCGGTCGGCGAGCGTCGAGCGCCGCCCCGACACGGGCCGAGGGCACGGCACCGCCGCTGCCCGCCGCTCCTGCCCGCACAGGACACGCGACGGCCACGCGCAGCCGAGCACCGCCACCGGGGACGCGAGAGGGGCTCGGGTAGCGAGAATCCACCCCACGCACTGCGGGGTCGCCGCCACTCCTTGGGGCGGTCCTGGGTCCCGATCGTCGTCCCCGCGCGGTTGGCGCAGGCCCCGGCGCGGCGACGGCGGATCGCCTCGGTGTGTTCGGGGTAACGCGCCCGCAACTGTTCAGCCCAGGCGTCCAACTTGCTGGGCAGCGCCTGCGTCGCGGGCGGCATCGGGCTGGTGGGGCGTCGCCGGTCACCGGCGCTCAGGAGCGCCCGCCCATCGCATTCCAGGCCACGGCGATGAAGAGCCACATGAACAGCGGGAAGCAGACGAAGACGACGACGCCACCGAAGGCGATGAGCGCG
This sequence comes from Chloroflexia bacterium, assembly GCA_046328475.1. GTDB lineage: Bacteria > Chloroflexota > Chloroflexia > Thermomicrobiales > CADCWN01 > CADCWN01. The sequence continues at coordinate 6,894 of JAXLWN010000029.1, read as the reverse complement.
ACGATACCCCCGACGACGCGGGTGAGCTCGCCGTCGATGTTCTCGGCCATGCGACACCTCTCGGCTTTGCTGGACTGTGCTGGCGCGCGCCCGCATCCCGCTCTACGTCGGCGAATCGCGCGTCGTCACGCACACCAGCACAACGGGGCGGGCGAGCCGCAGCCCACCCGCTCTCATCTCCCTGGTTTGACGGACCACCCCACCGCGCACCTACGTGGTTGCGGGTGGCCGCCGGGAGGTGGCAGCACGCAGGAGGAGGTCCAGCATGGCGCGCAAACGGACCTGCGACACGCCGCGCCTGGTCGTGCATGGCACGGTCGGGCAGATCACCGGCGGCGGCTTCCCCGACGTTGGCGGAGGCAATAGCTCGCTCGGCTAGATAACGCTCAGCCGCCATAATAGTCAGCCAGCGCAGTGAACGCGAGCTTCGGCTCCCAGGTCATGTCGGGATAGGTCGTGCCGTGCCGATCTTCGAACACGGTGACGATGCCGTATGAGGCGAGGTCAAGGTCGTCGCGCGGGGTGCTGCGGGTCGGCAGGTTGTAGCCAGCGAACGTGAAGACGTGCGTGGTATCGACCCCCGCCGCGTCGAAAATCGTCAGGAGTTCGCGCAGGTAGTTCGCCTGTTCCGCCTCGTCGCGCGCGTATGCGCCATTCAGGTGGAGCGGTTTGGCGGTCGCTTCGTCCCAGACGATGATGAATGCGGATTGCACGCTCTTGTCGGCAGCGCCCTGGTAGGCGCAGGTGCCGAATTCGGTGATCGCGACCGGCTTGCCCTCCAGCACCAGGGCGCGCACGCTGTCGGCGAAGCGGGCGGCGACTTCGGCGGTGCGGTAGAGGTCAAGCGAGACGAAGTCGAACGGTGCCCAATCGACGCCTTCGAACGGCATCGCGGCGTAGGTGAGCTTGCCGCCGAACCGCTCGCGGACCAGCGGCACGGCCTGGCCCAGGAACTCGTTGATGCGCGGGGGGATCGCCGGGAGCAGTTCGCGGAGTCGCGCTCGGTCGCCCAGGAGCGCCAGTCGGTCGCCAATAGTGTCGCCGGGCAGGAAGCCGTGGTTCAGCAGGCTCAGTTCGGCCCCGAGCACCAGCACCACCTCGGCCCCCCGCTGGCGAATCCGCTCCGCGCGCCCGGCGCAATCGGTGAGCAGCGCCAGCATCTCCGCGAAGGTCAGGTCGCAGGTGAAGGGCGCGAACCAGACCTCCAGGCCCGCCTCGGCGGCGATGGCGGCGGCGGTCTCCAGCCGTTCGGGATCGCCGCCGGTGACGCGGATGGTGTTGCAGTGCAGATCGTCGCGAATGATCACAATCTCGCGCCGCACGACCGCCGGATCGAACAGTTCGCGCGAGCTATTGCCCTTATTGATGAACCCGGTGTCGTAGTTGATCCCTTTGCCGCGCATGCCGCACACCCCTCATACTCCCCTGTGCGGGCACCCTTGCCTGCACTATTAGGGTACCGATAGTACCTTATATTACCAAGACGTTGCGCCTTTGCACAGGGTTTGCAGGTACAATAGAGTACGCTTCGTACCGTGGAGAAGGATTGATGGTTGATGATCCCGGCAAATCGCGCATTCCTGGTGCGACGCGACGGCGCGGCGCGACGCTGGAGGGGGCGATCCTGCAAGCGGCGGCCGATGAGTTGATCGAGGTCGGCTACGCCAGACTGACCATGGACCGGGTCGCCAAACGGGCGGGCACGAACAAGAACGCGCTCTACCGCCGCTGGCCGAACCGGGCGGCGCTCGGGATCGCGGCGTATCAGCAGTTGATCCGCGACGAGTGGCCGGTCCCCGACACCGGCGAGTTGCGCGGCGACGTGCTGGAATTGCTGCGGAGCGCCAATCGGCAATGGTCCACCCCGCGTGGCGACCTCGCGCGCGGCTTGCTGGCGAGCATCGGCAACGACCCCGAATTGCTGGCGCAGTTTCGCGAGCAGGCGATCGACGCCGGGAGCGGCCTCTGGCTGCAAGTGCTGGGGCGCGCGGTCGCCCGGGGCGAGGTGCGGCCGGAAGCGTTGCACCCGCGCGTCGCGACCGTGGCGATCGTGCTGCTGCGCAATGAATTCGTCGTGCGCGGCGTCACGAGCGTGCCCGATGGCGTGCTGGTCGAGATCGTGGACGAGGTCTACCCGCTGCTGCTGCGCGGCGCGGTGCGGCAATGGGCTGGTAGGGGCGCGTCGCGCCGCGCCCGCGCGGTGGCCGAGGGCGGCTCGCGAGCCACCCCTACCGTGGCGATAACTGGCCCCGATCTTGCTGGTAGGTACACGGGAAAAACGAGCGTCCACATTCAGAAGCAGCTACTGAATCGTTGCGAATGAAACGACCGGATGCTACCCTTCGTAGGATCTAACAAGCGTTAGTTTTTCGCTGGAGACGGGGCATGGAGACGCGACGCGAACAGATTTACCAGGCGGCGGGGGCGCTCTTCCGGCGGCGCGGCTACTCCGCGACCTCCGTCCGCGACATCGCGCGCGAACTCGATTTGCAGGGGGGTAGCCTCTACGCGCACATCTCCTCCAAGGAAGAAGTGTTGTGGGCGCTCGTCTCGGGCGCGGCTGGGCGCTTCTTCGAAGCGGCAAGGCCGATTGCGGCGTCGGATGCGCCCGCCGACGAGCGGCTGCGGAGGATGATCGCCGGACATGTCGGTGTCGTGGCGGGGGCCATCGAGCAGGCAGCGGTGTTTCTGTTCGACTGGAAGCACCTCTCCGCGCCGCACCGCGAGGCGATTGCCGCGCAGCGCGACGAGTACGAGCGGTTATTCCGCACGGTCATCGCCGAGGGGATTGCCGACGGCACGTTCGCGCCCGCCGACCCGAAACTGGCCGCGACGATGGTCTTGTCGGCGCTGAACGGCGTCGCGACCTGGTATCACCGCGCGGGGCCGGTGGGTGCGGAGCAGCTGGCCGCGCAGTATGCCGACCTGCTACTCGGCGGGCTGCAACGCCGCGAGGAGGCACGATGACGACCATGATTGCCGACCGCACGCTCGCCAACCCGGACGAGGCTGCGCGACGCGAGGCGTTTTTCGCGCACATCGCCGCCGGGGGCAAGGCCGAGGCGACCGACTGGCTGCCGGACGACTATCGCCAGCAAGTGCTGAAGTTCGTGGAGATGCACGCCAACTCCGAATTGATGGGCGTGCTGCCGGAGCGCGAGTGGATCCTGCGCGCCCCGTCGCTGCGGCGCAAGCTGGCACTGACCTCGAAGGTGCAGGACGAGGTCGGGCACGCGCAACTGCTCTACCGCGTCGCGGAGGACCTGGGCAAGTCGCGCGCGGCGATGCTGGCCGACCTGCTGGCCGGGCGGACCAAGTTCCACAACGTCTTCCACTACCCGACGAAGAGTTGGGGCGACGTTGGCATCATCGCCTGGCTGATCGACGCCGCTGCGATCGTCGCGCAGCAGTCGTTGCGCGATTCTTCCTACGGCCCCTATGCCCGCACGATGCAGAAGATCTGCTGGGAGGAATCGGTCCACGTCATGCACGGGCGCGACATCGTGCTGACGCTGGTGAACGGCACCCCGGGGCAGCGGGCGATGGTGCAGGAGGCGCTCACCCGCTGGTGGAATCCGCTGATGCAGATGCACGGCTTCCGCACGCCGCCCGACAAGGACAGGGATCTGCAATGGAAGATCAAGGCAAAATCCAACGAGGAGCTGCGCCAGGAGTTCCTGAGCATCTACGTCCCGCGCATCCGCGAGATCGGCCTGACCATCCCCGATCCCGCCCTGCATTATGACGAGTCGGAGCAACGCTGGCGCTACACCGAACCCGACTGGGACGAACTGCGCCACGTCGTGACCGGCCACGGCCCCAAATCCGCCGACCGCCTCGCCTTCCGCCAGCTTCACTATGATGACACGGCGTGGGTTCGGGACGTTATTTTGGGAGAAGTAGTCAGCAGCCAGTAGTCAGTAGTCAGAAAGAACGGAAGCACTGACGCACTGACACACTGGCCCACAAACTCACTGACTACTGACTACTGGCTACTGACTACTGGAGCGCAGCGACATGCACGTCTACGAAGTCTTCCGGCAGGAGCGCGAGGGGGAGGCGATGAAGCACGTCGGGAACCTGCGCGCCCCGGACGAGGCGCTGGCGCTGCACTACGCGCGCGAGTTCTACAGTCGGCGCAACGAGAGTTTGCGGCTCTGGGTGGTGGCGCGCGAGGCAATTGCCGAAGTGAACGACGCCGATCTCCTGCGCCCGCCGCTCGACCGGTCGTACCGGGTCCCGGCGGGGTATCGCATCAACGAGAAGCTGGCCGAGGCGCGGGAGCGGGCCGGGACGGCACCGGTGGCCCACCGGGCGAGGGAGTAGGATGTGATGGTGCCGATCGCGACGACCGCCATGCCGCGCATGCTGGAGGATGCCGCGTTGCTCACCGCCGAGGCGCACGAGGCGCTGGCCGAATTGCTGCTGGCGCTGGCCGACGACGAATTCGTGCTCGGCTTCTGGGACTCCGAATGGACCGGCATCGCCCCGGTGCTGGAGGAGGATGTCGCCTACAGCTCGATCGCGCAGGACGAGATCGGACACGCCCGCGCACTCTACGAACTGCTCGCGCCGCTCGCCGGGCGCAGTGCCGATGTCATTGCCTACGACCGCGATGTGGCCGGGTTCCGGCAGGCGCGGTTGCTCGACCTCGACCGGGGCGACTGGGCGACCTCGATCGCGCGCCGCTACCTCTACGACACCGCCGACGCGGTGCGTCTCGCGGCGCTGTCGCGCTCGTCCTACGCACCGCTCGCCGGGCTGGTTGGCAAGCTACGGCGCGAGGAGGCGTACCACTTGCAGCACTTCGATAGCTGGCTGCGCCGACTGGCGAACGACGACGCGGGCCGTCGCGCCTGGTCGCCGCGCTGGACGCCCTCGGCCCGCCGCGCTCGATTGCTTCTCGCCGCTGGCGGGTGAATCGTCGCTGTTGGCGGCAAACATCCTCCCGCGCCCCTTCGCCGCGCTCCGCGCCGAGTGGCTGGCCGCGCTCGCGCCGATCTTCGCCGAATTGCATCCTCCTTCCCGGCCGAGCAAGCGGCTGACGGTGCCTACGCCCCGACGATCACTCCGGTGATCGGCGGGCGCACCGGCCACCACGATCCGGCGTTCACCCGCCTCTGGGAAGAGATGACGATGGTCTACCGCCAGGAACCGGGCGCAGAGTGGTGATGACGAAGTGCTGAGTGCTGAGTGCTGAGTGCTGAGTAGAGTGACGAGCGATGAGTAGGACACTCCCCGACTACCCGACTACCCGACTACCCGACTGCGAAGCCCGCGTGTGGGAGGCGCTGCGCGCGGTGCATGACCCGGAGATTCCGACGATCTCGATCGTGGACCTGGGCGTCGTACACGCGGTCGAGGTGGATGGGGAGGAGGCGCGGGTGGCGCTGCTGCCGACCTTCGTGGCCTGCCCGGCGATCGAGGTGATCCGGCGCGAGGTCGAGGAACGGGTGGCGGCGCTGGGGTCGCGCCGCGCGTGCGGGTGGGGCTGACGTTCGCGGAGCAGTGGTCGAGCGAGCGGATCACGCCAACCGGGCAGGCGGCGCTGCGCGCGGCGGGCTTCGCGCCGCCCGAGGATGCGCCCGCGTTCACGGCGGATGGTGTGGTCGATCTCAATCCGCTCGGGCGGGTGCGCGCGGCGCTGCCGACCTGCCCCTATTGCGGGTCGAAGAACACGCTGCAAGAAAACCGTTTCGGCCCGACGTTATGTCGATCAATCTACTACTGCAACGGCTGCCGCCAGCCATTCGAGGCATTCAAGGCGGTCTGACCCCGCGCCCCATCGGCGAGGCGCGAGCGAGAGACCGCAGTGGGAATAGACAACGCTGTGGGTGGATATCTAAGGAGTCGAGCCATGGTCACCGGGTTGATTGAAGGTACGGGTGTGGCGTTAGCGGCCGAGGCGGGCATTTTTTCGCCGGAGGAGCAGCTATGCGTCTATGAGACGATGGTGCTGGCGCGGCGGTTGAGCGAGCGGTTGCTCCAGATGCAGCGCGCGGGAGCGATCCCGCTGGCGATCCCCTGCGACGGGCACGAGGCGGTGCAGGTTGGCTCGGCGCTGGCGATGCCGCGCGAGCGCACGGTCATCTATCCCTACTACCGCAGCCTCGCGGGGGTGCTGGCCTACGGGATGACGCCGTTCGACATCATGATGGCGGCCTTCGCCAAGCGCGACGACCCGAGCACCGGCGGGCGGCAGATGCCGGGGCACTACAGCCGCGCCGACCTGAACATCGTCACGCAGTCGAGCGAGATCGCCACGCAGATCCCGCACGCGGCGGGCGCGGCCTACGCGGCAAAGCTGCGCCGCACCGGGCAGGTGATCATCACCCACTTCGGTGACGGCGCGACGAGCCAGGGGGATTTCCACGAGGGCTTGAACTTCGCGGGCATCCACCGGCTGCCGGTGATCTTCGTCTGCGAGAATAACGGCTACGCGATCTCGGTGCCGCAGCGGAAGCAGATGGCGATCGCCAACATTTCCGATCGCGCGGCGGCCTACGGCTTCCCCGGCGTCACGGTGGATGGCAACGACCCGGAGGCGGTCGCCGAGGTGACGCGCGCGGCGGTGGAACACGCACTCGCGGGGGAAGGTCCGACGCTGATCGAGGCCAAGACCTACCGCTTCGCGCCCCACACCAGCGACGACGACGACAAGGGCTATCGCCCGCCCGAGGAGATCGCCCGCTGGCGGCGCGACCGCGACCCGATCGCGCGCTACGCCGCCCGCCTTGCCTGCCGGGGCCTGCTCGACGACGCCGGGCGCGACGCCATCGAGACGCGCGTGCGCCACGCCATCGTCGAGGCCACCCGCCAGGCGCAGGCGATGGCCGATCCGACGCCGAGCGATCTGGTGACCGAGGTTTTTGCGGCGAAGTAACGAGTTGCAGG
>JAXLWN010000289.1:0-1087 GCA_046328475.1 Chloroflexia bacterium | reverse complement strand
GCACTCAGCACTCAGCGCTTGGAGCACAGCGATGTCCCGCCCATCCCCCTCCCCCATCCTGCTCGCCTGCGGCATCATCGCGGGACTCGTCGCGCTGCTCGTCGCCGTGCTGGCGCTCGGCGGCGGCGCGGGCAACGCCGCGCCAAGCACCAACTACCCGCTGCTCGCCCTCCTCCCGGCCTCCTTCCTCGCCGGGATGCTCAGCTTCCTGGCCCCCTGCACCCTCCCCCTCCTGCCCGCCTACTTCGCCTACACCTTCCAGGCTGGCGGGCGCAACGTCACCCTGATGACCGTCGCCTTCTTCTGCGGCCTCGCCACCACCCTCACCCTGCTCGGCGCGACCGCCACCGCGCTCAGCCAGTCGATCAACCAATACTCCCGCGAGATCGCCCTCGGCGGCGGCCTGATCGTGATCGCCTTCGGCGTCATGAGCCTGCTCGGCAAAGGCTTCGCCGGGTTCCAACTCGGCCAGCGCCCCGCCGCCACCCTCGTCGGCTCCTACCTCTACGGCGCGACCTTCGCGCTCGGCTGGTCCACTTGCATCGGCCCGATCCTCGGTGCGATCCTCACCCTGCTCGCCACCCAGGGGAGCAGCGTCGCGCAGGGCGCGTTGCTCGCCTTCGTCTACGCGCTCGGCCTCGGCACCCCGCTGATCATCATCGCCACCTTCTTCCAGCGCCTTGGCAGCGGCACCCGCACCTGGCGCTTCCTGCGCGGTCGCGGCTGGACCCTCCGCCTCGGCCGCGCCACCCTCCATCTCCACACCACCAACCTCCTCAGCGGCCTCCTCCTGATCGGCATGGGCTACCTGCTCGCCAGCGGACGCCTCGCCGAGATCACCCAACTCGCCGCCGCCAGCCCCCTCGCCAACTGGGTCATCGACACCGAAGACCACCTCCGCACCTGGTTCAACCTCCCCTGACTCACCCCCCGCAGGGATATGTCGCACCCGCCCATGCGCCTCACTCCTGTCGCCTCACGCACCAAACAGCAATAATTCATCCAAGGTGGCATGATTCGTCCCCCACCACGGGTCCGTAAAGGTACAGGCGTTCAATTGAGCGCCCCGCCCCGGTAGGGGCGCGTC
>JAXLWN010000288.1:0-1107 GCA_046328475.1 Chloroflexia bacterium | reverse complement strand
GTAGGATACGAGCGCGATCGGCCGGCGTCAAGATGGGGGGAACGACTCAAGATCGGAGCGCGTTGAAGGGCTATGCTGCGGGCGTGCGCTCTGGCCTGCCCGCCTCGCCACCTCCCCGATCGGGCGCGATGGCAATGATCTGGGAATCAACGCAAGGAGGGAAACGGACCGATGAACGACGGGAACCTCGCGGCGATCCTCTTCGACCTCGGCGACGTGATCATGCGCGAAGAGACCGAGGAGAAGATCGACGGCGTGACCCAACACGCCGAACTCGTCCCCGGCATGGCCGCCCTCCTGCGCGACCTCCAGGGCGCGGGCAAGCGGCTCGGCCTCGTCGCCGACACCCGCGAAGGCACCTACCTCAACGTCCTCCGCCAGCACGCCTTGCTCGACTGCTTCGATCACTTCGCCATCTCGGACCTGCTCGGCTGCGAGAAGCCGGACCGGCGGATGTTCGCGCACGCGCTGGCGGGACTCGAGATCGCCCCGGCCGACTGGTCGCGGGTGGCGATGGTCGGCAACAATCTGGCGCGGGATATCCGCGGGGCCAATGCGCTCGGCCTGGTCAGCATCTGGTTCGCCTGGAACGGGCGCTATCGCCTCGAACCGGAAGGCGCGGACGAGCGGCCACGCTATCAGGTGGGCGCGGCGAGCGAGTTGCGCGCCCTGCTGGACACGCTCGATCGCGGCGAGCGGTCGGATTCCTTTCGTCATCCGCGCCCGTTCGCCTGGCAAGGTCTATCCTGATGGCGCGCGTGCGACCGGGTTGCCCCGGCTGCGCACGATTGGTGGCAAGCCGATCGTCGGCACAGGACACTGAGCGGTTCCGTTGGATTGTGCGGTGATAGGGCACGCGCAGTTGAAGCCAGAACATGATGGGTTGGGACGGCGGTGCCGGTGGCATCGCCGAACCAAGCAAAGTGGCGACGCAGATCCGGTAGGAAGGCGTATGCACGGCAGACAACCCGCGCTCCCGCAAGCATGTCGCAGCCCCGCACGGGGTGCAGACGACCCTGGCGAATGCCGCCACGCTATCGGCGCGCGGCTGTTCCTGCTGGCCCTGCCCTCGTGCTGGCACCCCCTCGGCACACCGCCCCTATGCTA
>JAXLWN010000287.1:0-1108 GCA_046328475.1 Chloroflexia bacterium | reverse complement strand
GTCCCCTACCGCGTCGCCGCGCCGCAGGATGGCTGCCTCTGGCTCTACAACCGCAGCGGCGCGGATGGTGGCCGGATCAACGTCGTGCAGGTGCCGGTGCGACTGACGCAGGTGGTGAAGGCCTGCTTCCGCGAGGTCGGCGACCTCTGCATCGAGGACCCGTTCCGCGACTACTGGGAGAGCAACGGCGGCCTCGCGCAGTTCGGCTTCCCGCTCGCGCCCGGCTTCCGCGAGGTCGAGGCCGACGGCAACACCTACTGGGTGCAGTATTTCGAGCGCGCCCGCTTCGAGTGGCACCCGGAGAACGCGCCGCCCTACGACGTGCTGCTGGGCCTGCTCGGCAACGAGATCACGACCGAGCGGCGCGTTGTGCGCGAGGCCCCGTTCGCGCCCCGCCCGCGCCCGGCGGGGTGCGATCCGGGTGCGACCGTCTGCACCAGCGGCGAATCGCTCTGGTTCGCGGCGACCGGGCACCACCTCGGTGCCGCTGCGGGCCACGACGGGCCGAGCAACGTCGCCGGGCGCGAGATTGCCCGCCGCTGGCGCAGCACGGGCGACCTGGCGGTCTACGGCTACCCGATCAGCGAGGTCTTCCTCGAACTCGGCTACGACGGTGATTTCCACTATGTCCAGTACTTCGAGCGCCACCGGCTCGAATACCACCCCGTGAACCAAGCTCCCTACGAAATCCTGCTCGGCCAGTTGGGGCGGAAGATCGACATGGCGAAGTACGGCGCGCGGTGAACGCACCGCGACCAGGATAGTTCGCACGCGGCGGCGGGCGGGGCATCGTTCGATGCCCCGCCCGCACCATGCCATCCCGATAATCTCATACCCTAACCGAAAGGCACATGGCCTGCGGAAGGATAGTCTTGCGGGTATCGCAATGCTGGGAAAACCTGCGCCTCACCCTTCAGAGCGCAGCGGTACCGCTACCCGCCCAGCGCTGTCGGGCGCGATCTGGCGCTCGGGGAGCAGCGCCGCGCCCTGGCGGTCGCGACGGGTGGCGAGCCTCCGGGGGTCGAAGGCGGCCAGCGCGAGGGTTGCGCCGCCGAGCAGCGCGGCGGCGGCGTTGAGGATCATCGCGCGGCCGTGCAGGCGGCCGTAG
>JAXLWN010000286.1:0-1109 GCA_046328475.1 Chloroflexia bacterium | reverse complement strand
AGACGGTCACGCGCGCCGGGTGGCGGATCAGCGCGTGCGCGATCTGCTCGGCGGCGAGCGCCTGCCCCGCCCCGGCGTGGACGATCAGGTCGATCGTCGTGCGCGGCGGGGTGCGCGCGATCTGCCGCAGCACCCCCTCGGGCGTGTCAAGCTCGTCGCGGCGCAGCAGCGGCAGCCCGAAAAACCGGTAGGTCTCGCGCCGCGCGATCAGCGTGATCGCGCGCGAACTGCGCGACCGGGCGAACCGTTCCAGGCTCCCGGTGCGTCGTAATTGCAGCAGCCGCGCCTGCGCGACCGGCCAGATCGCCGCGCCGACCAGGATGATGAAGACCAGGATGCCGAACCAATCGAACCGCACGTCACCCCTGTCTAGTAACGAGGAACGAGTAACGAGTGATGAGAGCTGTGCGGCCTCATTCCCCTCGCCTGCCCATCTCTAGAGTCCTCGTCACTCGTTACTCGTTACTCATCACTCGTTCCTTCGCGCGAAGCGCGACAAATGCTATCATACGTCCGTGCAGTGGCGACAGGTGAGGGCGAGGAATGTGCGCAAAAAGGTGCGAACGTACTATATTTTTTTCTCAATTCTGTGGTAACATGATGCAGGGTCGTTGGGGGGCACAGTCGGCACCCCGCGCAACGGGGTAGATGGTGGGCAGCGGCGAGGCGAGCAAGCGAGGCTTCGATGTGCGCTGGTTCGCGTGGCGGGATGTTCGGGCGGCGCTGGCACACGGACGGGAGGGCGGGATCGCACTCCACCGCTTCCGGCACGACCTGCGCCGCTTCGGGCTCGGCCCCTCCGACCCGGCTTGCCACATGCTCTCGGCCGATCGCGCGGCGCTTGTCGCCTTCGGGGCGCAGTTCGGCCTGCGGGCCGCCTGGATCGAACCACCCCGCCCGCGCCGCCCCGACATCTGGCACTTCGACGTCTTCGGCGAGATTCTGGGGGAACTTGAAGCGGCCTACCCGCCCGAGGGCCTCGCAACCGAACTAGACAACGGAACAACTCTTGCTTAAGGAGTTCCAGATTCTCGGGGGGCAGCGCGCGGGCCGATCGCTGGGGGGCGATAATCGGTCGCCGGGCGCACAACTCGGACGCGAATCGTGGA
>JAXLWN010000285.1:0-1116 GCA_046328475.1 Chloroflexia bacterium | reverse complement strand
CTTCGTACTTTTCTAGTTCCGCAACGGTTTCCCCGTCTGCAACATGTGCATGATCCGCTCCTGGGTCTTCGGCTGCGTCAGCAGCTTCATGAACGCCTCGCGCTCCAGACCCAGCATGTACTCCTCGTCCACCCACTGCGGCGCGGAGAGGTCGCCCGCGCAGATGACGTGCGCCAGCACCCCCGCGAGCTGCGCGTCGTAGTCCGAGATGAAGCCGCCGACCTTGAACTGGTGGACCCCCGCCATGATCGTCGCCTTGCCCGGCAGCCCCGTCGCGTAGCAGTTCGCGCCGCGCGTCGGCGGGTGGTAGCCCGCGTCGGCCAGATCGAGCGCAAAGCGCTTCGCCTCGGCGATCTGGCGGTCCTTGCCGAAAATGATCCGGTCGCTCTCGGCCAGGAAGCCGAACTCGCGCGCTTCCGCCGCGCTCGCGCTCACCTTCGCCTGCCCGATCACATCGAAGACGCGGCGCAGGTGCGGCGTCGAGTCGGTGCCCGGCACGCGCATGGCGGGCGAGATGATCCGCCGCACCAACTCTTTGCAGCCGCCACCACCGGGGATCAGCCCCACGCCGATCTCGACCAGCCCCATGTAGGTCTCGCCCTCGGCGCAGATTCCGGCCGAGGCGAGGCAGATCTCCACCCCCAGCCCGAGCGTCTGCCCGAACGGCGCGGCCACGACCGGCTTCGGCGCGAAGCGCAGACGCTGCATCAGGTCGTGCCCATTCTTCAGGAAATCGGCCAGCGCCTTGCCGTCGCCGCTCATCGCCACGCTGCCGACCTCGTTCAGGTCCACCCCGGCGGCGAAGAACTGCCCCTGATTGCCGATCACCATCGCCCGCCAGTCGTCGCCGCCGTCGAGCATGTCCAGCCCTTGCGCCAGCAGCGTCATCCCGTCGGAGCCGATCGCGTTCGCCTTCGAGTGGAATTCGAGGCAGAGCACGCCATCGCCGAGGTCGATCAGGCTCGCGCCGCGCTTCGCCGCCAGCTCCTTCCCCGCCGCCTTCAGCGCCGCGAGGTCGATCTGGTCGGGGCCACGGTCGATCAGCTCATACTCCTTCTTGCCGGGGTGGTAGGCCGCAACCTTGCCCCCCTCCCGCTTGTAGAAGGACTCGTGCCC
>JAXLWN010000284.1:0-1135 GCA_046328475.1 Chloroflexia bacterium | reverse complement strand
CCGTCCTGCGTGGCATCCCATCCAACCTGCGCGACGCCTGGACGCTGGCGCGGCCCTATTTCAGCTCCGAGGAGAAATGGTCCGCCCGCCTGCTGCTGGCCGCGATCGTGGCGCTCAACCTCGGCCTGGTCGCGCTCGAGGTGGTGCTGAGCTACTGGAACAAGGAGTTCTTCGATTCGCTGCAGGACAAGAACTGGGACAGCTTCATCGCGCTGCTGTTCTTCTTCCGCATCGACGACAGCGGCTTCATGCCCGGCTTCACCGCCGTCGCGGTAATCTACATCGCCGTCGCGGTCTACCGGCGCTACCTCAACCAGTGGCTGCAGATCCGCTGGCGCCGCTGGATGACCACACGCTTCCTCGACGGCTACTTCTCTGATCGCGCCTTCTACCGCATCGCCCTGCTCGGCGCCGCGGGCAATGGCAACGGTGCCGCCGAAGGCACCGACAATCCCGACCAGCGGATCGCCGACGACGTGCGCGATTTTGTCGCCGACACCCTGGCCCTCTCGCTCGACCTGCTGTCCAACGTCGTCACCCTGTTCAGCTTCATCGTCATCCTGTGGAACCTCTCCGGGCCCGTCACCCTGCTCGGCGTCACAATTCCAGGCTACATGGTCTTCGTCGCCCTGCTCTACGCGGCGGTCGGCACCACCCTGACCCATCTGGTCGGCCGCCCGCTGGCCGCGCTGAACTTCCGCCAGCAGCGGGTGGAGGCCGATTTCCGCTTCTCCCTCGCCCGTCTGCGCGAGAACGCCGAGGGCATCGCCCTGCAGGGTGGCGAGGCGCAGGAGAAGCTCGCGCTGTCCGGGCGCTTCGCCGCCCTTGCCGCAAACTGGTGGGCGATCATGCAGCGCACCAAGCTGCTGAACGCCTTCGTCGCCGGCTACGGCCAGGTCGCCAGCGTGTTTCCGATCGTCGTCGCCGCCCCCCGCTATTTCTCCGGCGAACTGCCGCTCGGCGGGCTGACCCAGACCGCCGGCGCCTTCGGTCAGGTGCAGAGCGCGATGTCCTGGTTCGTCACCTCCTACGCCTCGCTGGCCTCCTGGCAGGCCACCGTCGGCCGGCTCGCCACCTTCGAGCGCGCCATCGCCGCCGCCCGCGCGGGCACGCAACAGGGGCTGGTCCACGCGAC
>JAXLWN010000283.1:0-1137 GCA_046328475.1 Chloroflexia bacterium | reverse complement strand
CAGCCGCCTGAACATCGTGGCGGCGATCCGCGACCTGGAGGATGTGAAGAGGGCGGGCGGCGGCTGGCGAGGGCTGGCGTTCGGGATCGCGGGGATCGCGCTGGGCGGGTTCATGTGGGCCAATGCGGGGACGCAGGCTGCGCCGTTCGCCTTCGGGGTCTCGCTGGCGATTCTCTCCACGACGCTGATCTTGCGGCGGCTGCGGCTGCCGGGGCGGCTGGTCTACTCCCTGGCGGGTGGGGCGCTGACGCTCTTCTGGGCGCTGCCGGGCGAGACGAGTGACTGGATTTTCGGCAAGCACGAGGGCGCGATCGAGATGTTCTTCATCTCGGGGATCATGATGGTGGCGGGCGCGATCCTGCTGCTGATCAACAACACCGAGATTATTCTGGCGCTGACGAATCTGCTCGGCTCGGTCGCGCGGCGGCTGATTCCGTCGCTGCGGATGGGGACCGCGTATCCGCTGGCGAGCCGCTTCCGCACCGGGCTGACGATGTACATGTTCGCGCTGATCATCTTCGTGCTGGTGGTGATGGCGGCGATTCAGGTGAATTTCGACAAGGTGTTCAACGACCCGGTGAAGACGACCGGTGGCTGGGACGTGGCCGGGCAGACGTTACCCGAGACGGCACCGCAGGGCGGCGCGGCGGGTCTGAGCACGACACTGGCGAGCGGCGGCGTAAATCTGGGCAACATCGCGGCGATCGGCGGCGCGGCGCGGCTGGAGCCATCGGAGGTGCGGTTGCAGACGGTCGGTGGAAGCCGAGGCGCGGGTGGCTATCCGCTCAACGGTGTGGACGATGGCTGGCTGGCGACGACGCAGTACCATCTGCAATCGCGCGCCGAGGGCTTTGCCGATGACGCGGCGGTCTGGCGGGCGGTGCGCGAGAATCCGGATCTGGTGGTGATCGACATCTTCGCCGTCCCCGGCAACAATGCCGGCGTTGACGATGTGGGCGAGTGGAAGGTGGAGGGGATCCCCAACACGGCCAAGCCGTTCGCGCCGCAGCGGGTGACGCTGACCTCGCCGATGACCGGGCTGTCGCGTACGGTGACGATCATCGGGGTGACGGATACCTTCATCGCGGGCAACTTCGGGATGTTCGCGAACCAGCGGATGGTGGACGAGGTGTTCGG
>JAXLWN010000282.1:0-1138 GCA_046328475.1 Chloroflexia bacterium | reverse complement strand
TTCGTACCCCACTCAGCACTCAGCACTCAGCACTCAGCACTTCGTGGATTTGCCAGCATCTCCCGCCCCTGAGAAACTGGAACCCTCGCGGGATCGTTCAGCAGGGTGGTGGTAGGAACGGGTACAATAGACCACGCAACCGAAGGGATGAAAAGAGAGAGGAGGCGCAGAAGACGATGGCCGCATTTCTGATAGTGCAACGTGGTGAAGACATCGGGCGACGTTTCGATCTCGACACGACCCAACTGACGATCGGGCGCGGTTCCGACAACGACATGGTCCTGAACGACCCGATGGTCTCGCGCTACCACGCGGTGGTGAAGCGCCAGGGGAGCGGGTATCTGGTGATCGACCTCGGCAGCTCCAACCCGGTCGTGATCAACGAGCACGTCTGCGAGCCGGGCGAGCCGCGCATCCTGCAACACCGCGATGTCGTCTTCATCGGCAAGACGGTCTTCTCGTTCCAGAGCCGCAGCGGCGGGGCGATCAGCACCGGCACCGGCTCGCGCCCGCAGGGGGACAACACCATCATCGGTGGCCGCCCCATGGGTGGCACGGCCGACATGGAGTCGCCGACCCCGCTGCCGCCGTCGCGCAGCACCCCGGTGCCGCCCAGCAAACCGGCGGAGGAAGAGCGCACCTCGGCGGCGACCCCGAAACTCGATGTCAACACCGCGCCCTCGATGCCGACGGTGCCGCCCGCACCCTCAGTGCCCGCGCCGCCAACGCCCCCGCCGCCAACGCCCCCGCCGCCGATCATGCCGGAGCCAGGCGAGGACGATCGGACGATGGTCGCCGGGATGATTCGCAACCCGGAGCCGAGCCCCGCGCCGTTCATGCCGCCCCCCCCGCCGCCGCCGGGCGGGATGCGCACGATGGATGACGACTCCACGCGCCCGACGCCGAACATCTCGGCGGTGGGTGCCGGGGCACCGCCCCCGCCGCCCCCGCCGCCGTTCGCCCCGCCCCGCGCCGGTGGCCCGCCCGCCCCGCCGATGGGTGGACCGAACGACGATAGCGACGGCGACATGCCGACGCAGATCGTGCCGCGCCGACCGTAGCGAGCGAAACGGCGAACGGGAGAGCGGGCGAACGGGCGAACAGGCGAGGGTGACAGCTTAACCCGGCTCTGCTTTCT
>JAXLWN010000281.1:0-1142 GCA_046328475.1 Chloroflexia bacterium | reverse complement strand
CGGCGGCGGTGGGGGGGCAGTTCTGGGCGGGGTTGTAGGCGAGGCGGCGGACCTGACCGCCCCCCTGGTAGGTGGTGTAGTAGAGGGCCTGGGTGCCGCAGTAGGGGCCGAAGCGCATGTTCACCGCGCTGCTGCTGCCGAGTTCGCTGACAAAGTCGGTCGCGGTCCAGATGTCGCCGGATTGTTTCAGCAGGAAGATGCGCCCGCAGTTGTAGTCGGCGAAGAGGTAGCCGCCGGTGTATTGGGAGGGCCAGATGCCGTCCGGCACGAAGGCGCCGCCGGTGATGGCGGTGCAGTTGGTGGCGCGGCCGTAGGAGTAGATCGGGTTGGTCATGCCGCTGGGGGGTGCGCCGCAGTCGGTGGTCGAGCCGTTGGCGCAGAAGCCCTCGCGCGTGGGCCAGCCGTAGTTGGCCCCGGCCTGGCCGAGATCGACTTCCTCCCAGGTGTTCTGGCCGACATCATTGATGAAGAAGCGGGTTTCGGCGGCGTTCGGGTCCATGGCGAAGCGGAAGGGATTGCGCAGGCCACGCGCGTAGATTTCCTGGCAGGCCTGGTTCGCCGAGGTGCCGCCTGTCGTGGCGCAGGGGACGGTCCCAGCTCCCTGGAAGGGATTAGTGGGCGGGATCGAGCCGTCGGTGGCGATGCGCAGAATCTTGCCGTTGAGGGTGTTGAGCTGCTGCGCGGCGGGGGGGTTGTCGCCGTCGCCGACGCTGATGTAGAGGTAGCCGTCTTTGCCGAATTCGAGATTGCCGGCGTTGTGGATGCCGCGCTGACTGCTGCGGATGTTGTCGATCAGGACCGCCTCATCCTCGGCTTCATCGTCGTCCTCCAGGGTGAAGCGGGCGACGCGATTGGCCGGGTTGGTGACGGTGTCGCAGGTGTTGTTGACTTTGTGGGTGTAGTAGAGATAGATGTGGTGATTTTCTGCGAAATTGGGATCGACCGCGACGCCGAGCAGGCCGCGCTCGCCGATGGCGCAGATGTTGGGGAGGGCGAGCGCCACCTGGGGGGCGGATTCGCCGTGCTTGACGAAGAGTCGGCCGTCCTGCGAGGCGAGGAGCAGTCGGCCGTCGGGCGTGAAGGCGAGCGCGGTGGGGGCGGGGATGTTGGCGACGAGGGCCTCGGCGAAGCCGCTCGGGAAG
>JAXLWN010000280.1:0-1153 GCA_046328475.1 Chloroflexia bacterium | reverse complement strand
GTCGTCCTCGGCGGCGACGGCCTGATGATGCGCACGGCGCGCATCTTCCCCGACATCCCGCTGCTCGGCATCAATTTCGGCCACGTCGGCTTCCTGACGATGGTCGAGCGTCGCAACTGGCAGGCCGCGCTGGAGGCGACGATCACCGGGCGTTGCCGCGTGCAGCGCGGGCCGACCCTCACGGCAACCTTGTTGCGCGAGGGCGAGGTCATCGCGCAGGGCTGGGTGATCAACGACGTGGTCCTCCGCTCCGGTCCGCAGATGGTCGAGATCGAGCTCTACATCGACGGGCAATTCGTCAACATCTACCCCGGCGACGGCATGATCGTCTCCACGCCGCAGGGGAGCACCGCCTATTGCATGTCGGCGGGCGGGCCGATCCTCTCGCGCGGCGTGCGCGGCTGCGTGATCGTCGCGCTCAACGCCCACTCGCCGATCCACATCCCGCTGGTGGTGGACGAGGAGTCGGAGATCGACCTCGTCACGGTCAACGACAAACCCTGCTGGCTCTACCTCGATGGCAACATCATCAACGCGCCGCAACTCCAGCGCGGCGACGTTGTCCAGGTGCGGCGCGGCGAGTACACCTTCGCGACGATCCTCCTCAGCGGCATGAACTTCTACGAAGCCGTGCGCGGGCGCTTCAACTTCCTCATCCGCCCCGAGGCGATCCCCACCCGGTCGGTGAAGCACTAACGGACGAGATTAACCACAGAGGACACAGAGGGGACGAAGACGGAAGGGAGAAGGGCGAAGGGGCGGGTTCTTCGCTGGCGCTCAGGATGACATAAGATAAGGTGATGGTCTATGGGGTGTTATTCGGGGGTGGGCGATTTTTCGGCGAGGACGGCGTAGATGGGGTCGTGGGTGGGGGTGTGCCAGCCTTGGGTGGTGAATTGGGGGTTGGGGCTGCGGTCGATCAGGCGGAGGTTGGTGTAGTTGCCGGCAAGTTGGAAGTAGGACTGGACGAGGGCGATGTGTCCGGCGTCGTCCAGTTGGGTCCAGATGCGGACGGCTTTGGTGGGGAAGAGGCGGTTGGAGAAGAAGATGATGAGGGGTGCGCCGGGTTTGAGGACGCGCCAGATTTCCTGGAAGAGGGTGATGGGGCGGGTGACGTACTGGATGGAGACGGTGATGATGGCGAGGTCGAATT
>JAXLWN010000028.1:0-81687 GCA_046328475.1 Chloroflexia bacterium | reverse complement strand
CAGGTTGCAGGTTTACAAGTTCCAAGTTCCAAGTTGAGAAACGTGTAACCTGCAACTTACCAACCTGCAACTATCGTTTCTCCCGCTGATAAAACGGCGTCTTCACCTTCTCGGCGCGCACCGGCTTGCCCCGGATGATCACGTCGAGCGGCTTGCCGATGCCCGCGACCCCGCGCTTCACCAGCGCCAGGCCGATGCTCTGGTTGAGGGTCGGCGAGTGGGTGCCACTGGTCACGAAGCCGACCGTCTGGCCGTCCACCTGGATCTCGTACCCGGCGCGCGGCGCACCGCCCCGCTCGACCATCCGGAAGCCGACCAACCGCCGCGCGGGCTTCTCGTCGCGCACGCGCACCAGCGCGTCGCGCCCGATGAAGTCCCCCTTGTCGAAATTGACGGCCCAGCTCAACGCCGCTTCGAGCGGGTTGATCTCCTCGGTCAACTCGTGGCCATAGAGCGCCATTTTCGCCTCCAGGCGCAGCGTATCGCGCGCCCCGAGTCCGATCGGCAACAGGCCATCCGGCTTGCCGGTCTCCAGAATCTTCGTCCAGAGATGTTCGCCCTCGGCGATCGGGAAATAAAGCTCGAAGCCATCCTCGCCGGTGTAGCCGGTGCGCCCGATCAGCGTCGGCACCCCATCAACCGTCGACTCCACCATGTCGAAATAGGGCAGCGCCGCGAGGTCGGCGGGAGTGAGCCGCTGCAAGATGGCCGGTGCCTGCGGCCCCTGCAACGCCAGCATCCCGGTCTGGTCGGTGACATCCTCGATCGTCACGTCCAGCTCGGGGCGCGCGGCGCGCTGCTCCCGCATCCAGGCCACATCGCGCTCGCGATTGGAGGCGTTGACCACCACAAACCAGCGGTCGGGCAGGCGATAGATGAAGAGATCGTCGATCGTGCCGCCATCCGGGTAGCACATCATCGCGTAGCGCGACGAGTTCACCTTCAGCGAGGCCATATCGTTGGTGACCAGCCACTGGAGATAGGGCAACGCATCGGGGCCGCTGACGATCACCTGGCCCATGTGCCCCAGGTCGAACAATCCGGCGGCGTTACGCACCGCGCGGTGCTCTTCCATGTCGCCGGAATAGCGCACCGGCATGTCCCAACCGCCGAACTCGACCATCTTCGCGCCCATGCGCCGATGGACCTCGTTCAGCGGCGTCTTTTTCAGTTCCCCGCCGCTCGTTTCCGCCATCCCCATCCCTCCGCCATCGCGTTCGATACCGGCGGAGTATACCACAGGCCGTCCCGCCCCCCGGCGAAGCAAAACAGGACGACGATGCGCGAAAACAAACCACGCCGCCGTTGTATTGGACAAGCCCACCTGGCCAGGGCACGGCACCAGACAGCGTGTCGGCAGACAAGCGAGCGCGCAGTCGCGCACAGCGAGTTATCGCCCGCCGCCCGCATATCGAGAGGGGGTGATAACCACGACAACACACGAGGCAACCACCCACACCGCAATCAGAAGGTAGGGAGACCGATGAGTGTCGTTGACGAATCGATCCTGAACGGGCAGTCGGTTGTGAGCCAGGCGCAGGCCCGGCAATACCTCGGCAGGCGCAACCAGGGACGGCTCACGGCGGCCGAGATCGCCGAGGTCGTGGACGCCTGCTGGAGTATCGGCGGCGAATTGCGCATCCGGCCCGACATGGCCTTCGCCCAGATGATGCACGAGACCGCCTTCTTCACCTTCCCCAATCAGGTCAAGATCGGGCAGAAAAACCCCGCCGGGCTCGGGGCCACCAACAACGGTGCCCAAGGTCTCGTCTTCGCCACCTGGCGCGACGGCATCGTGGCCTACTACGTCCATCTCGTCGCCTGGCTCGGCGGTCCGGCGATCGTCCCGGAGATCGGGGCGCGCTACAGCACCGCCATCGACCCGCGCATCCCGATTGTCGAGGACGTGCGCGCGACGAAGGGTGCGGCCACCACCTGGCGCTCGCTCGGGGGGCGCTGGGCGGTCCCCGGCACCGAGTATGGCGAGGCACTCCAGCGACATTGGGACGCTCTGCGGCAAGAAGTGCTACTGGGAGGCAACATGGCAAAGATCGTCTTCTCGGCCGGACATTGGAACACCGACGGCGGCAACGCGCTCGAAAAGACGCAGACGATCCTCCACATGCGCGCGGCAGCCGCCGCCTGCCGGGCGCGCGGGCACGATGTCCGCTGCATCCAGCCGGAGGTCGGCAACCCGGAATTCGCGGGCGGGCTCTGGGATGTCGCCCACACGGTAGTGCGCTTCGCGCAGGATGACGGGTGGGTGCCCGACTACTTCATCGAACTCCACACCGAAGGGGTCGACAACCCCCAGGTGCGCGGGGTCTTCGTCATCTATCCCGACATGGAAGGCGATGTCGATACCGACGTGCGCGACCACCTCGGGGGCGACATCGCCAGGCGCATCGCCGCCGCAACCGGGCTGCCCGTCCGTGGCGACGGCTTGATGCCGGAGACCAAGACCGGTGTCGGGCTGAGCGGGTTCCGCCTCGGCATCTTCGGCCAGTCCACCGCCATCAAGGCAACCACCACCCGTTGCATCATCGAAGTCGGCAGCCACAGCTCGCCAAAGGATCTGGAGATCATGGGCCAGGACGGCTTCTTCGAGCGGGCCGCCGGCGCATTGGCCGACGCCATCGACAGCGACCAGGGCGTGATCGTCAACCAACCCGGTCCGAGCAAGCGGGTGCCCGGCCGGTTCGGCGACGACGACGGGCCGAACGATACGATCACCAGCTGGAAGCCGAACGACTTCACCGTGGACGGCCGCTTCCTGGAGTTCTGGCGGAGCGTCCCGAACGGCCTGATGGTCTTCGGCCTGCCGATCACCGGCACGCGCCAGGAACAGCTCAACGACGGGCAAGATCATCTGGTGCAGTATTTCGAGCGAGCGCGCTTCGAGTTGCACCCCAACAACAGTCAGCCCTTCGACGTCCTCCTCGGCCAACTGGGGCGCGAGGTGCTGCAAATCTAGGCCCACATCCCAATGAGCCAGCGTGGGGCCGGGCGATCACGTTCGCCCTGCCCCACGCCTTGCCGGCTACTTCCGGCCCGGGGCTTCAGCCCTCGGGCGCACGCTGCCCTACGTCGCGGCCACCAGCTCCGCCGTATCCACGCGACGGGGCAGTTGGAATTGCAGCCCCAACGCCCACAATCCGGCGATCTCCTCCCCGGAGAGTGGCCGCGCGAAGTGAAAGCCCTGACCCCGCTCGAAGCCCGCCCCGCGCGCCCAGATCACCTGCTCGACCGTCTCCAGTCCCTCGGCGATCACTTCCAATCCCAGCCCATGCCCCAGGTCGGCCACGGCTTTGATGATCGCGCGGTTTCGTTCTCCACCGGCGAAGAAGGATCGATCGATCTTGATCGCATCCACCGGCAGCCGCTGGAGATAGGCCAGCGAGGAGTAGCCCGTCCCGAAGTCATCGAGCGCCAGCGACACCCCGAGCGACTTCAGCGCCCGTAGCGCGGCAATCGCCGCCTCGGGAGAATCCATCGCCACCGTCTCGGTGATCTCCAGGCGCAGCAGCGCGGGGTCGAGCCCCGCCTCCGCCAGCGCCGCCGCCACGTCGCCCGCCAGGTCGGGATGCCGGAACTGGCGCGGCGAGAGATTCACCGCCACGATCGGCATGACCACGTCGGGATACGCCTCCTGCCAGGCGCGGAGTTGCCGGCAGGCCTCGCGCAGCACCCAGCGCCCCAGCGGCACGATCAGCCCCGTCTCCTCCGCCAGTCCGATGAAATCACCCGGCGGCACCAGCCCGCGCACCGGGTGCCACCAGCGCACCAGCGCCTCCAGCCCGGCGACGCGCCCCGTCACGAGATCAACTTTCGGCTGATAATGGAGAAGCAACTCGTTGCCCTCGATCGCCCCGCGCAGATCGCGCTCCAATTCCAGCCGTTCCAACGCCCTGGCGCTCATCCCCGGATAGAAGACCTCGGTGCAGGCCCGCCCCGCCTCCTTCGCCCGGTAGAGCGCCACATCGGCGAAGCGCAGCAACTCCTCCGGGCCATCGTCGGGCGCACTCTGCAACGCCACGCCGACGCTCGTGCCCGCAACCAGCTCGCGCCCCTCCACCGTGATCGGCGCCGCCAGCGCCAGGTGCAGACGCTCCGCCAGGCGCATCGCCTCCGTCAGGTCGCCCACATGCTCCAGCAGCACGGCGAACTCGTCGCCGCCCAGGCGGGCGAGCGTGTCGCTCTCGCGCACCACCGTGCCCAGGCGCGCGGCCACCGCCACCAGGAACTGGTCGCCCGCAGCATGACCGAACGCATCGTTGATGTGCTTGAACCGATCCAGGTCGAGGAACAGGACCGCGCAGATCTGCCCTTCGCGCCCGGCGCGGGCCAGGGCGTGGCCCAGGCGGTCGTGGAACAGCGCCCGGTTCGGCAGCCCGGTGAGGGGATCGTGGAACGCCTGGTGCAACAGCCGCGCCTCCAGCGCCCGGTGCTCGGTGACATCCTGGATCGTGCCAACAAACCTCACCGGTCGGCCCGCCGCATCCCGCAGCACCGCCGCGCGCGTCTGCACGAAACGCGTCTCGCCATCGGGGCGCACGATCCGATAATCCAGGTTATCCACCCCCTGGCCATCGAGTCCGTCCTGCAGCGCAGCCCGCACCCGCGCCCGGTCCTCGGGGTGGGTCCCGCCCAGCAGGAACGCGGGCGTGAGATCCACCTCCCCCGGCACATAGCCGCCGATGCGGTAGACCTCGTCCGAATAGCTGAACGCCTCGGTCGCGTAGTCGTACGCCCAGCTCCCCAGGTGGGCGATTCGCTGGGCCTCGGCCAGGATCGCCTCGCTCGCCGCCTGCGCCGCCGACTCCTTGCGCTCGGTGATATCGCGAAAGATGATCTGCACCCGGCCATCATCGAGCAGCCGGGATCTGGTTTCCAACGGCACGATCGTGCCATCGGGGCGGCGCAAGCGCCGCACATTGAACAGAATCTCCCCGGCAAGCAGTTCCGCCCTGCGCAGGGGGCGGGCGGCGATGTCATCGGCATCGAAAAAATCGACAAAGCGACGCCCCAGCAATAGCTCGCGCGGATGCCCCATCATCGCGCAAAGGCGCGCATTCACCTCGATGATGTTGCCCGGAATATCGGCGAGCAGCAGACCATCGATCGCATGGTCCAGCAGCAACTGATCGCGCCGCGCACTGGTGCGCAGTTCCGCCTCATGCCCCCGGCGCACCGTGATATCGCGGCAGCAGATCACCACCCCCACCACCGAGTGGGAGGCGCGCATCTCAAACCAGCTATTCAGCGGTTCGGAGAAGACCTCGAAGGTTGTTGCCAGACCGGTCGCCAGGACGCGCCGACACTCCACCTCAAAAGCGTCCCCGCCCAACCTCGGCAGCACCGCCCAAACATAGCTGCCGAGGAGTGTCGCCCTGGATTGTCGCAGCAGCGCCTCCGCCGCCGGGTTGAAGTAGACAAATCGCCAGCGCACATCCAGGACGAAAATCGCGTCGGCGATGCTCTCCAGGACCGCGACAGACTCGACCGTCTCCCCGAATTGCACACCCGGTGCCCGCATCGCCCGCGCCCCTTGCTCGCTGCCCACCGCAAGACGCGCGCGATTGGCGCGGTGGTGTAATCACCCCCAGTGTAGCCAAGCGACAAACATCTGTTGATGACACGATGGTCCCAATTTTCCCGGGGCAATGATCCCAGCCACACGGCTATCGGCATAACACCAGTAGGTCGCATCATCATCATCGGATAACGCCACGGGCGGCTGGCATCACCGCCAGCCGCCCACAATTCACTACCGACACACCGACCTACTGACGCACTGACGCACTGTCACACCGACTCACTGGTCCACGACCGACCCATCCTCATGCAACCGCGTCTCAACCTTGCGCGGCCGGTACGGGTGCCGCTCCGCAGCATCGGGCGCGAGTTCGATCCCGATCCCCGGCGCATCGGGGATCAGCAGATAGCCCCCCTCGCGCTGCAGCACCGACTTGACCATCTCGCTCTTCGGCGGCACATCCTCACCGAGCGGATACTCCTGCAAGGCAAATGGGGATGCATGCCGCCAGTTGCAGGCGGGCAGCGGTAACTGCTCACCGGGCCGAGCGGATTGTGCGGCACCACCCCCACATGATTCGCCTCGGCCAGCGCCGCGATCTTCTTCGCCCCGGTCAACCCGCCGCACATGCAGACATCGGGGCGCACATACTGCACCGCGCCGCGCGTCAGCAGCATCTGGAACTCGTAGATCGTGTGCAGCCGCTCCCCCGTGGCGATCGGGATGTCGATCTGCTGCGCGATCAGCCCCATCGCGTCGAAATTGTCGGGCAACGTCGGGTCCTCGTAGAAGAATGGATGATAAGGCGCGATCCCGCGCGCCAGCACCACCGCCTCGGCCGGGTGCAACTGGCGGTGAATCTCGATGCAGAGGTCCACCTCGTCGCCGACCGCCTCGCGATACTGGCGCACCGTCTCGATCGCGTCCCCCATCTTCGCCGCGTGCGTCTTGAAGTAGGGCTGGTCGCGCGGGTCATCGGTGAACGGCGTCAGGTGCCCCACCGCCGTGAACCCCTTCGCCTTCGCATCGATGCACCCCTGCACCAACTCCTCGCGCGTCTGCCCGAAGACGTGATAGTAGACCCGCGCCTTGTCGCGCGTCTTGCCGCCCATCAATTGGTAGCACGGCACACCGAAATGCTTCCCCGCGATATCCCAGAGCGCAATATCGATCGCGCTGATCGCCCCCATGATCGCCGCGCCCCGGAAGTGGGACCAGCGATACAGATAATTCCAGTGGTGCTCGATCCGCAGCGGATCCTGCCCGATCAGATACCGCTTAAAGGTTTCCACCGCCGCCGCCGAGGCCTCCAGGAACCCCCAGGTCCCCGACTCCCCCAGCCCCACGATCCCCTCGTCGGTATGCACCTGCACGAAGAGATAGCGATCCACATAAATGCTCTCAATCGCCGTGATCTTCACAACGCGTCCTCCCCCGCTGCACAGCAATCCGACGCCCCGCCCCGACGCGGGGCGTCAGTGTACACCCGAGGGCGAACAAGGGCTATTCAATTAAGACGAGCGGAGACATTAGCCGCACTGATGGAGTGAGTAAGCGGCAACCTGTGTCATCACGTGAACTCTCCCAAATTGCACACCAGGACTCCATCGATATGGTGTATTATGCTCGATAGGGGCACGCGCGGAACGTTGGGCGCGTGGAGCAGGGAGCAAAAACCGAATGTCCGACCAATACAGCGCCAATTATCTCCTCCGGCGCCTACTCGGGTTGATGCGCTTCAGCCCATACATGACCATTGCAGCGGCGATCAGCATCTTCACCAGCATCGGCTTCTCGCTGCTGCTCCCGCTCCTCATCCGGGGGCTGATCAACACCGGCGTGGCGAGCGGCAATCGTCGCGCCATCACCGAATACGCCCTGGGCATCGCCGGGGCGTCCATCCTCTCGGCCGTTTCCGCCTACATCCGCTCGGTGACAACACAGTGGATCGGCGAGCGCGTCTCATACGAGTTACGGAACCAGATGTTCCGCCACCTCGAAAGCCTCTCCTTCTCCTTCTACGACCGCGCACAGTCCGGCCAACTCCTCTCCAACATCACCGAAGACATCCGCAACATCCGCCGCTTCTACTCCCCCGCCCTCCGCATGATCGTGCAAACCGCCGTCCTCGTCATCGGCAGCGCCGGCATCATGCTCTACCTCGACTGGCGGCTGGCGCTCGTCTCGATCGCGATGGTGCCGATCCTCTTCACCGCCACCCTCTCCTTCGGCGCAAAAGTCCGGCCGCGCTACCTCGCGACGCAGCGCCAGTTCGGCGCGGCGATGACCGTGCTACAGGAAAACCTCGCCGGCACACGCCTCGTCCGCGCCTTCGGCCGCGAAGACTACGAAGCGGCCAAGTTCACCGCCTCCGGCGAAGCCCTCTACGACCGCCAGATCGACGGCGCGCGGCTCTCCACCCTCGCCAACGCCAACATGCCCTTCCTCACCGGCGTCGGCACGGCGGGCGTGATCGCGCTCGGCGTCTGGCTCGTCCTGCGCGGCGAGTTGCAGGTCGGCACCCTCCTCGCCTTCTACCTCTACCTCAACCAGCTGACCGACCCGATCCGCCAGATCGGCCCGATCATGAACAACGTCGCCCTCGCCCTCGCTTCAACCGAGCGCATCTACGAAGTGCTGAGCCGCCGCGTGCGCATCGCCACCCCGCCCGACGCCCATCGCCCTGCGGAAGTGCGCGGCCATGTCACCTTCGACCACACCACCTTCGCCTACGCGCGCGACAGCCGCCCGGTCCTGCGCGAATTCACGCTCGACGCGCCACCGGGCGCGGTCATCGGCCTCGTCGGCGCGACCGGCAGCGGCAAGAGCAGCGTCGTCCAACTCCTCGCCCGCTTCTACGACGTCACCAAGGGTTCGGTCCTGGTCGATGGCGTCGATGTGCGCAAGTGGGACCTGGCAACGCTGCGCTCCAACGTCGGCTTCGTCCAGCAGGAATCCTTCCTCTTCTCCGACACGATCCGCGACAACATCGCCTACGGTCGCCCCGGCGCACCGCTGGAGGCGGTGATCGCGGCGGCGAAGGCCGCGCAGGCGCACGATTTCATCTCTCGCCTGCCGCAGGGCTACGACACCACCCTCGGCGAGCGCGGCGTCAACCTCTCGGGCGGCCAGAAGCAGCGCCTCGCCATCGCCCGCGCCCTCCTGCTCAACCCGCGCATCCTCGTCCTCGACGAGGCAACCAGCAGCGTGGACACCGAGACCGAGCGCGAGATCCAGGGCGCGCTCGATACGCTGATGGCCGGGCGCACTACCTTCATCATCGCCCAGCGCACCAGCAGCGTCCTCAACGCCGACGAGATCTGCGTCCTGGCCGACGGCCAGATTGCCGAGCGCGGCACCCACGCCGAACTCATCCTCAAGGGCGGCCTCTACCGGCAAAGCCGACCTCCAACCCGTCCCGCCGCATGCCGGCGGTGTGCAGCCCGTCGGCGACGATTATGGGGATGCCAGCGGTGTGCATTACAATAATCGTCAGGGATTGTGACGCTGATGGCCGCAACGTGATCTTCACCACCAGGCGGTGCGACAGGCATCATCTGCTGATGGGTGGACGATCACCCACGATCCGTACCGCGTGATCTACGGGAAACGCTATGGTTACATTGACCTCGGTGCTGAGGTAATGTTCGCCGCCGACCGCGACACGCAGATAGCGGTTGAGATCAAGAGTTTTATCGGACTCTCAGTCGTCAACGATCTCGCGGACGCCGTCGGGCAATATTTGATGTGCCAGAGCTGGCTTGCGAGAAGCGACCTGACGTCTACGGTATTTGGCGGTTGATCGAAACGCGGCGCAAGCGAGGTCTTCCTCGGATATCTCGGCGCACGTCTTGATCGAGGACCATAAAGGTTTGGCTGATCATGCTGATGTCGAAACGGAAAGGATCGTGGAATGGATAATTCCGCCTCCCACCGACGGATAGTCAAGGAAGCTTATCCGCACTTACGCGCAGCTTCCGAGCCATGGGGAGATCGAGGTCGCCACGATCTTCGACGACGAAAGCGATCACTATCAGTTGGTGCTGTTCGGCTGGAACCTTGGCTCGCGGATCCATGCCGTCATCCCCCATCTGCGGCTCCATGATGGGAAGGTGTGGATCGAGCAGGATGGCACCGCCGAAGGCATCGCCACCGACCTACTCGAAGCCGGTATCCCGCGCGAAGAAATCGTCCTGGCCTTCCACTCACCCTGGAAGCGTCAATTCACCGAGTTCGCGGTCGCCTGACACCGCGAACCAGCACAAGGGAGTGCGGTCACCGGATGCAACAGACCGATGTGCCACTGGTCACAAACCCCGACCCGACCAACGCCCCGTCGCAACTCGCCGGGAAACCCAAACCTGCGCCCGACCCCGCCCACCTCTCGCTCGACGACCGCGAGAACGACCTCGGGCGCGGACTAAACCGCCAGAGCTTGCGGCGACTCTTCGGCTACCTGGGTCCATACAAAGCCCAGGCAGCGCTCGCCCTCTTCGCGATCACCATCCAGACCCTCGGCGAGCTGGCATTGCCTCGCCTGCTCGGCCTGGCAATCGACCGCGCCGTGGCAGCGGCGGGGGTCGCGCAGTCCGGCCAGCCCGGCCAGGGTGGCCCGGCCTATTTCGCGGTTGGCCTCTTCGTCGCCTGCATCGTCGTGGTCTTCTTCGCGCGCTGGGCGCAGGGGGCGATCACCACCCGCATGGGCTATCGCGTCATCTTCGACCTCCGCTTCGCCCTCTTCGAATACATGCAGTTGCTCGGCCTGAAAACCTTCGACCGCCTCGGCGTCGGACGCCTGATCTCGCGCATCCAGAGCGACGTGTCGGTCTTGCAAGACCTCCTCACCGACGGCGTCATCGGCCTCTTCGCCGATCTCCTCGTCCTCTTCGGCATCATCGTCGTGATGCTGACGATCGATGTCGAACTCGCCTTCCTCACCTACGCCGTCCTGCCGATCATGCTCATCATCATCTTCGTCTGGCGGCGCTACGCCATCCCGGTCTACCGCGCCATGCGCACCGCCACCAGCCGCCTCACCGGCTACTCGGCCGAGAGCATCAGCGGCATGCGCGTCATCCAATCCTTCGTCCGCGAGCAAGAGAACTTCGGGCGCTTCGACCGCCTGAACCAGGAGGTCTACGACACCAACACCCACGGCATCCGGCTCAACTCGATCCTCGCCCCCTCCGTCGAAATGCTCAGCGGCCTCGCCACCGTCATCGTCCTCGTCGCGGGCGGGCAGCGCGTCCTCGCGGGCGACCTCACCATCGGTGCGCTGACCGCCTTCGTCGGCTACACCGCGCGCTTCTTCGGCCCGGTCCGCACCCTCTCCGAACGCTACAACACCCTGCAAGCCGCCACCGTCGCCGCCGAGCGCATCTTCGAAGTGCTGGACGAGCCGCTCGACATCGTCGATGCCCCGAATGCGCGCACCCTGCCGCCGATTCGCGGCGAGGTCCGCTTCGAGCACGTCCGCTTCGGCTACACCGACCGCCCCGTCATCCACGACCTCGACCTGACCATCCCGGCGGGCGCGACCGTCGCCTTCGTCGGCCCGACCGGCGCTGGCAAGTCGAGCATCATCAACATGGTGCCCCGCTTCTACGACGTCTGGGAAGGGCGGGTCACCATCGACGGCCACGACGTGCGCGAGGTGACGCAACTCTCCCTCCGCCGCCAGTTTGGCATCGTGCTCCAGGACACCTTCCTCTTCTCGATGACGATCGCCGAGAACATCCGCTACGGCCGCCTCGAAGCGACCGACGCCGAGATCGAGAACGCCGCGCGAGCGGTCGGCATCCACGACTTCATCGCCTCCCTCCCAGCCGGCTACCAGACCCGCGTCGGCGAGCGCGGCAGCGGGCTCAGCGTCGGCCAGCGGCAGTTGATCGCCTTCGCGCGCGTCTTCCTCGCCGACCCGCGCATCGTCATCCTCGACGAAGCGACCAGCAGCGTCGATACCCGCACCGAGCAGACGATCCAGGATGCCCTGCGCGCCATCCTGCGCGGTCGCACCTCGCTCGTGATTGCCCACCGCCTCTCCACCATCGTCGAAGCCGACCTGATCGTCGTCATCGACCAGGGGCGCATCGTCGAGCGAGGCCGCCACGCCGAACTGATGGCCCAGCGCGGCTTCTACCACCGCCTCTACACCGCCGCCCAACTCCGCGAAGCCACCGGCCAATCGAGCGCAATCGGGGAGTAGCAAGCCCCATCCCGAGCACGCCGCTCTGCTATACTCATCCCCGGTGGGATAATCCCACCGGGGATGTTATTCAAGCGGAGGCATCCATGCAGACCACTATGCCTGCACCAACCATCCCAGGAAGCGAGCAAGGCGGCTTCCTGACTGTCGATGAGAAAGGTCGGATCTCCCTCCCCAAAGCAGCCCGGCAAGCGCTCGCCATCCAGCCGGGATCGGCGCTGGCCTACACCGTCATTGACGGGATGCTGGTGCTCATCTCACAAGACAAGCAACTCGCGCTGCTGATGGAGCGTGGTGCCCGCGCGCTGGCCGATGCTGGCCTAACAGCCCGGGATTTGATCGCAGAGCTGCCCGCCGTGGGGGACCAGATCATGCGCAAGCGCTACGGCGATGCCTTCGTGGACGAGCTAGCCCGCCGACACGCGGAACTGCACGCCAGCAATGAGGCGACAGATGAGCCGATCTGATCGCGGATCAGTGCGGATCTTCCTCGACACTGGGGTAATCATCGACGGATGCGTGAGTTATTGGTCAGCAGCAAAGGCCCTGCTCATCATGCTCTCCATCGATGCCCGCTACACCGTCGTGCTCGCGGAACGGATCGAGGAGGAGCTTGCGGGCGCGGCGCTCACGAGAAGTGATCGCATGACAGCACCACAGGCAGCGGAGTTTCTGGCTGCGGTAGACGGCTGGCTACGGCGAGTTCGGCTTGAGCGCCTCGCCGCGCCTTCCGATGACGCGATCAGGGTTGCAATGTCCACGCTGCTGCCAGCATTGCGACATGCGAACGATATTGAGGCCGTCGTCGCCGCAATCGAAGCACAACCCGACTGGGTCATCTCCACCAACCGCGCGCACTGGAACGACGACCTGACCAGACGCAGCGGCCTGCGCATTGCCACCCCGCACGATTTCTTGCTCGCGCTGCAACCGCCCGCGTAGCCGCTAGCGCCCGGCCGTCGGGATCACCCCATCCCACCGCGCGAAGACAACGATCCGCTGGTTGTACGAAGCCGAGGCCCGGTCGAATTGCCCCCAGCAGGAGATCAGGTTCACGTAGGTGCCCTGCGTCGAGCCGAAGACCCGCTCACCGGGGAACTGCTCCACCGGGAACGTCTCGACGCTCTGCACCACGAACCGCCAGCGCGCCCCATCGTCCGCCGTGATCCAGACCTCCATCCCCGGCGTCATCGACGAAAGCCGCCAGAAGACGACCGGGCCGATCCCGGCAAAATCGACGTGCCCCGCGATGACCGCGTTCCCGATCTGCCCCGGCCGCGCGCCGGGCGAGAACCAGCCGGTATTCCAGGGATCGGCCGGTGTCTCCATCGTATTCGTCTCGTCCACCCCCACCGGCTCGACCGCCGCGTCCACCCCGATCGCCGGGATCAGGACGCGCTTCGGCAGACCCACATTCCGCGTATACTCCGGCACCTGGGCCACCGGGCGGTCACCAAGCCCCGGCTGCGCCTTCAGCGACTCCGCACCAAGCAGGCCGAGCAGCACCTCGTACCGCGTCCCGGCATATTCCGGGTGCAACTCGAAGCGGTTGCGCTCAAAATACTGCACCAGGTACGACTTGCCGTCGGCCTGATTGACCTCAACAAACTGCTCGGTCAGCGGGAACCCGAAGACCGGCAGCCCGCCATTCTTCTGCCAGTAGGTGAGGAACGTGTCGCGCAGCGTGTGCTGCGTCTGCTCCAGCAGCGCGCAATTCGGCGGGGCGCATGGCTGCGGCGGCGCGCTCGCCTCGGGCCGCTTCCCCAGTTGATCCGCCCCCAGGCGCGTCAGCAGCACCTGATACGCGGGCGGGGCCTCCGGGTGCCACTCGAAGATCGCGCGCTCGAAATACTGCACGACCAGCTTCCGGTCATCCACGAACGGGTGCGTGACCGGCAACCCCAGGATCTCCAGCGCCCCGTGCGACTCCCAGAAATCGCGGAACGCCCCCCCGATACACTGCTTCGTCTCGGGAAAACAATACGGCTCGGCCGCAGCGGCTGGCCGCACCCGGCCAAAACCGCCCGGTGCCAGCGCCGACGCCGCCACCAGCACCACCAGCACGATCAGTCGGCGCATGATTCCCCTCGAATTCGCTCCCCGGCTCCCAGACCGCCCATACCATACCCGATGACCACCGCCATCGCCATCCGTATCTCGTAGCCACAATGGGCTAATTCCCCGACACGTCGGTAGAACGCGCCAGTCTACCCCCCGTTGCACACCCCGGCGACGACACAGCCAATACCGGGTACACTGTCGCCGGTCAACGAGCAACGAACACACCGACTCACCGACGCACGGAGGATCGCATGGCCAAACTCAAGGTCGGCATGATCGGCTGCGGCGCGATCGCCCAGATCCAG
The DNA here is from genome assembly GCA_046328475.1 of Chloroflexia bacterium. Classification (GTDB taxonomy): domain Bacteria; phylum Chloroflexota; class Chloroflexia; order Thermomicrobiales; family CADCWN01; genus CADCWN01. The sequence goes on along the minus strand of JAXLWN010000028.1, from coordinate 67,580 downwards.
CACCTCCCCCACCTGCGCGAGTTGAGCAACGACTTCATCATCGGCGGCCTCTGCGACCTCTCGCCGAGCCTGCTCAAGGTCGTCGGCGACGAATACGGCGTGCCCGAGGATCGCCGCTTCACCGACTACCGCGACCTCGTCCGCAGCGACATCGACGCGGTGATCGTCTGCCCCTCCGGCTCCCACGCCGCGCCGAGCATCGCCGCCGCCGAGGCGGGCAAGCACATCCTGGTCGAGAAGCCGATGTGCGTCACCGTCGCCGAGGCCGAGGCGATGGTCGCCGCCGCCGAGCGCGCGGGCGTCATCCTGATGGTCGCCTACATGAAGCGCTACGAGCCAGCCTACCAGTACGCCCAGGCCCAGGTCCGCGCGCTCGACGACATCCGCTTCGTCCAGGTGAACCACCTCCACCCCGACAACAGCCACCACGTCAGCGAGTTCACCGTCCACCGCTTCGCCGACCAGGCCGCCGACGTGATCGCCGCCTCCATCGCCGAGCAGAACGCCGGGGTCGCCGCAGCCCTCGGGATCAGCGACGTGCCGCCCGACCTCCACTACGCCTACAACATCATCCTCGGCAGCATGATCCACGACATCGGCAATCTGCACGGCCTCTTCGGCCCGCCCGCCCGCGTCGTCAGCACCGATATCTGGTCGAACGGCCACTCGATCACCACCGTCCTCGAATACCCCGACAACAAGCGCGCCGTCTGCAGCTGGGTCGATCTCCCCGAACTCTGGGACTTCAAGGAAACCCTCGAAGTCTACGGTTCGGCCGGGCGCGTGCTCGCCTCTTTCCCCACCGGCTTCGCGCGCGGCCTCCCCTCCACCGTCACCGTCCACGGCATGGACGACGCCCGCACCCCCTGGCGCAAGGAATACGCCTGGCACGACAACCCCTTCAAGATCGAACTCCAGCACTTCCGCGACTGCATCCAGAACGGCACCGCCCCCCTCACCCCCGGCCGCAACGCCATCCACGACATCGCCCTCGTCCGCGACATCGTCCTGAAGTACATGACGAGTCGTAAGTCGTAAGTCGTGAGTCGTGAGAGGGCTACGCAACGCTCGTGCCTTCAGATGAGGCAACCAGCTACGAGCAAGAATCTCACGACTCACGACTCACGACTCACGACTAGGAGCGCAGCGACCCATGCCATTCGAAGTCTTCGACTACCGCAAGGACATCCGCAACCTCTGGATCACGCCGCAGATTCGCTCGCGCTTCATGCGCCTCGAACCGGGCGTGACCAGCTACGGCCACACGCACGACATCGCGCACGAGATCTTCCTGATCCTCCAGGGCCAGGCCGAGTTCACCATCGAGGGAGAGACCGCCATCCTCGGGCCGGGGCAGGTCTGCTTCGCCCGCGCGCACGAGTGGCACGAAGTCCGCGCCCTCGGCGACGAGCCGATGATCATGTACCTCTCGGTCACGCCCCACATCGAACCGACCCACACCCTCTGGCATGGGCACGAATACAAGCTGCCGTATCAGTACGGCAACTCCACCCGCCTGGAGCGCGAAGCTGCCAACCTCCCCCTCGCACCCGCCGAAGAAATCACCGCCCGCTTCCTCGCCACCACCCGCGCCCTGGCCGATGCCACCAGTGCCAACGTCGCCGCGCAGGAGACCGCCACCGCCCAACTCGTCGCCGCCGAGGCGCAGGGCGACACCGCCGCAGCGAAAGCGGCGGTCGATGCGATGTGGGCGCAACTCTACGCGATGTACCAGCAACTCCACGCCCTGGAAGAAGTCTGGAACGAACTCGCCCCGCGCGTCGCTGACGCCTGAGGCTACAATGAGCAGAAAGTGAGCACCTTTCGGACTGTCGGGTGAGCAGCGCATCGCGGCATACTCAAACCGTCGACATCAACACTCACTCGACAGCCACGGAGGGAATCACATGACTCGGCGGAATCGCATCGTCAGCTTCCTGCTCGGCCTGACCCTGGCCACATCCCTGACCCTGGGCGTAGTCTGGGGCGGTCAGCCAGTCAACCGGGCCGAAGCCCCCCACGCGATCCAGGCCCAGGGCAGCGTCATCTGGGGCACGCGGTCGTAGCTGAGACGGTGCGTCAGTGTGTCCGTGTGTCGGTGTGTCAGATCTGCCTTTCAGACGCACTGACGCACTGACGCACCGACTCACCGCCCCACCGCCATCCCCCGGTCCACCAGCAACCGCCCATCCCGGAAGACCCCGAGCAACCGCTCCTCGCACTGGAGCAGGCGCAGATCGGCCAACGGGTCGCCATCCACCACCAGCAAGTCGCCCCAGAACCCCGGTGCGATCCGCCCGGTCTTCTTGCCCAGCCCGATCGCCGCCGCCGCGTTCGCCGTCGCCGCCACGATCACCTCCTGCGGCGACATCCCCAGGTGGCGGTGCATCAGCTCCAGCTCCCAGGCGTGGCGACCGAACGCCATCGTGTTGCACGAGTCGGTCCCCATGAAGATCGGCACCCCGGCCGCATACGCCTTCCGCAACCCCGCGATCTGCCCCGGACGCAGCGCCCGCGCCTTCTCCAGCGATGCCGGGGGCAACCCGCGCCGCTCGCCGCTCTCCAGGATGTACTCGGTGATCGCCAGCGTCGGACAGAGCCAGGTACCGCGCTCCACCATCATCGCGATCATCTCGTCGTCCAGCGACGAGCCATGCTCGAGCGTGTCCACCCCCGCTTCGAGCGCCTGCCGGATCCCGGTGCGCGTGTGCGCGTGCGCCGCCACCCGCTTCCCGAGCGCGTGCGCCTCATCCACGATCGCCAGCGTCTCCTTGAAGGTGTAATTGCGCCACTCCGCCTCGTCGCCGATGGAGAGCACCCCGCCACTCGTGCAGAGCTTGATCATGTCCACGCCGTCGCGCGCATAGGTCCGAATCAGCTTGCGGCATTCGTCCTCGCCATCGGCCGTCTGCCAGAGCCGCCGCTCGATATTCGCCGGGCAGAAGAGATCGCCGTGCCCGCCGGTCATCCCCACGAAGCCGCAGACGATCACCCGCGCCCCGTCGATCACCCCATCGTCCACCGCGTGCTTGACGGAAATCTCCGGCCGCGACCCGGCCATATCGCGCACCGTCGTCACACCCGCCAGCAGCGCCCGCCGCGCATTCGCCGCCGCGTGCAGCGTCTGCTCCTCGATGAAGGTCAGCACATTCCAGAGATGGACATCCTTTTGCCCCGCTCCCGCATTCGCCAGCAGATGCACATGCCCATCGATCAGCCCCGGCATCAGCGTCCGGCCCGCCACGTCATAGCGCGTGGCCCCCTCCGGCACCACCGCCTCGCCATCCGGCGCGACCGCCGCAATCACCCGCCCCTCGACCACCACCGTCATCCCCTCGCGCGGCGGTGCCCCAGTCCCATCAATCAGCCGCGCCCCCGTCAGCGCAATCGCCATCGCCTCGCTCCCATCACTCTACTCAGTCAAAGAGTTCGCGTACCGGCAACCACCAGCCAGGGACAACCTCCTCGCCAGCCCCGAACCTTCCAACCTTCGAGCCTTCGAACCTTGAACTTGGAACTCAGAAATAGTTGCTCGTAATCCCCCCGTCCACCACCAACGTCGCCCCATTGGTCCAATCCGACTCATCGGACGCCAGATAGAGCGCGCAATTGACGATATCCTCCGGCTTGCCGAAGCGCCCGCTCGGCTGTCGCCCCAGGCGCAGCTGCTTCGCCGCCTCGTCCTTCAGCAGCCAGTCCATCAGCAGCGGCGTCTCGATCGGACCAGGGCAGATCGCATTCGTGCGGATCCCCTGCGGCCGGAACTGGATCGCCAGCGACTTCGTCAGCGAGATCAGCGCCCCCTTCGACGCCGTATAGGCATCCTGCGGCACGCTGCACCCCACCAGCGCCACAAACGACGCGATGTTGATGACCGACCCACCCCCGCGCTTCAGCATCTCCGGAATCGCATACTTGCAGCAGAGGAACGGCCCGCGCACATTCACCGCCATCACCCGGTCCCACGTCTCCACCGACGTATCGGTCACCGAATGATCGTCCTCCGGCATGATCCCGGCATTGTTGTAGAGCACATCCACGCCGCCATAGCGCGCCACGACCGCCGCCACCGCCTCGCGCACGCTCGCCTCATCGGCCACGTCGCAGCGAAACGCCGTCGCCTCCCCGCCCGCCGCGCGCACCCGCGCCACCGTCTCCTCGCCCGACCCCGGCGCAATCTCGAACGCCGCCACCTTCGCCCCCTCGCGCGCAAACACCTCGCACGCGACGCGCCCCATCCCACTCCCCGCCCCGGTGATGATGCAGACCTTATCCTTGAGACGCATGTTTCACCCCGCCTAGTCGTAAGTCGTAAGAATCTTGCCCTTGCTGGTTGCTGCTGGTGTGGCGTTGAACCTCGCTAAGCCCTCTTACGACTTACGACTTACGACTTACGACTACCCACGCTCCAAATACCGCTCCCGCTCCCAGCTCGACACCGCCGCGTCATACGTCCGCTGCTCGACGCGGGCCATGTTCAGATAATGCTCCACCACATCGTCGCCAAACGCCGCACGCGCGACCGCGCTCCGCTCCCAGAGCGGGATCGCCTCGTAGAGCGCGCTCGGCACGCGCGGCACGTCAGTCGCCGCATAGGCATTCCCCCGGTACTCCGCAGGCGGCTCGATCCGCCGCTCGATGCCGTGCAACCCCGCCGCGATACAGGCCGCATAGGCCAGATACGAGTTCGCATCCGCGCCGGGAATCCGATTCTCGATCCGCAGCGACGACCCGTGTCCCACAATCCGGAAACCGCAGGTGCGATTATCGCGCCCCCAGGCAACCCCGGTCGGAGCCCAGCTCGCGATCGCATACCGCTTGTAGGAATTCACATTCGACGCCGCGAACAGCGACAACTCCGGCGCGCAGGCGATCAACCCGCCCAGAAAATGGCGCATCGTCTCCGACATGCCATACGGCTGCCCCTCCGGGTCAAAGAAGAGATTCCGCGCGCCCTCGGCATCCCAGGCGCTCAGGTGAACGTGGCTACTCGACCCCGTCCAGGTATGGTCCGGCTTCGCCATGAACGTCAGCGACCGCCCATGCTGCCAGGCCATCTCCTTCGCGCCATGCTTCAGCAGCGCGTGTCGGTCGGCCGCCTCCAGCGCATCGGCATAGTGAAAATTGATCTCGTGCTGCCCCGGAGCCGCCTCTCCCTTTGTGAACTCGATCGGCACCCCCGCCGCCGAGAGCTGGTTTCGCAACTGGCGATAGAACGGCTCCGCCTTCGTCCCCTGCAACAGGTGGTAATCCTCGTTGTACCACCCGAAGCGCCGCACCCCCTGGAACCCCTTCTCCTGCACCCCCTCGAACGTCTCATCCAGCAGATAAAACTCCAACTCCGACGCCATCTTCAGCCGCAGCCCGCGCTCCGCCGCCCGCGCGATCTGCCGCCGCAAAATCGTGCGCGGCGCGACCGCGACCACTTCCCCCGTCGCCTCATCGACCACATCCGACAGCACCAGCGCCGTCTTCTCCAGCCAGGGGATCACCCGCAACGTCCCCCAATCGGGCCGCGCCTGCCAATCGCCGTACCCCATCTCCCAGTTCATCGCCGCATAGCCTTCCGGCGTCTGCATCTCCATCTCGGTACCGAGCAGATAAACACAAAAATGCGTCCCATGCTCGATGCAATGCTCCACAAAAAAGTCGCCCGACACCCGCTTCCCCATCAACCGCCCCTGCATATCGCAGATCGCGTTGACGACCGTATCAATCGCCCCCTCCGCCACCAGTTGCCGCAACTGCTCGACCGAAAGCATCCCTCGTGCTGACAACTGCACCCTCCATTCATTCGAGTCTGCAACGGATTTGACTATCCCAGTCTACCAGTCTGCTATCAAGAATGGCGATACGCCTCTTCAGACTGCGGGATTCTATGCTTTTGCATTGAGCCAACGCGTACAGTAGTATTCCGCAGCGTTTTCATGCGCAAGCGTTGGCCTTTTGAATCACTACATTGAGGGTAGCATGGTGGCATACCTTGATCGGGCTATAAGGGACGGGCACGTTACACTTATCGGAGAGGGTAACCATCAAAGGATCCACTATCACGCTGTAGATCTTAGGGAGCGGTATGCTGACCCGGAAGAGAAAGTACGTGCCGAGTTCTGGGCAGAGTTGATCTATGTCTATGGCTATGAGCCGCACAAACTCGGAATTGAGGTCACTATCCCTGACCGCACACCAATTGATCGAGCCGATATTGTTGTGTTCCATGACACCGCCCGGAAACGCCCATTCGCTGTAATCGAGTGCAAGAGCGACGGCATTAGTGACGCAGAATTCAGTCAAGCAGTTGAGCAAGCATGTGGGAACGGCATGCAGGCCAAGTTCCGTGCATCGTATGTTGGCGTTGTTGCAGGAAATACCCGCCGCTTCTTGGACTTCTCCTCGGAGGAGTATGGAGTCCTCGAACGCGAAGCGAATATCATTGCGGATTTGCGCCGCCTCTTTCAGCAACTCCACAATCTCCGGCGAGCAAGGCGTCGGTTCACCCAGCCCACCACCGTGCGACCAGGTGATCTCCAGCTCAGGGTGCGCCTCCTTACACCGCTGGAACAGCGCCTCGTGCCGCGCGAACAACTCCCGCCCACCTTCCAGATACGGGTGGCGCGCATTCACCGTGAACGTCACCCGGCGCGGCACGATCACCGGATAATTCGGCTCCACGTTCAGCCGCCCCACCGTCGTCACCGCCGGGCGACCCATGTCGTGCGCCGTCTGCAACACCCCGGCGATGATCGGCGCGACCGCGCGCATCGGGTCGCGCCGCAAATCCATCGGGCAGCCCCCCGCGTGGTCCGACTGCCCCGTGACCGTCACCGTGTACCCGCGCGACCCCGTGATCGCATCCACGATCCCGACCGCCAGCCCCTCGTGCTCCAGAATCGGCCCCTGCTCGATGTGCAACTCGATGAACGCCGCGATATCGTCCCGCTCCGCCTCGCCATACCGCTCCGGATCGAGCCCGACCGCCGTCATCACCTCGCGCATCGAAAAGCCATCGTAGGAGCGCAGCGTATCGAGTTCCGTCGGGTCCGTGCGCCCCGCGATCACCCGCGACGCCCAGAGATTCGCGGCCGGGAAGCGGCTCCCCTCCTCCTGGCAGAACGAGACCACATCGATCGACTTGCGCGGCTGCCCGAACCGCTCCCGCAGCGCCCGCACCGCCAGGATCCCCGCGATCACCCCGAGCGCCCCATCATAGCGCCCGCCCGGCAACTGCGTATCGACGTGCGACCCCGTCACCACCGCCGGACCCGGCTCGCTCCCCTCCAAACGCCCCCACTGGTTGCCGACCGCGTCGCGCCAGACGCGCATCCCCGCCTCGACGCACCAATCCGCCACCTGGCGCTGCGCCAACTCCCACTCCGGCGTATACATCGCGCGACAGACCCCCGTCTCCGCGCACGCCCCATACCGCGCCAGCTCCAGCACATACCGCTCCACCAGCGCCGGATCGATCGCAAACTTTTCCATAGCTCCTCCGGAAACGAAGGAACGAGTAACGGGTGGGTCCGCCCCCTCCTCGTTACTCGTTACTCATCACTCGTTACTCGTTACTTAGACAAAGAGCGGTGCCATCTCCTGCCGCCGCAGCAACTCGTCCATCTGCACCACCGACGGGCGAGCGCCCAGGTGGCTCGCCGCCTCGAACGTCCTCGGCAGCAGATCGATATCGCCCGCAGTATTCAGGAACACCTGCGGATTGCCGAGCACCCAACCCGCCGCCAGATCGATATCCTCCTGGTTGCGCAGCGGGTCGTACCACGTCGCCGTCGTGCGCGGCTCGTCGCCCCACGGCCGGCGCGTGATCCCCTTGATCGTCTGCACCGCCACATTGCGCTCGGCGCAGATCGCCAGCAGCGCCTCCACATCGGCCGCATACTGCGGATTCTGCATCATCATGTAGCTATAAGGCAGCAGCACCGAATCGAAGTCGAACCGCTCCAGGCTGCGCCGGTGCATCGCCGCGATTCCCACGCCATGCCCCGTCACGCCGATGAAGCGCACCAACCCCTGCTCGCGCGCCTCGACCGCCGCCTCCAGCGCGCCGCCCGGCCCGAACGCCGTCTGCCACTCCTCCTCGATCGCCAGATTGTGCAACTGGATCAGGTCGATCCGGTCCGTCCGCATCCGTTCGAGCGAGCGATGGATCTCCTCCTTCGCCTCCGCGTAGGTGCGCTTGCCCGTCTTCGTCGCCAGGAAAAAATCCTGCCGGTGGCGCGGCATCCACGGCCCCAGCCGAATCTCGGCATCGCCATAGCTCGCCGCCGTGTCGATATGATTCACGCCATACTGGATCACCGTCTCCATCGTGCGGTCGGCCTCCTCCTGGCTGACACGCGCGAGAGCGGCAGCGCCGAAGATCGTCCGACTGCTGTCATGCCCCGTCCGGCCAAACGCCATCCTCGGAATCATCGGCGCGCTCCTTTCACAGATCCAGTCCCAATGAACGCCGCCATCGTAGCGCGCCACGGCCCACTGTCAAGGCCGCGTCCCTGCGGGTGTTCACGGCTCGAAGGTTGGAAAGTTCGAAAGTTTGAAGGTTCTGTGGCCAGCGATGCGTGCCAGGAACTCCCGACTTTCAAACCTTCCAACCTTCGAACCGTACCCGCCGGAACTTTGAACCTTGAACCTTGAACTTTGAACCCGGCCCCCAGAGTGCTATACTGATCAACCGAAGCTGAGATTCCGCAGGCCCGCACCCAACCGTCGGGGCGACCGACCGCCTGCGAGGGAGAAACAGAGCATGTTCGGGATCGGTCCAACCGAGTTAATCGTCGTCCTGGTGCTCGCGCTGATCGTCGTCGGCCCGGAGCGGCTGCCGACGCTGGCCGGGCAGATCGGCAAGGCGATCCGCGACTTCCGCCAGATGTCGGGCGATGTCACCGGCGAATTCCAGCGCGCCTTCCAGCTCGACGAGCCGCAGCCAACCTCCCAGGTGCTCACCGACGAGGTGATCGGCCCCTCCGCGACGCCCAACGGCACCAGCGAGACCTATCCCGAGCTCACCGCGCAAGTAATCCCCGACGAACCGCCGATCGAGACCCCCGCGCCGTTCGTGTGGGACGCCCCCGCAAGTGCCGACACATCTGCCACCGAGGCCACACCCGCCGAGGCCGTGCCCGCCGAACCACTGGTCGCAACCAAGGCCGATCCCCTGATCGGTGCCTCCTTCCTCGACGACCCCGAACCCGCGCCCGAGCCAGCACCAGAGCCAGAGTTCCAGACGAGTTCCGCAACCTCGGTCTACGAAGGCATGCCCGTCACCACCTTCAATCCACCGCCGCTGCCCGGCGACGAACTATCCCCGCCGACCAACACCGTCGCCGACGCCTGGGACGCCGTGCTGACCACCGACGCCACCATCTCGCTGCCCGAACCGGCGGCCGACGAACTCCAATCCGTGACCATCGCCAGCACCGCCGTGGCGGTCGCCGATCCGCGGCAAGATACCCTGATCGCGTCGGCCCCGGTCTTCGCCGACCCCGAGCCTCGCCCGCGCATCGATCCGACGGCCGAAGTCACCATCCGCGAGGTCATCGAGGGCCAGGTCGCCGCCGAAGCCTTCCGCGAGCGACGCCGCATCGCCAAATACCAGCGGCGCAAGTAGCCGCCCCGCCGCGCCGCTCGTGCAAACCGCGCTTCGCCGCCACCTGATCCGCATCCGGCGAATCGCGCCGCTCCTCTTCCTGCTCCCGGCGCTGACGGCGTGCCTCCAGCGCGTGGCGGTCCCCGCGACCAACGCCACCCCCGCGTCGGTCGCCACCGTCCCCTCGGGCTTCTTCGCCGCCACGCCCGCCCCCTCGTGCTGTCCCACCCCGCCCGCGCCATCGACCTTCCCCGGACTCTACCTCCTCGGCGCGGTGGAGGCGCTGCCGCCCGGCGACCCCCGCGCGGCCTACGCCGCCCCCCTGCTCAGTCGCGACACGAAGTTCGTCCAGATCGCGCTCCAGATCACCAACCTGCGCGAACCGCACACCCCCTCGTTCGCTTACGAGCTGATCACCGACGACGGCGTCTTCGGCGCGCTGGCGAGCGGCGAGTGGGACGCGGCGGTTCCGAATGGCACAACCTACCGTCAGGACGGCGTCCTCCTCTTCGTCGTGCCGCGCGACCTCCGCAGCGCGCGTCTCGAAATTGTCGATTACAACTATCCGCTGCCCTCGCCCGGCGCGGCGCTCACCTTGCAGCGCACCATCGTCGTCGCCTTCGAACTCCCCCGCTTCCCGTAAACACCGAGACGCGATTCGCGCCACACTTCGGAGAGCCATGAGCCAGGACACCGCCCAGAAACGCCTGTCGCGCCTCCGCCGTCGGCTGGATGCGCTGCTGACCGTCCGCGAAGCCACGGTGCCGCTGCCGCGCGCCGGCAAGACCTACCGCATCCTCGCGCCCGCCGACACCGACCGCTTACTCGACGCCGCCGAGTCCGACCCGGAGCAAAACCTCCCCTACTGGGCCGAAATCTGGCCCAGCGGCATCGCCCTCGCCGATGTCGCCCTGACCCGCGCCGACGAGTTGGCCGGGCTGCCGGTCCTCGAACTCGGCAGCGGCATCGGCATCACGGCGGCGGCGGCGCTCGAAGCGGGCGCGCGACTCCTCGCCGCCGACTACTCCACCGCCTCCCTCACCCTCTGCCGCCACAACGCGCTCGCCAACGCCGGGCGCGAGCCGCAAACCATCGCGATCAACTGGCGCGAGCCACCACAGGAGTTGCTCGACCGCGCCGACGCCCTCCGGGGCTACCCGATCATCCTCGCCGCCGACGTCCTCTACGAGCCGCGCGACATCGCCCCCATGCTGGCGATCACCTGGCGACTGCTCGCCCCCGGCGGCGCGCTCTGGCTGGCCGAACCGGGCCGCGAGACCGCCCGCCGCTTCCTCACCGCCGCCGACGAAATGGGCTGGCGGCGCGAATCAACCCACCACGACGGCCCCTGGGCCGAAAACTCCCAGGTCCGCGTCGGCCTACACACCCTGCGCAAACCCCAGGAAGGCAGGTAAGCCGTCCGCCGAACCAGACAACATTCGCCAGCAATTGCCCGGATGACACCTCATCCCAGAAGAATCCTGTCGTCGTCGGCAGCAAAGTACAGTGCAAGCGCCTACCACGCCCCCGAGCCCGCGCAGGCGGGCTTCGCGGTGCGCCGCAGCGCACCATCAGCCCAAGGCTTCAGCCTTTGGGCCACCCCCGCCACGGGGCATCCTCCCCACCCTCTCCCCTCACCACCGCAACTTCGCATCATCCCACTCCGCAGACTCGCCCCGCACCCCCCGCCCCGCGCGCGACGCCCCCCGCGCCGGGCGCTCGACCATCTCAAACTCGATCCCACCAATCGTCCTGATAAAACGGTTGTATGTCAGCCCGATCGACGTAACCCAGAACGCAAAAACCACCCCACCAACAATCGTCAGCAGCACCGTGAACAACACCGCCGCAATAATGGGATGCTGCCCGATCGGCCCCAGCGCCCGGTACAACCCCTCGACGCGCAATGACTCGCGCGGCTCGAACTTCGGCGTCGGCAGCTCCGCCCCCAGAATGCGCGTATTCGGATCCCAGGGCGTCCAGGGGTCCCAACCATCGAGCGTCTGCCAGATCCCATGCAACACCCAGACCAGCACCACACTCAGAATCAACGAAGGCACCAGGCTCGCGAACCACCCCATCCTGAAGGCCACCCGCGCCAGCGACCCCAACCGCACCCGCCCGAGCACCACCCGCCCGGTCCGCACATCAGCCGACCCCTCCCGCCCCGCCTCGGCCAACAGCCCACGCAACCCGCGCCCCACCATACGCCCCCGCCCCAACTTCTCAAAACACCACAGGTCCCTCAACAGCCGGATGCATCCGGCGCATCGCGTAGCCCGGAGACTTCATCTCCCGGCGCACTCCGCACGCCACCCACCTCCATCAGCACCACCCGCGCGCCCCGCATCCCCAACCCTCTCCCTTCAGGGGAGGGTCGCCGCCCGCAGGCGGCGGGGTGGGGTCACCCCCGTCACTCGTTACTCGTTACTCGTTACTCCCCGTCCACTCACGACTCACGACTCACGACTCACGACTCCCACGCCCCCAATCGCACCACCCCACCCTCGTCGGCTATTATGCAGCAAGAAAGGGCCGATCGCGGCGCGCACAGCGCCAAGGATGGAGCGCATGAGCGACAAAAGCCTGCAGCGCGCCGAGGCAGTCATCGAGCGCGGCATCGCCGAAGGAGCCTTCCCTCGGCCGTGGCCCTGGTGCAACAGCACGGCCAGATCCTGCTCCACCGCGCCTTCGGCGCCGCCCCCGGCGGCGCGGCCACCATCTTCGACCTCGCCTCGCTCACCAAAGTCGTCGCCTGCCTCCCCTCCATCCTGATCCTGCTCGAAGCAGGCGCGCTCTCGCTCGACGAACCCGTCGCGCAATTCATCCCCGAATTCGTCGGCCCCGACGCCGCCGCCGATCGCCGCGCCGTGCTGCTGCGCCACCTGCTCACCCACAGCAGCGGCCTCCCCGCCTGGCTCCCGCTCTACCACGACTGCCGCACCGCCGAAGCCACCATCGCGCGCATCTGCGCCACCCCGCTGGAGGCACCACCCGGCACCCGCGTCAGCTACAGCGACCTCGGCTTCATCCTCCTCGGCGAGATCGTCCGCCGCGCGAGCGGCCTCCCGATCGACCAATTCGCCCGCGAGCGCATCTTCGCCCCGCTCGGCATGAATGACACCGGCTACCAGCCCGCCCCCGCCCTCCTCGCCCGCATCGCCCCGACCGAAGCTGGCGAGCGCTACGAAGCCGCGATGGCCGCAGCGCACAACGCGCGCCATCCCCAGCAGCGCACCGGCATCATCCGGGGCATCGTCCACGACGGCAACGCCAACTACGCCCTCGGCGGCATCAGCGGCCACGCCGGACTCTTCGCCACCGCCGCTGACCTCGCCCGCTACACCCAATTCTGGCTGAACGGCGGCGCGCTCGACGGCATCCGCCTCCTCTCCCGCGCCACCATCGCCGCCGCCCCGCGCGACCAGACCGCCGCCCTCAACCTCGGCCGCACCCTCGGCTGGGTCGCCTTCGACCCCGACCCCATCGGTCGCCGCGCCCGCTGGCTCGCCTCCGACGGCGACCCCGATCTCACCACCGGCGGCGGCCCCACCTCCGGCGGCGAGCTGCTCGGCGCGGGAGCCTACGGCCACACCGGCTTCACCGGCACCTCCCTCTGGCTCGTCCCCGCCCACCACCTCGCCATCATCCTGCTCACCAACCGCGTCCACCCCGACGCCGCCAACCCCGGCATCGCCCGCGTCCGCGCCCGCTTCCACAACACCGTGCTGGCCGCAGTAACGAGTAACGAGTAACGAGTAACGAGTGACGAGCGATGAGTGGTAACAAGACCCTCCGCGCGAGTCACCCCCTCTCCTCGCGGGAGAGGGGGCCGGGGGGTGAGGTCTCCCAGCCCGACCGCCCGACTGCCCGACCGCCCGACTCATCTCACGACTCACGACTCACGACTCACGACTCGCAGGAGGTCCCATGCCCGACGCCCCCGACCAACTCGCACAACTCCGCGAAGAAATCGCCCGCCTCGCCGCCGCCCAGGCCGCAACCGCCACCCGCCTGGCCCAAACCGAGCGCGAACTCGCCCGCTTTCGTGCCCGGCGCGGCACACGGCGCGGCACGCGCTGGCTCGCCCCGCTGCTAATCGCCGCCCTCGTCGCCTTGGTGCCGCTGGGCCTCACGGCGGCGAACTTCCAGGACCTCAACCAGGGCAGCCCGCACAACAACAACATCAATGCCATCGCCGACGCGGGCATCTCGCGCGGCTGCACCGACCTCCAGCACTACTGCCCCAACAACCTCGTCACCCGCGAGGAGATGGCCTCCTTCCTCGCCCGCACCGCCGGACTTGGCACCAACCCGCCCGTCACCAACGCCGCGACCGCCCTGGTGGCCAATAACGTGATCGACGGCGCGATCACCACCCCGAAGCTCAGTTCGGCGGGCTCGACCGCCGGTCAGGTGCTCGTCTCCACCGGCACCGGCGTCGCCTGGCAGGCCGTGCCACCCGGCGAGCAAGGCCCCCCCGGCCAGACCGGGCCGCAGGGGCCGCCAGGTATCGGCCTGAACACCCTCGACATCGCGCTCCTCCGCTGGTACGCCGCCCGTGGCAGCACCGGCGACTACCCCGCCTTCGCCGTCGGCACCCACCCCAGCGCCCTCGCCTTCGACGGCTCGCACATGTGGGTGACCACTCGACAGCGGCACCGTCTCCAAGCTGCGCATCGGCGACGGTGCCAACCTCGGCAATCTTCGCTGGTCGGCGGCAACCCGATCGGCGTCGCCTTCGACGGCGCGACCATCTGGGTTGCCAGCCAGGGACAAAACCTGACCACCATCGCCCGCCTACGCGCCAGCGACGGGCAGAGCATCGGCACCGCCCTGTCGCTCGCCAACCAGGAACGCCATCGCCTTCGACGGCACCAATATCTGGGTCGCGACCAACACCGGCCCGAACGGCGCGATCTCGAAGATCCAGGCAAGCAGCGGCACCAACCTGGGGAACTTCGACGCGGGCGGCAACCCGTCGCCCTCGCCTTCGACGGCACCAATATCTGGATCGCCAACAAGGACGGTGGCTCGGTCACGAAACTGCGCGCCAGCGACGGCTTCAACCTTGGCACCATCAACGTCGGCACCAACCCCGGCGGCCTCGCCTTCGACGGCGCGAATATCTGGGTCTCGGTCGGCGGGACCAACAGCGTGGTCAAGCTGCGCGCCAGCGACGGCACCAACCTCGGCTCCTTCACGGTCGGCAACACCCCCGGCGCAGTCGCCTTCGACGGTCAGCACATCTGGGTGGCCAACACCGCAGGCAACAGCGTCACCAAGCTCAAGGCGAGCGACGGCACCAACCTCGGCACCTTCACCGTCGGCACCCACCCCAGCGCCCTCGCCTTCGATGGCAGCAACGTCTGGGTCGCCAACCGCGACAGCAACTCCGTCTCCAAGCGCTAGCCCCGCCATCACGGTCGCGATCACCCTGTCACCATTGCCTGTCGAATGCAACTGGACCCATCCCCTCTCCTCGCGGGAGAGGGGTGCCGCCCGCAGGCGGCGGGGTGAGGTCCACTCTCTCATCGTTCGTACTTCGTACTTGACTCAGCACTCAGCACTCAGCACTCAGCACTGAGACACGAACATATGAGCCAACTGGAGGGCTAGATGAGCTACGATCTCCTTATCGAGCGCGTTGACGGCGAACCATTCGACCGCGCGGCCGTGGACGCAGCGGTCGCGCAGTTCCTGCAGCCTCCGCCGCTACGACGCAGAGTCCTTCCGCTCCGCCTCGACCGAGCTGATCCTCGCCGCAGACCGCCCCGGCGGCCCCGTGGATAACATGACCCTGCACCTGCGCTACAGCGAACTCCCCGGCTCCTTCGACGGGGCCTGCGACACCGCGCTCGGCCTCGCCGCCGCGCTCGGCGGCGCGTCGTCGATTCGCAACTCGGCGAAACCGTCACCGCCGAAAACCGGGGCGACTCGCGCAAGAAGGCCGAGCAGGTCGCCCTCTGGTCCAAGCGCCTCGGCAGCGAATTCGAAGCCCCACCTAAGCGCTACGTGGATGCCCCCACCGAGCAGGCCCCCGCCCAATCCGGTTCCGGTCGCCCCTGGTGGAAATTCTGGGCGCGAGACTGAGCCGATGACCGACAACACCATCGACTACCGCGCCCACCCCGAGCACTACCGCATCGGCCGTGGCGAGGCGGGCGTCTTCCACATCGAACCTTACAAGGGCGAATTGCTGCCGCTCTGGACGATCCGCACGCCCGACCTCGCCCGCGAGTCCGCCGGGGCGCTCACCGCCAAGTACCGCGAATATCTCGCCGCCGGAGACTTCGTCGGCATGGACATGGCGCGCAAATACCTCCAGATGGGCTACACCCGCGCCCGCCGCTACGCCAACCACAAAGGCGGGCGCAAGCGCGCCCCCGACGGCACAGAACTCCCGCGCGGCACCGGCGACCTGCCAAAGCCGAAGTCGCCGCCATCTTCCACGCCCACTGGCGCGCAATCGCCGACGACCCCGACTACCAGCGTATGAAAGCTGACCACCAGCGCATGGTGAGACCGGACAGCACCGAGAATGCGCATCCCAGCCCGCGCAGGCGGGCTTCGCGGCGAACGCAGTGAGCCCAGCCCTGGGCTTCAGCCCTGGGCCATCGTCGTCGACCACCAGCGCCGCGTCAGTCGCCGACCTCCGGCATGAGCGCCTCCGGCGCGATCTCCTGGTGATACCAGACCCAGGCCCCGTAGAGCATCGGCGGGGCCAGCAACACCGCCAGCAACCCCAGCACCAGCAATGCCGGGAGATTCCGCCCCAAGAGGCCAACGACAATCGCGCCCCCCGCCGCCGCCAGCTTCACACCCACGCTCGGTGCGAGCGCCGTCGGCTCGTCCGGATCGGGCCGCAGCAACAACTCAATCGCCGCGATCATCCCCAGCGCCAGCGCCACCGCCCCCGCCAGCAGCCAGCGCACCCCCGCGCCAGACTCAATATCGTGCGCCACCAGATTCAGCACCGCCGCGCTGATCGCCGCGATCGCCATCACCAGCGGCATGTGCAGGTAAATCCAGCCGAACAGCGGCCACATCCCCGCCCGCGTGCGCCGCCGCGCCACAAAATCGAAGTAGAGCCACCACAGCCCGAAGACCAGCGCCAGCCCCAGCCCACCCGCGATCCCCGCCCGCCACGAAAACTCCGGGTTATCCGCCACCCCGCCGATCACCCCGACAATCGCCTCCCCGAGCACGATGATCACAAACAACCCGAACCGCTCCGGCAACTTCGAGTGCCGCGTGCGCGGTAACTGCGCCTGGTGCCGCAACGTCGCGATCGGCGTCAGCAAATCGCTCGCCAACCCCAGCCCCCAGAACAGGAAACGCCACGGCACCGGCACCAACGTCGAGACCACGAACGCCGCAAACGAGAGCGCAAACCCGACCGCATACCGGTTCGACACCGGCCGGAACGTCGGCGCGTGCCAGCCACCCCGCAACCAGAGCGCGATGATCAGCGCCCGATTCGCCGCATACGACAGCGCAAAGCCGACCGACAACGTCCCGAGCGCATCGTGCGCAAAAATCGCCAACCCCGCAATCGTCAGCAAATAGAGGAACGTGAAGAACCGGTAGCTCAAATCCTCCGTCTCGAACCGCTCGTTATAAACCGTCCCCCCGATCCACGCCCACCACGCCGCCACAAACGGCAGCCCATACCCCACCAGCCCCGACCACGACAGATGCACCGCCAGGTAATGCGCCAGCTGCGAGATCACCACCACAAAAATCAAATCAGAAAAGAGATCCAGCCACGAAACCCGCCGCTCCGCCTCCGCCTCCCCCGGCCCCGTCCCCCATAACCGAGGCCGCTCCCACCACTGCCGCGTCGCCATCGCCACCTCACTCTCGCTCACTGCCACTTGCTAGCATTCTAACGAGCGGGGGCAACGCAATCTTCACCCAGACGCGCGGGCAGCCACTATCCATCCGGGCAGGCACCCCCACCGCAAGCCCCAGAGCCGGATTCATCCGGCGCACCTACGTAGCCCGGACACTTCATGTCCGGGCGAACTCCGCGTGCCACCCAACTTCACAATCCGCGCAATCCTAACAAAGCCCCACCCGCCCCCTATGGTAAACTTCCCCTCGGCGGCGTCACATCGAACCACCTCCGGTTCCCCACACCGCCTCCCGACACCCAACACCCGCACCACCACGCAGCAACCCCACCCGACCACGCTGCGTTGAAACAACTGACGGTTCAAAGTTCCAAGTTCCAAGCTCCGACCACCCACCGTTGAACTTTGAACTCACGACTCACGACTCACGACTCACGACTACTCAGGGAGCCGATGGACACACTCTGGACCCCCTGGCGCATGGGCTACGTCGGCGGCGAGCGCGCGACCGGCTGCATCTTCTGCGACAAGCCCGCCGCCAACGACGACCGCGCCAACCTCATCCTCCATCGCGGCACCAACGCCTTCGTGATCATGAACCTCTTCCCGTACAACACCGGGCACGTCATGATCGTCCCCTACGCCCACGTCTCCACCCTCACCACCCTCCCCGCCGCCGCCCTCGCCGAGATGACCGCCCTGCTCCCCTGGGTCACCGGCCTGCTGGAGCGCACACTGCGCCCCCACGGCTTCAACGTCGGCCTGAACATCGGCTCCGTCGCCGGAGCGGGCATCGGCGACCACCTGCACATGCACGTCGTCCCTCGCTGGGGCGGCGACGCCAACTTCATGCCGATCCTCGCCAACACCATGGTCCTGCCCGAACTCATCCCCGTCACCCAGGCCAAGCTCCTCGGCGAGATCGCCCGCACCCCCTACCCGCACCTCACCGACGATCCCGCCGTCGCCGAGCAAGCTGGCGGCGTCGTCTTCGACGCCTCGGGCCGAATCGCCCTGCGTCGCGCCAAGAAAGGCGACGCGTCCTCCCAAAGGCCACATCGAAGCGGGCGACCGGCCGCCACCGCCGCCATCCGCGAAGTCGCCGAAGAGATGGGCCTCGCCACCCGCCTGATCGACTGGCTCGGCGACTATCGCTTCACCTTCAAGAAAGACCGCCACGTCGGCTACTTCCTCTGCACATCGAATCCCACCTCCCCGACTTCGCCGCGCACGAGGGCA
Source organism: Chloroflexia bacterium (assembly GCA_046328475.1). GTDB lineage: Bacteria > Chloroflexota > Chloroflexia > Thermomicrobiales > CADCWN01 > CADCWN01. Next base: position 48,887 of record JAXLWN010000028.1, on the reverse strand, counting down.
CCGACACCTCCCTCCCCCGCCGACGCCCTCGCCCGCCTCACCTTCGACAACGACCGCGCCCTCGTCCAACACGCCATCGCCCGCCACACCGCCATCACCGCCCAAGGCAACCGCCAATGACAAAGCCAACATTCGCCCGCATCGCCACCACCCTCGGTAGGGGCGGGTCTAGACCCGCCCGCAAGTCGGACTGGGCACCCACCCCGCCACCCACCACCACCCGCTTGCCCCAGGTTCTTCAACCTCTCCTCATCAGGGGAGGGTCGCCGCCCGCAGGCGGCGGGGAGGGGTCTGCCTACACCCGCCACCACACTCCGCCATCCCCACCCCACCCTCCCCCTTCAGGGGGAGGGTCGCCGCGCAGCGGCGGGGAGGGGTCCGTCTCTCTTCTTACGACTTACGACTTACGACTTACGACTCCTCTCACGCCCCTCACGCCCTCACGCCCTCACGCCCCACGCCTCCTCGCCGCCCTCACCCTCCTCCTCACCCTCCTCGCCCTCCCCCCCACCAGCGCCGCCGCACCCAGCGCCGCCGCGCCCCGGGGCCTCGGCGAACTCTACCTCGCGCTCGGCGACTCCCTCGGCGTCGGTCTCCTCACCAGCACCCCCGACGCACGGGGATATGTCGCACAGCTCCACGCCCTCCTCCAGCAGCGCGCCGGGCACGCCGTCGCCCTCCAGAACCTCAGCGTCAGCGGCGAAACCTCCGGCACCCTGATCCAGAGCGGCCAGCTCACCGCCGCCCAGCAGGTCATCACCGAGGCGCGCGGCAAAGGCTGGACCATCAGCCCGATCACCCTCGACATCGGCGGCAACGACCTCCGCAACCTCCAGACCGCCGACGACAAGGCGCGCGAGATCGGCCTCGCCGACTTCCGCGCCAACCTCGGCAAAATCCTCGACACGCTGATCGCCGCCTCCACCGTCAACGGTGCGCGCACCGCCGACATCGCGGTCATGACCATCTACAACCCCTACGGCGGCGATCCCAAGATCGTGCGCTCCGACGCCTGGTGGGTCGAGCGCTTCAACACCGCGCTCGTCGAAGAGGCGCAGCGCCGCAACGTCCTCGTCGCCGATGTCTACAAGCGCTTCCTCGGCCACGAGCGCGAACTCACCTGGGTGCCGCTCGACTTCCACGCCAACAACCTCGGCCACCTCGCGATGGCCCAAACCCTCTGGGCCGCCGCAGGCTACGACACCACCGCCCCCACCGCCGAACTGCTCGATCCCACCAGCGGCACCGTCCGCCGCGCCGTGCCCACCATCAAAGTCCGCGCCAGCGACGATATCGGCGTCACCGGCGTCCAATTCCTGCTCGACGACAAACCGCTCCCCGCCCCCGTCTACTCCCGCACCCTCGACCTCTGGGTCGGCTACTGGGACGCCCGCACCGCCCCATCCGGCACCCACCGCCTCACCATCACCATCACCGACGCCGCCGGCAACACCACCCGCCGCGACGCGACCATCACCCGATAGACAGGAGACACTGGACAGCAGGCAGTAAAATAGCTACGGCAAGCAAATCTCATCCAAAACACCACCACGCACCCGTAAAATCTGACGACTCACGACTCACGACTCACGACTCACGACTGGAGCGCAGCGACCCTATGGAACAAACCCGCCAGCAGACGCGCCAGCTCCCCCCGCCCGCCTCGCTGCCGATGCCACGGCGGCGCAGCTGGTTCGCGCCCCTCTTCGGCAGCGTCGCCGAGGTCCTCGCGCGGCTGGCCGAGGTCTGCCTGCACCCGCTGGTCATCCTGCCCCTCTTCTTCGGCGTGCTCGGCATCACCAACCTCAGCATCGGCGGCGCAGTCGCCATCGTCCTGGCCGCCGGATCGCTCGGCACCGCCCTCGCCGCGCCCTTCCAGGTCGATCGCTGGCCGAACCTCCGGCTCTACACCCTCCTCGCCTCCGTCCTCCTCCAGGCGATCGTCCTCCTCGTCCTCGCCAAGCAGGGCGACCGCCTCACCACCATGCCGCCGATCAACGGCTGGCCCCTGCTCCTCCTGGCGCTCATCGCCTTCGGCGGTGGCGTCGCCGGCATCCTCCGCGCGGCGGCGGCGGGCATCGTCCGCCCCGAAGGCTCCTGGCGCACCCGCTGGGGCCGCTGGGCCGTCCTCGGCATCGTCGGCACCCTGATCGGCGGCTGGCTGGCGCGCAACACCCTCGACCAGGCGGGCGAACTCTACCCCGCAGGCTTCACCCGCCTCTTCGGCATCGCCGGGCTGGCCCTGCTGGCGACCGCCCTCCTCCTCGCCGCCCTGATCATCCTCCAGTACGTCACCTCATCCGCCCCGGTCGCCGCGCCGCGCGGCCCCGGCACCAGCTTCGACCTCCTCGCCCTCCCCGACCTCCTCGTCAACAACCTCGCCTACAACCGCTACATCGTCTTCCGCATCCTCTACACCCTCGGCGCGCTCGCCGACCCCTTCTACATCATCTACGCCACGCGCGAACTCGGCGCGAGCGACCGCGCCGCCGCCACCTACCTGCTCATCCTCGCCCTCTCCCGCGCCATCGGCACCCTCGGCTGGCGCGCGGTCAGCATCAGCGCGGGCAACCCCATGGTCGTGCAACTCGCCACCTTCGTGCGCGTCCTCGCCCCCATCACCGCCCTCACCCTGCCCCCCCTGCTCGGCTCCGCCACCCTGCGCGACCGCCTCCCCGGCGGCGACGCCGCCAACCTGATCGCCTTCACCATCGTCTTCATCGCCTGGGGCGTCGCCAGCGCCGGACTCGACCTCGCCGCCCCCGCCATCCAGGCCGCCATCACCACCCCGCGCGAACGCCCCGCCGCCACCATGGCCACCGGCCTCATCCTCGCCATCAGCGCCATCGCCCTCCCCATCGGCGGCCTGATCATCGACCGCCTCGGCTACTCCTTCCTCTTCATCGCCGCCCTCGTCGCCGGCGTCGCCACCCTCCTCGCCGGCGGCCTCGTCGACGAACCCGGCGCCATCGTCGTCCGCGCCGCCCCCACCGACCGCGCCATCATGCGCCGCCGCGCCCCCCGCCGCGAAGGATGAGGAGAGTGAAGAGTGGAGAGAAGAGAGAAGAGAGGCTAATGGTCCTTACTGCGAGGCTGAGCTGTTAGAGACCACTGTTCGGGCGATGACATCATCGTGACCAATTGGGCACAGATGTAGTGATAGCGATTCAGAAGGCGCTGCTCAACTTCGGAATCGATGTAGCCGCACCTTCGGGCAATATCAACCCACGCTTGTGTCTCAGCAGCTTCAGCGTCAGCATCAGATAACTTGCTCACAAAAGCTGCGGGATAACGACGTTTGCGCCATGCCTCCGCAATATTGGCACACACTGATCGCGACGATCGGCGCACCTGATCAGTCAGCGAATAGCGTTCCTCAACTGGAAATCGTCTGCTTAACTCAAAAATCTCAGCCGCCGCATCCGCAGCATTCTGATACACCCGCAATCCACGAAAATCAGCAACCTTCATCCCCGCCCCTCCCCACTCTCCTCTCTCCTCTCTCCTCTCTCCTCATCCCCCTCGTCCCAACCGCGCAATCGGCACTCAAAACACCGCCGATGCTCACAAAAATGCTGATACAAATGCAACGCCCTGCTGCTGCCTGACTCGTCTTCAACCTGATCGCCTTCCCCCCACCGATCTGCCCCAACAACGCCCGGATCGGCTCATTCCCCGCCGTCGCGGGCGCAGCCTCCCACAACGCCGCCGCCCCCGCGCCCAGCCGCTCATCCTCCGACCACGCCCCATACGCCAGCGCGAACGGCAGCACGATATTCGCCACCATCTCCCACGCCCGGTCCTCACCGATGTAGCGCCCGAACGAATCAGCCGCCCTCGGCGGCCCCAGCAACAGATCCCGCAACTCCGCCAGCCCCGTCGCCGCCTCCTCCGCCGCGCACGCCTCCAGACACGCCCCCAGCAGCCCCCCACCGCCACAGCGCGCCACGATCCCCGCCAACCCCAGCAACCGCCGCGCCGGGTGGTTCGGCGGACGCGTCCGCGCCAGCGACCACTCCCCAGGCCAGCGCCCGGTCTCGCCACCCCTCCGCCAGCCCCGCCCACTCCCGCTCGATCGCCGCCAGCTCGTCTACCGGCAACCCCAGCAACCCCACATACCCCGGCTCCGCAGGCAAAACCCGCCCACCCCCAGCAACAACGCCGCCGCCAACCGCCATGCCCCGACCGGATCGCGCGCGGGCAACAACGCCTCCAGATCCGCCAGCGGCAACGCCCCCGCCAGCCGCGCCATCGGCTCCCGATTCCGGCTATACCCGAGCGCATCCAGCAGCCCCGCGTACAACACCTGACCGGGCGGCAGCGCCGTAAACCCCGCCTCGAACCCCGCCGCCTTCGCCGTCAGCCGCGCATCCCCCGCCCGCTCCAGCGCCGCCAACGCCCCCGCCCGGTTCGCCGCCGACACCTCCGCGATGCACTGCTGATCGGAGATCGCCCCCAACACCGGCAACCCCGGATCGGGCGGCAACTCCTCCAACGTCCCCTTCAGCACCGACCCAAGCACCAACGTCGGCACCACCACGCCATCCTGCCGCCGACACGGCTGCCCGCGCGGCCCATCCTCCAGCACCACATGCAAAATCACCTGGTTATACGCCGGATCGAGATGATGCCCATGCTCCCGCCACGCCCCCGCCCGCAGATGGACCTCCACATCCCCCTGCCGCAAATCCGCCCCAAACGCAATCAACGCCCCGAAAATCCGGCCCAACCCAAACGTCCACCGCCCCCGGTACACCACCGTCACCGGCAGCCCATCAACCGTACGCAGCGAATCAACCCCGAACCAGCCCGCATTCCAGGCCCGGCTCAGCGCCAACTCCCGCCCAACCCTCACCCGCTCATCCTGTCTGTCCATACCCCGATTCTCCCAGCCAAACCCGCCCCTGGCAAGCCCCCCTGCCACATTGCGCACATTTGTGGGCGACGCGCTGCGTCGCCCGCGTGGGATCAGCTATCACGCCGCCATCCCCACCGCTGCCGGTAGGGGCGGGTCTGAGACCCGCCCTCGTCGGAACAGCTCCCCTCGCCACACACCACCCGCTGCCCCCAGGTGCTTCCTACCCTCTCCCTCATCAGGGAGGGTCGCTGCCCGCAGGCGGCGGGGAGGGGTCAGAGCCTCCGCCAAGCACGTCTCTTCGTCATCCCTACCTGCACCAGCCAGCGCTCCCCTCTCCTCGCGGGAGAGGGGTGCGCCGCAGCGGCGGGGGTGAGGTCCCCCCAAACAGGTAGCCCCTACCCCCACCCCCTGACCGATGCCCACCACTCCACCACTCCCCTACACTAACCTTCAGACTTCGACTTACGACTTACGACTTACGACTTACGACTTACGACTCACCCGGAGCCCCCATGGACCGCCACAAATTCTACTGGCTCATCGACCACCACCTCGCCGGCAGCGGACGCCCCGGCAACTGGTCCCGCCGCGACGGCGACGGCCCCGACCTCGACGCCGCCCACGCCGCGCTCGACGCCGACCTCGCCTGGCTCCGCGCCCAGGGCATCCGCGCCATCCTCACCCTCACCGAAACACCCCTCCTCCCCGGCGCGCTCGACCGCCACGGCCTCACCGGCCACCACCTCCCCATCCCCGACCTCAACCCACCCTCCCACGCCCAGCTCGACGACGCCCTCGACTTCCTCGACGAACAACGCCTCCTCGCCCGCCCCACCCTCGTCCACTGCCTCGTCGGCGAAGGCCGCACCGGCACCGTCCTCGCCGCCTACCTCATGCGCGGCGGCCTCACCCCCGACCACGCCCTCCTCCGCGAACTCCGCATCGCCTGCCCCAACGCCGTCGGCAGCCCCACCCAGGAAACCTTCCTCCGCACCTACGCCACCCATCGCCCCTGGCTCATCTGACCGGACGAGGAGAGGGAGGGAGAGAAGAGAGAGAGAGAGTGGAGAGAAGGGAGAGAAGGAACGATCCCTTCTCGCCCGCCCTCCTCCCCTCGTCTCTGCGTCCTCTGCGTCCTCTGTGAACGGGTTCCCTCTGTCTCCTTACTCAATCGTCATCTCCCTCGTCGTCTCCCGCGTCTCCGCGCCTCTGCGGTCTTACTCTCTTCTCTCTTCTCTCCTCTCTCCTCTCTCCTCTCTCCCCACGCCCCGCCATTGACACCACCCCCCGTGACACGTAACGTATCCACATCGTTAGTCTGGATAGGTTGGTGAGCGACCCGCCGCTGCCCGCGTGCTGCCGGCGTGGCGGCGACGAGGAGATCCCGATCATGAGCGCCGAGGGCACGATACTCAATGGACGCTACCGACTCGACCGCACCGCCGGTCGGGGCGGCTTCGCGCGCGTCTACCTCGCCACCGACCTCACCCTGCAACGCCAGATCGCCGTCAAAGTCCTCGACTCCGACCTCGTCGGCCGCTCCCCCGACCAGGACTTCCGGGGTCGCTTCAAGCGCGAAGCCCAGGCCATCGCCGCGCTTGACCACCCCAACATCCTCGCCGTCCACGACTACGGCGAATCCGGCGACCTGATCTACCTCGTCATGCCCTTCATCGAAGGCGGCAGCCTCGACGACCGCCTCAAGAAAGAAGGCCGCCTCAGCCCCCGCCAGGCCGCCACCTTCATCAAGCAGGCCGCCGCCGCCCTCGACTACGCCCACGCGCGCGGCATCGTCCACCGCGACATCAAGCCGCAGAACATGCTCCTGCGCGCCGAAGACGACCGCCTCCTGCTCGCCGACTTCGGCATCGCCAAACTGCTGCGCGAAAACTCCTCCGGCACCACCCGCTCCATGCTGATGGGCACCCTCTCCTACATGGCCCCCGAGCAGTTCCAGGGGCAAATCTCCCCCGCCACCGACGTCTACGCCCTCGGCTGCATGGCCTTCCAGATGCTCACCGGCGCGCTCCCCTACACCGGCACCACCGAGCAGGTCATCTACAGCCACCTGATGGCCCCCATCCCCAACATCCTCCAGCGCGGCGGCGCCCACCTGCCCCCCGCGCTGCAAGCCGTCTTCGAGCGCTCACTCGCGAAGCAGCCCACCGCGCGCTACCGCTCGGCGGGCGAACTCGCGCAAGCCTTCGAGCAGGCCATCGGCACCATGGGCGAACTCGCCACCAGGCAAATCGCGCTCAACCAGCCCACCGTCATCAACATGCAGCCCGCCCACCTGACCGGCCCCGGCACCACCCCGCTCAGCGGCCAGCCACCGGTCGGCCCCGCCCCCACCACGCCCGGCCAGGGCTACCCCACCGGCACCCCGCCCACCACCCCGGCCGGCTACAGCGCGCAAGGCTACAGCAACCCGGGCACGAGCAACCCGGGGTATAGCAACCCCGGCTACAGCAACCCCGGCTACAACGCCCCAACCCAGTTCGCAGCATCGCCACAAAGCGGCCCCGTGCCCTACGGCACACCGCCCGGTGGACAGTCCTACCAATCCGCGCCGCAGATCCCCTACCCCTACGCCGCGAGCGGCGGCGGCGCGAGCAGCACCACCGACTCGCGGCGAACACTCCTCCTCGCCCTGATCTCCGGCCTGGTCGTACTTCTCCTCGCCCTCGTGGGCGGCGCTGGCGCGTTCGTCCTCTTCAGCAACAATAACGACGGCGGCAAGGGCAACGGCGACAACCCGACCGTCACCCCCGCCCCCAGCGCCAGCAGCCAGCCCCTCGTCGGCATCGGCGGCCCGAGCGCCAGCCCCTCGTCCAACGCAGCTTCCGGCCCAACGCCCACGCCCACGGTCACCGCCACCGCCGGTGCCCCCGTCGTCGTCCCGCCAACCAGCACCCGCACACCCACCGCGACGGCCACGGCCACCGCTGGCCCGCCGACCGACACGCCCACCGCCACCGCCGTCCCCCCAACCCCGACCCCGACTCCCGAGCCCCCCACCCCAACGCCAACCAACACCCCGCGCCCGCCAACAAACACGCCCACGCGCACGCCGGTCCCCCCGACCAAGACGCCGACCCCCGCGCCGGTGGCCGGGCACACCGCGAACATCGAGTCGATCACCGTCGATCACAACGTCTACCAGAGCGGCCTGAAAGGGATGCTCATCCACGTCAAGTTCACCACCCAGGGGACCAAGGGCGTCAAATCCCGCGCGATTGCCTACTTCTACTACGCCGACGGCAAAGTCCTGAAAGACACCGACGGCAGCTACACCACCACCGAAGGCCAGGTCGCGGTCGGCAAAGACTACACCCCCGGCTACGACAACACCCGCTACGACGACTACCAGCTCTTCTTGCCCTACGACCAACTCCACCTTGCAGTCGGCCAATATAACCTGAAATTCTACGTCGCCCTCTACGACTACGACCTCGACGACTTCGTCGCCGAATCAGATTACGTCACCTTCAAGATCACCAAAGACTCCTGACAACTCCAGGGCCGCCGCCCGCAGAATCGCGCAGGCGGGGTCTGGTCGCTCATCTAACTTCTGCAAGCGCGACGCCCCATGCAGGCGCACGCTCCTCAGAGCGAATCTTGGTGTCCGCTGAGACAATCCACCCCGCAACATGGGGTGCGTCGCGAACCACTACCCACCACGGCACTCCTCGGGACTATAGCTCACCTTGACCTCCGTGGGCTGACCCTCCCGACTCGCCGTCTGAACCGCAATTGTATAGACATCGACCGCTTGATTGCTGTCTGTCTGACCCGGCTCAACGCCACCGGTGAGCACGATCTGGCCACTGGGAAGCAATGTTGCGGTCATCCCCTCGCGCCCGCCGCCGAGATTCGCCAGCAACTGCCAGCGATCCGTTCCCGGATCGTAAACTTCGACAGCCATTGGGGTGCGAGAGCTTTGCACCTGCCCGCCCAGCGCGAGTACGCGGCCATCCGGGAGCAGGAATGCATGGTGTCCCGACCGGCCAAGCGACATCGGCGAGACTGCTTGCCACCGCCGCTGGACGGGATCGTACATTTCGGCATTCCCGGGACTGCCAGGAGCAGTAGTACCACCCAGCACCAGGACGCGCCCATCGCGCAGCACCGTCGCGGTGAAGCCATCCCGCGCATCTCGCAGGAGCGGCCCGAACTCCCATTGATCTGAGGCGGGATCGTAGATCCCAACCACGTTCGAGGCGGCGAAATAGTCGGGCGCAAGTTGTTGCATCCCACCCAGCGCCATAACGCGACCATCGTGCAAGCGTACGAGCCCGCCAAAGGCACGCACCGCCTTCGGCGCTGTCATCCGCCAGGAATCCAATCGCGGATTGTACAGCGCCGCGTGCGCCACAGTGACAACCAGGATTTCCCCCGTTACCAGGATAATGCCTCGAAAAGCCGGGCCAACTCCCTGCGGCTCGGGGCCGAGGGGAGATGGGGCCGCCGCGCCGAAACCGTTCGCCCTCGGGTCATACAACGCGATCTCAGGCGAATCTCCCCCGACGATGGCAACCCGTCCATCGTCCAGCAGCAAAGCATCGTGATGTGTACTCGGCCGCTGCAGCGGTCCGGTCGCCTGCCACACCCCGGTCGCCAGATTCAATCGCTCAGCCGAGTACTGCCGCTTAGCTGAGTACTGCACTGCCGCCTGGCCGCCGACCACCAGCATCGTCCCATCGCGCAACCGCGTCGCCGAATGAAACGCCCTTGGGACACCGAGCGGCTGGAGCGCGCCTACCGGTGTCCCAAGGGTCGGCGATCCTACGGGCGTCGCCCTTACCGTCGCAGACACCGGAGGCAAAGTAGGCGAACCGCCGGCATCGCTCACCGGCGACGGCTCGGAATGCACCGGCGTACCCCTCACCGCAGTCGCCTGGGAACCGTCCGCAGTCGCAGTCGTCCCCCAGCGACCACACGCCAGCAGCAACCCTCCCAACACCACCCCGATCGCCCCATCGCGGCCACGCCTAATCACATGACGCCGTGTCACCAACGCCACCACCATTCGCCTCCGTCCCACAAATCTCAGCGCAACCCCTGGGCCAGCACGCTCAACGCAGGAACAGACACGATCCAGCATCCACCCCAATGGCACCACCGCCAGTCGGAGTAGTTACCTGGAGCAACGGTCGCGAATCCCGAAAAGTTCTAACGGAACTGCGGCACGAGAACAAGACTCCCCAGTCTTTCGTGACAAATCAAGTCACCCCAACAACCAATTCGCCAATTCCACACCATTGTGTCATGTTTCGTCCCCCTCGTCGGGTTCGTAAAGGTAGCGGCAATCGATCACCCAACGCTGACTTCACGCCGCGTCGCGCAGGCCGCGCCCTACCACGACCCGGAGGAGCCACCATGACCAGCTACCACGACCAAAGTTCCACCAAGTTAAAGTCCCCCACATGTGGGGGATTGAGAGGGCCAACCCCGCCCCCGCCACACGCCCATGCAAGCGCCACCTCGTTAAAGTCCCCCCAGGATTGGGGGGATGGAGGGGGGCCTCCCCACCACGAAGAAAGCCCACCCCCGGGAAGGAAGGAAAAAAGCAAAAATGCAAAAACAAACCTACTTTTCGCCCCCCGCACCCGCCACGCTCACACCCCGATCTCCAGCAATTCCGCCCACTCCCCGGCGCGCGACACGATCTGCGGCTCGCCATCGGTCACCAGCACCAGGTCCTCGATGTGGTACATCACGCCCCCCGTCGTCCCCACCGCCGGCTCGATCGCCAGCAGCATCCCCGGCTGCAGCGGCTCCTCCGTCGCGGCGTTGATCACCGGGTGCTCATGCAGCACCACCCCCAAACTATGCCCGATCAGCGTCATCCCGAACGGCAGCCCCTGCTGCTCGTAGCACCACTTCCCGTGCGCGTAGAGGTCGCACGCCCGCACCCCCGCCCGCACCCCGGCGATAATCTCCTGCTGCACCGCCCAGAGCCGCGCATAAATATCCCGCTGCTCCGCCGACGCCCGCCCGATCGCCGCCGTGCGCGCCATGTCCGAGTAATACCCCTGCCAGAAGCCGCCCCCATCGAAGTGCAGGATCGAGCCCTCCGGCATCGGGTCCGTATTCGGGAAATGGTGGACCCGCCGCGCATTCTCCCCCGCCGCCAGCACCAGGAACGGCGAGAAGTCGGCCCCGTCGGCCAGCATCCCCTGCTGAATCCGGTCGCCGATCGCCTTCTCACTCCACCCCGGCCGACCCGCCCGGAACGCCGCATACACCGCCGCATCCGTCGCGTGCGCCGCGTGACTCAGGTGCGCGATCTCCCACGCCCCCTTCACCATCCGTGCCCGGTCGAACAACTGCTCCGCCGGAACCAGCGTCGCCCCCGGCAGCGCCTCCGTCAGCGCCCGAAAATTCCCCACATTCCAGACGGTCGGCTCGAAGCCCAGCCGCCCACGCGCCAATCCGCGCTCGGCCAGCACCCCCGCCAGCACCGCCACCGGCGACTCCGCGAACTCCACGTAGGTCCTGAGGTCGGCGATGGAAGTATCCTGCCGCGCCAGCGTCGCCTCGATCGCGCAGACGATGAACGTCGGCTCCCCGCCGCGCGGCCAGACCACAATCGCCAGCCGGTCTGGGATATACCGCTGCGTCAAAATCAGCGCCCGCGACAGGTAGAAGACATTCTCCGGCGAGATCGCGATCACCGCGTCCACATCCGACTCGGCCAGCACCGCCTCCATGCGCTGCCGCGCATGCTCCCCAGACATGCCATCCTCCTCGCGCTCACGACCACCAATACTCGCATCATAGGACCACCGCCAGCCAACAGCAACCACGCCGGACCACCAGCCGCGAAACTGCCTGGAGGCCTGCCACCCCAAGACGCATCACCCATCGGAAAAGGACAAAAGCCGGATTCATCCGGCGCATTAACGTAGCCCGGACACTTCATGTCCGGGCGAGCGTCGCAACACCACCCACGTTCACCAAGCCTTGGGCGCTGCGCAGATACTTCTCCATCCTCACCCTACCCCCCGCAGTCCTCCCCTCTACCCGACTACCCGACTGCCCGACCATCCGACTGACGACTGACGACTGACGACTGACGCTCCTTCTACCCGACTATCCGACTATCCGACTATCCGACTCCCCTCCTCCTCTCCCGCCAAACAAGCAGCGCGGCCCCCGTCACCGGAGGCCGCGCTGCCGACTCGTCAACTGTCAGAGCCAGCTTAACCCAACACATACTTGATCCAGTCGGCGATGCCGCGTACGAGCGTATAAACCTCCTGGGCGGTGATGACCAGCGGCGGCGACATCGCGACACCGACATCGCTGCAGCGCAAGATCAGGCCGCGCCGCCGCGTCGCCGCCTGCAACTTGCCACCGATCCCATCCGCCGGGGCATATCCCTGCTTCGTGCCCTTATCCTTGACCACCTCGACGAACGCCATCAAGCCCTTGCCGCGCACATTGCCGACGTGCGGGTGGTCGAGCAGCTTCTCCAACCCCGCCAGCAACTGCTCGCCGCGCGCGGCGGCATTCCCCGACAGATCCTCATCCTCGATCATCGCGATGTTCCGCAGCGCCACCGCGCAGGCGACCGGGTGCCCCGAGTAGGTGAAGCCATGCATGAACATCCGGTCGGGCTCGGCCATCGTCTCGAAAATCTCGTCCGAGACGCCGACCGCGCCGAGCGGGATGTAGCCGGACGTGATCCCCTTCGCCAGCGAGACGATGTCCGGCTGCACCCCATACTGCTGCACGCCGAAGAGCGTGCCGGTGCGCCCGAACCCGGTGATCACCTCGTCGGCGATCAGCAGGATGTCGTGGCGCTTCAGCACCTCGGCCACCGCCTGCCAGTACGCCTGCGGCGGCACCACCACCCCGCCCGCGCCCTGCACCGGCTCACCGATGAACCCGGCGATGGTGTCCGCGCCCTCGCGCGCGATCGTCTGCTCCAACTCCTCCACCAGCTTCGAGACGAACTCATCCTCGGAAAGGCCCGCCCCATTCCGATAGGCATACGGCGCGCTGACGTGGACGAAGCCCGGGACGCGCGGCCCGAAATCCTGCCAGTAGCCGGGGATCCCGGTCGCGGCGAGCGCGCCCATCGCGATGCCGTGATACCCCATCAGCCGCGAGATGATCTTGACCTTCTCGGGCTTGCCGCGCAGCGCCCAGGTGTAGCGCGCGATCTTCAGCGAGGTCTCGTTCGACTCCGCGCCGCCCGAAGTAAACTGGAAGTGGTTGATCGGCCCAGGATAAATCTGCGCCATCTTCGCCGCCAGCTCGATCACCGGGGGCGTCGCCAGCCCGAAGAAGGTCGGCTGGAAGGCGAGGCGATCGATCTGCGCCTTGGCCACGTCGCCCAGGATGGTGCGACCGTGGCCGACATTCACGTTCCAGAGCCCCGCAAAAGCATCCAGATACGCCTTGCCATCGGTGTCCCAGATGGTCGAGCCCTCGCCGCGCGCCATGATCAGCGGCCCCACCTCGCGGTGGCGGTTGAGGTTGGTCACCGGATGGAGCATGTGATCGACGTCGAGTTCCGCCAGCCGCGCCGTTGAATAGGTGTCAACCATAACCCTCTCCCTTCACGCACAACCGGTCGGCATGGCGACGGTGTAGAATCGCCGCAGCGCGGTGCCGCACGCCGAACAAGGGGACGATAGCACGCGCGCAAGGGGTGGCAATGAGGTAGGGGTGCGGTTAGAAAGTTCGAAGGTTTGAAGGTTGGGCACAGAACCCGAACTTTCGAACCTTCCAACCTTCCAACCGTCTAGCCTGCAACCTGAAACAGGAGGATCCATGGATACCCTGCGCGGCGTGCCCGTCCTGCGCCTGCACCACCTGGGGGTGCTGGTGGCCGACCTCGACGAGTCGATGCGCTTCTATCGCGGCGTGCTCGGGCTGAGCGGCGGCGAGCCGCACGAGTCGGCCACGAACGACATCCGGGCAATCCTGCTCGACGTGGGCGACAGCCACATCGAAGTCTTCGCGCCGCTCGGCCCGGGCGGGCCAGTCGCGAAGTCGCTCGCGAAACGCGGCCCGGGCATGCACCACGTCGCCTACGAAGTCGAAGACATCGAAGCCGCGCTGGAGCAGTGCCGTGGCGCAGGCATCCAGCTCCTCGACGACATCCCCCGCCCCGGCCTCCACGAAGGCTGGCGCGTCGCCTTCCTCCACCCCAAGTCCTGCGGCGGCGTCCTCACCGAGCTAATCGAAACAGGCAAGCCCTGGCCCGGCGTCGGCATTTAGTAACGAGTAACGAGTAACGAGTGGGATTACATCACTCCTCGTTACTCGTTACTCGTTACTCGTTACTTCAGCGAAGCGCGCCAGCGACGCCACGAGCGCCTCGTCCGTATCACGCCCATACCCGCCCGAAGCAGGCAGGCCGCCGATCTCCAGGATAGCCGGGCCGTGAAAGCCCCGCGCACTGAGTTCGCGCCAGTAGTCCGCGAAGGGGACGGTGCCGAGTCCGAGCGGCAGGTGGTGGTTGACCACCGGGAGTGGTGTGTCGGAGACGTGGAGCATGCTCATCCGCCCGGTGAGGGCGAGGTAGCCGGGCAGCTGCTCGGGCGTGCTATGGTTGAGATCCCAGACGAAGCCGAGGCCGGGAACCGCGTCCAGCGCGACCGCGCAGCGCTCGGGACTGCCGAACACATCGATGCCCGCTTGATTGTGCTCCAGACCGAAGTGAAAGCCATGCCGCTGGCCGAGGGCAACCCCCTCGGCCAGTTGCGGTAGCGCCATCTCCTCCAACGAGTGCATGGTAGCGTCGTCCAGCGCGCCGCGCGGCCCGAGGTGCCAGTGGACGCAGCTGCAACCGAGCGCAACGATGCCCGGCAGGTTGGCGCGCAGCACCTCCAGCGGCGTGTGGCCGTGCCTGCTGCGACCCTCCGCATCGAGCGGCAGGCCGATCTCCATCACCGGGACGATGCCCGCCTCGCGCAGGAGGGCACCGACGACCTGGGGCGAGTCGCCGAGCCGTTCGGTATCGAGTCCATCGTCGGGACCGTGGAACTGCATGCTGGTGAAGCCAGCTGCGCGAGCAAAAGCGATCTCCTGGCGCGCGGGTCGCCAGTTACTCGGGAAGTCGCGATAGTTGATGCCGATCTGGATCGAGGCGGCGGACATACGACTCACCTTTCCTCGACGAGCGGCCCCATGCTGCTCCAGAGCAGGCGGATGGCGAGGGCGGCGAAGACGTAACAACTCGCCCCCAGGGCAAAAGCCGGAAGAAAGCCGTATTGCACCTGGAGCCAGCCGCTGGCGAGGGGTCCGAGCGAGAAGCCGGTGGCATACGTCACGTTGTAGAGGCCGCCGAGGGTGCCGCGCCGCTCCGGGGCAACGCGCCCCATCGCGAAGGGGGCATAGATCGGGTCGATGGTGCCGCGCAGGCCCGCACGCAGGATTTCGCCCAGGATCGCGCCGATCAGGAACGGTGCGGCGGCGGTGCCGACGACGCAGGCGGCGACCGCGCACATCAGGATGGTGATCGCGCGGGTATCCCCCAGGCGGCGGGTGACAGCCGGGGCGCTGAGGGCGGCGACGCCGCCGAGCACGCCGGTGGCGGTGAAAAGCCAGCCGAGCGTGTCGGAGGCGAGGCCGAAGCGCAGGGAGAAGAAGAGGGGCAGGAAGCCGATCACCGCGCCCGCCCCGCACGCTTGCAGGGCGTCCGGTACCAGGAGGCGGCCGAAGAGGCGCAGGTCGACGAGGCGCAAGGGCTGCCGCTCGCGCGGCTGGTCGCTGACCACGGCGCGATTGCGGATGCGCCAGAGGGGGATCGCCCCGAGCAGCATGATCGCGGCGTTCAGCAGGAGCGCGACGCGCAGCGGTTCGACCGCGTTCGGCGAGACGCCGAGCGAACGCCCCGCCAGGGCGGCGGCGAGCCCGCCAAGGGCGCTCCCGGCCGAGCCGAGTCCCCAGAGGAAGAAGCTGTTGACGGAGAAAGCCCGGACACGGCGCTCCACCGGCACCGCGCCGACAAGCAACGGGCCGAGCGCGGTCCAGTAGGTGACGGAGAGACCCTGCTGGATGACGAACCAGATCAGCAGGGTCGGCAGCGAGGTTGCCAGGGCCATCCCGGCCATCGCCAGGGGCATGACCAGACCACCGATCGCCAGAGAGCGCGCCAGGCCGATTCGGTCGGAGAGCGCGCCGAGCGGGATGCTAACCACCAGGACGACCAGCGCACCGACCGCGTTGATGCGGCCGATGGCAGCGGCGTCATGGCCAAGACTGTAGAGATAGAGCGGGAAGATCAGGTTGTGGAGGGTGAGCTGCAAGCCCTTGACCAGGGTATAGCCGAGCAGGGTATTCGCGACCAGGCCGAAGCCGAAGTCCTGCCGTTGCGCGGCGGGTGGCGGCTGTGCCACGGGCCGCGCCTCGACTCGCTCGATGGTCTCCACTCCTCGCCCTCCCCCGTCGGCATCGTCGCCCGCTGCGTCGTCGCAGGGGGGTAGTATGGCAGACGAGCAGAGTGTTGCCATCGGGCGAAGGATCATCGTGGGGCTGTCGTTAGCAACAGGGTGGCGCTGGGGAGGTTAGACTGAGCGGCGAGCAAGTAATAGCCCCGTCGCAAGGGCATGCCGCTGCCACTATGCACCGTCGTGCAAGAACCAGCATCGCAGTTCGGTCCCGGTACCCTCGCCCGCGCTCTCCGCGTGGATCCGCCCGCCGTTGCGCGCAACGAGCTCACGGCAGCGGTGCAGCCCCAGGCCAAGTCCGCGAATCTGCCGCACCCCGGCATTCTCCGCACGCGCGAACGGCTCGAAAATCGCCTCGTCGCTCCCCGGCGGCAGGCCTATCCCCTCGTCGCGCACCGTCAGGCAGACGCCGGAGCCCCCCGCGTCCAACCGCACCTCGATGACACCCCTGGCGGGCGAGAACTTGGCCGCGTTGCTCAGCAGTTCGACCAGGATCTGCTCCAGGTGGCCGGGATCGACCAGGGCGCGGCAGTGCCCCTTTGGCAGTTGTAGGACGAGGCGCTGCCGACCCGGCCATTGCTCCCGTTCCCGCTCGGCGATCTCGCGGACCAGCGGCACCAAATCGCACGATTGGCGGCGCACCGGCAATTGATCGAGCCGCAGCCGCGCCACGTCGAGCAGATCGGCCACGATCGTCTCCAGCCTGCCAGTCGCGCGCTCGAAGGCCGCGACGGCCGAACCAAGCCAGCGCGCGTCAAGCCGCCCGGACGAGCGCCGCCGCGCCACCAGTTGCGCGTGGGCGCGCAACGCCGTCAGCGGCGTGCGCAGCTCGTGCGCCGCGACCGCCAGGAAGTGATCCCGCGACGCCAGCGCCTCCCGTGCCTCCTGTCTGAGCCGCAGGGCATCGAGGGCGAGCGCCGCGCGCCGCGCGATCTCCCCCGCGAAGGCGATCTCGCCCGAAGCGAACGCGCCCGACTGCCGCACGATCAGCAGCGTGCCAAGCAGGCGACCGCCGCGCAGCAGCGGCAAGACCACACCCCCACCCTGCCCCGCGCCGAGCGGCACGGCAAGCCAACCACCAGTCGCCAGCGTCGCCAGATCCTCCGCCGTGAGGCGAAGCCCCACCGCCGGATCATCCCCAGGCGCGGCGGCCTGCTCTCCCTGTCGCAACCACGGCACCAGCGCTCCCCGCTCATCAACCCGCCCCACGGCCGCCCGGTCGGCCAGCAACGGCACCAGGCAGGGCAGCAACGCCGCCGCAATGCCCGGCGCATCGGTGGCGGCATCCAGCGCCGCCCCAAGCGCCAGAAGTCGCGCCAACCGGCGCTGCTCGCCGTCCGCAACGGCGTCGCCAACCTGGATCCCCAGCCCCCCCGGCAACGGGTGGACTATGATCGTGCGCTGCCGGTCGTCGGGCAGCATGGGAGCACGGAGCGTTGCGGGGTGCCCATCCGCCAGCACGCGGCGGCAACACGCGACGAACGCGGCGTCGGCCAACTCGGGCAACAACGCGCGAATATCCACACCAAACTGCGGCTGTTGACCCACCAGGAGCCTCGCCGCCGCCGCGTTGCGATAGGTGACACAGAGGTCGCGGTCGATCCCGAGCCAGGCGTCGGGCGCGAGATCGAGGATCGCCGCAGCACTCGGACGCTCAACCACTATCTGCGGCTTCTGTTCGCCCGGCAGCGCTGGCGCTACCGCCTCCGTCCCCTCGTCGCCAACCACGCACACCTTCCGTCGCCACCCGCCGCAAACGCCCGGGCCGTCAGCGAATATGAAGGCAATAGGCGTGCCAGACTGCCGATGCAACGCGGTCTGGCACGCCTATTGCTCGCATGAGGCAAAGCGTGCGGGGCGCAGCCCCGTCGGAAGGAGGCACCACCATGAGCATGGAACGCGACCCGGCAACCGTCACCGGCCCGCAGCCAACACGCCCCGCCTATGCCGACAGCACCGCCGGAACCGAGGAGCAACGCGCACATCGCGACGGCACGGAGAACGTGGGAGCCAACTACAGCCCCGGCACGGTGCGCCCGACCGGCAACCTGATTTTCGGCATCGTGGCGGTCGTCGCCTTCATCATTCTCGTCGCCCTCTACCTGCTGCTGATGTCCATGCGCTAGTCGCAGGGTCCAGGCAGTCTGGCACACATCTTGCTCTCCGCTGCTGGGGGATTTGCCCACACGCAGCGGAGTGAACAGCGATGGGTGAGGTGATCAATCTCGCGATGGGGGCCGGACTCACCATTGGGCTGATGTGGTTGGCGCATCGCGCCTTGCCCGACAACGACTCTTCGATCTAATCCCGGCAGCATCGCGTCCCGGCGCAAGAACCATGTCACCCCGGCGACGATCTCGCGAAGATCGTCGCCGGGGTGTTCCTTGTCCGCGCGCCTATTCCTACTGCCGTGGCAAGCGAATGGTGACGCTCGTCCCCTCACCCTCGACGCTGGCGATGGCGATCATGCCCCCGTGCTGCTCGATCAACCGCCGCGCATTCGCCAGCCCCAGCCCGGTGCCGCTCACCTGCCCCAGCACATTGCCGCCCCGCCGGTACGGCTCGAACACATAGGGCAGATCGCTCGCGGGGATGCCGATCCCGCCATCCCGCACCTCGACCACCACCCAGGCCCGTCCGTCCTCCTCTTCCGGCCGCGCCGCCAGCGTCACACGGCCACCGGGCGGCGAATACTTCACCGCATTGCTCAACAGGTTCTCCAGCACCCGCTCGAAGCGGCGCGGATCGACCGTGACCGTCAGCACCTCCCCCGCGACCTCCACCGCGAAATGATGCCGGTCGTTCAGTCGCCCCCACTCGGCCGCCAGCCGATCCAGCAGCGCGATCAGCTCGGTCGGCTGCGGCGCGAGATCGAGCTGCTCGCCCGCCTGCAACCGCGCGTGGTCGAGCAAATCGTTCAGCAACTGATTCATCCGACTCGTCGCGCCGATCACCGTGCCGAGTCGCTGCACCAGCGGCTCGGCCATCGCCGTGTCGAGCTTGCCGATCTGGCGCTGCACCAGCTGCGTGTGCGCGCGGATGATCGTCAGCGGGTTCTTCAGGTCGTGGGAGACGGCGGCGTAAAAGTCGTCGCGAATCCGTTCGAGCGCCTTCAGCGTGCTGATATCCTGGAGCGCCGCCACAGCACCAGCCACCTCCCCATTCGCGTCGCGCAGCGGTGCCGCGCTGACCAGCATCGGCAGATCGGCCCCCGTGACGGCGTTCCGCAACGTCATCTGCTCGCCGCGCGTCGTCTCCCCTTGCAGCACCGCGCGTTCCAGCGGCAATTCGCGGTCGGGGAAAGGGGTGCCATCGAGCCTGCGGGTCCCGAAGATGCGGAAGGCGTCGTCTTCGCCCACCGGCAAGACCTGCCCGACCGGATCGATCCCGAGCACCCCCACGGCGGCGGCGTTCGCCAGCGCAAATCGCCCATCGGCACCGACAACGAGCACCGCCTCCGGCAGCACATCGAGGATCTGCTGCAGCCGCGATCGCGTCCCTTGCTCCACCTCGTAGAGGCGGGCGCGCTCGATCGCCTGCGCGCACAACCCGGCAAGTGCCTGACTCAGCGCGAGATCACCCTCGTCGAGCGCGGCGGGGCTATCGAAGCTGAAGAGGAGCGACCCGAGCGAGGTGCCGCCGGCCACCAACGGGACAACCGCCCAGGATTGCTGGCCGCGCGCGGCCAGCGAGGGAAAGGCCGACGCAGGAAAGAGGCGCGCGGCCTCCTCCGGCGAATCGAGCCAGATCGGCACCCCGGTGCGCGCCGCCACCACGCGCGGCGACGGCTCATCGAGCGAGAGCAGCTGCCAGCGCTCCACCACCTCCGGCGGGAACCCGACCGCATGGCGCAGCTCGAGCTGCGCCTCGCCCGGTCTGATCAACGCCACGGCGCAGCCGACCGCCCCGAGCACCGCCATGAACGCCTCCACGGCCACGCGCGCCACATCGTCCGGCGTAACCGCCGCCGAGAGCGCGGCCGTCGCGGCTTGCAGGCGCATCGCCCGCGCGCTCGCCCGCTCGGCCGCCTCGCGCGCCTCGCGCTCGGCGGCGTAGAGCCGCGCATTGTCCAGCGCCAGCGCCGCGCGCCGCCCCAACTCCTCCAGCAACGCCAGGTCATCGCGGTCGAACCGCCGCGCGCCCGGCCCCAGGCAGGCGTTGATCGCCCCCAGCACCCGGCCGCGCGCGATCATCGGCACCACGATCTGCGAGACCGCGCCGGGTACGCCGCTCGCGATCCGCTGCAACATATCGGGCTCATCGGGCCGCGTCTCCTGCGCCAGCGAGCCCTCGGCGCGGAAGAACGAGTCGCCGGTGGCGATCACCCGCGCGACGCCACGCCCGGGGTCCTCCCCAAGCGCATAGCGCGGGCGCAGCTTGCGCAGGAACGCCTCCCCCTCCGGTGCCACATGCCGCGCGGCCCGGCGCACGACCCAGCCATCCTCGATCGTGCTCACCACCGACCAATCGGCGAAGGTCGGCACCAGCAAATCGGTGATCGCCTGGAGCGCGACGGCCACATCCAGCGACGCCCCCAGCAACTCGCCCGCCTGCGCCAGCAGCCGGTCGCGCAGCTCGGCCCGCTTGCGCGCGGTGATATCCTGAATCGTCGCCAGCGAGCGCAAGCGCCCATCCGCGCCCTCGACAAAGGCCAGGCTGATCAGGCCCCAGGCGGTCGTCCCATCCTTGCGCCGGTAGCGCCGCTCGAAGGTGATCGCCCCCCGGTCCCCGCCCAGCGCGCGGGCGATGCGCTCGTCGTTCTCCGCCCGATCTTCGGGATAGATCAGGTCCGACAGCGACATCGTGAGCAGTTCCGCTTCCTCGTAGCCCGTAAACTCGCAATACTTGCTGTTGATGCGCAGATAACGCCCGCTGGCGAGATCGGCCTCGGTCTTCGCCACGCCCGCCAGCTCGAAGAGCGCGCGATACTCCGCCTCGCTGCGGCGCAGCGCCGCCTCGGCCGCACCGAGCGCGGTGATATCCTCGTTGATCACCAGCGCGCCCGCGAGTTCGCCCCCGGCAGTGCGCAGCGGCACCGCCGAACTGAGGATCGTCTTGCGCGTGCCATCGAACGCGGCGATCTCCAGCACCTCGCCAAGCACCGCCTCGCCCGACGCCAGCACGCGCACCAGCGACCAGTCATCCGCCGCGAGCGGCCGACCGGTATCGGCCCACCACGCCCGGGGCCGGGCAGCAGGGTCGCCGTCGGCGAAGCGCGCCCCCCAGATCCGCTCGGCGGCGGGATTATCGAGCAAGAGGGTGCCGTGCCGGTCGGTCAGCCAGACCCCGACCGGCAACGCCTCGAGGATTGCGCGCAGCTGCTGATAGAGCTGCGGATCGACGCCCATCGACACCGGCGGCTGCTGGGACATGGCGATTCGCCCCGCGCTAGCGGCAACAACACCTCGGGCGGTGGAGCGTCGCTCCACCGCCCGAGTCATAGTCTAGCCGATCTGGCTTCTACGCGGGAAAGCAGGGACTACTTCGGCACCGCAATGGCCGGGACCGCGTTGATGTCGGTCACATCGAGGCGAGCCGTCGCCGTCGTCGCGCTGGTGTTCGACTTCACGGTCGACTCCATCGCGATCAGGATGCCGGTCGTGCTATCGAGGTAGACCGTGGTCGTCGCCGTGCCCGCCTGCCCTTGCAAGGTCGGCGAGACGAAACTGAGGTCGGCGATGGTCACCTGCGTGCGGTAGGCGATGGTCGTCTTCCCATTCACCTGCTGCGTCCCCTGCTGCGTGTAGCTCGCGTTCACCGGCGCGAGGCTGAAGACCAGCATATCGGGCAGGGTGAACAGCGCCTGCGCGGGCACGGTCAGCGGATTGCTCGCGTCGGCGGTGACAAAGCCGCCACCAACCGGATTCGGCACCGAGATCACGCCGCCCACCTGATAGGCTTCCAGGCTCACCCCGGCAACATCCGGCAGCACCACCTTGCGGTTCGCGCCCACCACGTCATAGGTCGGCTTCAGGTCGCCACTCAGCCCACCGATGGTGAAACCGGTGAACGCCCACTTCTGCCGGTGGCTCGCCTGCCCACCGAGGCGGATGTAGCCCTGCGACGGAACAAAGCCGGTCGTCGGTGTGCCCGCGCCCGGCGTACCGGGGGTGCCGGAAGTCGACGGGGAAGCCGCGCGCGTCGGCGACGCACTGGTGGTCGTCGGGCTACCGGTCGTCGACGAACCAGCCGACGGGCTGGCGGAGCGCGCCACAGTCGGCGATGCCGCCGAAGTCGAAGCGGACGCGCCAGCCGACGCCGCCGCAGATGGCGCGGACGACGCCCTGGCCGACGCGCTGGCAACCGGGGCGAGCGTCGCGGTCGGCGACGACCCGCACGCGGCCAGCAGGCCGACGATGAGGGCCAGCCCCCCGATTGTGAGACTCAAACGCTTGAGATGCATCGGAACGAACTCCTTCCTGAACAGAAATGTGCGTAACCACTCGCTGCAAACACGGCCCACCAGAGACGAGCCATGCCCCATACGGCAAGATCCATGCCGCCTGGTCGTTGTCCGCCCCCACCACGCACAAAGCCACACCCCGCCCCCAGGACCGACGCCCCCGCCGGATGCCAACGGGAATGCGGGATATGGCTTGCGCTGAGTGAAATTCCTTCACCGGGAAAATAGGCAAAATCGATCATGGGCGGATGAACGATTCCGGCGGGAGGACCACACCAGCGTGACCCTCCCGCCTGCATTCCCTAGCGGCGCGTATCGGCGTTGATCGCGCGGCGTTCCTCGGGGGTCAGCATCGTGTCGCCAGCATCCCGCACCGGCGTCGTCGCGCGGTCGCGCACCATCACGTCGCGCCGCTCGGTACCGGTCTCCTCGACGATCACATCCTCGCCATCATCGTCGTGGGCCGCCTCGCTGGCCGCCACGCCGGTCGCCGCGCCCACCGCGCCGCCGATCGCCGCCCCGGCCACCGTGCCAACCGGGCCGGCGGCCGAGCCGAGCACGCCGCCCGCGACCGCGCCGCTGACCCCGCCGACCGTGCCGGCCGCAGCGTCGCCCGCCATCTCGTCGGCGGTATGCTCGCGCCGGTCGGGCAGGCGGTTGGACCGCTCGTCATACTGATCGGTGGCACCCTCATACCGGCCGCTCGGCGTCTCGCGCGGGTTCGCGTTCACGTCCCCCACCGCGCGATCCTCGTCGCGATAGGCAGCGTGCGCCCCCTCGAACGTCGGCACACCGACCGCGCCACCCGCCGCCGCCGCATTCATGCCGCTGCCGCGCGTATCGACGGTCGCGGCGGGGCGGTCGGTGAGGCTGGCATCATCCCAGGTATTGGCGTTCCCGGCCGCCGTGGAGCCCGGCACACCGGTCATCGGCGCGCCCTCGTGCGCCACATCGGTCGCGCCACCATAGGTGCGAACCTCGGTGCCGCCATTCCGGCGCATCATCTCGTTCGCATCGTAGAGCTGCGCGTCGCTATTCGCCTGCACCGTCAGCAGCATGCCGCCGCGCCCGACGCTCTCGTTATAGAACGTCGCCTCCTCCTCGGGGATGCCGAGATCGACCAGCGCGCCGATCAACCCACCGGCCGCCGCGCCGATCGCCGCGCCGCCAAGTGTCGTCGCCAGCGCGCCCGCCGCCACAATCGGCCCGATCCCCGGGATCGCCAGCGCGCCGATGCCGACCAGCCAGCCGAGCAACCCGCCGGTGATACCACCGGCCACCGCGCCGACGCCAGCACCCTCGCCGCCGCCCATGCCGGTCGTCTCCACGACCTCACGAGTCGCCTGCCGGTCCTTCGCCACCAGCGAGACCTGCTCGGGGGCAAAACCACTGGCCTTTAACTCGTTCAGCACCCGCTCCAGATCCTCCTGCCGGTCGAACAAGCCAACCGCCGTCCGCCGCTGCTGCGTATAGGCGTTCCCAGTCTCGGCCGTCGTGACCATCGCTTCCTCCTATCGGTGCTTCAATCCGAACCCCGCGCAACGCGGGAAAGGATCACGCTCCCGAAATTGGCAAGTGTCGTGCCAGGTTGGCGAACTGGACGCTAGACGCGAGTCGGGCAGTCGGGCAGTCGGATAGTCGGATAGAAGAGGCTGGATCCCTCGCTGCGTTCGGAATGACACCCCGCAAGCCCCTCTGAAGGATCCGTCCCCCTCTCTTCTCTCGTCTTACCTCGTCTCCGCGCCCTCTGCGCCGTCCTCCGCGCCCTCTGCGTTAAGACCCCGTCCCCCTCGTCACTCGTTACTCGTCACTCGTCACCGTCCCCCCACCACCTCCCGCAACTTCTCCTTCACCGCAGCAAGCGGCCCCTCCTCATCGCCCGTGGCCAGCAGATCCGCAGTCTTGGTGCGGAAGAGGGTGGCGGCGATCCGCTCCCGGTTCGGCTCGCCGCGCGCCAGCGCCCCGCCATATTCACCGCCTGCTCCGTCTTGATCCTGGCGGGCATCGGCGGCTCGAACGGATCGATCGCCACCTCCACCAGCACCGGTCCCGGCAGCGCCAGCGCCCGGTCGAGCGTCTCGCCAACCAGCGCCGGGTCCTCCACCCGCAGCCCCGTCCCCCCGCAGGCTTCGGCGACCTTCACGAAGTCGATCGGCTGCAACGCGACCCCATACTCCGGGTTGCCGAGGAAGACCAACTGCTCCCATTTGATCTGCGCGAGCAAATCGTTCTTGAAGAGGATCACCTTGATCGGCAACCGCTCGTGTACCGCCGTGGCGAACTCCGCCATCAGTTGCGAGAAGCCGCCATCGCCGACCGTCGCCACCACCTGCCGGTCGGGATAGGCGATCTGCGCGGCGATGGCGTAGGGCAGCGCGCTCGCCATCGAGGCGAGCGTCCCCGATCCCGAGACCTGCTGCCCGCGTTGCACCGCGAGGTGACGCGCCAGCCAGGTCGTATTGGCACCGCTATCGCCGGTGATGATCGCGTCGGGTGCCAGCCGCTCGCCGAGCGCCGTCGCCACCACCTGCGGCTTCATCGGCGTATCCGGGCGCGTCGCCTGGTCGGCCAGCAACGCGCGCCACTCCACCATCCGCTGCTGCATCTCGGTCAGATACTCGCGTTGCTCCTTGCGCTCCAGCAACGGCACCAGCAGCTCCAGCGTCGCCCGCGCGTCGCCGACCAGGCCGACCTCGACCGGGTAGCGCAACCCCAGGCGCGTCGGATCGGCGTCGATCTGCACGCCGCGCGCCTGCCCCGGCTTCGGCAGATACTGCAAGTAGGGGAAGGACGAGCCAACGACCAGCAGCGTGTCGCACCCCGCCATCGCCTCCTCCGACGGCGCGGTGCCGAGCAGCCCCAGCCCACCGGTCGTGTAGGGCGAATCGTCCGGGAGCACCCCCTTCCCGAGATACGCCTTCACCACCGGCGCGGCCAGCTTCTCGGCGAGCGCTTCCAACTCGCCCCCCGCGCCGAGCGCGCCCCGCCCGGCCAGGATCGCCACGCGCTCGCCCGCATTCAGCACCTCGGCAGCGCGGCGCAGTGCCTCCGGCGGCGGCACCACGATCGCCCGCGTCAGCGCGGCCGAGGTATGGCCCGGCACCTTCATCTTCGACGGTTCCTCCTCCTCCACCTCCAGATCCTGCAAATCGACCGGGAACGTCAGGTGCGCCACCCCGCGCCGCCCGATCGCGTGGCGGCAGGCGAGGTCGGTGACCGCCCTGGTGTGCTGCGGCCCCATCACCCGCTGGTTATAGACCGCCACGTCGATAAAGACCTTGTCGAGATCGACATCCTGCTGATAATAGGTGCCGATCAGGTCGTGGTAGGTGTGCCCCGTGATCGCCAGCACCGGCTGACCATCGAGCTTGGCGTCGTACAACCCGTTCAGCAGGTGCAACCCGCCCGGCCCGCTCGTCGCCAGGCAGACGCCGAGGCGGCCGGTGAACTTGGCGTAGCCGCAGGCCGCGAAGGCGGCGGCCTCCTCGTGGCGCACCTGCACGAAGCGGATATCGTCCTGCCGCTGGCGCAGCGCCTCCATAATCCCGTTGATGCCATCCCCCGGCAGCCCGAACACAACCTCCACGCCCCAATCCACGAGCGCGTCAATCATCACCGCAGCGGCAGTCTTGCCCATCATCTCCTCCAATTGCCCGGTCGCCGCGCGCATTGCGGCTGCCCTATCGGCAGAGATGGCAAGCACCGTGCCGCATCGGCGCACACGCCGAAGGGGCGGCAACTGCCGCCCCTCCTCACAAAACCAAAGCGCCCACGAAACCTACACGCCTTGCAATGGCACCGCCCAGTCCGCGCAGGCGGACTTCGCGGCGAGCCGCAGTCGCCTTCAGCCGGGACTTCAGTCCAACGGCACCCTCACTCGCCCGGCCCCCTACGTCGCCGCCACCACCTCCCCACGCCGCGCCAGCAGCACCCCCGCCTCATCGGCCGGCAGCGGCCGGGCGAAGTGATACCCCTGGCCCAGTTCGCAGCCAAGTTCGCGCAGGCGGCGCAGGTTCTCCTCCGTCTCCACCCCCTCGGCCACGACGTGCAGGCCCAGCGTCTGCGCCAGCCCGATCACCGCGCGGACGATCGCGGTATCCTCCGGGTCGCGCCCCAGCCCACCCACGAAAGCCCGGTCGATCTTCACCGTGTCGATCGGGAACCGCTTCAGGTAGCCGAGGCTGGAATAGCCCGTCCCGAAGTCGTCGATCGCCAATCCCAGCCCGAGCCCCTTCAACGCCTCCAGCACCGCCGCCGCCCGGTCGGCGTCGAGCATCAGCACACTCTCGGTGATCTCCAGTTGCACGCGGGCGGGCGGCACCCCGGTCTCCGCGAGGATACGCGCCACCGCCGGGACGAAATCGGCCTGCCGGAGCTGCACGGCGGAGACATTCACGCTGACCACGAGCGGGCGCAGCGGCTCGGCATCGCACCAGCGCCGCGCCTGGCGGCAAGCCTCGGCCAGCACCCAGAGACCGAGCGGGCGAATCAGCCCGGTCTCCTCCGCCAGCGGGATGAAGACCCCCGGCAGCAACAACCCCCTGGTGGGGTGCTGCCAGCGCACCAGCCCCTCCAGGCCAGTAACCGCCCCGCTCGCCAGATCGACCTTCGGCTGATAGTGCAGCGTCAGTTCGTCCCGTTCCAGCGCCTGCCGCAGCTCGGCCTCCAGCGCCGCGCGCTCCAGCGCCGCCTCGCTCATGGCGGTGTCGAACACGGCGTAGCGCGCCCTGCCCGCCTCCTTGGCCTGATACAGCGCCACGTCGGCGTAGCGCAGCAGATCGGCCGGGGTATCCTGGCTCGCGCGGCCCAGCACCACGCCGACGCTCGTGGTGATCGCGAGGCTCCGGTTGCCGACCAGGAAGGGGTGCTCGAACGCCGCGACGATCCGCTCGGCCGCCAGGACCGCCTCGGCCGCCTCGTCGATGGTCTCCAGGATGACCGTGAACTCGTCGCCGCCGAGCCGGGCCACCGTGTCGCCGGAGCGGACGCTGCGCGCGAGCCGCCCGGCCACGGCGATCAGCAACTCGTCGCCCGCCTCGTGGCCCAGGCTGTCGTTGACGTGCTTGAAGCGATCCAGGTCGAGGAAAAGCACCGCGATCGGTGCCTGCCGCCGCGCCGCCCGGTCGAGCGCGTGGCCGAGCCGGTCCTGGAACAGCGCCCGGTTGGGGAGGTCGGTCAGCGCGTCGTGAAAGGCCTGGTGCGCCAGTTGGGCCTCCAGCGCCTTGCGCTCGGTGATGTCGTGGCAGGTCCCGAGCAGTCGCTCGGGGTGCCCTGCGGCGTCCCGCATCACGATCCCCTGGCTGTGGAGCAGCCGGACCGCCCCCTCCGGGCGCACGATGCGGTGCTCGTAGTCGAAGGTCAACCCGTCGCGCAGGGCCGCCTCGATCACCGACCGCGTGTGGGCGCGGTCGTCGGGATGCACGAGCGCCAGAAACTCCCCGAAACCCGCCGGCGACTCGCCCGGCGCAAAGCCGAAGATGCGCGAGAGTTCCGCCGACCAGCCGATGCGGTCCCCGCCCACCGACCATTCCCAGCTCCCGAGGTGGGCGATCCGCTGCGCGGCGGCGAGGTTCTCGGCACTCGCCCGCGCCTCGGCGTAGAGGCGGGCGCGGCCCATCGCCAGTCCCGCGTGCTCGCCGAGCGCGACCATCAGGCGCAGATCCGCCTCGCCGAGCACCGGCTCGCCGTTGCTCTCGACGTTGATGATGCCGACCACCCGCCCCTCATCGCAGATCGGGACGCAGATCTCGTAGGCCGTGCCGTCCCCCACGTCGAGATAATCCGCGTCGGCGGCGATGTTCGTGACCAGCGCGGGCACGCCAGTGCGCGCCACCCGCCCCGCGATCCCGGTGGTGAGCGGCATCCGCTGGAGCACGCGGTCGCGCAGGTGGTCGTAGCCAACCAGTTGCGCCAGCACCAATTCGTCACCCCGCACGAGACTGAGGAGCACGCGCGGATAGCCCAGGATGGTGGAGATTGCCTCGACGATCGTGCGGTGGACGGCGGCGGGATCGAGTTCGCGCGCCAGGGCGGTGCGCACCCGGTCGAGCAGCGCCAACTCGCGCGCCTGGCGCTGCGCCTCGGCCGAGAGTTCGCGCGAACGCCGCTCCTCCTCGCGCAGCGCCCGCTCCCCCCGTTTGCGCGGGGTGATGTCGCGCAACGAGACCAGCCGGGTCGGGCGTCCCTGATAGCGGATCGACTTGCCGATCACCTCCACCGGGATGGCCGCGCCCGCCTCGGTCACCATCGCCGCCTCGAACGGCCGCCCGGCGGCGGTCTCCGCCTGCTCCCAGGCGTTCTCCCGCGATTCGGGCGTGAACAGGCCGAAGGCATCGCTGCCGACGACCTCCCCCACCGGGCGACCGACCAGCGCGGCGTAGGTCTGGTTCGCCGCGAGGATCCTGGTCCCGTCGCGGATCACCAGGGCTTCGCCGGCGGCATTGAACATGTCCGCGAAGCTCTCCGCGCTCTGGCGCAGCGCCTCCTCGGCCGCCTTGCGCTCGGTGATATCGACGCAGATGCCGACCGCGCGCCATCGCCCCGGCCCGGCAGCTTCCAGCGCCACCTCCTCGGCGAGCCACTGCACCTCGCCGTGCCGGTTGCGGCAGCGAAACTCCTGGCGGTAGCCAGTGGCCCCCTCGCGCAGGGCACGCGCGCTGTTCTGGTCCATCCGCTCCCGATCGTCGGGCAGGCGGCTGCTGATCCAGGCGTGGCGGTAGTTCAGACCGGGCGGGATGTCGAGCGGCAAGACGCGCTGCGCCGCCGCCTCATCGGCCATGAAGATACGCCAGGCATAGGCTTCGCCGTCATCGAGCTCGGTGCCGCCCGGACGCTCGGTGATCTCGGCGCGCCACAGCAGGCAGCGCGCGTGCGCCATCACCTCGCGCAACTCCTCCTCGGCGCGCGTCCGCTCGCCAACCTCGTCGCGGAGACGACTTCGCAGATCGCTCAGCCGCCCGACCGCCGCGACCACGATCAACAGGGTGATCCCGCGGATGAGGCCACCTTGCACGAGGAACGGGGGAACGGGCTGACCCGTCAGCTTCGCAAGGGCAACGTTGATCGGCACGAAGCACAAGGCGGCGGCGAAACCGGCGCGACTACCGAACATCCAGGTAATCGTGAGCACGGGGATGGTGCACAGGGACGCGACAAACGGCCCGGCCCCCTGCGCCAGGGGCGCGTAGGCGGCGACATAGAGCAGCACCGCGAGCGCGGCGACGGCCAGGCGCATGCGGCCCGCGCGGGCGATCAGCACCTGGGGGAGACGGATGATCGCGGACATGCATCCTCGCTCGGATGGGCAATCGCAGGCACGCGCCCGCACTGTGCCGCTTGACGAGAAAACCTGCTCCCAGTGTGAATTGCTCGCGGGAACGACACTATAGCGCATTGGTCTGACCGTCCCGAGACAGGTGTACCGGGAGGGCGGAACGTTTGACAAGTGCGCGTGCAGTCCGCCGCGTCGCAGGGCCGTTCCGGGGTGAAACGGGCGGTGATCCGGCGTCCGAACTAGTACTTTGGTCCTGTTTGCGCCGGTACGGGCTTCCCACCGTGTACCGGGTGTGCTAGGGTGGGACCCACAACACGCGGTCGACTCCCTGCTGGGAGCCTCGCATCCCCGCCGCACTCGCCTCACACAAATCCGCCCTGGCGTGCGCCCTGCGGCGCACACCGGCGATCTTCCGGCCCGCTACCGGCGAATGACGCGATGCCGGCAGCGGGCCGGATGTACCGCCCCGCGCTTCAGCCTCGAGAATCCGGGCAGCAAACAATGGCGCGCAGCAATCGATGCTGCGCGCCGACTGTCGCCCTCGCGGCGAGCGTATCCGTTACTTCGTGGGATCGTGGTCGGTCACTTCGACGGTGTTCCCCGTCGGGTCCTTGCAGAAGGCCCGCCACTGGCCGTCGAACGGATCCTTGTGCGGCTCCACCTGAAAGAAGACCCCGGCCTCGCGCAGGCGCGCGATGGTCTCGTGGTAGTCGTCCGGGGCGGTGTACATCGCGAAGTGCGGCCCCACCGGGTGCGGGTCGGGCCGGAACTCCGGCTTCACCTGAATGTGCAATTGCCCCAACCCGATCCGATACCAGGCCCCCGGTGCCACCCAGTCCGGCCGCTTCGCCTCCGGCAACCCCAGCAACTCACCATAGAAGTGCCTGGTCGCCGCCAGATCGTTGACCACGATCGTGACGTGGCCGAAGCCGACGATTCCCCTCGACACGAGGCCCCCTTTCGACGCGCCCAAGCGCCCTCGCCGTCGCCCGATTGCCGGGCCGCAGTATATCCCGGCGGTCTCCCGCAGTCCATGCCCCCCCCAACAGCGGGGTGCGCGTCACATCACCCCGCTGTTGGGGTGGGACCTAACCGCCGCAGGGCGGTTTCGTGGCGCGTGAGCGCCCCCAGTTGCGGTTTATGGGGGGTGGCGGCGCCAACGTTCTCCCGCCAACGCACCACCCCCACCACCCAATGCGCTATGATGCGCCAAACCACAACGCCGGGCACCACCAGCACGCGGGAGGGCAGATGCGACCCAACGGCACCAGGCAACGACTCGCCAGCGGCCAGCCAGCGCTCGGCCTCTTCATCTCCTCGGCCAGCCCCTCACCGCCGAAATCGTCGGTGGCCTGGGCTTCGACTGGGCGCTGGTCGATCTCCAACACGGCGAGAACGATCTCGGCAACCTCAGCGGATGCTCCAGGCGGTCAGCATCACCGCCGCCACCCCTTCGTGCGCGTGGCCAGCAACGACCTGACCGTCATCCAGCGGGCGCTCGACCTGGGGCCTACGGCATCGTCGTGCCGCTGGTGAACACCCCCGCCGAGGCCGCCGCCGCCGTGCGCGCCGCCAAGTACCGCCGCGCGGCGAGCGCAGCTGGGGTCCGATTCGCGGCTCACTCTACGGCGGCCCCGACTACTTCGCCCACGCCGACGACGAAACGACGATCATCGCCATGCTCGAAACCCGCGAAGCCATCGCCGGTGCCCGCGACATCCTGGCGACGCCCGGCCTCGACGGCTGCCTGATCGGCATGAACGACCTCAGCCTCTCCTTCGGCGGCGGCCCCGAAGGCAGCACCGGCGAAGCCCTCCCCGCCGCCCTGGAAGAAGCCCTCGCCACCGTCCTCGCCGCCTGCCGCGAGACCGGCAAAATCCCCGGCATCCAGCTCTACAACGCCGCCGCCGCCCGGCACCGCATCGCCCAGGGCTTCCGCTTCATCGGCCTTGGCACCGAACTCCGCCTCCTCCGCGCCGCCGCCACCGACCTCGCTGCGCTCGGGCCTGAGTCGTAGTCGGAGTCGTGAGTCGTGAGAAGAGTGGCCGGATGCTTCGCAGCGAAGCATCCGGCCACTCTCTTCTCCTCACTCCTCGTCTCTGCGTCCTCCGCGTCCTCTGCGATCAATTCGTTACCCTCTTGGCGTCCTTGGCGACCTTCTTGGCGTCTTGGCGGTTCAATCGTCTCCATACACCAGCCCGAAGAAGTTCGCCAGCAGTTGTCGCCCAGCCGGATACTCGTCCGAAAAGCTCCGGGTGGAACTGCACCCCATACACCAGCGTGCCATCCCGCCTGAACGCCTGCACCCGGCACTCCGGCCGCGTCGCCAGCAGCGTGCAGCCGGGCGGCGCAGCCTTCAACGCCCGCCCGTGCGCAAAGCGCACCATCGGTTGCGCCCCGAGCTCAGCAAAGAGCGGATCCGGAGCAACCACGTCAACCGGCAGGAACCCCCACTCCTTGCGCCAACCCGGCATGTAGTCGGGCGCGGC
Organism: Chloroflexia bacterium; assembly: GCA_046328475.1. Lineage (GTDB taxonomy): Bacteria > Chloroflexota > Chloroflexia > Thermomicrobiales > CADCWN01 > CADCWN01. The sequence goes on along the minus strand of JAXLWN010000028.1, from coordinate 16,456 downwards.
CTCGTCGGGCACACTCGTCCGCCCGATCCGCGTCACCAGCGCCCCAAGCAGATGGCCCAGGACCAGGTGCCCCCCACAGATACCGAGGATCGGCACATCCCCCGCCCGCGCCAGCTCGGCCAGGCCACCAAACCCGCGCCAGTCGTACTGCCGCCAGTGCGAGCCGATCCCGCTGAGCACCAGCGCGCGGATCCCATGCTCCGCGACGAACCGGCGATCCACAGTGGCATAGTGCTGGTATAGGCACGGGCGACCGGCGATCGCCTGGAGCCGCAGCGCCGTCTCCAAACGCCCGCCCAGGTGCATTCGTACGCGCTCCTGGTCGGCCAAGACCAACGGATGCGCCATGTCCACGAAGCAAATCACGCGGCTACCTACTTCCTGCGAAGCACATCTCAAGTGGGAACAGCCCTCAAACCACCGATGGATCGGGGCCTCAGCCCGGCGACGTATGCCGAGTCTACCAGAGGCGTAGCACAGCCAGCCGTTGCCGCGCCTTCCGATGGTCCTGGGAAGTACCCCAGCTTTCCCGGTCCCGCATGACCCGACCGTCCCGACCGAACCGCCACGCACGGGGCATACAATCGAACCGATCCCGCCGCTATTCTAGTGTTGTGAGCGGCGGCGCGGGCCGCGAAGCGCGGAGGTCGCGCTAACACAACCGCCCACGACGCAAGGAGTAGGGTTCCAATGTTGCAGTTTGCCGAGGCGCTGTTCGGTCTGTTCGCGGGCGAGGAGAATGAGGGCCAGGGTCTGGTCGAGTACGCCCTGATCATCGCCTTCATCGCGGTGGTCGTCATCGTCGCCATGGTCTTCCTCCAGGGCAAGATCTCCACCCTCTTCTCCAAGGTCGGCAACTCCCTCACCTAATTCGCGCACAATCCCTACACGAAGCAACACGCGGGGCGGGTCCGAGCCAGGACCCGCCCCTTGCGTTTGTCCGGCAATGTCGGTCACCCTACCGCTGTGCTACCCTCTCAGCTATCAATGCCGGTCCGAGACCTCGCGTACTCTGACCAGACGCAAGCGCTCATCGCAGCGGAGGGAGCATGACCCCGGCCGAATATCTCGACGCACTGCTGGCCCTACCCCGCCTGATCGCCCCCAAAGTCTCGCCCGACGGGCGCTGGGTCGCCTGGACCTGGTTCGGTGCCGGCCCGGCGGCCGATGTTTACGCCGCCCCCACCGACGGCTCCGCCCCACCCCTACGCCTGAGCGACACCGAGGACGACACGATCCTCGTCTCCTGGTCCCCCGACAGCCGCGCCGTCCTCGTCTCGCAGGATCGCGACGGCAACGAGCGCGACCAGCTCCTCCGCGTCGCCCTCGACGCCCCCCTCACCCTCGAACCGCTCACCGAAGCCGACCCGCACTACTACATCCGGGGCGGCGAACTCCACCCCAACGGCCGCTGGCTCGTCTACGGCGCGAACGTCGATCTGACCACCGGCGAGGAGATCGAGCCGAACTGGCTCTACCGCCACGACCTCGCCACCGGCGAGCGCACCGTGCTCGCCCGCCCGGCGAAGGCCAACTGGGGCCACCCCCGCCTCAGCCCCACCGGCGATCACATTCTCTACATGCGCATGGACCGCAGCCCCGCCGGGGCGCAATACTGGCTCGTCGGCAGCGACGGCAGGGGCGACCGCGAAGTCCTCAACTTCGGCGACGACGTGAAATGCCATGCTGCCTGGTTCCCCGACGGCCAGCGCGCGGTCGTCCTCGCCGAAACCTCCAACTACACGCGCCTCGGCGTCTGGTCCCTCGCCGACGGCACCATCCGCTGGCTGATCGACGACCCCGCACGCAACATCGAGATGGCCTACGTGCCGCGCAACGGCGACAAGATCGTCGTGGTCGAGGTGCGCGGTGCCCGCAACCACCCCTCGCTGCTCGACCCCGCCACCGGCGAGGAATGGCCCTTCCCCGCCGTCCCCGGCAACCTGACGCCGCTCGCCCCCGCCGCCGACGGCGACTGGCTCGCCTACTACTCCAGCTCGCAGCACCCCGCCGACCTCGTCCGCTTTCCCCTCGCCGACTGCCGCCCCGAGGCCTTCACCAGCCTCGCCCGCACCTGGGACCGCACCCCGCTGCGCCGCCACGACTTCGCCGCCGCCGCAGACTTCCGCTGGCACTCCGTTGACGGCCTGGAAATCCAGGGCTGGCTCTACCGCCCCCAGACCCCACCCCTCGGCACCATCGTCTACGTCCACGGCGGCCCCACCGCGCACAGCCTCAACCAGATCAACGCCCAGATCCAGTTCTTCGTCCGCCAGGGCTATGTCGTGCTCGATCCGAACTATCGCGGCAGCACCGGCTTCGGCCTCGCCTTCCGCGAGGCGATCAAGGCGGACGGCTGGGGCGGGCGCGAGCAGGACGACATCCGCACCGGCATCGAGGCCCTGCTGCGCGCGGGCATCGCCCAGCCGGGCCGCGTCGGCATCACCGGCACCTCCTACGGCGGCTACTCCTCCTGGTGCGCGATCACCCGCTGGAGCCCCGAAATCCTCGCCGCCGCCGCGCCGATCTGCGGCATGACCGATCTCGTCGTGGACTACGAGACCACCCGCCCCGACCTGCGACCCTACAGCGAGGAGATGCTCGGCGGCTCCCCTACCCAGGTCCCCGACCGCTACCGCGAACGCTCCCCGATCCACTTCGTGGACCAGATTCGCGGCAAACTCCTGATCGTCCAGGGCGGCCAGGACCCCAACGTCACCCCCGAGAACGTCCGCGCCGTCCGCGCCGCCCTCGACACCGCCCGCATCCCCTACGACCTCCTCGTCTTCCCCGACGAAGGCCACGGCATCTCCCGCCCCAAAAACCAGCGCACCCTCCTCGAACGCCTCACCACCTTTTTCGCCACCAGCTTCGCGGAGTGATCAGAGTAGGAGAAGACTGATGGACGCGCCGACCTCCCATCGGGCGCTGACCTGTCAAGCAACAATCGGCGAAGCGGGACGTGCCGAACTCATCGTCCCACTTCCTCCAGGTACGCCCGTGACCATCTTCGTCATCGAAGAGCCATCAGACACCTTCGACGATCTGCTCCATGCAGCCTGGAGCAGTCTTGCGTTCTGGGACAACCCCTACGACGATGAGGATTGGCAAGGAGTCTGAACATGACCACAGCAGAACAGAGTGGCGAAACCACTATGGACGCCGAGCGTCTGTGGGCGGAATACAGTTCGCTCTTGCCCAAAGAGCAACAACAACTGCTCGATCTACTGGCACACCTCAAATCACAGCGAACAACGGCAATAAAACAGCAGTTCGATTGGAGTAAAGAGCCATTCATCGGCATGTGGAGTGGCCGCGACGATATGACAGACGGCGCTCAGTGGATCCGAAGCTTGCGCGATCACGAATGGTCACGCCACAATGGCTAGCTACGGTTGCGCTTCCCAGCCCGCGCCGGGTACCCACCGCAGTGGGTGTGGCTTCGCGGCGACCCGCAGGTCGCCCCCAGCCCAGGGCTTCAGCCCTCGGGCCTCTCCCCTCAGCAACGCAAAGACGGCGCGACGGGCCACCACCCGCCGCGCCGCCATCTTCACAGCCTCACACAACCGGCGTCGCCGGAAAATCACTCCCCGCCTTCGCCCCCTCCTCGATCGCCTGCATCGCCGCCAGCGCCACATGCTCCTGCCAGGGCCGCGCCGCGACCTGGACCCCGAGCGGCAATCCTGCGCTCCCCGCCTCGACCTTGCGCGCCGCCGCCACCACCCGGTCGCGACTCGCCGCGCGCTCCGACTCCTCGCCGGGGCGCACCCGCGTCACCGGGACCACCCCCGCCGGGTAGCCGAGCACGTTGTAGAGGATCGAATATGGCCCCGCCGTAACCAGATCAGCCGCCGCGCCATGCGTGAACGCCGGGAGCGGACAGGTCGGCGAGAGAATCACGTCGAACGGCCCGCCATCGGCGCTATCGAGCGCCGCGCTGAAGCGCTCGCGATAATCATGCTGCGCCTCCACCAGCTGCCAGTAGTTGGCGGTATCGCGATGCCCGAACGCCCGGATGCCATTCGCCATCCCCTGCTGCCCGAGCATCCGCAGCAACCCGCCCAGCACTGCCAGCGTCCGGCGCGAGCGTCCCGCCAGCATCTGGATCTGCGCGATGCGCGGATCGGCCTTGCTCCCGTTCAGCGCCGCCTTCAGGTAGCGCCCGCCATCGGCGCTGAAAATCCCGAAGAAGACCCCGAGCACCGTCTCCGCCTCCGGCATCCGCCACTCCGTCACCCGCGCCCCGCTGCGCCCCAGGATCGCCGCAGCCTCGCGCACCGCGCGCCGCACCCCCGGCGCGGCCGGGAAACTGTCGTCACTCTCGATATACGCCACCCGCAGGCGCGAGAGATCGACCGCGCCCGGCGTGCCGATCGGCTGCAGGCCGTCGCCCCCCTTCCCGGCGATCACCTCCAACCCCAGCGCCACGTCCACCACCTGCCGCGCCAGCACCCCGATCTGGCTGACGATCGCCCCCTGCCCCAGCGGGACGCTGTACCGCCCCAGATCGGGCGTGCGCCCCGTCGTCGGCTTCAGGCTGGCCAGTCCCGAGAAATGGGCTGGAATCCGCACGCTCCCGCCGACATCGGTGCCAATCCCGAGTGGCGAGCCACCCGCCGCAATAATCGCCGCCTCGCCGCCGCTCGAACCACCGGGGGCGCGCTCCAGGTTCCAGGGATTGTTGGTGCGCCCATAGAGCGGGTTATCGCTCTCGTAGTACATCAGCAACTGCGCCACGTTCGTCTTCCCGAGCACGATCGCCCCCGCCTCGCGCAGCCGCGCGACGTGGACCTCGTCCCGTTCCGCCCGGCTCCCCGCCCGCCCGGTGATCCCGAACGTCGCGGGCGACCCTGCCACATCGATCGACTCCTTGATCGTCACCGGCACGCCGTGCAGCGGCCCGAGCTTCGCCCCCGCCGCCCGCCGCGCATCGGCCTCGCGCGCCTCGACCCGCGCCGCGTCATAGCGCTTCCAGACGACCGCGTTCAGCCGTGGGTTGACCTCCTCAATCCGGGCGATGTGCGCCTCGACCACCTCGGCCGAGGTGAGGTCGCCGTTGGCGATCAGCGCGGCCAACTCGCCCGCGCCCATGCTGGTAATATCGTTGGTCTGCGCCTGCTTTCGGGCTGCCAGGGCAGTCATCGCCGTCTCCTCTCAGTCCAATCGGCCCACACATCAGCGGCTATCTCGCGGTGGCGACCCATTGCCGGTCGCCACCGCCACAGGACTCGCCTACGCCATCGCCGGGATCACCCCCAACTGCTGGAACAGGCCCAGGTCATCCCGGTTGATCCACTCCTCGGCAACCTTGCCACCGGCAATGCGGCTGATCAGCATCCCGGTGACCGAGACGCGGTTGCCGGTCGCCGGGATACCCAGAAGCGGGCCGCAGTGCGTGGCCGTCAGCACGAAGTGCCAGTTGACCTTGTCCCCCTCGGCCAGCATGTCGGTGACCACCACGTCTACACCACTGAGCGCATCCCGGAAGGTGTGGATATACGCCTTGAACCCCTCCACACCCGGCGGCAGATTCGGCACCGCCGGATCGTGCATGCAGTAATCGTCGGCATAGTAGCGCTCTGCCGCGCCATCGACATCGCCGCCGTTCCACCCCTCCGCAATCCAGCTCCGAATGACCGCCTTGTTCGCCTCGCAGGACATTTCGCGCCTCCTCGTTCGTTGACTGACGTTCATCGGTCGATGAACACAGCATAGGGAAGCGCCTCCCTATGCACATAGGGAGTTCTCCCTATTCGGGCCGACCACGCATAATTCCAAGCGGAAAGCCAAAAACGCAGCGCTTCGGCCCCACGACCAAAGCGCTGCGCATCTCAGAACTATCCAGGGAAAGCTACCATTTGCCGGAACATCGAGCCCGCGCAGGCGGGCTTTGCGGCGAGCGTAGCGAGCCTTCAGCCCAGGGCTGATGGGGGTGGCGGACTTGATCGGGTCATGAGGCGAGGCCGGTGTAGCGGAGCAGTGCGGGGGAGGGTGCGGCGAACTGGTCGAGCAGGCGGCGACCGGCGTTGAGGTCGAGGGTCGGGGTGTTGGCGGAGGGTCCTCGCTGAGCCAGCGCCAGAGCTCGATGGGGTTGAGCCAGGGGGCGTAGGTGGGCAGCCAGGCTGGATGCCGAGGGTGTCGGCGGTGGCGAGGACGTCGGGGTGGCGGTGGACGGGCCAGTTGTCCCAGACGAGGAGATCGGTACCGGGGTGGCCGCGGATCGGGCCAGGAAGCGGCGCAGGTTGGCGACGCCCATCTTGGAGCGGCCCAGCAGTGAGCTGGCCGGTGGCGACGTTGACGCGGCGGCGTAGCGGTAGTAGGTGCTGCGGCGGGAGAGCGGCGCGGCAGCCGTGGCCGCGGGGGCGTAGGCGGGGCCGAGGGTCGGCTGGCGGTAGAGCGCTCGTCGCCGTAGAGCACCACCGGCGGGCGGGGCGGGGCGAGGGCGAGCGAGCAGGCGTGGCGGATGTCCCAGGACTTCTCGCGATACTCCGGGTCGGGGCTGTGCAGCCGCAGCCGCCCGCGCTGCCGCCCGACCTTGAGCCGCCTGAGCGCGCGGCCCAGGCCGGACGCCGAGTAGCGGCGGGCCCAGGGCACGGCAGCGAGCAGGTCCCGCCGCCAGCGCGAGCGCGCGATCCCGCACAGCTCAGGCGGCTGGCGCACCGTCTCCAGCAGCGCCTCCTTGCTGAGGGGGGAAAACCCTGCCCGCGCTCGCGCGCACCAGGGCCGCCAGCCCGCCGTCGCGGTAGGCGGCCAGCCAGCCGCGCACCGTGTCGGCCTGCGCCGCCGCCCCAGCCCGCCCAGCGCCACCTGCCGGGGCGACTGCCCCGGCCACCTTCAGCAGCGCCGCGCAGCGCCGCGTAGTACGGCCGCCGGTCGCGGTCCCGCCCGCGCACCAGCGCCGCGCGCTGCTCCTCGCTCACTCCAGGGTGTGCACGCATCGCGCCCTCCTCGCTTCGCCGCCCACCCTACATGCCCCGCTTAAGTTCGCCACCGCCATCAGCCCTCGGGGCTCTATCACGGGGCACAATCATGCCCCACGCCCTCACTCAACTTCCGCACATTATCCAGCAACCGCCAGAGCAACAGCCCGAACAGGATAATCAACACCCCATTCGTCGCCAGCGCCGCCTGCACCCCGAAGAAGTGCGCCAGCGTGCCCCCCTCCAGATTGCCGATCGGCGTCAGCCCCAGATCATGCTGTAGACCGCCATCACCCGCCCGCGATACTCATCATCGGTCACCGTCCGCACCAGCGTGTCGTTCAGCGAGCCGTAGAGATCGGCCAGCAGCGTCATCCCAACCAGAATCGCGCAGGAGAGGAGAAAGTTGCTCGACAGCCCCAGGCAGAGCAGCATCGCGCCGAACCCCATCAGCCCCCGAGAGCACGATCCGCCCCCGCCCGCCGATCCCCGACAGCGCCGCGACGATCAGCACGCCGATCAGCGCCCCGGCCCCGCGCACGCCTGCAACGCCCCCAGACCGCCGCTACCGCGATGCAGCACCTCGCCCGCCAGCACCGGCAGCAACCGAAATGGGTCATGCCGAGCATCACCGGGATCAAGTCGATCGAGAGCAGCGCCCGCAGCGTCTTGTGCGACCAGATATAGCTGTAGCCCGCGCGCAGCGTCGCGAACGGCCGGTGCTCGCGCCCGCTCGGCGGCGCGAGATCGACGCGCTGCAACACCGTCGCCAGCGTCACGATGAACGGCAGATAGCACGCCGCCCCAGGAAGAAGCACCCCGTCACCCCGAGCGGCACCAGCAGCACCCCACCGAGCGCCGGGCCGATGATCCGGCTGACATTGAACGACGCCGCATTCAGCGCCACCGCCGACTGCAAATGCTCGCGCGGCACCAGATTCGGCACCAGCGAGAGGCGCGCGGGCCAGTCGAACGACGACGCACTCCCGATGCAGAAAGCCATCAGGTAAACATGCCAGACCTCCAACCGGCCCAGCGCACTCAGGATCGCCACCGCCAGCGCCGGAATCATGACGCAGGTCTGGATGATCGCCAGCAACCACCGCCGGTCGAAGCGATCCCGCCGCAATCCCGGCCAGCGGCGACAGTACCAGCACCGGCAAACCCTGGAACACCTGCACCAACGCCGTCTGAAAAGCATCGTGGGTCTGCTCATACACAAAGTAGCCCTGGACCAGCGCCCGCATCCAGGTCCCGGTCAGCGCGATCGTAATCGCCGGCCAGAACGCCGCGAACGCCGCCGACCGCAGCGCGCCGAACGAAGCAACATCCAGCACGGCGCGACGACGCACAAATTGCAGCATGAACACTCCCTACCCTTCCCCCACCGATCCGACACCCCAGTCTAACCGCACGCCCCCACCCAACCCATCATCGCTTCGGACAGCCCCACCCCTGCCAGATTAACAGGGTATCGGAACAAGCCGCCAGCCGTCACTCGCCAGAATTACGGCTGGAAAGTTCGAAGGTTCGAAAGTTCACCACCCCAACCTTCAAACCTTTAAACTTTCGAACTGTACCTCCTCGTTACTCGTTACTCATTACTCGTTACTCATCACTCACCAACCCCTGCTCCATCGCGAACAACGTCGCCCCCGCCCGCGTCGAGACACCGATCCGGGCGTAGATGTGCTGGATGTGGTTATCGACCGTCTTCTCGGAGATGAAGAGGCGCGCGGCGATCTGCTTCATCGAGTTGCCGCGCGCGATCAGCCGCAACACCTCCACCTGCCGCTCGCTGAGCCCGCCACCAGTTCGCGCCGTGCCCGTGGCGCGCGGTGCCCGGCGGCGGCGAGCACCGCGTTGGCTGCCTCGCCATCGAGCCGCCCGGCGCGCACTTCGCGGCGCAACTCCTCGGCCGCCTCGTCGGCCGAGCGCGCCTCCCGGTGGGGGCGCGGCTCGGTCAGCGCCTGGTACACATCCGCCGCCGCCAGGATACGCGCCGCAGGCGGCAACATCGCGGCGGGCAGCCCCTTGTGGTAGCCCGACCCATCCAGCCGCTCGTGGTGCATCGCCGCCAGCGCCCCGAGCCGCCCCAGCGTCGCCGGTCGGGCCAGCACCCGCTCGGTGTGATACGAGTGCAGCCGCACCCGCTCCCACTCGCGCTCCGAGAGCGGCCCCGCCTTGCCCCAAACCCCGGCCGACACGCTCACCCGCCCGACATCGTGCAGCCAGCCCGCGCGCCGCACCGCCGCCACATCGGCGGCGGGCAAGCCGCATCGCTCCGCCGCCCCGGCAGCCAGCGCGGCGACGCCGGGCGAATGCCCGAGCAGGAACGGCGACTTGATGTCGGTGAAATCGGCGATCGCCGTGCAGGCGTTGTCGAGTTCCTCGTCGGTGAAGTAGCGCCGCTCGCCCGGTTCGAGCGCGAGCACCGCATCCCACGACGGCTCCTCCTCCAACCCCGCCAGCAAGGTTTCGGCCTGATCGCAGAAAACATCGACCATGCGCGGGTCATACGCCCCGCCCCGCCGCTCCTTCGCCGTCTTCACCGCCGCCTCGACGCCGCCCAGCCGGTGGAAAATGACCGCGTCCTGCGCCAGCGTTACGAGGCGCACCGCCAGCGCGACCGCCTCCCCCTTCAGCCCGTTCGGCAGCCCCTTGCCATCCCACCGCTCGTACAACTGCCCGAGCGGCACGATCACCCCCTCATCAAAGCCAAGGCGGGTCGCCAGCCGCTGCGCAACCTCGCAGTGCCCCGAGAACGACTCCTTCATGAAGGTCGGCGCATTGACCAGCCCCTGCACCACATTCCGGGCGATCGTGAAAGGCGAAGCGCCCGCGTTCGCGCTGCGCAAATACCGAATCACCATCCGCGCGACGGCCGGATTGTCGCCCGTATCGATCTGGGCGAAATCCTGCCGCACCGCCAGCTCATCCCCCATCAACGCCGCCATCGCGTGCGTCTCGGCGTTGCACCCGATGTAGCGCAGCAGCGCCTGGTAATAGACATCGCGCAACTCGCGCTCATCCAGCCCGAGCGCCTCCCCCAGCCGCACCGCCAGCACACACGAACACAACGCCTGCTCCAGAGGTTGCCCCATCGCCAGATCCGTGGCGAGCGACAACGCCGCCATCACCTCCGCCAGCCGCACCTCGGTCACGCCCGTCGCCGCCGTCACCATCGCAGCCCCCCTCCCGGTGCGCCCCTCCCCATCTGTTGTGCCCTTCACCCCGATTATAACAACGCGGAGCACCGAAAACCGCCACGTCGCGGGAATGAAAGGAGAAGGGAGAGCGGAGAAAGGGGAATACCGCAGAGGTACAGAGACACAGAGCACGACACACCAAGCACAAACCTTGGATTACCACCTGCGCAAGTCCCCCGCATGCGGGGCGGGCACCACCGCAGGTGGGTCGGTGGCCACCCCCCCCCAGCCACCCAACCACGCAATCGCCACGCCATACAGTCCCCCCAGCATACATGGGGGATGTAGGGGGCCAACCCCACCCCAACCACGCAGCTACGCAAGCGCCACCACCTCACCCAACCCCGTATTCATTTCTACATTCTCCATTCTCAATTCCCCTCCGCCGTCCCCGCCAGCGCCGCCGCCACATCATCCAGATCCCACGCCCGCTCGGTCGGCCCCCACGGCCAGCGTTCCAGCCGCTGGAGGAAAAACTGCACGATCCGCCCGGTCGCGCCCCAGATCGCGTGCCCCGCATACCGATAGACAAAGATCCGCCGCTCCGCGCCGCGAATGACCCAATCCTCCTCGTGATAGGTCGCCGGGTCGCGCAACACCGCCAGCGGCACCTCGATCGTCTCGGCCACCTCGAACGGATCGGGGATCAGGTCGGGCGGCGCGGCGAGTCGCCCGACAAACGGGAAGATCAGCATGCTGCTGACGACCGTATTGACCGACGGCAGCGCCCCGAGCGGCGTCACCGCCTCCGGCAGAATGCCCAGCTCCTCGTACGCCTCGCGCAGCGCCGCCGCCAGCGGCGTCGGGTCCTCCGGCTCAAGCCGCCCGCCCGGGAAACCGATCTCCCCCTTGTGCAGCCCAACCTTGTCGGTCCGCTTGATGAAGAGCAACTGCGGCTCGCCATCGCACTCGTAGAGCGGGATCAACACCGCACTCTCGCGCAGGCGCACCCCGGCGACCGGGTCCGGCAAACGTTCCACTCACGCCTCCACAGGACAACCACAAACCACCGCAAGCCCACCGTCCCAGTCCGCGTGAGCGGACTTCGTGGCCGCAGCCCTTAGCCGGGGCTTCAGTCCCGGTGTGGCTTCGGCCCAAGGAATTGTGATTGTATCCCCCAATCGTCGCATCAGCAACCAGCATACGTACGCGGTTTTTTCTCGCATGGCTATCGCCATCCCCGCAACGCTGTGCTATACTCCTGCCTGTAATCCACCGGGGGCGCGCGACCGAGACGCGCGGCGATAGGTAGGAGGCTCCGAACCGTGGAGAATGTCCTTTTTCTGGTGCAGACGATCCTGGCGGTCGTGCTGATCATCGCGGTGATCTTGCAATTGCGAGGCCAGGGCTTCACCGGCACCTTCAACGATTCCACGACGATCCATCGCACGCGGCGCGGCGTCGAGAAGACGCTCTTCCAGTTCACCATCGGGCTCGCAATCGCCTTCATGGCGGTCGCGGTCCTGACCGTGGTCTACGTCTCGTAATCGCCTTACCAGGCCATCATCGACCTGCGGACACTGCTGCGCAACAGCAGTGGGGCCGCAGCTTTGCCATAAGTACGGTTGCAGGTTCGAAAGTTCAAAGGTTTGAAGGTTGGCTCTCTGAACTTTCGAACTTTCGAACCTTCAAACCCGGAACCCGAGGTGTCATGAGGGCTTTGAGTCGCACGGGCTGGCTGGCGGTACTCCTCGGCGCGCTGATCGTCGTGACGATCGCGCTCGGAGCCGTCCTCGCCTACCAGAAGGGGAGCCTGCCGATCGGCAACGGGCTGACGCCAGCGGCCACCCCGACCACCGCCGTGCCGCAGGGCATCTACCGCGAAGCAGTCGTCGGCACCCCGACGATGCTCAACCCGCTGCTGGCGACCAACCAGGTCGATCGCGACCTCAGCGCGCTGATCTTCAGCGGCCTGACCCGCGCCGATGCGCGCGGCGAGATCGTGCCCGACCTCGCCGAGTCGTGGAAGGTCGAGGAGGACGGGCGGCGCTACGTCTTCACCCTGCGCCAGGGCGTCACCTGGCACGACGGGCAACCCTTCACCGCCCGGGATGTCCTCTTCACCATCCAGCTGATGCAGGATGCCGCCTTCCCCGGCAGCCCGGTCCTCGCCGACTTCTGGCGCACCGTCACCGTCGAGACCCCCGACGATCGCACCGTGATCTGCACCCTCCCCCGCACCTTCGCCCCCTTCCTCGCCTACACCGGCATCGGCATCCTGCCCGAACACCTGCTGGCGTCGGTGAAAGCGGGCGACCTCCCCAACGACGCCTTCAACCTGCAACCGGTCGGCACCGGCCCGTTCGCCTTCGAAGAGCTGGACACCGCGAAAGTCGAAGTCGCGCTGAAGCCGCACGCGGCCTACTACGGTCAGAAGGCGCAACTGGAGGGCTTGCGCTTCCGGGCCTACCCGAACACCCAGGCCGCGATCCAGGCGGTTGTGCAAGGCGACGTGGACGGCATCGGCTACATCCCCGCGCGCAGCCTGCCGCAGGCGGGCGCGATCGGCAACACCGCCAACGTCTACGGGCCGTCGCTCGCGGGCTACACCGCCCTTTTCCTCAACCTGAAGAAATCGGCCTTCGCCGAGCGCGAGGTGCGCCAGGCCCTCGCCCTGGCGACCGACCGCGAGGCGCTGGTCCGCGACGGCCTGCAAGGCTGGGGCACCCCCGGCAACAGCCCGATCCTGCCGAGTTCCTGGGCCTACGCCGCGCAATCCTGGCCGCACGACACCGCCAAAGCGAAGCAACTGCTCGACGGCGCAGGCTGGAAACCCGCCGCCGATGGCGTCCTCCAGAAGAACGGCCAGCGCCTCGAATTCCAGCTGCTCACCGACAACGACCCGGCGCGCTCGGCGGTGGCGAACCTGCTCGCCGCGCAATACGGCGCGCTCGGGGCCAAAGTCACCGTTGTCGTGCGCACCCCCGAGGAAGTCACCCAGCTCGTCGCCACCCGCAACTACGAATCGGCCCTCTCCGGCTGGGAAGGCCTCGCCGCCGACCCCGACCCCTACCAGGGCTGGCACTCCAGCCAGGCCGAGACCGGCTACAACTTCGCCGACTGGACCAACCAGCAGGCCGACCAACTGCTCGAAGAGGGCCGCCTGACGACCGACAATGGCAAGCGCAAGGCCGCCTACGCCACCTTCCAGCAGATCTTCGCCACCGAAGTGCCGAGCCTAATCCTCTACTACCCCCAATACCATTTCGCCGTCAGCAAGCGCATCGAAGGCGTCACCGCCGATCCCCTCGACACCCCCGCCGACCGCTTCCGCAACATCGCCGACTGGCACTTCGCCGCCAACCCTTAACCCCATCCCCAAGTGCAAAACCCCGCCCACCTCTGTCATACTATCCGCCGCCAGAGTTCTGGCTTCCGGTACGAGACGAGGCGACAGATGCAGTGCAGTTCACGAGACAAGCAGGAAATGCCAGGTCAGCCTGAGAACAACCCACGATTAGAGTTGTCGGCCAATGAGCCACACTCGGGTATTCGTCAGGAGATAGTTGAGATCGGGCAAAAGGTAATCGCCAGGCGAAAGCGATTACTCCAACGACTCGCCGCTTATGACCAAGGAGTCATTAACGAAGGGCATTGCCCCGGATGACGCCGAAGCATAGCAGCGCGAATATACCAGTTCAATAGCGTGACAGGGGCGTAACCGCCGTTGTCGCGACACCAGTTCGGATGAACACACTCCTCCTCCTGATCCTCCTCGTCGTGCTCGCCGCCATCGGCGCACTCCTGCTCGTCGGCCTGCGGCGCACCGGCAGTCCCGTGGCACCCGCCAACCAGGCCCGCACCCAGGCCGCCTACCCCTACGAAGGCATGATCATCGGCTTCGAGGAGATCGGCAACGGCCGCGACGGGCGCGGTGCCTTCCGCAGCATCGACTTCGCCTTCGAGATCCAGCCCCCCGGCGAAGCCCCCTACCAGACTCGCACCTCCTGGAAGGTCTACGCCCGCAGCGCCCAGGCCCTCCAACTCGGCCGCACCGTCGCCATCAAGGTCGATCTCGACGAGATGACATGCCCGGCGTCGAATGGTCACGACTGCGCAAACCCAGCTCCCCCGGAACATCGCAGACCAATAACAGCCGATCGGAGACGACCGCATTCTCTACATCTGCCGCCCTCCTCGCACCCACGCAAAACGGCACGTACAACATCATCGACCTCGAACCAACGGGGAACTTTGAACAACGAGGCGGACCACGTCGGCGATGATTCTCCTCTGGCAATCGCACCTCGGCACGCCGCACGGCTTCCTCAGTTGCAAATCAGCGGTCGGCTAACAGGGTCACCTGGCAGCGCCGATTCAAGGGCACCATCAGCATTGACGGCATCAACGACCAGGGGGATATCGGAACAGGCACGTCGACTGGCGCAATGGGCGGCGGTCGCCAAGGCGATCAACAATGCCGAACATCGCGCATGGCAAGGCACGATTGACCCCGGACGGCAAACGCAGCCAGGCGTTCGCGCTCAACGAAGCCGGCAGATCGTCGGCCTGGTCGAAGTCGCCACGCCGCCCCAAGAGCTGCGGCACAACGGCGGCGAGAATGCCATCGAAGCCGTCGGTGCCGCGCACGCCTTCATCTGTCGAGCGGACCGGATCAACGAGAACCTGCAAAACAGCGCGCCTGATGAGCATATTCTTACCCTCGATCCGGCACTCGGCACGACGGTTAAACGGGTCGAATCCCCCCGGCGACCAACAACTCCTGGCTGGACGATCAGACCGGCCCCCGGCCACGTCAGCACCTGGGCCAATCCGTTCAAGTTCGCTGTTCACCATCGGTGCCGGGTCCCGCCGAAAGCACAGCCGGCGGCGCGCGATCGGCGCCGTTCGCCGCGCCGCAGGATCCCGCGCCAGTCGCGGCGATGATCGCGCGGGCCATGGAGGACCGACCGGACCTCGCGGCCTCGCCCACTAGCGGACGAACCCGACAACGTGTCATCCAGGCCATCGCCTTCATCTCCCGCATGATGGGCACGCGACAGACGATGAGCAACCCCTACCGTCAATCTCATCCAATACGCCCACTACGTCGGCAGTATCCCCGGCATGTCCGCAGCGAGCAGGGAACGCGCCGCGCGAATGGTCCCCGACCAATACAACGCACAAACTCCCCGCAGCCCTCGCTCGGTCGGCAGGCCGTAAGCACGGGGCGCTCCTATTTGCGCGAACGTTGGAGGTCAGGCCCTGCTGAAACGCTAATGCGCAAGACAAAAAGCGGGCCGGGAGCAAGAGATCTCGGCCCGCTTTCGCGTCGGGAAAACTACACCCGCACCGCCAGCATCCGGTCGATCGCCAGCCGCGCCCGCTCCGCGATCGCCGGATCCACCGTCACCTCCGGCCGCATGTCGCGCAGCGTATCCCGCAGCTTCGGCAGCGTGATCTGCTTCATGTAGCGGCAGACCGCCGTGTCATCCGCCGCCAGCAGATTCTTCTCCGGCGCATCCTTCCGCAGCCGGTGCAGCAGCCCCGTCTCCGTCGCCACCACCAGCGTCTTCGCCGGCGACGTCTTCGCCCGCTTCACCATCCCCTCGGTCGAGAGCACGTGCGTCTGCCCCGCCGGGAGCTTGCCCAGGTTGCAGGCATACACCAGCTGGCTCGTGCAGCCGCACTCCGGGTGAATCAGCAACTCCGAGTCCGGGTTCGCCTCCAGCACCGCCGCCACCGCCGACGGGCGAATCCCCGCGTGGACGTGGCACTCGCCCATCCAGACTTCCATATTCTCGCGCTTCAGCGTCTTCTTCAGCCACGAGCCTAGGAACACATCCGGGCAGAACAGGATCTGCTTCTCCTCCGGGATCGAGCGGATCACCGCCTCCGCGTTGCCGCTCGTCACGCAGTAGTCCGACTCCGCCTTGATCGCCGCCGTCGTATTCACGTAGCTGACGACCACCGCGCCCGGATGCTGCGCCTTCCACTCGCGCAACTGCTCCACCGTGATCGAGTCGGCCAGCGAACACCCCGCCGTCTCGTCCGGGATCAGCACCGTCCGCTCCGGGTTCAGGATCTTCGCCGTCTCGGCCATGAAATAGACGCCGCACATCACGATCACCGGCGACGTCGTGCGGACCGCCTCGATCGACAGTCCCAGCGAATCGCCGACAAAATCGGCCACATCCTGCACCTCGGGCACCTGATAGTTGTGCGCCAAAATCACCGCATTGCGCTCGCGCGCCAGCTGGCGCACCTCATCCTGCAACGCGCGAATCCGCGAGACCGACAGCGCAACCGTCGTGGCCCCATTGACAACCGGCAGAGCTGTGCGAAGCATTGTAGTCCTCCGTTTCGAGTCGTGAGTCGTGAGTCGTG
>JAXLWN010000279.1:0-1169 GCA_046328475.1 Chloroflexia bacterium | reverse complement strand
CCCGCATAATACCCCCGGTCGCGGGCCACCTTGCGACACCTGCGGAACTTTTTCTCATCTCGCGCATTGCTCTCTGTAGACCGGGTGATCGCACCCGGCGGTCGCGCGGGGGCGCGGCTGGCGGACCGATGTGGCGAGGCGAGTCGTGGCGGGGCGCGGTCGATGACCGTTGACGCGCGCGTAATCGAAGCGGTGCGAGCGGGGAACGCGGATGCGTTCGAGCTCATCGTGCGCGAATATCAGCCCCGCCTCTATCGCTTCCTCTACGGCATGGTGGGGGATGCCGAGGTGGCGCGCGATCTCACGCAGGATACCTTCCTCTCCGCCTATCGCGCCTTGCCGGAGACGAGCGCGGATCTCAACCTGACCGGCTGGCTCTTCCAGATCGCCCGCAACAACGCCCGCAGCCACTGGCGCAGGCGCAAGCTCTTCGCCTGGCTCCCCTTCGGCCGAGGGGACGGCGACGACGAGCGGGACGGCGAGCCAACGATCGAGGATCGCACCCCCCTCAGCGGCCCGGAGGACCTGGTGATCGAGCGCGAAGCGCTGCGCGCCGCCCTGACCTCCCTGCCGCGCGCCGACCGCGAGTGCCTGCTGCTCAGCGTGGACGGCTTCAGCTACGCGGAGATCTGCGCGATCACCGACTTGACCCTCTCCGCCGTGAAGGGGCGCATCTTCCGGGCGCGCAAAGAACTGCGCGCGATCCTGGAAGGGAAGGATACCGAACCATGACCGATGAGCACGCCCGCATCGAGGAGCTGCTCTCCGCGATGCAAGACGGGGCGGCAACGCCGGAGGAGGTGGCGCAGGTCCAGCGCCACCTGGCCACCTGCGCGCAGTGTCGCGCGACCGCCACGGCGTTCGAGCAGATCGACCGGCAGGTGAAGCGCTACCTGATGGCGACCCCCGTGCCCGAAATGGCCTCCCCCTGGCGCAACGAGCCCTTGATCGTCGTCGCCCCGCGCCGTCGCGGCAACCCGGGCCACTGGCGGGCCACCACCGTGGGCCTGGCCCTCATCTTCGCGCTCCTCTTCGCCGGGACCGCCCTCACCTTCTACCAGCGCAATGCCGGGCGAGAAGTGGACCTCGGCTCGGGTCCGTCCACCGCCGCGCAAGCCTTCGCCGTGACCGCCACGCGCGAATCGGCTGCCCTCTCCGCGCCCGCGTCG
>JAXLWN010000278.1:0-1170 GCA_046328475.1 Chloroflexia bacterium | reverse complement strand
CCGTGGCCGACCTCGCGCACGGCCTCGGCCTCGACGTGACCGCTGAAGGGCTGGAAACCGCCGCGCAGGTCGCCTGGGCGCGCGAAATCGGCTGCGACCGGGGCCAGGGCTTCTACTTCTCGCGCCCTCGCCCCGCCGCCGAAACCGAAGACCTCTGGGCCACCGGCCTCACCTTCGGCCTCCCCGGCGGCACGTCCTACCCCACCCCCGACGCCACCCTGCGCGCTCTCCAGACCCTACAAACATCTCCCCGCTAGCGCACGCCACCCGCCCCAGTCCGCGCAGGCGGACTTCGCGGCGACCAACGGGAGCCTTCAGCCGGGATTTCAATCCACCGGCCTCTCTCGTACCACTTACGGCCGCGCCGGACTCAGCGCATCGATCTCCGCCAACTCCTCCGCCGAGAAGCTCATGTTCGCCAGCGCCCCCACGTTCTCCTCGATCTGCCCCACCCGCGACGCCCCGATCAGCACACTGGTCAACCCCGGCAACCGCAGCGCCCAGGCCAGCGCCAGCTGCGACAGCGTCTGCCCCCGCCGCCGCGCAATATCATCGAGCGCGTTCAGCGTCGCCAGCCGCTCCGGCGTCAGCCGCGACCGCGCATTCTCCTCGCCCCACGACAGCGCCGCCCGCGAATCCGCCGGGATCGTCCCATCGAGATACTTCCCGCTCAGCAACCCGCCCGCCAGCGGCGAGAAGACGATCACCCCCGTCCCCGCCCGCTCCGTCTGCGGCAGCAAATCCCACTCGATCCGCCGGTTGATCATGCTGTACGACGGCTGATGGATCGTGATCGGCGCAAACCCCTCCCGCTGGCAAATCCGCACCGCCTCGGCAAAGTGCGCCCCCGGAAAATTGCTCACGCCGCCATACAGCACCTTCCCCTGCCGGATCAGCAAATCGAGGGCCCCCAGACTCTCCTCCAGCGGCGTCTCATAATCCGGCCGGTGCAGGTAAAAAATGTCGAGATACTCCAGCCCCAACCGCTGCAAACTCTGATCGCACGACGCCACGATGTACTTCTTGCTCAGCCCATCCCCATACGGCCCCGGCCACATCCGGTAGCCCGCCTTCGAGCTAACAATCACCTCATCGCGCGGCAATTCCTTGAGAATCTGACCGCAAACCAACTCCGACTGCCCCGGCGGCGTCCCATAATTATTGGCAAAG
>JAXLWN010000277.1:0-1170 GCA_046328475.1 Chloroflexia bacterium | reverse complement strand
CCGGTCCACGCCGAGCGAGGCGTTGCTCGCCGCGGCGCTGTCGAGCTCGCCCGCATATTCGAGCGAAAGCTCCTCGAAATGCTCGTGCCCGACCCCCGAGATCGGGTTGTCGAGCGCGATGGCGAGCGCCACCTGCAAAAGCGCATCGTGGCTGGCGGCGCTGTTGTCATCTTCCGCCCCGAGATAGTAGCGCGAGCCGATCAACCCAGTCCCCGCGAGCAGCTGGAACATCGCCGCCGCCCCCACCACGCCGCCCACCATGATCAGCCGCCGCTGGCCGCGCAGGCAGAGCCCCATCGCCAGCAGTCCGGGCGCGAGCGCGAGCGGTGCCGAGCGGGTGTAGGTGAAGTAGATACCGAGCGCCAGCACCAGCGCGGCCATGATCGTCGCCGCGAGCCAGCGGTCGCGCCGCCAGCGCAGCGACGCCAGCAACCCGAGCAGCGGCACCAGGCCCGCCGTCAACTGGTTGGCGATCAGCACCGGGCTGCCCGCCAACCCGGTCGAGCGCCCCTTCCAGATCGTGACGAGGTCGCTGCCCAGCGCGCTCCCGCGCGCATAATGCTGCCAGACCGCGACGAACGCGCTCGCCAGCATCACCGGCATCGTCAGCACGGCCAGGTTGATGATCTCGCGCTTGGTCCGCACGGCGCACGCCACCAGCACCAGCGCCAGAATCTGCAACACCTGGTAGCGCAGATACTTGATCGTGTAGTCCTCGCCCGAGAAAGCGAGGTTACCGATGGTGCCGATGATCAGCAGCGCCATCGCCGGGATGAAGACCCGCCGGTAGCGCGGATCGGCGCGATTCGAACTGAGGATGGTCGGCAAGGCCAGCACCATCGCCAACCCGGTCACGATCAGCCGCAGGCTCAGCCCGTAGTCGGCGAAGTAGTAGCTCGCGATCGACAGCTCGCAGATCAGCACCGGCCCGAGGGTCCAGGCGATCCCGTTCGGCACCAGCATGAACGCGCCGAGCGAGAGTCCGACCAGGATGCCATCCTCCGGCCGACCCCAGTTCAGCCCGAACTGACTGATCACCACCGTCGCCGCGACCATCGCCGCGATCAGCGGGCGCAGGCCGGGTCGCCCCGCCCCCGCAGGCCCCGCCGCCCGCTTCATCCGATTCTGCAGCGGTGCCGCCGCGCTCATCGCCCTGCTCCCCGAAGGCGA
>JAXLWN010000276.1:0-1188 GCA_046328475.1 Chloroflexia bacterium | reverse complement strand
GTAGCGATCGTTCACCTTGCTCAGATCGACCGTGTGACGCCTGCCGGTCGCGATGCGCCGCGCGATGTCGGCCTTGTGCTGGTCGGCACCCAACTCGGTCGCCCAGACATTCACCGTGCCGCCGGGCAGAACCGCCAACGCCGTGCGCCGCTGCCGCGCGCAACGTCGCCTGCGCGGCGGCGATCTGCTCCGCCTAATCGCCCTGTCCGGCCACCGGGTTCTCGATCAGCCACGCCCGCGTCGCGGTTGTCTGCCGGGTTTCGAGTTCTGCATTCCGGGTTTGCACGCTCGCCTCTTCGTTCTCTTGCGATATACGACATATGCCTCGCGCCTCGCGAATGCAACGCCCGGGCCAGGAATCTCCTCCACCGGTCCTCAACCGGGCACCGCTATAATGGCGTCGGCAGCCCGAGCAACGCATGGGGGGAGCGTGAGCGGATCGCGCCTGCGCGAATTGAGGCACCGGCGCGGCTGGTCGCAGGAGACGCTGGCCGCCTTCGCGGGAGTGCCGCCCGAGGCGATCGTCGCCCTGGAGGACGACGCCCTCGCCGACCCCGACCCGGCGCTGCTCGACCGGCTGGCGCGCACCCTGGAGACCAGCACCGCCGAGCTTCTCCCCGACCCGCTCGACCTCATCCTCGGCCCGCTGCACGCCGACGCCGCGCTGAACGCGCAACTGCGCGCCTTCCTCGTCGCCGCCTCGCCCGAGCAGGCCGATCGCTTCCTCGCCACCGTTGCCGAGAGCTGGCGTGCCAGCCTGCGCGTCGCCCTTACCCTCGCGCGCCGCCATCGCTGAGCTGGACCTGACAATCCGGTGCTCGGCTTGACGCCACCTGTGCTCGCGCGTATCGTAGCGGCCGGATCAGGTCGGAAATGAAGCCACGCTGCGCGGGAGGGCTGGCCATGAGTGCGCGATTCGCGGGCAAGGTGGTTGTGGTGACCGGCGCGGCCGGGGGGATCGGGCGGGCGGCGGCGGTGCGCTTCGGACAGGAAGGGGCGCGTGTCGTCGCGGTGGATCTGGGGCAAACGGCGCTCGATGGGGTGGTGGCGCAGGTCGCTGCGGCGGGGGGCGAGGGGCTGGCGGTGGTGGCCGATGTGAGCCTGGCCGCCGATTGGGCGCGGGTGGCCGACGCGGCGACCGCGCGCTTCGGCGGCGTCGATTATCTCTTCAACAACGCCGGCATCGAG
>JAXLWN010000275.1:0-1188 GCA_046328475.1 Chloroflexia bacterium | reverse complement strand
GTCGCGCCGACCTGGGTGAGGATGAGCAGGCCGATGGCGGCCTGGCTGAGGCTGACGCCCATGACCACGGCGGGGCGGATGCGTCGCCCGAGGCGCGGGGCCAGTTGCGCGCCGATGATGAAGCCTGCGGACGAGGGGAGGGACCAGAGTCCGGCGACCAGAGGGGTGAGGCCGAGCACCAGTTGCAGGTATTGCGCGATGAAGAGGAAGTAGCCGACCGCGACGAAGATGCTGAGGACGTTGATGACCAGGGCGGTGCGGAAGGCGGCGATGCTGAAGAGGCGCACGTCGATCAGCGGGTCGGGCAGGGTCAGCTGGCGACGGATGAAGAGGATGCCGACCGCCAGGCCGATGGTGAGGAAGAGGGCGGCGCGCGGGTCGAGGCCGTTTTGGGCCGCTTCTTTGAGGCCGACGATGGCGGTGAGGACCGCGACCAGGGACATCGCCGCGCTGATGACGTCGAGGCGACCGGCGTCGGGGGAGCGATATTCGGGGAGGACGCGCGGGCCGAGGATGAGGAGCAGCGCCATCACCGGCACGGAGAGCAGGAAGACGGAGCCCCACCAGAAGTGCGCCAGGAGCACGCCGCCGAGGACCGGACCGACCGCGCCGCCCGCCGAGAAGGCGGTGATCCAGACGCCGATCGCGACGGTGCGCTCGCGGGGATTCTGGAACATGGTGAAGAGGAGCGAGAGGGTCGAAGGGGCGAGGGTGGCACCGGCGACGCCGAGCAGGGCGCGCATGGCGATCAGCATCTCGGCGCTGTTGGAGAAGGCGGCGACGATGGAGATGGCCCCGAAGGCGCTGGCACCGAACATGAGGAGCTTGCGGCGGCCGATGCGGTCGCCGAGGGTGCCCATGGTGAGGAGCGATCCGGCGACCAGGAAGCCGTAGATGTCGACGATCCAGAGCAGTTGGGTGCTGGTGGGTCGCAGGTCGGCGGCGATGGTCGGGAGGGCCAGGTGGAGGACGGTGAGGTCCATGGCGTAGAGCAGGCAGGCGAGCGCGAGCACGGCGAGCCCGATCCATTCGCGCCGCCCGGCCAGGGGGGCCTGGTTCGTCGGCAGGCTCTCGATCTTCGCGGTCATTGGGGTACTCCTCGTTGAGTGTTTCGCGTTCGGGGTGAAACGGCCGGTTTCACTATGTAGTCGTATGGCGAGGGGGGAGATCGACATTTGTGGGTGATGT
>JAXLWN010000274.1:0-1209 GCA_046328475.1 Chloroflexia bacterium | reverse complement strand
GGCGGATTCGCTCACTGGTGCTGATCTCGCCGACTGGGCTGGGGCAGAAGCGCGATGGGGAGGGGGTGGAGGAACGTGAGGAGCGTATGCGCGCGAATGAGCGGCGTTTGCGGGCGTTCTCGGTGCCGGTGTGGAGCCAGCCGTTCTATGACTTGCTGGCGACGCGGGCGAGTATTCGTTACTTCCTGCGGAAGAGTTTTGTGGGGCAGCCGGATCCAGGGTTGGTGGAGTATGACTTCGCGACGAGCCATCAGCCGGGCGCGCGGTTTGCGCCGCTCGCGTTCATCAGCGGGGGGTTGTTCACGGAGAATGTGCGCAGCACGGTCTATGAGCGGCTGACGCAACCGGTGCTGGTGCTGCACGACGAGGATGCCTATTCGTCGTTCGAGGCGTTGCCGGGGATGACGGAGCGGCACCCGAACTGGCGCGCGGAGCGGATCGCGCCGACGCGGGGATTGCCGCATTTCGAGGAGTTGGCGCGGACGATGGCGGCGATGGAGCGGTTCTGGGGAGGGATCTGATTCGGAGCAAGTGGTTGCAAGGTAATTGAGTGGCGGGCGACGAGGGCGGGTCTGAGACCCGCCCCTACCATTGTTGGTTGCCCATCTCTGTATTTGCCAGCACCTGTCTGGTGGGCGAAGATGCTGCCGCGATAGTGGCTGGCGTGCGCGAAGGAGGGGCGATGAAGATCACGGGGATTACGACCGAGGAGTATAAGTGGCCACGGCATAAGCCGATTTCTAATGGGCTGCATACCTATACGCATGCCGGGTTGGAGTTGGTGCGGATTGAGACGGATGAGGGGATTACGGGGATCGGGCTGGGGGCGGGGGGGGCGATCGGGCGGGCGACGGTGGAGACGCTGAAGCCGGTGTTGATCGGGGAGGACCCGATCGATGTGGAGCGGCTCTGGCACAAGATGTGGATTCCGAAGCTGATCGGGCGGCGCGGGATGACGACGCGGGCGATCAGCGCGATCGATATCGGGCTGTGGGATATCCGCGCGAAGGTGGCGGGATTGCCGCTCTACAAGCTGCTCGGCGGCTTTCGCGACCGGGTGCCGACCTATGTGGCGGGGGGCTATTACGAGGAGGGGAAGGGGCTGCGCGAGTTGCAGCAGGAGATGATCGATAGCGTCGAGATGGGGGCGCGGGCGATCAAGATGAAGGTGGGGGCGGTGCCGATCCGCGAGGATGTGGCGCGGGTGAA
>JAXLWN010000273.1:0-1220 GCA_046328475.1 Chloroflexia bacterium | reverse complement strand
ACTTCCCGGATGTGCCGGCCGCGTCGGGACACCGCCGGGATCTGATCACCTACTACTACAGCGCCGGCAATCTCCCCGAGCAGCAGGCGTACGACTATCCCTTCTCGGACTGGAACGCGCCAAGCACGCGGGGCTGGTTTGCCCAGGTGCTCTGGAAAGCACTCGACGACGAGTTCGGTGGCGCGATGTACCCGTAGCGAAGTCACCCGCACGGTACGAATCGTCGGGTGGGCCGATGCGCCCACTCGACGCGCGCCCTTCATTGTGGTCGGGCTCATCGCATTGATGGTGGAACGGCATCTGGCAATTGCCTGGTTTGCGGCGTTTCAGGGCGTCGCAGGGTTGCCGCGAATGGCGTTTGCCCGGTAGCATTCCCTGGATCGGTGGGGCGACGCGCGCGGCGAGGCGCTGCTGTCTCCCCCGCCGCAGCGAAGGGACAGGGGAGCATGACCGCAGCTTCGCAGACGACGATTCGGACGCGCTTCGCGCCCAGCCCGACCGGGGATCTCCACGTCGGGTCGGCCCACACGACGCTGTTCAACTGGCTGTTCACCCGCCACCACGGGGGCACGGTCATCCTGCGGATCGAGGATACCGACCAGAAGCGGTTGGTCGAACGTTCGCTCGATAGCATCACCGAGGGGCTGACCTGGCTGGGGCTCGACTGGGACGAGGGGCTGGCGGTGGACGAGGCCGGGCACCCGCTGGCGGGCAAGGAAATCGGCGACTACGGCCCCTACGTGCAGAGCGAGCGGCAGGAACTCTACCGGCAGTCGGCCGATTGGCTGGTGGAGCATGGGCACGCCTATCGCTGCTTCTGCTCGCCGGAGACGCTGGCGGCGATCCGCGCCGAGCGGCAGGCGAAGGGGGAGCCGACCGGCTACGACCGCCGCTGCCGCTCTCTGTCGCCCGAGGAGGTCGAGGCGCAGCTGGCGGCGTTCCGCGCGGCGGGGAAAGAGCCGGTGATCCGGCTGAAGGTGCCGCTGGAGGGACAGGTCAGCTTCACCGACCTCGTGCGCGGCGAGATCACGGTCGATGCGCGGACGCTGGAAGATGCGGTGCTGCTGAAGTCGGACGGGTTCCCGACCTATCACCTGGCGAACGTGGTGGACGACCATCTGATGCAGATCACGCACATTCTGCGCGCGGAGGAGTGGATCCCGACCGCGCCGCTGCATGTGCTGCTCTACCGCGCGTTCGAGTGGGCGATGCCGCAGATC
>JAXLWN010000272.1:0-1236 GCA_046328475.1 Chloroflexia bacterium | reverse complement strand
AAGTACGAAGTACGAAGTAAAGGGCTGTGCCGCTGGTCAATCTCGTTCGTACTTCGTCGTTCGTACTTCGTACTTCCTCAAAGATTGTCCCGGAAGTACTCGTAAATCCGCCGCTCCATGTACTCCAGCCCCTTCGCATCGCGGGGCATGTGCCGCTCCTCCGGGAAGATGGCCAGGTCATACGCCTTATCCGCCGCCGTCAGCGCCGCGATCAACCGCGCCGTATGCCGAAAGTGGACATTCTCATCCACCATCCCGTGAATCAGCAGCAGCTTGCCGCGCAGCGCCTCCACATGCGAGAGCGGCGAACTCTCGCGGTACCCCGCCGCATTCTCGGCCGGGTGCCCCATGTACCGCTCCGTGTAATGCGTGTCATAGCCATCCCAGTGCGTCACCGGCGCACCCGCCACGCCCACCTTAAAAATCTCCGGCGCACGCATCAGCGCCATGCAGGTCATGAATCCACCATAGCTCCAGCCATAGATCCCGACCCGCTTGCTATCCACATAAGGGCGCTTGCTGATCCAATGCACCCCCTCAACCTGGTCCGCCACCTCGATCCGCCCCATGTCGCGGTGAATCGGTGCCTCGAACCGCAACCCCCGCTTCGCACTCCCGCGATTGTCCACCTTCAGCACGACATATCCCTGTTGCGCCAGAAACTGCGCCCGCAGATCGATCGTCATGCCCCAGAAATCCTGCACCATCTGCGCGTGCGGCCCACCATACACCGACACGATCAGCGGATACCGCTTTCCATCCTGGCCAGCACCCGGCGGCGCATAGATCGCCGCGTGCAACGTCGCGCCATCCTCGGTCTGGAACGTCGTCAGCTCCGGCACCCGCAGCCCCAGCGCCTCGGCCGTCGCCGCCTCGTCCGCGAACAGCGTCGCGACCTCCCCGTTCCCTTCCAACCGCCGCAACGTCACCGTCGGCGACGCCCCCAGGTGCGACCAGTTATCGACATACAGCCCGGTGCTCGGCGAGACCACCGTCACGTGCCAGCCCGCCCCCTCCGTGATCCGCTCCACCGGCCCGCCGTCGAGCGAAACCCGATACAGGTGGCGCTCAATCGCCGACTCGCGCGTGCCGTGGAAATAGACCACCCGATTCGCCTCATCCACCGCCGCCACATCGGTCACCACCCACTCGCCGCTCGTCAGGTCGTGCAAGTGCCGCCCGCTGGCGTCGTGGATCGCGAGGTGCTGGAACCCCGACCGCTCATTCCCCCAGAGA
>JAXLWN010000271.1:0-1241 GCA_046328475.1 Chloroflexia bacterium | reverse complement strand
GCCACTCGCGCAACTTTTCGGCTGAATTAATCCGCGAATTGCAGCGCCAGTTGCCGCGCCTGGGGTTCCCAGCGTTGCACCGTGCCCTGCGGGGGCAGGACGTGGATCGCGTGCGCGTCCTGGCGCATGCCGTGCGCGTGGAGTTCGGCGCGCACGGTGCTGGAGGCGATCGGCGCGAAATTATTCGTCTTGGAGAGGTGCGCCAGCCAGACCTCGCGCCCGCGCTCCGGCAACACCTGGCAGAGGAATCGCGCGCAGGCGATGTTGGAGAGGTGGCCCCGGTCGCTCGCCACGCGGCGCTTCAGGTGCCAAGGATACGGCCCATTCCAGAGCATCTGCTCGTCGTGGTTCGCCTCGATCACCAGCAGATCGGCCTTCGATAGCGGCTCGCGCAGATGCTCCTCGGCAACCCCGAGGTCGGTGAAAACCGCCGTGGTGAAGCCGCCCGCCTCGATCAAATAGCCGCAGACCTCCTCGCCATCGTGCGACACCGGGAAGGAAGTCACCTCGAACGGTCCGAGCGTGCGCGTGCTGCCGAGCGGTTGTTCCACCACGCGCCGCCGCGCAAACGCGGGTGCGCCGCCCGCGAACGGATTGGCGCGGAAGGTCCCCGGCGTCATCACGAATGGGATATCGTGCGTGCGCGGCACGACGTTGACCCCGCCGACATGGTCGCTGTGCTCGTGCGTGAAGAGCACCGCCCCCAGCTCGGTCGGCGCGATCCCCGCCTCGCGCAGCAGCGTCGCCAGGCGACGCGGAGCCAGGCCGCAATCCACCAGCATCGCGAAGCCATCGTGCTCCACGACCAGCGCGTTGCCGCTGCTGCCACTCGCCAGACTGATCGCGCGCACTAGCACCCCTGTTCCAATAAGCGTACGTTCATTTCGATTATGGTAGCACTTTCGGTGACGATCCGGCAAGGGTTTAGCGCTCGCTGGCGGGAACATCGGTTCTGATATAAGGGAACCGGCGGCATACCACTCTTTGCCAATGAGCGCTGCAACGAGGAGTTGACAATCGAGCCCGCGCAGGCGGGCTTCGCGGTGCGCCGCAGCGCACCCCCAGCCCAGGGCTTCAGCCCTCGGGGCTCCCCTCCCGCCACGCTTGCACCACCTCGCGCGTCTGCGTGCCGTCGCGGCCCATCTGCTCGATCAGCGCCCCCACCGAGGGGAAATTCTCTTCGGGGCGGAGCCATTCGAGGAAGTGCAGCGTCAGCGGCCGGTCGTAGAGGTCGCCCGACC
>JAXLWN010000270.1:0-1244 GCA_046328475.1 Chloroflexia bacterium | reverse complement strand
ACGGAGGATACCCAGCGCGGACCGCAGCGAATATGACTTGCTCTAGTCCCCAGCGGGGGTTGGCGGGAAGTATTGGGCGTCCTGGGAGATGATGAGTTGGACGCGGCGTTCGAGCGGGGCGGCGAGGTAGTTGCGGAGTTGCGCCTCGCGCTCGGGGCCGATCTCGACGAAGAGTTGTCGCCAGAGGTCGCTCTGCTGGCTGAGTTGGCGGGCGTCGGCTTCGGTGGCGTAGAGGACGATGCCGGTGATCTCGCCACGGCCGCGATCGACCATGGTGAAGGCCCCTTGGTAGCCGTTCAGGCGACGCGTGAAGGGGATGACCACGTCGTCGTAGAGCTGCTGCACGAAGCGCAGCCCATCCTCGAATTGCGCCTTGCGCAGCGTCGTCGTGAGCATCCCCGCGTACATTGGTTCCTCCTGCGTAATTGAGTATGCGTCTCAATTAGTGTCGCGCAAGTTCCACCGTGCGCCCCTCGCGGCTGGCGTCGTGGATGGCGTCGAGCACCTCCAGCACGCGCAGCGCGTCGGTCGCGCCGGGGAGATCGCTGGCAGCGTCGCCCGGCCCGGCGGCGAGGAAGGTGCGGAAGAAGTCGTTCCCGGCGGCCCCGCCGTAGCCGCGCTCGCGCGGCATGGTCAGATGATAGGCGCGCGGGGAGGCGTGGCGCCAGCCGGGGGCGCTGGTTTCCATGAAGACGGGGTCGTCGCCCTGTGCGTTGCGCCGGTAGGCGAGCGTGCCGTGCGAGCCGCGCAGGTGGATCGCCCAGTCGTAGTTGGTCCCCTCGTAGCCGACGTTGCCGGTGGAGAGGAGGTAGCCCGCGTGCAGGCTGCCGACCGCGCCGTTCGCGAGGCGGAAGGTGACGGCGGCGGTGTCCTCCACGGTGATCGGCTCGGGGCTGAGGGTGGCGAGTTCGGCCGAGACGCGGGTGTAGTCCTGGCCGGTCGCGAAGCGGACCCAGTCGAGCCAGTGGCAGGCGAGCCAGGTGAGGATGCCGCCCCCGGCGATCTCGCCCTTGAAGAGCCAGTGGTTGGGATCGCGCAGGCGCACCTGGGTGGTGACCATGCGCAGTTCGACCGAGTGGAGTTCGCCGATTGCGCCCTGCTGGTAGAGGTCGCGCATCTGGCGCAGCGAGGGCTGCCAGCGGTTGAGATAGGCGGCGGCGAAGGGGACGGGCTGGCGGTCGAGCGCGGCGAGGACCGGTTGGAACTCGGCGGCGGTGCGCGCCCCCGGCTTCTCGGTGAAGACG
>JAXLWN010000027.1:0-83757 GCA_046328475.1 Chloroflexia bacterium | reverse complement strand
CGGAGTCGCGAAGATATTGACCCCCGATAGACGAATTCCAGGGTCGGATCGAATGCGGCCTCAATGTACTCGATTTGCCCATCTGCATCGAAGGAAACCACAAGGCTGTTCTTAAGGAAGGAATCGGCGTCTCTCTCGCTATGCGTGGGCACACCGAACGCTTCCTGGCAATCTGCGCGGGACGAGTCAAACGATACGGAACCAAGACCCACGCGGGGCCGCACGTCAAATCTCAGCATCTCTCTCCCGCCTCACCGCCTACTCAGTAACCGCCGCATCCCGAACGCCGCCCCCCGACCGTAAGGTTCCCCGCACCCCCTACGGTTCTTTGACGAAGCCAACCGCGAATGTGCCGAAGTCCACAAGCTCGATACGGACTGGTGTGGTCGCCCGGTAGCCGGTCGGAACCTCTGCGTAGATGAAATAGCTGCGAAAGCCGCAGGGGATCGGGAAGATGTAGAACTGGCCTCGACCATTATCGTCGGTTGTGCGCTTCCATGTGAAAGTGGAAAACTCCGGCAACTCGACCACAAACGTTACCCCGGCCAGTGGCGGCTCATCCGGCAGATCGCGCGAACCATCGCCATCGAGATCGATCCAGGCAGTCACGATCGGGGCAAGACCGCAGTCAAAGCTTGCGAATGGCGTAGCGGTCGGCGTGCGCGTTGGTGGTACTGGCGTTTGCGTAGGCGTTGCTGTCGCCGTAGGCGGCAGAGCGGTCGGCGTGGCGGTTGCTGGAACCACCTGGACCGTTGGGGTTGCAGGCAGTGGTGAAGGCGTAGCAGCGCCACAGCCCAGCAGCGCAAGCACCATGACCACCGCCAGGATAGCCAATACTCTCCGCATTCTTCGCCCCTTTCCCCGTAACAACCCGCATTGAAATCTGTCTCACAGCAAGTAATGCAGCACCCGAAGAAAAGTCGCACCCATCCGCAGAAGCGAATCCCGTCCGGCGTCCTCACTCCGCGCAGGCGGACTTCGCGTCGGTCCGCAGACCGCCTTCAGCCGGGACTTCAGTCCATCGGCCCCCGCTCCCCGCCCCCGTGTCTAGTCTACTGTCCACCCCCCACGGTACGGAAAGGCCAGAGACAACCCGCCCCAGATCGGGTAGGATCAACTCGCAGCCGGAGAGCGCCATCATCGCACCCATCTCCGACTACCCTGGCAGCGGAACTTGTCGCGCAGAAGGCGGAGAATCAATGGCGTCGCCAATCGTACCAATCGAGTGCAGCTACGACACCAACGGGCGCGTAATCGTCTACTACATCGCCGCCCGCTGCCCAACCCTGATCGACACCGGCGGTGCCCAGCACCCCGAAGGCCCCATCCAGGCCACCCTGCAAGCGCACGGCAGCGAACTCTCCGCCATCCAGGCCGTCATCAATACCCACGGCCACTGGGACCACGCCGGCGGCAACGCCGCCGTCAGCGCCGCCTCGGGCGCGGGCATCCTCATCCACGAACTCGGCGCGCCCCTGCTGCTCGACCACCGCCAGCACCTCGACGGCTACCTCACCGAGTCCGCCCGCGCGCTCGGCCAACCCGCCCTCGTCGCCGCCCAGCACGCCTCCTTCCCCACCATCTTCGGCCCCGAGACGATGCCGAACCGCCTGCTGCGCGAAGACGACCGGATCGGCCTCGGCGACGGCATCGTCTTCGACGTCATCCACACCCCCGGCCACTCCGACGACTCGATCGCCCTCTGGTGGGCGGAGGAAGGCGTGCTGATCGCGGGCGACGCCGCGCAGGGCACCGGCTCGCGCCCCGGCTCCTGCCCGCTCTACTTCGGCTCGATCGCCCAGGCCCGCGCCAGCATCGCCCGCCTGCGCGGCCTCCCCTTCACCACCCTCCACACCTCCCACTTCTTCGGCCTCCCCGGTCACGAGGACCGCGTCGCCACCTACGACGCCGTATCCGGCAAGGCTTTCCTCGACGCCAGCCTCGCCGCCCTCGACACCATGGAAGAGGCGCTGCGCGCTGCGCTCGCCGCCAGCCCGGACGACGAATTTCCCCAGATCGCCCGCGCCGCCACCGAGCACCTGGTCGCCCTCGGTCGCTGGACCGTCGCGCCCGACCCGCTCACCGGCGTCCCCACCAACGCCGCCCCCACCTTCTACCGCCTCTGGCGCGAGATCGCGGCCGAGTAGTTCGCGAGTGAGATTCACCGGTTCGAAGGGTTAAAAGGTTCGAAGGTTGGAAAGTTCGCGCGCCCCCGCCGC
Organism: Chloroflexia bacterium; assembly: GCA_046328475.1. Taxonomy (GTDB): domain Bacteria; phylum Chloroflexota; class Chloroflexia; order Thermomicrobiales; family CADCWN01; genus CADCWN01. The sequence continues at coordinate 81,538 of JAXLWN010000027.1, read as the reverse complement.
AACCTTCCAACCTTCGATCTGTATACCCTTGAACTTTGAACTTTGAACTTTGCCCCCTCCCTACCGGAACAGATCCCGCGTCGGGTCCATCAGCAAGTCCCGATACGATCCCTCGGCCCGCGTGAACTCATAGCCCCGGATCAACGCCACCGGGCGGCTATCGAACTTGTAGGCGACCAACTCCGCCGCACACGCCAACTCATCCGCCACCGCCAGGATCGAAGCGTGCATCGTCTGCCCGAACGTATCCTGCTGGCCGCGATAATCGGCCAGCGGATTCAGCCCCGACACCCCGATCGCCACATTCACAATCCCATAGCGCCACGGTCGCCCGAACGAATCCGAGATGATCACCGGCACATCCAGCCCGGTGTTCGCGCGAATCCCCGCGCGGATGCGCCCCGCCGAGGCATCCGCATCCTCCGGCAGCAGGCAAACAAAGTCGGGCTGCACATTGGAATTATCCACCGCCGCGTTGGCGCAGATGAAACCGTGCCGCGTCTCCGCGATGATCAGCCCCCGCTCCATCCGCACGATCCGCGCCGCCTCGCGCAGCACCACCTCGATCTGCCGCGCATCCTTATCCCACTTCGCCGCGTGCCGCCGCGCCAGATCCGACGGCGTGATCGTCCGCAGATCGACCAACTGCCCCTCGGCCTTCGAGACGATCTTGTGCGTCACAACCAGCAGATCGCCATCCTGCAACGCCTCGCCGCTCGCCGCGACCCCCTCCAGGATCAGCGCCGCCACATCGGCCCCCGGCTGCACCTCCGGGATCCCATCGAGGCCCGTGATCGTCACGCGCGGTGGCATGTTTCCTCCGAGTTGTGAAGAGAGAAGAGTGAAGAGAGAAGAGTGATGGGTGCAGGAACTGCCCTCACTCTCTTCTCTCCACTCTCTTCTCTCTTCTCAATCACCCCACAATCGCCGGCACCACCCTCTCCCCATACGCCTTGATGAACGCCTCCTGATTACGCCCCACGTTGTGGACATAAATCTCGTTGAAGCCCAGCTCGGCGTAGTGCTTCAGGTGCGCGATGTGGTCGTCGAGATCCGGCGAGATCAGCACCCGGTTCTTATAGTTCTCCGGGCGCACCAGTTTCGCCATCGCCTCGAAATCCTCCGGCGTGCGGATATCCCCCTTCGGGAAATTCATGCCGCCGTTCGGCCACTCCTTCACCGCGTTCTCGGTCGCCTCTTCCATCGTATCCGCCCACGAGACGTGGACCTGGATGATGCGCGGCATCGTGGACGGATCCTTGCCCGCCTCGCGCGCCCCCTTCTCGAAGCGCCCCATCAGCATCCTGATCTTCTCATCCGCCGCGCCCGGCGTGATGATCCCGTCGCAGACCTTCCCGGTCCGCTCGCTCTGGATCGGCCCCGCCGTTGCCACATAGATCGGCGGTGCCTGCTCGCCGCGCGTGTAGAGCTTCGCGCTCTCCAGCTTAAAGTGCTTGCCGCTGTACTTCACCACCTTGCCAGAGAACAACCGCTGGATGATCTCGATCCCCTCGGCCAGCTTCTCCAATCGGGTCGGTGCCTCCGGCCAGTACTCGCCGGTGATATGCTCATTCAGCGCCTCGCCCGCGCCCAGCCCCAGCCAGAAGCGTCCCGGATACATCTGCTCCAGTGTCGCCGACGCCTGCGCGATGATCGCCGGGTGATAGCGCGGCCCCGGCGGAGTCACGCCCGTCCCGAAGCGCAGCCCCTTCCCCGTCACCGCCCCCAGCGCCCCCAGCCACGCCCATACAAACCCGCTCTGCCCCTGGCTCGGCACCCACGGGTGGAAGTGGTCCGACGCCATGATCGACGTGAACCCCACCTTCTCCGCCTGCTGAGAATAGGTAATCAGATCGCTCGGCGTGAACTGCTCGAACATCGCCGCATAGCCCATCGTAACGGCCATTGCTTTCTCCTTTAGTAGTCAGTTGCCAGAGGTCAGAGGTCAGAGGCCAGAAGGGACGAACCTGCTGATCTCTGACCTCTGACCTCTGACCTCTCGCCTAGTGCCCCCCCTCGAACCCATGCTCATCCGCGCTCGATCGTCATCGAATCGTCTCGCGCACCTGCTTCGTGAACTGGCCCGTGGACATCCGCTCGGCGACCTCTTCGCCATCATGGCGCACCGCCAGCCGCTTGATATCGGCCTGCGCCTGCTCCTGATTACTCAATTCAGCGTGCGGGTGCCGACGGCGTCGGTGACATAACGTCGTCCATCACTCCACGCAGAACGACGCGCGCCCATCGCGACTCAGATTCCGGTCCTTCGCCCGCCCGCGCGCCGTGTTCATCATGATCTCGTCGCCCTGAAGCTCATACCACAGCACCGTCTGGTGCGGCACGCCATCGCGCCCGATATCGGCAAAGACGCAGAAGCGCAGTTCTCAAAAAGCGCGAGCCGCCGGAGAGAGGTCGCCATGCACACCTCCATATTGCGCTTGGGCAGTGACGGATGGCCCATCCGCCGCCACCACCAGCAACGGCACCGCCAGAGCACTATTCCACCCGGCATTATCACGGCAGCCCGAAAACCCCGCAACCCACGCGAAACGCCGCCCACCCCCACCAAACCGGATTCCTCCGGCGCATGAACGCAGCCCGGGAACTTTATCCCCGGGCGTCTGCGCGTACCACCCACCATCGCTCCTGCCACCCGCGTCCCCGGAACCCCAACCCTCCCCCTTCAGGAGAGGGTCGCCGCCGCAGCGGCGGGGAGGGTCCGCCCCACACCCAGCACACCGCTCTGCAACCCCCGATTCCCGCCCGCGAAGGCGGGTTCGTGGCCCACAGGCCGTAGGGCACGATTTCGCCGCCTTGCACCTCGCCAAATGTCGATCTCGCCCCACCCCAAACGACTACTCACCAGAACAGCAGCCATCACCGATCAGTCGAAACCACAGGAGGCCACAATGTCCACCTCAGTGCTCTACATGTCGATGTCCCTCGACGGCTATATCGCCGATCCTCACGATCGCCTCGGCGGCGACGATGGCAACCGCCTGCACCACTGGCTCCTCACCCAGGACGGCGAAGGATTCCGCACCGATGGGACAGCCGGGCACTTCTTCGACGAGTTCAACGCAACTGGCGCAGTCGTCGCGGGCCGACGTACGGTCGAGATTGTTGATCACTGGGGTGGCTCACACCATGGCGTCCCGATCTTCGTCCCCAGCCACCGCCCACCCGGCCCCCCAGTCGCCAACTACCCGCTGGTGACCTACGTGAAGGACGGCATCGCCTCTGCCATGGCGCAGGCGAAGGCTGCTGCCGGTGACCGCAACGTGGCGGTACACGGTGCCTATACGGCACAGCGGGCACTCGAAGCCGGCGTGCTGGACGAGTTGCAGATCCACCAGATCCCGGTCCTACTCGGCGCTGGCATCCGTCTCTTCGACCTACTACCGTCGCACGTCGAACTCGAAATCGTGCGCGTGATCGATACCCCCGAGGCAACCCACATCCGCTATCGCGTCCGACGATAGATGATGGCTTCGCCACCGTTATGACTCACCCCAATGCTGACGCACTGACGCACTGACGCACTGATCCATGCCCATCCCTCACCGCCGATCAACGCCCGCGCCAGCGCGGGAATCACCTGCTGCTTGCGCGACACCACCGGCAACTCAGCGCTATCCGCGCCACTCTCGCCCGGCTCGAACGCCCGCTGCACCAACCGCCGCTCGGCCTCACCCGGATAAAGCATCGTGCTGTTGCTGTGGAGAATATCGGTCACCAGGAAGAGCGCGTGATCATACCCCTCCCTCCCGCCTTCAACCGCCCCAGCTCCCCGACGAATTCCGCCTTGTGCTCCATGAAGTAGCCGGTCGACAGCGCCTCCGCCTGCCCGATCGCCAGCGACGCCCCGCCGAAGGTGTAGGTCTTCAGATTGTTCGCCACCAGCTCGCGCGGCGTCGTCGCGCTGAAATCCGAGCGCGCCGCGAACAATTCGTGCGCGAACGCCTCGACCTCCAACCCAGACACCTCCCAGAATGCGCGCCGCGATCCGGTCGCGCTCCGTCGTCGTCGGCGACGTGAACAGCAGCGTGTCGGAGATGATCGCCGCCAGCAGCAACCCCGCGATCGACGGCTCCGGCATCAGCCCGGCCAGCACATAGTGCTCGATGATGATCGTCGCCGTGCACCCGACCGGCTCCAGCACGAAGCGGATCGGCGCGGCGGTGTGCAGAGTCCCCCAGGTTGTAGTGATCGATCACGCCAAGCAGTTCGGCCTCCTCCAGCCCCTCCACCGCCTGGCTGCGATGATTGTGATCGACCAGGATCACCCGCTTGCGCCGCCCGCGCAGCAGATCGCCGCGCGAAACAATCCCCAGCACCACCCCTTCATCGTCCACCACCGGCAGAATCGGTGCCCCCGGCCCCACTAATGTAGCCGCGAGGTCGGTGGCGAGATCGTCGGGCGCGGCGGTCGCTCCCGGCTCGCGCATGAACTCCGCCACCGGCAGGCTCAGGTTGAGCAGCCGCGCCGTGGCATACGTATCGTGCGGCAGACGATCACCGTCGCCCCGCGCTCCGCCGCCAGCATCAGCACCGCCTGCGACACCGCCTGCCCGCCCACCACAATCAGGCAGTCGGCCCCGGCCCGCAGCGCCGCCTCCTGCGCATTCTCGCGATCCCCACGATCACCAGGTCGCCGGTGCCGTCAACTCCGCGATCGTCGGCACCTGCACCGTCCCGAGCCAGATCGCCCGCGAAATGGCGGTCGGGCGAGCCAACCAGCAGCGTGCCGCCCAGAATCCGCAGATAGTGCGCCAGCGAGATCGGCACCCGGTGCGCGGGCTCCACCGCCATGTCGTCCAGATACCGCCCCGCGATATCGTCCACCGTCAGCAGCCCGCACAACCGCCGCCGCTCGTCCACCACCGGCAACAGGCGCTTGCGCTCGTCGCGCATGATCCGCCCCGCCTCGTACAGCGTCGCATCCTGCCCGATCGTCACCACCGCCGGGTTCATCACATCGCCCACCCGCTGCCGCACATCCGTCAGCAGCGGCGGCGACTCCACGCCGCAGCGCGCCAGCGCCGCGCTCGTCTCCGCCCAGAGCGGCCCCAGCCGCGCCGGTGTCGCCCCCGGCAGATCGGTCAACCGCCGCAGCGCCGCATACGCAATCGCCGAGCAGATGCTGTCAGTATCGGGATTCTGGTGCCCTACCACCCACACAGTCTCGGTCACGCCTCTTCTGCCTCACTTATCGGAAAGCTGTGCTTTCCCTCGCGAAAGTACGCAGAAAATTATCCGAAATAGCCTCTTCCCAAAGGCGAACGTACGCTGTACAATAGAAATAGGTCATGGGCGAATCTGGCGAGACGCGCCCATGACCATCCTCCTCGGCGACCGGTACGGGCTGGGTATCGGTCGCCATTTCTTCTTTTACCACGAGTCTCCATAACGAGCAAGCGCAACCTCCAAATCCGCACCTCGATTTCCCCCAACACGATACAATTCGCACCGCCCGTCTCTGTAGGGCCGTTCAACTGAACGCCCAGCGCCGGGCCAGCACCCACACCGCTATCCTCACCCGGTGCCCCTCCCGAAGTGTGGGACTGGCGGCGGGCAGAAATGGGCGGAAGCATCGCTGCGCTCACGATGACACACCGAGAGGCCCGTTTTCCTTATCATTCTGAGCGTGAGCGCAGAATCCGACACCCCTTCTCGTTACTCGTCACTCGTTACTCTCCACTCTCCACTCTCCGCTCTTCATCGTTCGCCGCGCAGTGCTACAATGCGGCCCGCCGGATCGGCATATTATGAAGAGAGGGGATGCTATGGCTGTAGACCTGACGCACGAGCAGTTGGATGCCCTGAAGCGTATCGACAGCCCGACGATTGCCAACGCGATCGAGACGTTCAAGGTGCGCCCGCGCGTGGCGGGGTATGTGGGCATGGACATCAAGTGCATCTATCCCGAGTTGCCGCCAATGGTCGGCTACGCGATCACCTGCACGGTGGACAGCACCACCGAGGGACGCGTGGGGATCGGGTTCAACGAGTTGTACAAGATCCTCCAGGATGCGCCGAAGCCGGCGGTGGTGGTGATGAAGGATGTGGGCAACGACATCCTGCACTCCTGCCACGCGGGCGAGGTGATGTCCACGACGATGAAGCGCCTGGGTGCGGTCGGCATCGTCACCGACGGCGGGCTGCGCGACGTGAAGGAAGTGAAGAACCTCGGCGGGTTCCACTACTTCTGCTCGGGGCTGGTCGTCTCGCACGGAAATCCGATCTGCGTGAGCGTGGGCGACACGGTGAACATCTCGGGCATGGTGGTGAAGCCGGGCGACCTGCTGCACGGCGACGTGAACGGCGTGGTACTCATCCCCGATGAGTGCGCCGCCGAGGTTGCCGCCGCCGCGCACGAGACCTGGATCCGCGAGGGCGAGGTGATGCGCAACGTGGCCCGTCCCGATTACCGGGTGGGTGGGGGCGAGCTGCGCCACTAGGACGAAGTCGGAAGTCGGAAGTCGGAAGTGGTTCGCTTGCGGGTGGTGTCTGGCCCGGTGGGCTAGCGCTCCGCGAGAGCTACTTCCGACTTCGCACTTCCGACTTCCGACTTCATGTTGCGCCAGGCGGTGTAGCCGCCGGTGAGGGCGACGGCGTCGAAGCCGAGGGCCTGGAGTTCGCGCGCCGCACGGGCGCTGGATTCTTCGTTAGGTCACGTGCAGTAGGTGACGACGGGGTGGTGTTCGGGGTGGTCGTCGGCCCATTCGGTGATCTGGTCGGGGAGGACGCGGATGCTGCCGGGAATCTGGCTGGTGTCGAGCTGATATTGGGAGCGCGAGCGGACGTCGAGCACGGTCGGCGGGTCTGGGGAGGCGAGGCGCGCGGCGAGTTCGGCCGGGGTGATGCGCGGGATGCTCGCAACTTGCTGGCCATAGAGGCCGCCGGGGGTGCTCTCGCGCTCCTCGGCGAGCGTCTCGCGCGTGACTTGGCGGCCGTACCAGGCGGCGAGCGGGGTGGCGGTCGAGCCGTGCGCGACGACCGAGACGAAGACAACGAGGCCGGTGATCGCGAGCAGGTATTCGGCGTCGGGGACGCGCTCGTGGACCAGCAGCAGCGCGAAGAGAAGCGAGGCGAGGCCGCGCGGGCCGAACCAGCCGACGAAGAAGCGCGCCCGGTGGCTGATCGTGGCGGGCCAGAGCACGACGGTGATCGCGAGCGGGCGGGCGATCAGGATGACGATCGCGGCGAGGATCAGGGTCGCCACCAGGGGCACGGTGCCGAGCAGGGTCGAGATGAGCGCGCCGAAGAGGATGAAGGCGAGCAGCATCGCCATCTCGGCGGTCGTCTCGCCGTACTCCAGGAAGCATTCGCAGAGCTTGTTGTCGAGGATGACCACGGCGATGCCCGCCGCGAAAGCGGCCAGGAAGCCGTCGCCGCCGACCGCCGTGCCGCCGACATAGGAGGCGAGGACGAGGCCGACGCCATAGAGCGCCTGGTACTCGGTGCGGATGTCCATGCGCGCGTCGAGTTGCGCCATCGCCCAGGAGCCGACGCCGCCGATGGCGAAGCCGATGGCCGGGCCGATGATCAGGATGCGGGCGAGGAAGAGTGCCCAGTCGCCCGCGCCGCCCGCCTCCGCCCGCGCAATCGCCGCCAGGACGAGCAGGATGGGGAGGACGACGATATCGTTCATGCCCGCTTCGAGCGTCAGGATGCGGCGCAGCGCCACCGGCACGCGCTCGTCGCGCACCACATCGCGCAGCACGACCGGGTCGGTGGAGGCGAGCACCGCGCCGAGCGTCAGGGCGGCGATCAAGCCCAGGCCGAGTAGCCACCAGGCGGCGAGCGCGATGATGCCGATGATGATCAGCGTGCCCGGGCCGAGGATGAGCGCGGGGACCAGCCAGGCCTTGCGCCCTTCGTCGAAGCGGAGGCGGACGGCGTCGAGGAAGAGGACGAGCGCGAGGCTGAGGGTGCCGATCACCTCCAGGCCGGGGTCGTGGGCGTCGAGCGAGAGGAGGCCGAAGCCGTGCTCGCCGAGCGCGACGCCGATGCCGAGGAAAAGGATGGGGAAGGAAATCGGCCCGCGCTCGACCATGCCCGAGGCGAGGGCGGCGACGATCAGGACCACGGCGATCAGCGCGAAGGCGGAGAGCATGTCGGGCATTGGGCATCTCACGATGAGGGAAGTGCGAACGATGAAGTGCGAAGTACGAAGTAGGGCGGCGCTTCAGACGAGTCTCGTTCGTGCTTCGTCGTTCGCACTTCGCATTTCATCTACCAGGGGGCGGTACAGTTGAGCGCGCTCCTGAGCAGGGGCATCGCTCATTGGCAAAGGATAGCGGGCTGCATATAGACTCCACAATGTTGGCGAGGATCGTGGCATTGTGCCCGACGCCTGGCGATGTTGAGGAGCATACCGCTGTGCGCTCCCAGGCGACCGGGAATGGGCCGATGATCGCACCGCGTTATCACTATGCGACCCATCACCGAGTGCTGCTGCTTGCCTGGCACCCGACGACTGACGACCGACGACTGACCACCCCACCCGAGGACCGATGAAGATCAACATGCGCTATTTCGCGCTCTGGCGCGAGGAACTGGGCCAGGAAGAGGAGACGCGCGAGGTCGCGCCCGGCACGACCGTGTCGGCGCTGATCGATGCGATCGTGGCCGACCGGCCCCGGCTGGCCGCGCTGCGCCGCGCGACGATGTTCATGCTCAATCAGGAGTATGTCGAGCCGGGGCAGGTGCTGAGCGAGGGCGACGAGGTGGCGGTGATCCCGCCGGTCAGCGGCGGCTCGAGCGTGGCGGATGGTCGGCTCTTCAAGGTGGTCGAGACGCCGCTCGATATCAACGAGGTGATCCGCGTGGTGGAGCACCCGTCGATGGGGGCGATTGTCTCCTTTACTGGGACGGTGCGTGACAACTCGCTCGGCAAAGATGTCAGCGGGTTGACCTATGAGGCCTACCCGGCGGCGGCGGAGAAGATGCTGGCCCGCGTCGCGGACGAGATTGCGGAGAAATGGGGCTTGCGGCGGGTAGCGATCATTCACCGGATCGGCCACTTGCCGCCCGGCGAGGCGAGCATCGTGATCGCGGTCGCCGCGCCCCACCGCCACGCCGCGTTCGAGGCCTGCGAGTATGTGATCGTGCGCCTGAAAGAGATCGTGCCGATCTGGAAGAAGGAGTTCTACACCGACGGCGCGGTCTGGATCGGGAGCGAGAACGAGTATCCGCGGGGGGAAGTCGGAAGTACGAGTGACGAGGTACGAAGTACGAAGTAGGGGAAGGCGGGGCGGTTGCTCCGCGGCAGGGGCCGTTGGATTGAAATCCCGTCTGAAGGCTCGCTTCGCTCGCCGCAAAGTCCGCCTGCGCAGACTGGAATCCGCGACCTTGCAGTAGCCCAATTTGAGGCGGAGTTCTTCGATAATACACTTCGTACTTCGTCGTTCGTACTTCGTACTTCACCCCTCGGATGGCCGCTATCGGCTACGTCGTCCCGGACGAATGGGGACTGTTTGCCCGTCCTTGCGCTCGCTATGCTGGTGGCACAGTGGGCGCGGGGTGGCCGCGTTCGCCGGTTGGCGAGCGAGTGGGCCTGAATGGCGGGGCAGACGGGGAGCGTTCGGACGCTCGAGGCGTGGGTAGGGCGCAGGATCAAGGCCCTTGAGGGGCCGGAACGATTGCGCCTCTTCTTGATGCGCGTCAGCGGCACCTATAACCTCTACATCCTGCTCTTCGCGTCGATCTGGGCTGCGCTCGGCTGGAACCCCTTTCCTCCCGAATCGCGCTCCCCGGTGGCAGGCTGGACTGTCGCTGCACTCTGTGCCATTGCGCTGTTCGCGCTCTGGCGTCTTCCCTGGCAACGGTATTCGATCCTGGCGACGCTGCCGATCTTCTTCATCGGGATCGGCGGCGTTGCCATGATTCGTATCGTTGGGCATCGCGGCACCGCGTTCACGCTCTTCTTCTTCTGGCTCTGGTTCGCCGCGATCGTCTACCCGCGCAGGCTCACAATCTCCGCTGTCGCCACGGTTGCCGTTGCGCACATTGTCCTGGCGATGCTTACGGGCGACCGGAACGATGTCTTCGAGGCGGTGATGCTGCTCATCCCGTGCTACGTCGTCAGCACGGTTGCGGTGCGGCTCGCCTCGGAACGGCTCGAAACGCTCTGGCGCGACCGGGCGCAGGTTCGCCGCTCGTTCGACCGGATCGCCGCGCTCCATGATTTCTCGACGCTGCTTGCGAGCGAGCACCAGATCGAGCGCCTGCTGGCCGCGCTGGTGGGAGGGTTGGGGGAGCAGTTCGGCTATCGCTACGCGAGCGTCTACCTGCGGCACGACGGGCGGCTGCGCATGCAGGCGCAGATCGGCTATACCACGCCGATCGTCGAGTTCGGGTTGGGCGAGGGGATCACCGGGCAGACGGCGCAACTCGGCCAGCCGATCCTGGTGCGGGAAGGCCGAGAGGATGCGCACTATCGCTTCGTGGAGGAGGCGATCGGTTCGCAGGTGGCGGTGCCGCTGCGGCACGGTGGCGAGATTCTGGGGGTGCTGAGCGTCGAGGGGGTGTCCGGGGAACTGGACGAGGAGGATCTGCACCTGCTCGAAACGCTCGCCGCCCCGGCGGCGGTGGCGATCCGCAATGCGAGCCTCGTGCGCGAACTCGACGATCTGGCGCACCGCGACTCGCTGACGCACCTCTTCAACCGGCGCGGGATTATTGCGGCGCTGCAAGGGGCGCTGGCGACGACGGAGGAGCGGGGCGAGCCGGTGACGATTCTGCTGATCGACCTGAACAAGTTCAAGGCGATCAACGATCGCTACGGCCACGCGATGGGGGATGCGCTGCTGAGCGAACTGGCGGGTCTGCTGGCGACGAGCGTGCGCCAGACCACCGGGCGCGGCGACGCGGTCGGGCGGCTCGGCGGCGACGAATTCCTGGTGGTGCTGCCGGGGTCTGACGAGGCGGGGGCGTTCGCGGTGATCGACCGGCTGACCGCGATCCTCGCCAGCCACACCTTCGCCCTGCTGGCCGCGAACGACGGCCTGCCACCGCCGGTGGTGGGCTATAGCCTGGGCGTCGCCGTTGCCCCGCGCGATGGTGGCGATGCCGCCGCGCTGCTCGCCGCCGCCGACCGCGCGATGTACCAGGCCAAGCGCGGGTCGAGCGGCGCGATTCGCTTTGCCACCAGCCCGGCTGCTCCGCGTGCCACCGAGAAAATTGCCGGTTAACCGCCCCTTCTTGCCACGGCCCATGCTATAGTGACCGCGCCAAACTGGCGTTTCGCCGGGTCGTAATCACGCGCCCGGATGTTGTGTGGAGAGGATGAGCGATGGCGCAGGCGGTGGCAGGCACCCGCACTTTTGGGCATTACATCGGCGGCAAGTGGGTCGATTCGCAAGGCGGGCAGACGTTCCAGACGAGCAACCCGGCGACCGGCGAACATGTGGCGACCTACGCGCGCGGCACGGCGGCCGATGTGGACGCGGCGGTGCAGGCGGCGGCGAACGCGTTCAAGTCGTGGCGGCTGGTGCCCGCCCCGAAGCGCGGCGAGATTCTCTACCGCGTCGGCACGCTCCTGGCGGAGCAGAAGGAGCAACTGGCGCGCGAGATGACCGAGGAGATGGGCAAGGTCTTGCTCGAAGCGCGCGGCGACGTGCAAGAGGGCGTCGATATGGCCTTCTACATGGGGGGCGAGGGTCGGCGCATGTTCGGGCAGCAGGTGCCGGCCGAGTTGCCGAATAAGTGGGCGATGGCCGTCCGCAAGCCGCTCGGGGTCTGCGGCATGATCACGCCCTGGAATTTCCCGATGGCGATCCCGACCTGGAAGATCACGCCCGCGCTGGTCGCGGGGAATACGGTCGTCTTCAAGCCCGCATCGCTGACGCCGCTGCTGGCGGTGCGGCTGGTGGAGATTTTCGAGGAGGCGGGGCTGCCGGCGGGGGTGCTGAATCTCGTCACGGGCACCGGCGGCGAGGTGGGGGACGCGATCCTGGCGCACCGCGACGTGGCGTTGGTCTCCTTCACCGGCTCGACCGAGACGGGCGACCATGTGGCGATGGAGGCGGCGCGCACGCGCAAGCGGGTCTCGCTCGAACTCGGCGGCAAGAACGCGATCATCGTGATGGAGGACGCCGACCTCGACCTCGCGCTCGACGGGATCGTCTGGAGCGCGTTCGGCACGAGCGGGCAGCGCTGCACGGCGGCGTCGCGCGTGATCGTACATCGCGACGTGGAGCGCAAGCTGACGGAGCTGCTGGCGGACCGCGTTGGCAAGCTGCGACTGGGCAATGGGCTGCACGAGGGGGTCGATGTCGGCCCGGTGATCAGCCGGTCGCAATTGGAGCGGATCAATAGCTACATGGCGATCGGGCAGGGTGAGGGGGTCGAACTGGTCCTCGGCGGCAAGATCGTCAGCGATGGCGCGTTCGCGAATGGGCACTTCCACCAGCCGACGATCTTTGGCGGCGCGAAGGCGAATAGCCGCGTCGCGCAGGAGGAGATTTTCGGGCCGGTGACGACGCTGATCCCGGTCGATTCCTTCGCGGAGGCGATCGACGTGGCGAACGGCGTGCAGTATGGCCTCTCCGCCGCGATCTACACCGCCAATGTGAACCGCGCCTTCCGCGCGATGCAGGATATCTACACCGGCATCCTCTACGTCAACGCAGGGACGATCGGCGCGGAGATCCAACTGCCGTTCGGCGGCACGAAGGCGACGGGCAACGGCCACCGCGAGGCGGGCCAGGCGGCGCTGGACGTGGTGACGGAGTGGCAGTCGATTTACGTGGACTACAGCGGCCGGCTGCAGCGGGCGCAGATCGATACGGAGTAGGGTTGCGGAGAGAAGAGAGAGGAGAGTAGGGGTTACGGATTCTTCGCTGCGCTCAGAATGACACCACCGAAGAATCCGTCCCAAGCCGATGGTCTGTCCTCCGCATACACTAGAAACCACGGTGCCATTCTCTTCTCTCCTCTCTCCTCTCTCTTCATCCCTCGGAGGTGATGGATGGCTGAGTCTAAAGGATTGCCGTTGCCGGAGCAGGGGCCAAAGGCGGTGGCGCGAGCAGGGCGAGCGATGGTCTCGACGTCTCACCCGGCGGTGACGCAGGCGGCGCTCGGAGTGCTGCGCGACGGCGGGAATGCGGTCGATGCGATGCTGACGGCGATGGTGCTGCAGCAGGTGCTCGAGCCGCAGATGTCGACGATCGCGGGCGGCTTCGCGATGCTCTACTGGGAGGCCAAGAGCGGGCGGGCGTATTACCTCAACGCCGAGCTCGACCACCCGACCGGCGGCACGATCCCGAATCGCGATATCACCGAGACGTCGGGGCAGCGGATCGGCGTGCCGGGCACGGTGGTGGGGATGCGCGCCGCCGCCGAGCGGTTCGGGACGCGCCCGTGGGAGTCGTACTTCGGTCCTGCGATTGCCGCCGCCGAGGAGGGCTTCCCGATGTACTCGTTCCTCTACGGTGAGATGTCGGTCGCCTCCGGGCGGTTGAGCCACTATCCCTCCGGGCGCGAGCGATACACCCCGGATGGCTATTTGCCGCGCGTGGGGCAGATCTGGCAGCAGCCGAAGCTGGCGGCGACGTTGCGGCGGATCGCGCATCCGGATGGTGCGGAGTGGTTCCAGGCGGGCGAGTTCGCCGAGCGGTTCGCGGCGGCGGTGCGCGATTCGGGCGGCGCGCTGACCGTCGAGGATATGCGGAACTACGCGGTGCGTTGGGACGAGCCGACGCCATTCCGCTTCCGGGGGCACGAGTTCCTCGGGTCGCCGCCGCCCGATACGGGCGGGCCGTACGTCGCCTTCTGCCTCGGTATCCTCGAACAGTGCGATCTGGCGGGGTTGGGCGACTGGCGCACGTCGCCGCGCGCCCTGGCGCTGATCGCGCGCGTGCTGGCGCTGGCCGACGATCACATCGGGCGCTACTGCGTCGATCCGGCGGCGTTCGACTCGCCGCTCGACACGATCCTCTCGCCGGAGTACCTTGCGCTCCAGGCGAGTATCCTCCAGGGGAGTTTCCCGAAGGTGGACCTGTCGTCGCCGAAGCAGGACGGCCAGATGGTGACGGGTGTGCCGAACGACCCGAATAAGACCGACAGCAACCAGATCGTGATCGCGGACGAGCAGGGGAACTGGCTGACGATGCTGCACACGGTCTACGGCTCGCCGTTCGGCACCGGGCTGGTGGTGGATGGGGTCGGGACGAACACCGGCAACGGGTTCCCGGGCGTGGCGGTCGGTCCGGGGCGGCGGATCGTCGCGCCGCTGACCTCGATCCTGGGGCTGCGAAACGGCAAGCCCTGGCTGGCGCTCGGCACACCGAGCTACCCGCCACCCTACATCACGCTGGCGATGCTGAATCTGCTGGCCTACGACATGACGTTGCAGGAGGCGATCGAAGCGCCGCGCTTCCGCTTCGACCCGGACGCGAAGGGGCCGCGCCCGGCCTGGGCGATCGGGCGGCTGACGCTCGAAACGCGCCTGCCGCAGGAGACGCTCGACGGCCTCGGCCGCCTCGGCATCGCCGTCAACCCGCTCGGCGACTTCAACTGGCACGTCGGCTCTGTCCAGGCCGTGCAGCGGGATGGCGACGGACAGCTGTCGGGCGTGGCGGATTCGCGCCGTGGCGGCTATGCCGCTGGCTATTGACGTGGGACGTGGGGCGTAGAGCGTAGGGCGTGAGACGACGAGGTCGCTCTACGCTCCACACTCTACGCTCCACGTCCCACGCTCCACGAACGATGCGCTGGGACATCTTCACCCTCTTTCCCGGCATGTTCGCCGGGCCAATGAGCGAGAGCATCATCAAGCGCGCGGCTGAGCGCGGGTTGGTGGAATTTGCGCTGCACGATTGGCGCACCTTCGCGACCGATCGGCACCGGACGGTGGACGACACGCCGTACGGCGGCGGGGCGGGGATGGTGTTGCAGGCACCGCCGCTCGTCGCGGCGGTGGAGGATGCGCTCGGGGAGGATCTCGGGCGGGTGCCGGTGATCCTGATGTCCCCAGCTGGTCGGCGTTTCAATCAGCGGGTAGCGGAGGAGCTGAGCGCGCAGCCGCGCCTGGCGCTGGTCTGCGGGCACTACGAGGGATTCGACGAGCGGGTGCTCGACCTGATCGTGACCGATGCGATCTCGATCGGCGATTACGTGCTGACCGGCGGCGAACTGGCGGCGATGGTGATCGTGGATGCGGTGACGCGGCTATTGCCGGGGGTGATCGATGCCGCGTCGATCGCCGAGGAGTCACATTCGACGGGGTTGCTGGAAGGGCCACACTACACGCGTCCCACGGAGTTCCGGGGGCTGGGTATCCCGCCGGTGCTGATCAGTGGCCACCACGCCAACATCGCGAAGTGGCGGCGGCGCGAGGCGTTGCGGCGCACGCTGGCCCACCGGCCGGATTTGTTGGAGTCGACCGATCTGACGGCGCAGGATCGGAAGTGGCTGGCGGAATTGCGGGCCGAGGAACAATCCTGACGTGGCGAGTTCTCGGCAGGGGCGGCTGGTGAGCCGCCCGGTGTCCGGGGCAACCGTGTAACTGACAGACATGCGACGCGGGCGGGTCGATGACCCGCCCCTAACGTTGGGGTCCGTGGCACCCCTTCGCCTCGTTCCTGTCCGAATGGGGGAGTTGCGAACTGTCCTGTTTATTGAAACGGTACTGTTGCGTTTCGATATATCCTGTGATAGTCTACTATTGCGGGACGGTCCCGTAGCGTTATGCGAAGGGAGTTTCGGAAAGGAGTTTTCGATGTCGGCTTTGGTGGGTGAGTCCGGGCGTTATCCTCGGCGGTGGTGGGCGTTCGGGGTGCTCTGTCTCAGTTTGCTGGTGGTGGTGCTGGATAACACGATCCTGAATGTGGCGCTGCCGACCCTCGCGCGCGACCTCTCGGCGAGCGGCAGCCAGTTGCAGTGGATCGTCGATGCGTATGTGCTCGTCTT
This sequence comes from Chloroflexia bacterium, assembly GCA_046328475.1. Classification (GTDB taxonomy): domain Bacteria; phylum Chloroflexota; class Chloroflexia; order Thermomicrobiales; family CADCWN01; genus CADCWN01. The sequence goes on along the minus strand of JAXLWN010000027.1, from coordinate 65,620 downwards.
CGCCGGGCTGCTGCTGACCACGGGGAGCATCGGCGACCGCTTCGGGCGCAAAGGGTCGCTCTTCGCCGGGATGGCGGTTTTCGCGGCGGGGTCGTGTTGGGCGGCCTGGTCGGGGTCGGCCGATATGCTGATCGCCACCCGCGCGCTGATGGGCGTCGGTGGCGCGCTGATGATGCCCCCGACCCTCTCGATCACCACCAACATGTTCGACGCGGAGGAGCGCCGGAAGGCGATCGGCATGTGGGCGGGCATCGCGGGGCTCGGCATCGTGCTCGGGCCGCTGGCTGGTGGCTGGCTGCTGAAGTACTTCTCCTGGGGTTCGGTCTTCCTGGTGAACCTGCCTATCATTGCGGTCGCGCTCGTCGCCGGATTCTTCCTCCTGCCGGAGTCGCGCGATCCCGAAGCGACGCCGCTCGACCCGGTCGGCGCGGTGCTCTCGGTGGCCGGGTTGGTGGCGCTGCTCTACGGCATCATCGAGGTGCCGATCCACGGCTGGACCGATGGCAAGATTCTGACGTCGTTCGGCCTGGCCGCCATCCTGCTCGCGGGCTTCGTGGGCTGGGAGTTGCGGACGACCTACCCGATGCTCGACATGCGCCTCTTCCGCAATGCGCGCTTCAGCGCGGCGAGCCTGGCGCTGGCGCTGGTCACCTTCTCGCTCTTCGGCACGCTCTTCTTCCTGACGCAGTATCTGCAGCTGATCCTCGGGTATACTGCGCTGGAGGCCGGGGTGCGCTTCGCCCCGCTGGCGGTCGGCCTGGCGTTCGGCGCGGGGATCAGCACGCGGCTGATGGCGCGGCTCGGCGCGAAGATCCCGGTCGGCATGGGCCTGCTGATCGTCGCCGGTGCGCTGGCGCTGCTGGCCCTGGTGCGTGTCGATAGCGGCTATGGCCTCGTCGCCGCTGTGGTTGTCACCCTCGGCTTCGGCATGGGCAATGTGATGCCCCCTGCGACCGACTCGATCATGGGGGCGCTGCCCCCGGCGAAGGCGGGTGTCGGCTCGGCGATGAACGACACGACCCGGCAGGTCGGCGGCGCGCTCGGTGTGGCGGTCCTGGGGAGCCTGCTCTCGTCGGCCTACCGTGGCGCGATGGATGGGGCGCAGGCGACGCAGGCGCTGCCCGGCCCGATTCGCGACCTGGCGCGCGACTCGCTGGCGAAGGCGACGGCGGTGGTGGGCCAGATCGGCGGCGCGCCGGGTGGGGCGCTGCTGAAGGCGGCGCAGGAGGCGTTCGTGGACGCGATGGGGCGCAGCGCCCTGGTTGCGGCGGGCGTGGCGGTGCTCGGGGCGGTGGTGGCGCTGGCCTTCCTGCCCGCCCATAGCGCCGAGACGGCCGAAACAAGCGACGCGACGCCGCAGCCTGTTGGCGCGACGTTGCCAGCGACCGAGCGGGGATGAGCGCGACGGACGAGACAACCACTGAAGCTGAACCGACGACGCGTCGGCCTGGGCGCCCGAGGAGCGCCCAGGCCGAGCGCGCGATCTTGCAGGCGGCGCTCGAACTCTTCGCCGATTTCGGCTACGAGGGGATGAGCATCGAGGGGGTCGCCGCCCGCGCGGGGGTCGGCAAGACGACGATCTATCGCCGCTGGGCGTCCAAGGATGAGCTGCTGATCGCGGCGCTCGGCCACGTGCAATCGGAAGTGCCGGTGCTCGATAGCGGCGACCTGCGCACCGATCTGGTCGCGATGGCGACCAACGCGCTGGAATTCTTCACGGCGGGCGGGGTCAACTTCGGCGCGATCCTGGTGCGGGCGATGGGCGAGGCGCGCACCAACCCGTCGGTTTTCGCGGCGCTCAGCGAGACGGTGCTGATCCCGCGCATGTCGCTCTTCGCGACGCGCATCCAGGGCGCGATCGACCATGGGGAGCTGCGCAGCGACATCGACCTCCGGCTCTTCATCGAGATTCTGGCCGGACCGATCTTCTTCCACACGCTGATCACGGACCGCTTTATCCCGAATACGCCGGACTATGCCGAGCGGCTGATCGATACGCTGTTGCAGGGGCTTGCGCCGAGGTGAGAGAGCGTGGGGGAGTCGTAAGTCGTAAGTGGAACGGACCCCTCCCCGCGCCGTGGCGCGACCCTCCCCCTTGGGAAGGAGAGGGCTGGGGATCCTGGGGACGCGGGTGGCGATTACCAGGGGGTGGTTGCTTCGGCGAGGGTTTGCTCGGTGGTCCACTGGCGACCTTCGGCGTGGAGGGTAGTGAAGAGGGCTTCGCCGAGGGCGGCGCGGGTTTCCTCGGTCGCGCGTTTGACGAAGGGGGCCTGTGCGGGTGGCACAGGGATATCCGCGACGGCGCGGATGCCTTCGCTGGCCCCGAGCAGTCGCGCGGCGCGCTCCGGCTGGCCGATCAGGTTTGCCAGCAACGCGAGGCCGAGCACCGGGAAGGGGGCCACCGCCCAGTCGCGCAGCGCGGCGCATTGCGCCAGCGACTCGGCGAGGAGCGCCTGCACCCCGGCCGTCTCGCCCTGCCCGAGCAGTGAGAGGGCCAGATTCAGCGGCATGGTTCGCAGGAGTACCGGATCGCCGAGTTCGCGCACCTGTTCGAGCGCGACGGCATAGACTTCGCTCGCGCGGGCGAACTCGCGCCGGTCGTAGGCGAGGGCGGCCAGGTTGCTGCTGGCGATCACGACCTGGCGACGGTTCCCGATCTCCGCAGCGATCTCGCGCGCCTGGGCGTAGAAGGTCCCGGCGGCGACCGGGTCGCCCTGGCGGTGCGCGACGGTCCCGATCGCCATCAGGGTATCGCACTCGCCTTCATCGTCGCCGAGTTCGCGATAGAGCGCGAGCGCCTCTTCCAGCATCTCGTAGCCGGTAGCGAGATCGCCCAGGTTGCGCACCAGGGTACTGCCCCGGTTCAGCGCCTTGGCACGCAGTGTGGCCGGGGCTGAGGACTGGCGTACGGCAAAGGTCTCCATCAACCACGACCGCCCCTCGCGCATCCGGTTGCCGGTTTGCCAGAAGCGCCCGAGGGCCGCCGCGAGGCGCAACCCCCACTCTGCCGCGCCGCGATCGGCCCACCAGCGCAGGGCGGCCCGGATGTTCTCCTCGTCCTGCTCCAGCCGCGCCAGCCAGCGCGCCTGCGCCGGGCCTTGCAGCGTCGCCTCGGCCTCCTCCGCGACCGCGAGGAGGTGGCGCGCGTGGCGCTCTCGCCAGTGCGCCGTCGCCCCGCTCGCCGCCAACTGCTCGGCGGCGTACTGGCGCACCGGCTCCAGACAGCGATAGCGCAGCCCCTCGGGGACCGTCTCGATGACGACGAGGGAGTGTTCGACCAATTGGGCGAGGAGGGGCAGGATCGCGTCGGTCGGGATGGCCGTCGCGCCCGGCTCCGCGCACGTCGCATCCTCGTCGCCCAGCGCCTCGGCCGCCGCCAGCGTCCAGCCGCCCTGGAAGACCGCGAGGCGGGCCAGCAGCGCGCGGGCCGGGTCGGGGAGGAGCCGATAGCCCCACTCGATGGTCGCGCGCAAGGTCTGGTGGCGGGAGGGCGCGCTGCGGTTGCCGCCCGTCAGGACGAGGAGCGCGCGGCCCAGGCGGATGGCGATCTCGTCGAGCGTCAGCACCGGCACCCAGGCCGCCGCCAGTTCGAGCGCGAGCGGCAGGCCCTCCAGGCGGCGGCAGATTTCGACCACCGGCGGCAGGGTCGCGCTCGTCAGCGCGAAATCGGGCTGTCCCTGGCGCGCCCGCGCCGCGAAGAGTTGCACGGCCGGGTTCGCCGCCGCCGCTGCGAACGCATCGGCCGGGGTGGCCGCACCGAGTGGGGGCGGCACCGGCAGCGACGGCACGCGCCAGGCGACTTCGCCCGCGACGCGCAGCGCCGCCCGGCTGGTCGCCAGGATCTGCACGGACGGGCAGCCGGTGAGCAGCGCCGTGGCGCAGGCGGCGCAGGCCGGCAGCAGGTGTTCGCAGTTGTCAAGAACGCACAGCGACCGCTTCTCGCGCAGGGTATCCACCAGCACGGCGAGCGGCGAGCGGTCATGCGGCGCAGGCGTGCCCCCGGAGCGGGCGATTGCCTGGGAACCAGGTCGCCATCGGTCAGGCTGTCCAGTTCGACGTACCAGATGCCGTCCGGGTAGACCTCCACCAGTTCATGGGCCACGGCGAGGGCCAACCGGGTCTTGCCGCTCCGCCCGCCCCGGTGAGGGTGACGAGGCGGGGCGGGCGGTTCGCCCAGGCGAGGAGCGAGGTCAGTTCCACCACCGCCTCGCGCCCGAGCAGTTCGGTCAGCGGCGCGGGGAGATTGTGATGCCGTTGCGCACCCTTGCTCGGTGGTGGCTCGTTTGTTTCTCCGCCTCCGCCCCCGCCAGGATCGTGGCGTAGAGCTGCTGGCTGGCGGCGTCGGGCGCGGCGTTCAACTCGCGCAGGGCCTCGCGCAACAGGTGGAACTGGTTGAGCGCCTGCTTGCGCCGCCCGGAGGCGGCGTGGAGGCGCATCAGCGCGAGGTGTGTCTCCTCGTGCGCCGGTTCGAGGGCGAGGATCCGGTCGAACGTGGCGCTGGCCGCCCCGGTGTCGCCGCGCGCGGCCTGGAGGTGCCCGAGCTGGTGGAGCGTGTCGAGATAGGTCTGCTGCGCCGCCTCGCGCGGGGCGGCGGACCAGTCCTCGTAGCGGTCGTCGGGCAGGAGTTCGCCGGAATAGAGCGCGACCGCCTCGGCGAGCGCGGCCGGGTCGGTGGTGCGGCGGGCCCTGGCGGTGGCCTCCTGGAAGGTGTGCAGGTCGATGGTGACGCCGCCGGGATGCTGGAGGGCGACGATCCCCTGCCGCGTGATCAGGTAGCCGCGCCGCGCCGGGTCAAGCGTGCGGCGGGCGTAGTAGATCGTCTGATAGAAGGTATTCGCCACCGCCTCGGGATCGCTCTCGGGCCAGAGGGCGTCGATGATCTGGTCGCGCGCCAGGCGGTGTCCCGGGGCGAGCGCGAGGAGCTTCACCAGCTGCTGCGCCTTGTGCGAGCCCCAGTCCTGGGGGGCGATCTCGCGCCCCTCGACGGCAACGACAAAGCGGCCAAGCAGGCGCACCTGCATGGCCGACGACGCGGCCGGGCTGGCGACTGCTGCGCCCATAGAGTCCCCTGGCGTTGGGCGACACGGTTCGGCGGAGCGCATCGCCGTCACTTGGCCTAGATAGCGCCAAGTGTGGCAGGTACGACGCCCAACGTCAAGCCTGTCTAGTTTGGCTGCGACCGTCTCATCGCGAGCATATTGGACATGGCAATGCTCCCGGCACGATGCGATGCCGTGCCGGGGGCATTGCGTGCTGCTCAGGTTCTGTTGACCGCCGCGTCGTTGTGTTCGTCGTGCTGCGCGACGGCCAGCGGCGCGGCCTCGTCGTAGCGGGTCAGCAGCCAGGAGCAGGCGGCGGCCAGGGAGGGGAGTGCGGTGCGCTCCCCGGTCTGGATGTGTTGCACCTCGGCGCGCTCGCCCCCGTCCGAGTGCCACCAGCGCAGCAGGTAAGTGTCATAGCGTCGATCCATCGTCGCCCCCGCGCTTACGGCGTGTAGCCCTGGGAGAAGTAGTCGTTGAGGCCCTTCCACTCGGCCTGGGAGAACCAGGCGCGCGAGGCGAACGCGTTCCAGTCGCCCCAACTCTGCCCGGTACTGTTGGTGCCTGGCACTGTTCCGACGTAGAAGACGTAGGTGGCGATGTCGGAGCGGTGGCCCGAACTGCCGGGCACGTTGGGGTAGATGTTCGGGTTATCCGGTTGGCGGACCCAGTAGCCGGAGAGGATCATGGCGCGGGTGAAGAAGGAGATGGTCTGGGCCTTGTTGACGCCGTCGGTGGGACCGAAGACGATGCCGTCGTAGCCGCGACCGACATTGTAGTAGTAGAGCGTGCCGACGTTGCGCCAGAGGTTGGCGTCGAGGCCGCCCCGGTCGATGAAGGGGTTGCCGTGATCCTCCTGGTCCCAGGTCTGGCGGCGGTCGTAGCCCATGCCCCGGCAGATCAGGGCGGCCATCTGGGCGCGCTGGGTCGTGTCGTTGGGACCGAATTTGCCGTTGCCGTAGCCACGGATGATCTTGAGCGCGGTCATGCGGATGATCGGGTCGTTCTTGGCGAGGCCGGAGAAGGAGTAGTCGGTGAAAGTCTCCAGCGGGACGCAGTAGGCGGTGACGGTGTGGTCGGCGTCCATCTGGAAGGTCCAGGGGTCAGCCCAGCCCATGAAGCCGCGCTCGCTGCGCCAGTAGATGAAGATCCAGCCCGCCGCTGGCTGCGGCGTGAGCGTGACGGTGGTGATGCTCTGGAACGGCCCGGTGCCCGGCGAGGCGTTGACCGTGCAGTTGCCGTTGGTCAGGATGGTGAGGTTGAAGGGGGGCACCGGTGTCGCGCCGATGCCGCTGAGGTTGAGGACCACCGAGCCGCCGTTGTAGTTGACCGTGACTGTGGCGGTGCGTGCGCCGGTGCCGGCCGGGTGGAACGCGACGCGGATGCCGCAGCTCGAACCAACCTGGATCGTCGTCCCGGCGCAACTGGAGACGATATCGAAGTCCCCGGCGTTGGTGCCACCCAGGGTCGTGGTGGTGATCGCGAGCGCGGAATTGCCGCAGTTGTTGAGGATGCCGAGCTGCGAGGGCGCGGTATTGCCGACCACCTGCGTGCCGAAGTCGATGCTCGCCGGGGTGAGGCAACTCGGCGCGGAGGTGGTCGCCTCGTAGAGCGCCAGGCTATGGCGATGCCCGGCGGCGATGGCGACCGCGCCATTGACCCCCGGCACCACCGCCGGGGTCGGATTGTTCGGGCCGATGGTGCCGTCGCCCAGTTGGCCCTGATCGTCGCCGCCCCAGGCGCGGAGCGTGCCATCGGTCTTCAGCGCCAGGCTGTGGAACTCGCCTGCGGAGATCGCGCTGACCCCGCTGAGCCCGGTCACCGCCTGGGGTGTTGCTCGGGAGGTGGGGCTGCCAACGGTGCCGTCGCCCAACTGCCCCGAGGCGTCGCTGCCCCAGGCGAGGACGGTGCCGTCGTTCTTCAAGGCCAGGCTGTGATATTGTCCGGCCGCGATGGCGGCAATGCCGCTCAGCCCTGGCACGACCGTTGGGGTCGGGCTGGTCGGTCCGATGGTGCCGTCGCCGAGCTGTCCCTCGGCGTCGCGCCCCCAGGAGAAGACCGTGCCGTCCGATTTCAGGGCCAGGCTGTGGTACGCGCCCGCCGCGATGGCGGTGATGCCGCTCAGCCCCGACACCTGGCCCGGTGTCGCATCCTGGCCCGGGCTGTTGATCGTCCCGTCGCCCAGTTGCCCTCCCGCGTCATTGCCCCAGGCCCACACGGTCCCGTCCGACTTGAGTGCCAGGGTGAAGTAGGTGCCGCCGGCGATCGCGACAACGTTGCTCATCCCCGGCACCGGTACGGGCACCGGGTTGAATTGCGAGTTGCCCGGTGTGCCATCGCCGAGCTGGCCGTCGAAGTCGAAGCCCCAGGCGACGAGCGTGCCGTCCGATTTCAGCGCCACGGCGTGGAGCCCGCCCGCCGTGATCGCGACCACCCCGGTGAGCCCCGGGATCACCGCCGCCGTTGGCCGGGCGTCGGGATTGCCCGCCTGACCATCGCCCAACTCGCCGGAGTCGTCGGTGCCCCAGGCGATCACGGTGCCGTCCGCTTTCAAGCCCAGACTGAAGCCGTAGCCACCGGCGATGGCCTTGACCTCGTTGCCGCCCGGCACCGCCATCGGCATTGGGCGGTCTGGTCCGATCGTGCCGTCGCCCAGTTCGCCGGTGGCGTCGTCGCCCCAGGCGTGGGTGGTGCTGGCGGGGACGCTTTGCACCGCGCCGCTGCGCACCTGGAAGCTGTTGCGCCCGGTCTGGGCGCTGTTGCGCGATGTCCGGCTCAGCCCGGTGGCGGCGTTGCTGTCGAGGAAGGCACCATTGACGGCCGATCCGGGGAGTTCGAACGAGGCGCTGGAGCCGTTCGAATAGCCGACGCGCGCGGAACTCCCGCCGAGGCCGTTCGTCCCGCCGCTGAAGTCGCCGGTCTCCCACTGGATCTTGTCGTAGTTCATGATGATGTCGAAGTTGTTGGAGCCGGTATCGCTGCGATCGACGAGGATCAGTTGGAAGCTGTTGAGCTTATCGGTGTGCTGGCTGAAGTAGCCGACATTGACCCAGTTGACGCAGAAGGCGGCCCGGCTGTTGTAGGTGATGGTGCCGTACTTCACCGGTGTGCTGCCAGCGCCGCGCGTGTCCACATCGGCCCAGAAGGGGGCGATGATCACCTTGCCTGCCGTCTGGATCGGCGACGCGGTGTAGGTGCGCAGCGCCGCGTCGAAGGTGACGTTGCCGTTGTTGTTGACGAAGACCTTGGTGTAGTTGGTGCCGAAGAAGTTGGCCGTGAAGCCGAGCGGCGTCTGCGGGCTGGACCCGTCATCGGCGGGGCCGAGGCTGTTGGCGTTGCAACCCGCGATGTTCTGGACGGCGTTCGGCCCCTCGGCCAGCGCGGTGCCGGGCAACCAGCTCACGCCGCTCAGCCCGAGGAGCGGCACGGCCAGGGCGAAGGCGAGCAGCACGCGCCAGAGTCGTTGCGCGGCCGGGGATCGTTTCATCTGCTTCCTCCAGGCACGAACCGCGTGTCTCGGCAACGCTGCCCGAGCGGACGGGCGGGCTGTGGTTGCCGTGACGGGTCAATGCCTGGAGCATAGGAGGGTGATCTAAAAGGAATCTAAAAAGGCGGAAGCGGGGCGCCCGCCGTTTTGAGGGGTGAGCCCGCTTCCGCGAGGTGCGCCCGCTCGACGAGGTCGCCGCCCTACCGCTCCGGCGGCAGCTTGGTCTCGTCCCAGACGACCTTCCCTTGTCCGAACTCCTCGGCCAGGATCTCATGCAGCAAGGTCAGGATCTGCGGGTCGCCGAGGAGATCGAGCGTCCCCGCGAACCCCTCGTATCGATCGGCGGTCATCACCGCCAGGGCCGGTCGTCCCTGCTCAGTGACGATGATCGCCCCCAGATGCCGGTCGGCAGCGAACTGTTGCGCCAGGTCGGGCAGGGCCTCACGCGCCTGTTCCATCGGCAGGAAGCGCTCCGTCCATCGTTTCCCCTTCGCCGGTCGGCTCATGCGTGCCCTCCTTCAGTGCTCATTGCGCTCGCGCTCTTGTGCCGCGCCCAGCGCCCGCAGCACCCGCTCCGGGGTCATCGGCTGCTCGGTGAGCCAGACGCCAACCGCGTCGTGGATGGCGGCGGCGATCGCGGGGGCGATCGGGACGAGCGGCATTTCGGCGACGCCCCGCGCGCCGTGCGGGCCGTTGGGATCGGCCAGTTCGAGGATGACGGGGACGATCTCGGTCGGCATGTCGAGCGTGGTCGGCAGCAGGTAGGTGCTGAGGTGCGGCGTCGGGACGCGCCCCTCGCGCACCTGGAAGTGTTCGAGCAGCGCGTAGCCGATCCCCTGGGCCAGGCAGCCCTCGATCTGCCCCTCCACCTGCTGGCGGTTGATCGCGCGCCCCACGTCGTGGACGCTGATCACGCGCAGCACGCGCACCTGCCCGGTGAGGGTGTTGACCTCGACCTCGACCGCCTGCGCGGCGTAGCCGTAGGCGTAGTTCGGCACGCCCGCGCCGTTGACCGGATCGAGCGGCGTGGTCGCGGGCGGGCGGTACTGCACCGTCGCCACGACCGGCTCGGCGTCCGATTGCGCCCACTTTTCCCGCGCGCCTTGCGCGGCGTCGAGCACCGCGCGCCCGGCCATCAGCGTCAGGCGCGACGCCGAGGCGCTGCCGGCGTTCGGCGTCTCGGCGCTGTCATCGGTGATCAGCTCGATCGCCTCGAATGGCAGCCCCAGCGCCTCGGCGGCGATCTGGCGCATCGCCAGGTGGACCCCCTGCCCCACATCGGCCGCGCCGAGGCGCACCCGCGCCCGCTCGATCTCCCCGCGCCCAAAGAGTTCGACCGTCGCCGTGGACTGCTCGGGAAAGCCGAACGAATAGCCGAGATTCTTGATGCCGCAAGCGATACCGAGGCCGCAACGGAGGTGGGGGGCGGGGGCGGGGTTCTCGGTTTGAAGGTTTGAAGGTTCGAAGGTTCGAAGGTTAGCCCCCAAACTTTCGAACTTTCGAACTTTCGAACCGTCTCCCCAACCTTCGAACCGCTCCCGCACTTCCTCGACACACCGCTCCAGCACCGGCAGCGCGCTGACGCCGGGGACGATGACGTTCTGGGTTGGCTCGATGCTCCCCTCGCGGTAGAGGTTGCGGCGGCGGAATTCGACCGGGTCCATCCCGATGGCGTGGGCGAGGCGCGTGACCATGATCTCGGCGGCGAAGTGGGCCTGGGGTGCGCCGAAGCCCCGGAAGGCACCGCTCGGCACATTGTTGGTGTAGACGGCATAGCCGTCGCTGGCGATGTGCGGCACCTCGTAGGGACCGCTGGCGAAGAGGGCCGCGACCTTGACCACTTCGATGCTGGTGGAGGCGTAGGCACCGCCGTCGGCGATGGTCTCGGCCTGCACCGCCGTCAGCATGCCGTCGCGCGTGGCACCCCAGCGGCAGCGGATGGTCATCGGGTGGCGCTTGTGGTGGCCGATCAGCGATTCCTCGCGGCTCCAGCGGATCGCCACCGGGCGGCGCAGTTTCCACGCCGCCAGCGCGAGGATGTGCTGCACCGAGAGATCCTCGCGCCCGCCGAACGCGCCGCCGATCGCGGCGTAGCGGACGACTACCCGTTCCTCGGGCAATTGCAGCATCGCCGCGATCTGGCGGCGGTCCTCGTGGAGCCATTGGCCCGCCGTCTCGATCACCACCCGGTCCTGCTCGTCCACCCAGGCGATGCCCGCCTCGGGCTGCAGGTAGGCGTGCTCCTGCCAGCCGGTGGAGAACTCCCCTTCCAGGATCACGTCGGCCTCGGCGAAGCCGCGCGCGATGTCCCCCTTGTGGATCGGGATGTGGCCGAGTAGGTTGGTGCCGCGCGCGGCGTGGACGACCGGCGCACCCTCCGCCAGCGCAGCATGCGGGTCGAAGACAGCGGGCAGGTCCTCGTACTCCACGCGCACCGTCGCCGCGCCGCGCGCCGCCGCCCGCGCGCTCTCCGCGACGACCACCGCCACCTTGTCCCCGGTGAAGCGCACCACCTCGCCGCAGAGCACTGGCTGGTCGTCCTCGATCAGCCCGAAGGCGTTGTGGGGCACGTCGGCAGCGGTCAGCACCGCCACGACCCCGGGCACGGCCAGTGCCGCCGCCGCATCAACGGCGAGAATCCGCGCGTGCGCCCGCCCGGCAAACACCACCTTCAGATGCAGCATCCCCGGACGCGCGAGGTCGCCGGGATAGCGCACCGCCCCGGTCACCTTCCCCAGCGCATCCGGCCGCTGGAGCGATGCCCGATCATTTCTACATTCTTCATTCATCATTCTTCATTCGCGCCGCCGCGCTCAGCACCACATCCAGAATCTTCCGGTAGCGTGCAGCGGCAGATATTGCCGCCGAGCGCCGCCCGCACCTGCCCCAGATCCGGGGACGGGTGCTCCTCCAGCAGCTTCGCGCCCGCCATCAGCATCCCCGGAATGCAGTAACCACACTGCACCGCGCCGTGGGCGATGAAGGCTTCTTGCAACGGGTGGAGGGAAGGAGTCGTGAGTCGTGAGTCGTGAGTTGTGAGTGGGGTTACCTCGCCCCCGGCCCCCTCTCCCGCGAGGAGAGGGGGTGACTCGCTCGGAAATTAGTGGCGGTGGGGGAGGTGTCGGTGGTTCGCCTGTTCGCCTGCTCTCCTGCTCTCCTGTTCTCCTATTCGCCCGTTCGCCCGCTCAACCTCCGCAAGCCCCTCGATCGTCGTCACCGCCGCGCCGTGCGCCTGGGGAGCGGGGACGAGGCAGGACATCACCGCCTGGCCGTCGAGCCAGACCGTGCAGGCCCCGCACTCGCCCTCGGCGCAGCCCTCCTTGGTGCCAGTGAGACCGGCATCCTCGCGGAGTGCGTCGAGCAAGGTTTTGTCCCAGGCGTCTGGCAATTCGCGGCGTGTGCCGTTGATCGTCGCGACGATGGCGCGATCGAAGCGTGGTGGGGTGGCTTGGGGACTCCCGGTGTCGAGTAGCGCGGGCGAGATGGGAAAGCCGTCGGCCTCGGTGCCGTTCGCGATCCGGCGCAGCCCTGCCGCGACGAGGTTGGCGAGTGTCGTGCGGCGATAGTCGGCCGATCCGCGCACGTCGGCGATCGGCGCGGCGGCTTCCAGGGCGAGTTGGCCTGCTTCGCTGCAGGTGGTTTCGTCCAGCGCTTTGCCGATCAGCCATGTCTCGGCCGCCGTCGCGCGCACGATGGTCGGCGCGACCGAGCCGAGCGCGATCCTCGCCTCGCGTACGATCCCCTCAACCAGTGTCGCCACCAGCGCGACGTTGATCACCGCGATCGCCTGCGCCCCGCGCAGCCCGAGTTTCAGGAAGATGCCGCGCTGGTCGGCGCGGAGGAGGGGCACGCGAATCTCGCGCAGCAGTTCGTCCGCTGCCAGCGCCGTGCGGCGGAAGCCCAGGTAGAACTGTTCGAGCGGCAGGGTGCGCTCGCCCGCCGCGCTCGCCAGCACCACCTCGGCACCGAGCGCGATCAGCGGCGTGATCGTGTCGTTCGCGGGCGAGGCGGTGACCAGATTGCCCGCGATGGTCGCGCGGGTGCGAATCTGCGGCGCACCGACCTCCCAGCAGGCCTGCGCCAGCGGCAGCGCTCGCGCGCGGCAGAGTGGCGAGGCGATCACGTCGTTGTGGGTCGCCAGCGCGCCCAGACGCAACGTGTCGCCCTCCGCCTTGAGGTAGTGCAAGTCGCGCAGCGCGGTCAGGTCGATCAGCGTCTCGGTCGGGCGTACCCCGCGCGAGAGTTCCACGACCACATCGGTGCCGCCCGCGACCAGCCGCGCCCGCCCCGCGTGTTCGCGGAGGAGGTGTAGTGCCTCTGCGAGGCTGGTTGGTCGGAGGTAGGTCTGCCACATGGGGAATGCCTCGCGGTTTCCTCGTCGTAGGGGGCGTTCAATTGAACGCCCTGCTGGGTGCGGTAGTCGCGATCCACGAAGGGCTAGCTGTGGGCTACCGGGCGTTCAATTGAACGCCCCTACGTGCGAGGTGCTGCGCCTAGCTTCCCCGGTAGGTGCTGTAGGCCCAAGGCGACGCCAGCAGCGGGACGTGGTAATGCGCCTCGGGATCGGCGATAGCGAAGCGCACTGGCACCCGATCGAGAAACGGTAGCACGTTGCTTGCCAGACCCGCCCCGGCGAAATAGTCCCCCACCATGAAAACCAGCTCATAAGTACCCGCATGGCAATCGTCGCCCGCGAGCAGGGGCGCGGCGGTGCGCCCGTCACCAGTAGTACGCGCGGCGGCGAGCAACTGTTTGTCTTCGCCATCGATCCGCCACAACTCGATCGCCAGATCGGCGGCGGGACAGCCCCGCGCGGTGTCGAGGACGTGCGTGGTGAGCCACCCCGCCATCGCCGCTCACCCTTTCCTGGTCAGCCGCAGCCGGATCAGCCCGTAGGCGGGGAAGGGCGAGCTGTAGACCTTCTGCCTGGAGTCGCTCTCCGAGAGCGCCATCGGATCGGGCGTTTGGTTCTGCGCGGCGAAGGAGACTTCGGCGAGTTGCGGGAAGCTGTCGAGGAGGCGGGTGCCGATCTCGTGGACGAGGTGCTGGATCGACTCGCTGACGAACTGGTGGAAGAGGGTGGCGGCGAAATCGCGCACCTGCTCCGACGCGACATATCCCCGATGGGTGGGGTCGAGCATCGTCGCGGCATCGTTGTAGCGCCAGCCGATGTCGAGGTGGATGAAGAGCGGGCGGTCTAGGCGCTCGGGCAGGGTGGTGTGCTCGTCGCGCGCGAACCGCGTGAAGGAGCTGCCGGTCACTTTCAGCAGCTGCATGTCCACGCGACCCGATTCGTGCGCCAGCAGGCGTGGCCCGTTATCTGCCAGCGCATATTCGAGCATTGCCACGCCGTGATCGCCGAACGTGCGGCTGAAGAGCACGTCGCTCGGCGCGAAGCCGTCCGCGTTTGGAACGTGCGGCGCGACGAAGGGGAGTTCGCGGCCCCGGACGCGGATGTGGTCCATCTCGGGGTAGAGCATCAGGAAGCGATGCCCCAGGTGGGCCAGGAAGCCTTCCAGGGTGGCACCGTCATAGGCCAGCGCCTCTTTCAAGATAACGTTCTTCATCGTGTCGGTCGCCACCACGCGGCGGTTATCGCCGACCGTGTAGGCAGGTAGCACGTCCTTGGTGAAGACCTCCAGGTCGATCTCCCGCCAACGAGGATGTTGTCGCGTCCGGTGAAGTTCGACTCGGGGATCGGCGTCAGCCCGGTCAGCGGGCGGCCGTAGACGCGGTAGAGTGGCACCCGCGCCTTGCCGTAGCTGATCTCATACTCGAAGCGTGCATCGCCGCTCATCGTCCCTCCGCTCACTCCGCCCGCGCGATGTCGAGAAGCCGGAGCCGGGTGATCTTGGCGATCTCCCCGAGCGCCGTGGCGATCTCCTCGTCCCGACTGTTGCCCAGGCGGGCGTCGAACCCGGCCAGGATGCTCGCCTTCTTGTTCTCCCGCGCGCAGATCCCGAACGGGAACCCGAATCGCGCCCGATAGGCCGCATTCGCCTCCTCGAACCGCGCAATCTCCCCCGGCGACAATCGATCAACCCCGCCGCCGCCTGCTCGCCAGTGGAGGCCGGGGTCAGCCCGCCCTCGCGCGCCGCGCGCCGGCGAGGTCGGGATGCTCCCGAATCAGCGCCACCCGCTGTTCTGCCGATGCGCCATACATCACGGCGCAGAGTGCCGCGTGCGGTGCTTCGACATGCGGCGAAGGGTCGCGCCTCCCACCCGGTCGCCGCGATCAGGGCGAGTGCTCGAGGCCGCCGCCGAGGTCGCGGTGAACGCGTCGCGGTCCATTGCGTTGACGCTGCGATGGTGAGCGTTGGTGTGGGCATAGCGGTGGCCTCGGGCGAGTCCGTAAGTTGGCTTGTGGGAGATTGTAGCAGGTGAGCCCGCACCCCGCCTGTTGGTGGCACCCGCTATCCCACTGCGGTGGAGTCACCGGCCGCGAGAGGGAGCCCGGGGAGGCGAGGATTGTGAGGGCGTGAGGGCGTGAGGGGCCGTAATAACCCCCTCCCCGCCGCTGCGGCGGCGACCCTCCCCTTGCGAGGGAGAGGGTGGTCGCTGGGGAACGCGGGTGATGGTGGTGCTACGCTGATTATTTCCGCGTCTCTGCGATCTCTACGATCTCTGCGGTAAGTCGCCCTCGTTACATCCCGCGCGAGTGGATGACTTGCCCGGTGATCCACTGGCCTTCGTCGCTGGCAAGGAAGAGGATGAGGCGGGCGGCGTCTTCGGGTTGACCGAGGCGACCGAAGGCCATTTGTGGAGGATTGCGGCCTCGAGTTCATCGCTCATCAGCCAGTGTCGGTGCCGCCGGGATCGATCGCGTTGACGGTGATGCCTTTGGGCGCGACACCGGCCGCCAGGGACGTAGTGAACGCCTCGACCGCGCCCTTGGTCGCCGCGTAGGCCAGTTCGGTCGGCATCGCGCCGACGCTCTGCCCCGAGGAGAGGTTGATGATGCGCCCGCCCGGTCCGCCGGGATAGCGGCGGGCGAATTCAACCGAGAGCAGCGCCATCGTGCGCAGGTTGACGGCGTAGTGAGCATCGAGTGTGGCCGCGTCCAGTCGCTCGTAGCCGTCGCTCGTCGAGTGCGCGGCGTTGATGACCGGGATCGTCGGCGCTCCCAGGCGCTCGGTCGCCGCGTCGACGCACGCGCACGTAGGCGTCCGGCTGGCGCGGATCGATCTCCTGCCCGCAGGCGCGCACACCCAGCGCCAGCGGTTCGAGTTCCAGCGCCGCCGGTCCGCCAGCGTCCGCGCCGTTGCCCTCCGCCCGGTCATACGCCTGCCAGTGCGTGAAGAGGGATATCGGCACCGTGACTCGCCAGCGCCCGGCAGATCGCCGCCCCGATCCCTGCCGCGACTCGCCCCCGTCACCACGGCGACACGCCCGCTCAAATCCGAAGCTTCACCGCGCGTTCGTGGCTTGCCATTGGCCTATCCTCTGGAGTTCGTCGTCAGTCGTCGATCCGTCAGTCGTCAGCTTTTCTTGGCGCTCTTGGCGTCTTCTTGGCGTCTTGGCGGTTCAATCGTCCTCTCATGGCCCCACCGTCAGCTCCGCCTTCACGAAGCGCACGTGGAGTTCGCGCGGGTCGGCGCTGTTGTTCGTCTCGGTGGGGAAATCGACCGGTTTCCAGGTTGCGCCCGGGCTCGGCTTCCACTCCTTGCCGTTGAAGGTGCGCGGCATGCCGAGCGCGATCACCGCCGTGCCATCGCTTGGTCGGCCCGAGCGCGTTGGCGGGGATGGTGACCGTGTATTCCGCGAACGCGTTCCCCACGGTCAGGGTCGCGAGCGTCTGCTCCTTGTCGGACGAACCGGCGTCCGGGCGCAAGCCCACGACCACCTGCGCGGGCGGGAGCGAGGCGGGGCGCGGCCCCGCGCCGAGCGTCAGCTTCAGCGTCAACGGGCGACCGTCGCCCGGCCAGGGGATGCGCAGGAGCGCCTGCCCGTCGGTCCAGCGGTAGGGCATGGTGCCGCCCAGGCGCTCGCTGCTGTCCCGCTCGACGTTGTAGAAACCGACCGTCGTGCCCGCGTTGCCGAGTTGCGCGAATTCGTCGGCCTGCCCCGCCACAATGCGATAGGGCAGCGTCCCGATCGCGCTTTGCCCGGTCGCGACTGGTCGCAAGGTATAGAGAGTATAGCCGAGCACATTCAGTTGCTCGTTGAAGGGCTTCTGCGCCTCCAGCGTCTCGAACTGGCGCAGATTGACCGTGATCCGGTCGGCAGGCACCAGTTGGTGGCGCGGCAGGAAGAGCTTGCCACCTCCCGCCGACATCAGCAGGTGGACCGTGCGCCCGGCCGCCTCCTGCTGCGCGATCCAGGCGTCGAGCAGCTCGCCATCGGGCAGATTGGTGGTGATCACCCAGCTCTCGCGCCCGTAGAGGTAGCGCAGCGGCGTCGCCAGCTTCGGCGTCTCGTCGCGCGAGCCGCTGAAGAGGAAGATGTCATTCGGCCCGGCGCGCTCGGCCAGCGCCGCGACCTGATCGAGCGCCCCGCCGTACTCGCGATGATCGATCAGGCGCAGGTTGGTGTAGCCGAAGAAGGCGAGCAGCAGCGCGCCCGCGCCCAGGCCGAGCGCCAGCAGCGGGCGGTGCAGCACCGGCCGGTTGAGCGCTTCGGCGAGCAGCGGACCGCCGCGCACGACGGCGAACGCGGCCAGCAGCGCCGCCAGCGGCACGATCAGCGGCACGAAGCGGCGCAGCGAGTAGATGTAGCCCCCCTGCGTGTAGGTGCCGGTGAGGTAGAGCACGAGGAAGGGCGCGGCGAGGCAGAGCGCCGCCGCGATCCGCTCGTCGAACGCGCGCCAGATGACCAGCACTAGTCCGGCCAGCGCCAGCGCCATCCCCAGCGGCGCGAGATACCAGCCGAGCGCCACCATGCCGGTCGTCGGGCCGGTCGGGATCGGCGCGCCGATGTAGCCCTGCCACGCGCCGAAGTTGCCCGGCCGCAGGATGCCCGGCCGGATGACATAAAGCCAGGTGCAGGCACCAATCGCCACCGCGATCCCCAGCCAGCGCAGCGCCCGGAGGGCGCGCGGGTCGGTCGCGAGCGGCAGCCAGCGGCGGCGCACCGGTCGCCAGCCGAGCAGCGCGATCGCCAGCACCGGGCCGAGGAACATGACCGTGGTCTGCTCCCAGTCGCGCAGCGCGTTCTTCCAGACGTGGTGGTAGATTCCCTCGAAGTAGCCGAGCGAGTAGTGCGCGATGTGCCAGGCGCTGTGCGCCAGCAGCAAGCCGAACGGCACCAGGAACCAGAGATAGAGCCGCGACCACCGCCGCGCCAGCCAGAGCCAGCCGAGCAGCGCCGCGACCGGCAGCAGCGTGAAGATGAACTGCGCGTGCGTCAGCGCCACGCTGCCGAGCGCCAGCCCCGCCAGCAGCGCCGCGCCGCGCGCGGTCGCCTTGTCGCCGTGGTCGCGCGCGTCCACCAGCAGCGCCCAGGCGTAGAGCGTGCCGACGAAGAGCGGTTGCAGCAGCGCCTCGCTGAGCGACTGTCGCGCGAACCAGAGTTGCAGCCCGTTCAGGGTCAGGAAGAGCGCCGCCGCGAAGCCGCCCCAGGGGCCGAAGATGCGCCGCCCGAGGAAATAGGTCGCCGCCACGCCGAGCAGCGCGCAGCCCGCGCCCGCGTAGACCATCGCGCCGACCCCGCCGCCGAACGCGGCCCAGAGCGCCAGCCAGGCGGGGAAGAGGTGCAGGAACTGCGGCGTGACCTCGTTCGGCTCGCCGGGGATGAGGTTGAAGCCGGAGAGGCGCTGCCAGTCGAGGAAGAGGAAGCGCTTATCGCCGCCGCCCCGGTCGGGCGGCGGCAGCAACAGGTGGCGCGCGGTCCCCCCGGTCGCCGCGTCATTCGCCGCGTCGCCGAACTCCACCAGCCCGCTATCGACCTGGCGAATACCCCCGGTGCGCGCGATCAGCCCGCCGCTGCTGAAATAGACCCCCGCATCCTCCGCGCCGACGATCGTCTCGAACGGATTCGCGAAGAAGAGCCACCCGGCCACCAGCAGCAACGCGACCGGTGCGATCCCCTCGGCGGTCGGGCGGAATCCCGCCCAGGCGAGCGAACCGCTGCCCACGCCGCCGCCAGGCCAGCGCGTAGAGCGGCAGACTCGGCGCGGCCACGCCCAGGATGACGGTCCCGGCGCTGAACCAGCCCAGCTCCGCCAGGACCAGCGCCCACCAGCCGACGATCAGCCCGCCCGCCAGGAAGCGCAGGAAAAGGCGTTCCCCGGCCCCGGCGCGGGGTAGGTCGAACCCACCGGCGCGACCGGCAGGAAGGAGCGGCAGAACGCATCCCCCGCCAGCAGCACGATCGCGCAGAGCGGCAGGAACCCCCAGGGCAGCGGAACCGTGGCGCACCTCCGTGCGATGTGAGGGCGTGAGGGCGTGGGCAGCGAGGGCGTGGTGGAGGGGTGTCGTTCACGCCTCACGCCCTCACGCCCTCACGCCCTCACGGCCAATCGCCTCAATGAACTCAACGCGGTTGCCGAACGGGTCGCGGAACTCGAAGCGGTCGTAGCCGGGGAGCGGGATGGCGTCGAGCGGGGCGATGCCCTCGCGCGCCAGCCGCTCGCGCCACCAGCCGAGATCGGCGACAGCGTAGGCGAGGTGCGCCCTGGTCGCGGCGCGGTCCACCCCCGGCTCGGTCCCGATGTGGACCTCCTGCGTGCCGACGCGCAGCCAGAGGCCGCCCCGGGCGACCAGCGCCTCGGGCTTCGCGATCTCCGCCAGGCCGAGCACGCCGCAGTAGAAGGCGCGTGCCGCATCCTCCGCGCCCGGCGGGATGGTGATCTGCGCGTGATGCAAGCCCCGAATTTCCGCCATCGTCCCACCCGGTGTTGTCACGGCGATAGAACGCCGCACGGTGCGAGCGCGCTCGCCTCCCTGGCCCGATTCGGGAGGGAAGTATAGGGGATCGAGGGCGTGGGGTGGCGAAAGGGCGTGCTCGGGGCCGCTGCGGCCGGACACATTGCTGCATGTCGGCCCATACTGGCTGTCCTTGCCCGCGCGTGCCTCCGCTACCGGGCGGCCGGTCGTGCAATATATGGTGGTACCGCTCCCATAGTGTGTCTATTGTTGACAACATTCCGTATACAAAGTAGAGTGATCGTGCCGGTCAGCGTCGCCCGGTCTCGTCAGGAAGCACGCCGAGCCAGCCGCAAGGCCGGGTGGGGGAACCACCAGTTTGGGGTGAATCGCGCTCCCCGAGCGGATCGACGCTGATCCGACTCCCGCGCGTAGGGCGCTCGATTGCTTCGCGCCCGAACCCGTCAGCTCACCTCATAGGCGTCCACGAAGCGTTAGCTGCTGCCCGGAAGGGGTGCTTTGCTGTGCCCAAAACGCGCCATCGCCCCCTCCGCTGGGCATCCGCCGGAAGAGTGCCCACCCGCCCGCGCAGCGTGGCGCGGGCGGATGTGTACCCGCTATACTCAACTGTGGCGGCGTACTCGTCCCACCCAGGGGAGGCCCGTCGCCCGGTGCAATCGAGCGATCACGCCTGTCCGGTGGCCTCCTCCCGTCATTTCAGCCGCAGTCACCGACCATTTGCCCTTCCTCCGCAGCGCGCAGCGCGCCCTGCGGGGATGGTGTTTGTGTTCGCCCGGCGGGGCGGATCGTCCGGCGCGCGGGTGCCGGGCGGCGTTTCCCCGGCGGATTGCCCGGATTGCCGATTGGCTCCCCGTGGTCGGCCGCTGCGGCCGTGGGGCGACGAGAATGGTGACGTACCAGGCATGAGCACTCCCGGCCGGCAACGCCGGACCCGGTGCGCGACACTCGCGTCGGGCCGCAGCGCCGCCGCCACGCCCACCGGGGCCTGGGCGCGCCCCATCGCTGGACGGTCGGCGTTTTCGCCGCCTGCTCCTTCCGGGATGCGCTGGTGCCAGCCGCGCCCGCCACCCGGGCGCACACGACCGGGCGCTTTCCCCGCCCGGTGAGCGTCCGCTGACGCGCCGCCCGCCGCACCATGCCAGCGCTCGTCACGATGCGCGCGGGGCTGCGCTATCGAATGAGTCGTACTCCCGCGGACAGAGTTGTCCATCGTGGTTCCCGGCCGACACGCCGCCGCGAATGGGAGAGGTACAACGGAGCGATCAAGGTGACCAAGCAACTCACGCGACGGCAGGTTCTCACCGGCAGCGCCGCCGGAATGGCAGTCCTCCTCCTCGCCGCCTGCGGTGGCGGCACGCCGACGGCGACGAGCGCCCCGGCAGCCTCCGCCGGTGGTTCGACCGCCAGCGCCGCCCCGAGCGCCGCCGGTAGTGCGCGGGCGAGTTCGGCCGCGACGGCCGCCACCGGGGCCACCCCCGGTGCCAGCGCCGCCGCCGGTGCCGCCACCCCCGTTGCCACCGGGAGCGGCCCGCTCGCCCCGAAGACCGGCGCGACCGCCTTCAGCGGCAAGCGGTTGAGCTATTTCCAGAAGGTCCAGTATTACAAGGCGGTGCAGGACCAGATCGGCGCGACGATCACCAATTACGCCAAGTCGGTCGGCGGCGACGTCGATCTCTCGGTCGCCAGCACCGACGGCGCGCAGAACCTCGCCAAGATCCAGGCCGGGGTGCAGGCGGGCAGCCCGTTCGACCTGGCCGACGAAATCTCCAACGGCATCGGCCAGTTGGTCACGCTGAACCTGCTGGAGGATGTCACGCCGCTGGTCACCGAGCTGATCGGGGCCTACGGCACGCCGATGCCGATCATCCCGCGTGGCCTGGCGAAGGATGGCAAGTACTACGCCGTCCCCTTCTTCAGCAGCTCGGACGCCTGGTTCCTGCGCAAGGACAAGCTGGCCGAGAAGGGCATCGACCCGAAGTCGCTCGACACCTACGACAAGATGCGCGACGCCGCGCTGGAGATCTCCGACCCGAGCAAGAACTTCTTCGGCTGGGGCCAGTCCCCCTACGCGGTCGGCGACGGCCCGACCCTGATCTTCCACGTCGTCCACTCCTGGGGCGGCAGCATCCAGGATAAGACCGGCACGAAGGTCGTCTTCAACTCGCCCGAGACGGTCGCGGGCGTCACCTGGCTGGCCGACATCTACACCAACCCGAAGTACAAGAACATGCTGCCCACCGGCTACGAGTCGTGGGACGGCGCGGCGAACAACGCGGCCTTCCTGAACGGCACGGTCGGCACCACCGCCAACGCCTTCACCATGTACGCCAAGGCGAAGGACGACAAGAACCCGGTCTTCGCGAACACCTACGTCGCCAGCCGCCCGAAGGGTCCCGCCACCCCGAACGCGCCGCTCACCGGCGGCCAGCTCGGCTACCTGGCGATCTATCGCGGCGCGAAGAACGCCGACCTGGCGAAGGAGGCGATCAAGAACCTCCTGCTGCCCGATAACTGGAACAAGATCGCCACGCAGGCGAGCGGCCTGATCCTCCCGGCGTTCGAGTCGCAGTGGAAGAACGACTTCTGGAAGAGCGACCCGAACTTCGCCGCGCTGGAGTCGCAGGTGCGCGACCCCCAGGGCTACAACCAGAGCTACTACCCCGGCCCGGTCAACCCCGGCGTCGATGGCATCATCAGCAACAAGGTGCTGGAGACGATGATGGGCTCCATCATCCAGAAGGGCCAGAAGCCCGCCGACGCCGTCAAGGAAGCCCACGACCAGATGGTCAAGATCTTCGAGCAGTTCGGGATCAAGTAACACGAATGCGGAATGCGGAGTGCGGAATGCGGAATAGGCGATGGAAGCAAGCCACGGGCCTGCGCCTGAACCCCGTGATTCCGCACTCCGCACTCCGCACTCCGCATTGGAGTCGCCCATGGCAAGGAGTCTCCCGCAACAAGCCAGCGCGACGCGGGCGAAAGAGTCGACGACGTTCGACCAGCGCCTGCGCCGCCTGTTAGGCCCCGACTGGCGGGTCGCGATCCCGTTCGTGCTGCCGATGCTCATCCTGATGGTCGGGCTGATCCTCTACCCCTTCTTCGACGCCGTGCGCCTCAGCTTCACGCAGCGGCGGATCACCGGCGTGATGGAGTATGTCGGCTGGCAGAACTACACCGACCTGCTGAAGGACCGCTTCTTCCGCGACGCGGTCAAGGTCTCGTTCCTCTACACCGCCTACTCGATCATCTTCAAGATCATCGCGGGGATGCTCTCGGCACTCCTGCTGCACAACCTCAAGCGGGGGCGGTCGATCCTGACCGGCCTCGTGCTGTTGCCCTGGATCATCCCCACCGTCGTGACCGCGCTGGCGTGGCGCTCGATCTACGACCCGATCTTCGGCGGGCTGAACAAGCTGCTCACCATGACCGGGATCGGCAACCTGATGGTGTCGCTGCACCTGATCGACCGCTTCCCGGTGGCCTGGCTCGGCTCCCAGGAACTCGCCCTCCCCGCGATCATCCTCGTCAACGTCTGGAAGGGCATCCCCTTCTTCACCATCAACCTGCTCGCCGGGCTGAAGGCGATCGACAAAGAATTGTACGAGGCGGCGTCGGTGGACGGCGCGACCGCCTGGGAGCGCTTCATCCACATCACGCTGCCGGGCCTGCGCTACGTGCTGCTGGTGACGACGCTCCTCTCCACGATCTGGACCTTCAACACCTTCGACATCATCTACCTGCTGACGGGCGGCGGCCCGGCCGGTTCGACGCGCCCCTTCGTCATCTTCGCCTATGAGAAGGCGATCCAGGGGCTGCAGTTCGGCGCGGGCGCGGCGGTGGCGCTGCTGATGGTGCCGATCCTGGCGGTGCTGATCTTCTTCCTCGCGCGCTACATGCGCCGCTCGGAGCAGCAGGTGCGCGAGTCGGCGTTCGACCGCTTCACCGGGGCCTATGGCCGCTACCTCGCCCTCGGCGGCCTCGCGATCCTGGTGCTCGGGCTCTTCTTCGCGGAACGCGGCATCTTCATCCGCGCCGCCATCCTGCTGGCGATCCTGGTCGGGATCGGCTTCCTCTTCGGGCAGTTCTTCACCTCGAAGCTTGCGGAAGGCGGACGCGCCGCCAGCCCGGCCGCGCGCTTTGCGACGCGCATCCCGGCCTGGATCGCGCTGGCGTTCCTGCTGCTCTTCGTCCTGGCCCCGTTCTACTGGATCTTCATCACCGCGTTCAAGACCGAGTTGCAGCAGACGACGCAGACCGGCAACGTCTTCTGGCCGAATCCGTGGACGCTGTCGCAGTTCGACAAGCTGGTCAACACGCACCCCTTCTGGACCTGGTTCCGCAACACGGTGGTGACCGCCGGGATCACCACGGTGCTCGCCGTGGGCATCTCCGCGCTCTCCGGCTACGCGCTGGCGCGGCTGAAGTTCCGGGGGGCGCAGACCCTCTCCGGACTGGTGCTGCTGACCTATCTGGTGCCGGGCGCGCTGCTCTTCATCCCGCTCTACCAGATCCTGAGCCAGATCAAGCTGATCAACACGCTCGGCGCGTTGATCGTGACCTACCCGACCTTCGCGCTCCCCTACGCCTCCTGGCTGCTGATGGGCTACTTCCGCGCCATCCCGGAGGAGTTGGAGCAGGCGGCGATGATCGACGGCGCGACGCGCCTGCAAATCTTCCGCAAGATCACCCTGCCGCTGGCGAAGCCCGCGCTGCTGGCGGTCGCGCTCTTCACCTTCACCAATGCCTGGAATGAGTTCCTGTTCGCCTTCGTCTTCCTGTCGAAGGAGAACCTGAAGACGCTGCCGGTCGGCCTGCAAGGCATGATCCTCGGCGACGTGATCCCGTGGGGCCAGTTGATGGCCGCCTCGATCATCATGGCGGTCCCGGTCGTCATCCTCTATGGCTACGCGCAGCGCTTCCTCGTCGAAGGGCTCACGGCGGGGAGCGTGAAGGGGTAACCTCCCACTTGCATCCCAATATGCGACGAACAATCCGTAAGGTAGGAACGCGGGCGGCCGATCGGCCGCCCCAGCATGTTGTCAATTCGTGTCGATCTCGGTGATCCCGCGCGACTATCTGTGTCACGCCTGTTCGTGATGCGCTTTTGGCCCGTATATGGAGCAGCTGAAGTATGGACGAAACGACTGCTCACAGCGACAGTTCGGCACAAGACTACATCGCTTCATTGAATGATGAGCAAACCGTCACGGATAGCCTGGTGCTCCTTGAGATGATGCGGCGCATCAGCGGGCACGAGCCGCAGCTGTGGAATCAGGGCACGATCGGGTTCGACACCTACCACTACAAGTACGACAGCAAGCGCGAAGGCGACGGCCATGTGATCGGCTTCCACCCGCGCAAAGGGAAGACGACCGTCTACCTGATGGATGGCACTGCGCGCCACGCCGAGTTGCTGGCTACGTTGGGGAAACACACGACCACCGGCTATTGCGTCTATATCAAGCGGCTGAGCGATGTCGAGCTGCCGGTCCTTGAGCGGATCGTGCAAGCGTCGTACGACTACATCAAGGCGAAGTCCCAGGCTGGGCCGATCGACCGCATCCTCTGGCGCACTGAACAGTAGCCATTGCCGCACCGATGCTTAGCCGCCGGGGGCGACGGTCTCGACAAGCGGTTGCACGCCACAAGCGGAAGGAGCCACGCGTGCTGAAGCAGGTTGCGGAAGGGGTACTGGTCCACGAGAGCGCGGTCATCCAGCGCAACACCGTGGTCGTGCAGGGCCGGTCCGGCGTGCTGGTCATCGACGCCGGGATCCTCGACCGCGAGATGGCTGCCCTCGCGGACGATCTGCGCGCGTTGGGCCAGCCCGTGGTGGCCGGGTTTTCGACGCATTCGCATTGGGATCACCTGCTCTGGCACGCCCGGCTCGGCGCGGTGCCGCGTTACGGCACGGCCACCTGCGCGGCTGCCGTCCGCAATGTGCTGTCGGACGCGGGTTGGCAAGCCCGCGTCGCCGGGATGCTGCCGCCGGAATTCGCCGGGCAGATCCCGCTGGAGCAGTTCGGCCTCCTCACCAGCCTGCCCGCTGGAACTGCGGAGATCCCGTGGGACGGCCCGCGCGTCCGGGTCATCGAGCACCAGGCGCACGCCCCGGGCCATGCCGCGCTGTTGATCGAGGAGCGCGGGGTGCTCTTCGCGGGCGACACGCTCTCCGATGTGCTGATCCCGATCCTCGACCAGCGCGCGGCGGACCCGATCGCGGACTACCTCGCCGCGCTGCGGCTGCTCGAAGGCGTGGCGGGCGGCGTCGCGGTCGTCATCCCCGGCCACGGCTCCGTCGGCGACGCCGCTCAACTGCGCGCCCGGATCGACCTGGACCGCGCCTATGTGCAGGCCCTGCGCGACAGCGTTGCCCCCGACGATCCCCGAATCGGCCCCTCGGCCAAGCCCGGCTGGGAGTGGGTGGCCGACGTGCATGCAGGGCAATTCCAGCGCTCGTGCAGGAACGCTAAAGCGATGGGTGTCTTTCCCGGCCATCATCCTCAACGATTACGCCCATCGCTTCTTCGGCGAGGGACTGACAGCGGGAGTGTGAAGTGATAACCCTTCGCTTCGCATCCTTGGATGCGGCGAGAAATTTGCGAGGTAGGAACGCGGGTGGCTGAAAGGCCGCCCCTCTACCGTTAGAGAAGAGTGGAACCAAGGGCCAAATCGTTGCTATTGCAGACCAAACTCTGCGGTGCGAATATTAGGAATACTTCCCAAGCCAACAGCTATTCAAGTAGTCGGCAATCTTACCGAGTTCCCATGGTGTCACTTTGCAACAAGTCGCAACTATTGTAAGCTGCACTCCATGATGATAGTGACAAAGAATGCGCCTGCGCAGGCGCTGTCGTCCGTTATAGGCTTCGTGTGAAAGGTGGGGAGTGAACATGTTTGAGTCAATACGCCAGCTAATGATTGCACTTGTCAGTGGCATCTACATAGGGCTCCTGATCAATCTTCTTGCTGTGCAGCTACAGATAAGGTTTTCGTGGGCAAGTAGTGTACCAATCATCAGTAGCCTCCTCGCCGGGGGCTTAGCAACTATTGCTGCAATCATCATTGTTCCACAAGACTATATCCAGAGACTTTCAGGGTGGAACGTAGCGCTGATCGTAATAGCGGTCTTAGTCATCGGCATTCTTGTAGGTCTCAATTACAACTTACCACTCTCTGGTCGCTGGCCACGTTATTTATTGACAGCAGCGGCATTGCTTGTCTTTGTCTTTCCGATTTCTTCGGGTGTTGCTGTTGCGCGAGATACTCAGCACAAGCCCACTCCCCACCCCGATCCCCACGCTCACTCTCGTCCCATCGCCCACCCCTCAAGTGCTTCTACTGGTTCGGCAACTCTTCAGCTTCCTTGCGGTATTACAATTGAAATTCCAAAGGAACATGTACTTGCTACTAGTATTGTGGCTGGCCAATACCTCCAACCCCCTCCATCTGGAGAGGCATACCTGCTCCTTGCTAAGCATCCCGAAAAAGATCCGGCATATCTCTCTTGTGATGTTTAGACTATCGGCAGGCAGCACGGCTCACGGCACCGGGGTGGCAGCGCCGGTCGGCGCGCGGGTGCAAGCCGGGTGGCGCGGTCAGGCGGCTTGGCGGCGGGCCGCGCCACCCGGCTTGCGGGCCTTGCGGAGGACCGCGCGGCGCGGCGCGGGCCGCACCACGGTGCCCGGTGCCCGCCCCGGCGCTTTCCCGCGTGGTCGGGGCGGGCGTGTCGGCGTCCCGACCGCGTCGATAATCCGGGGCATCGCCCGGCGCACCTGCTGCGGCGTGACCGGGCGGGCGGCGCACTCCCAGGGGCGGTGCGCGATGGCCGCCAGCGGGCGCGCCAGGGTGAGCTGATTATGCACCGCCGCGACCAGATCGGTCCAGCGCTCCATCTGCGCGGGCGTGCGCAGGCGCGGGCTGGCCCACAGGAGCGCCTGCTTGTCGAATTTGTAGCCGTGCTCGATGCCGAAGCGCCGCGCGTACAGGTGCGGCAGGGTGTCGGGCGGCGGCGGGGCGTCGCCCAGCCACCAGAACCAGGCCTCGCGCGGGTCGCGCTTGGTGCCGGCGGCCCCCGCGCGGACGATGCGGATGGCGGTGATGGCGGTCGCGCGGCACGCCTTGAGATGGAGGCCGCCCCAGCAGGCCACCGTCACCGCCTGCCCGCGGGCGTCGGCCCCCGCCCACCGGGCGTCGGGCTCCCCGTGGGTCGCGGGGTCGCTGCCCTGGAAGCGCGCCCCGTCCTTGCGCGGCGCCCCCCGCTTCCCGGTGGGCGGCGGGGCCGGGCGGTAGAGGACGGCGGTGCGCTTGGCGCGCAGCAGCTGGTCGCACGGCTGCGCGGCGGTCGCCGCCACCCACTTCGCCGTCCCGTAGTGCCCGTCGGCCACCAGCACGGGGCGCACCGGCAGCAGCGGGAGGAGGGCCGCCACCTGCGCCGCCCCGACCGCCGTGGCGGTGGTCGCGCCGGGCACGCGCTGGTTGTCGAGGGTGTAGGTCCAGCTGCTGACCGGGTCGGGCAGCACCGCCAGCGTCGAGAAGGCCCAGCCGGGGCGGGTCGGGGCGACCCCGGGCGGCAGGTTGGGCGCGTAGACCAGCGTGCGGTCGGCGAAGGTGTCGGCCTCGGGGCGGTGGATGGGGCTCGTGTCCAGCCCCAGCACCAGCCGCCCGCCCGCCGCCGGCGGGGGCGCGTGCCGGGCGAAGAGGCGGCGCAGCGCCGCGCGGTCGATCTGCCCGTCGCGGAACGCGGCGTACAGGCTCGGCCAGCCGCGCCGGAAGCCGGGCGCTTGCGACAACTCGATGAAGGCCCCCGGCTGCGGGCTGACCAGCAGCGCGTCGGCGGCCTCGAACAGCGCGTCACCCGCGCGGGTGAGGCAGGCGTATAGCGCCTGCCGGTAGGCGCGGAGCGTGGTAGTATCCATCGGGGCCTCCTTCGGCTTCAGCACCGGCAGGATACCCCACGGGCACGCTGGCTTCGGTCAGCTTGCCCCTTTAGTCTAAACATCACTCTCTTATCCTAAAGGGATAATCCAACCCTTGGAGAGTAATCCCAAATGGTGGGAGGTGACAGCAGTCGTTGCGCTTAGGGATGGTCTTACAACATTTGAAATCTGGAGAGTAAAGACGGACGTTGCCAGGTCGGCTATGGATAGCGGGAGTCCCCAGAATGCTTACTCATGGTCAACGATTCCTGTTGGCACATTCTGTGGAGGCGCTAGGGTAATGCGTGTAGGAGACGACCTACAGTTTGTTCCGATTGCGCCTGTACTTCGCTGGGAAGGGGCAACAAAAGTTGATGTGTCACCAGCATCGCCGAGTTTGCCATTAATTCAGTCTGCCTGTAATTATGCAAAGATGCGTCAACGTGGCGGTCTGTCAGTAACTTTCCTTGGAGAGACACCGCCAAGCAGCTGTGATTTACCTGAAACAATTCAATGGTTCGAACGAGATCCAAATCGTGGTGTCCAAACAGATACTGTGCGAAAGTGTCTCACGGGAATTGGTTTGCGCATAGCGTTCTTCCCCCCGATGGCCGCGACAGCTGGTGCGGACGATCAAGCAAATTGCTACCGTTGGGAAAGTAGCGCTCAAATTACAGTGCTCATGCTGCTCGAAGTATCCAGGCGACCCGCGAGTGGACCTGAAGACACAACGGCGATATGGAGCAAGGTGGATGGGTCCCACTTCAGCGTTCTAACTAGCGATGGATACTCCTGTAGGGGTACATCGATAAGGCTTCCAACGGATCGGACCTTGACACTTCTCGTAGTTGCAACATTGGCGATAGGTACAGAAGGGAAGACAGACTTGCATCTTGGTCTGAATGTTAGTCCCAATCCGCTATCGCCGATTGTTCCTGATTGTGTAGTTCCTGCAACGCTACCAACTCAATAGGTGACAGGTGGGATAGCGATGACACAACAGCGCCGGGCGGCCCCCCACTGTCGGAGGCCGCCCCGCCGCCCACCTCACCCGTTCGGCAACAAGAAGCTTCCGTACTCCCCGGTCGTCGCTACTACTTCCGCCGCCGCACCGACCGCGCGCAACATCGCGTTGTGCGGCCAGGTGGCGAGGCTCACCCGGCCCACACCCACGCGCGCCAACTCCGAGAGCGGCGGCACGCCGGGGATGGCCATGATGTTCACGGGGAGGGAGACGCGCCCGACCAACTGCTCGATCAGGGTCAGGTCCATCAGGAGGGGGACGAAGAGGCTGTCGGCACCGGCCTCGGCGTAGATGGCGCCACGGCGCACGGCTTCTTCGAGGCAGACGTCGGGGGTGCCGATCTTCAGGATGAAGGGGTCGGTGCGGGCGTTGATGACGAGCGGCACGCCGAACTCGTCGACCGCCTTGCGGATCGCCCGGATCTTCGCCGCGTGCAGCTCCGGATCGATCAGTCCCCGCTCCCCCGCAAGCAGGCTATCTTCGAGGTTGATGCCGATCGCGCCCGCCCCCAGCAACGCGGTCACCGACTCCGCCGCCGCCGCCGGCGTGTCGCCGTAGCCCGCCTCGAAATCGACCGTCAGCGGCACCGACACCGTCGCGGTGATCCGCTCCACGAGGTTGATCACGGCGGCGAGCGGCGTCTTCTGCCCGTCGGTGTAGCCGAGCGAGGCGGCGACCGCCGCGCTGCTGGTGGCGATCGCCGGGAACTTCTGCGCGATCACCTTCGCGGAGGCGACATCCCAGGCGTTGAAGAGCACGACCGGCTTGCCCTTCCGGTGCAGGCCACGGAAAGTCTCGGCGTACTGTCGCTGCGTCTCGCGATCCATCCCCACCACTCCTCTCACAAACATCGACACTTCCCACACGGCGGGACAACGCGCACCGCGCCCCACCCTGACAACTCTAGCCCAGCCCACCTATTCCAGTCGCGCCCGATCGGACACGCGGGCGCAGATTCGGCGCTCTGCGCGGCGCGGTCTGGTGTACTATCATAGCCGCTCAACCCGTTGCCGTTGCCGCCAGTTGGGCACGCCGCACGCCACGCCCGCTCGCGCCGCTGGCGCTGAAGACCGAAGGAGAGATGCAGATGACCGCGACCGACACCATGCCGACCACGGCGACCGCGCGCGAGTTCGAGGAGCGTGGCTACGTCGTCGCGCGCGGCCTTTTCCCGGCGAACGAGGTGCAACTGCTGATCGACAACTTCATGGCGATGCACGCGGGCGGGCCGATCAAGGGCTGTTTCGCGCCGGTGTCGGCCGAGGAGGCGAACGGCGATATCCTCAAGCGCTACCCGCGCATGATGCACCCGCACCGGGTGAACGAGGTCGCGCTGCGCTACCTGCTCGACGCGCGGCTGGCGACGATCCTGGCCGAACTCTTCGGCGAGGAGCCGCTGGCGGCGCAGAGCATGCTCTACTTCAAGCCGGCCGGGGCGCGCGGGCAGGCGCTGCACCAGGACAATTTCTACCTGAAGGTCGATCCGGGCACCTGCATCGCGGCCTGGGTCGCGCTCGACCGCGCCGACGGCGAGAATGGCGGCTTGCAGGTCGTGCCGGGCACGCACCGCATGGACCTCTTCTGCCCGGAGGAGGCCGACCAGTCGGTGTCGTTCACGCGCGAGTATGTGCCGGTGCCGCCCGGTCTGGAGGCGGTGCAGCTCGACCTCGACCCGGGCGATGTGCTCTTCTTCAACGGCAGCCTCGTCCACGGCTCCGGCCCGAATACGTCGCAGGATCGCTTCCGCCGCTCCTTCATCTGCCACTACATCGGCCGCTCCGCCGAGCGCATGTCCACCTGGTATCGCCCCATCCTGACCATGTCCGGCGAAGAAGTCATCCTCGACGCCAACACCGACGGCGGCCCCTGCGGCACCGAGGCGACCAGCCCGCACTAGCCGTTGCCAAACAATGCAAGGCGCTGCGCCGGACGAATGACCGGCGCAGCGTCGTTTCCGCGCTGCGAGCGGCTTCTGCGCGAGTGGCGGGCGGGCGGGTCTGCTGGGAATCGGCACATCCGGCATGGACGGGCGCGGTAAGCGGCGCTGGCGGCCTGACCTGGCACTCGTCCGGGCGGTCGCGGCGGGCCGTCAGCCAAGCTGCTCGGCCAGCCCGACGATGATGCCCTCCGGGCCACGGACGTAGCCGAGCCGATAGGTGTCCCCGTACTGCACCACCTCGCCGACCAGTTCGGCACCGTGGCCGCGCACGCGCGCGACGGTGGCGTCGATATCGTCCACGGCGAACATGATGCGGCGGATCCCGAGTGCGTTCACCGGCACGTTGGTAGGCCCGGTGCTGATCGCTGCCGGCGTGTGGAACTTGTCCAGCTCGATCCGCCCGTGGCCGTCGGGCGTGCGCAGGAACACGAGGGTCGCACGGACGTTGGGCAGGTCGATGAGACGGTCTACTGCGGGACCCTCGACGGTCGTCTCGCCCTCCAGCTCCAGCCCGAGCGCGACAAAGAACGCCGTGGTCGCCTCCAGGTCGTCAACCACGATCAGCACGTTGTCCATCCGCTGAATCGTCATGGTGGTTCTCCTTCTGCTTCGCGCGGCCCGTCGTGGCCACTGCGCCCCTGGGACGGAGCCGACGTTACATTCTCGACACCCGGGATGCACCAGGTCAAGGCCTACCCGGCGCTCGTGTGCGATAGCCGTGGCAAGAACGGGGCCAGACGGGAGGCGCTGCCCGCACCGGCAACGCCCGCAGCGGCTTGCGCGGCGCGGAGGGCGTCGAAGCACCTTCGGCCACGCCGCGTCGCGCACGTCCCCCCGGCGTCTTGACCGCCCGCAACCGCCACCGCTATACTATCTCAGCACGAATGTTCTGTACGGACAGGAAGGAGGGGCGGATGGCGACCGATACGGCGCTGCTGGTGATCGACATGCAGCTCGGCAATGTCGGGGCGGCCTACCAGCGCGAGGCGATCGAGGTGCGGCTGGCGGGGCTGGTGGCAGACGCGCGCGGCGCAGGGACGCCCGTCGTCTTCATCCAGCACGAGGACGACTGGCTGCGACCCGGCGTGCCGGAATGGGCGTTCGTCGCCGCCCTCACCCCGGCCGAGGGGGAACTGGTCATCCGCAAGCGCGCCTGCGACGCCTTCTACGGCACGCCGTTGCGAGAGGAACTGACGGCGCGGGGCGTGCGGCACCTCGTCGTCACCGGGGTGCAGACCGAACTCTGCATCGACGCCACCTGCCGCCGCGCGGCCAGCGAGGGCTTCGACGTGACCCTCGTGGCGGACGGCCACACGACCGAGGACAGCCCCACCCTCCCGGCGGCGCAGATCATCGCGCACCACAATCGGACCCTGGGCAACCTGGCGCACCCCGACCACCCGATCGCCGTCCGGCCGTGTGCCGAGATCGCCCTCTGAGGTCCCGAAAGCAAACCACCACCCAGCACTTCCCAGCCCCCAGAAGCTGCTCCCCCGAATTGTCGATCTCGTCCCACCCCAATCGACTACTCAACGTCACGCCCCTGGTGACGCACGAAGGAGGTATGCTGATGGCCGATGGCACGTCGCTTGAGTCCGCTGCGCTCGCTGTTTGCCAGCACCGTTGCAGCTGCCCGTCGTGACCGGACCGAACAACCTGCAAGGAGCATTGCGATGACGACCGAGACCGCCCACGCCGCCATGCCGCCGATCGTGGGCCGCGACACCTGGGAGGCGCAGATCGCCGAGCTTCGCAAGCGCGAGAAGGCGCATACCCGCGAGGGGGACGCCATCGCCGCCGCGCGCCGGAAGCTGCCGATGATCGAGGTCGATGCGACGGCACCGATCATCGGGGCGAACGGGGAGGTCACGCTGCTCGACGCCTTCGAGGGGCGGACGCAGCTCTACGTGTCGTTCCACATGTGGCACACCGGCCGCCCCGCCGCCGACCAGTGCGAGGGCTGCACCTTCAACACCGGCCATGTGCGCGAACTCGGCTACCTGCACTCGCGCGACGTCACCTTCGCGGTCTTCTGCGAGGGTCCGTTCGAGCAGATCAGCCGCTATCGGGCCTTCATGGGCTGGGAAGCGCCCTGGTACTCCGTGTCCGAAGAATCCCTGAGCGGCTCGCCCCCGGCGGTCACTTCGGCATGAAGGCGTGCTACCTGCGCGACGGCAACCGCGTCTTCGAGACTTACTGGACCACCGGGCGCGGCTGCGAGACGATGGGCAACTCCTACCAGATGCTCGACATGACTGTCTACGGGCGGCAGGAGTCCTGGGAGGACTCGCCCGAGGGGTGGCCGCGCCGCTTCAATAGCAGCGAAGGCGGCAATGCCTTCCGCAAGAACGGGCGACCGATCGCACAGTGGTCGCGCATCGCCGCCGGGCGCTCCGACGACCTCGGCACCCCGTCCTCGGGCGACGCCCCCACCGGCCGCCACTGCCACTGAGTGCCTATCGGCGTAGACATAACTCGCGGGGCGGCGTGCTGTTCGCGCTGAACGCTTGAAGCGATGAGAGGTGCATACGGTGCGACCCCTGCGCTATTCCATCAACGTCACGCTGGACGGGTGCGTCGATCATCGTGCCGGTTTGCCGGACGAAGCGATGCATCGCTACTGGGCCGAGCATCTCGCGCAGGCCGATGCCCTGCTCTTTGGCCGGGTCACCTACGAAATGATGGAGGCGGCGTGGCGGATCCCCGCGACGGGTGAGAAGCCGGAGTGGATGCCTGCGTGGATGGAACCCTTCGCCCGGACGATCGACGCGGCGCAGAAGTACGTCGTGTCGAGCACCCTGGAGCAGGTCGATTGGAACGCGGAACTCCTGCGCGGGGACCTGGGGCAGGCCGTGCAACGGCTCAAAGAGGAGCCGGGGAACGGCATCTTCGTGGGCGGCGTGCAGCTCCCGCTAGCCCTGGCGAATCTGGGCTTGATCGATGAATACGAGTTCCTGGTGCAGCCCAGGCTCGCTGGCCACGGGCCGACGCTCTTCGCGGGGCTCTCGCAGTACATCGACTTGCAGCTCGTGGGGCGGCAGGAACTCGGCTCGGGGGCGGTTGCGCTGCGGTATGTGCCGAAGAGACCGTAAAGCGCGAGGTATCTGCGCCGCAGCGTAGGATACACAGGCCCCACCGCCACACGGCGGTGGGGCCTGTCTGTGTGTCAGCTATGCGCGCGGAGGAAGGGGATCACCGCGTCCCGGAATGGCGGGTAGTTGTCGCGGCGGACGTTGTGCCCCGCGTTCGGGATGTGCGCGACCTGCCCGTCGCGCAGGAGACCCATCGCCTCCGTCGCCCCGGCGGGCGAGACGATCGCCCCACGGTCGAGGTCGGCCGTCACCAGCAGCACCGGGCAGGTGATCTGGCGGGCAAGGTCTTGCCAGTTGGCACCGAGGCGGCGCGGCATGTTGTCGAGCAGGCTGCGGTCGAATTGCAGCCGCGATTCGAGCCAGAGCGCGCGGTCCTCCTCCGACCAGGACGGATTCGTCTTCAGGGCCAGCGCCTCGCGCTCGGCGGGCGGCAGATCCGGCAGGACGCGCATCAGTTCGAGCCATTCGGGCGAACCGGCCGCGCCGGGCAGCGGGGGCGGCGCATCGGCGTCGCGCCAGCCCGGATCTTCGAGCACCACGCAGCGGAGGATGTCGCTCTGCGCCGCCGCGACCGCCGTCGCCGTCCCGGCCCCCATCGAGTGCCCGACCAGCGCGGGGCGATCCAGTTCGAGCAGCCCGATCGCCGCGATGATCTGGTCGCGGGCCAGATCGGGCGTGGCGTCCGGGCCGGGGTGGCTCGAAAGCCCATGCCCCGGCGCATCGAACGCGACGAGGTCATAATCATCCTGCAAATCCCGCGCGAGCACCGTCCAGGTCAGCCCGTTGTTGCTGAAGCCGTGCAGCAGGATCACCGGCGGCTTGCCGCGCACCCCCGCGCGATAGTAGTGGACCTTGCGCCCGTCGATGTTGAGATCGCCAGCCTCCCACGCCACCATCGCGCACCTCCCTCTCTCATTTGATGACACCGGCGCGATTGTACCGTTGCGCCGCGCCGTCACACCACAGCGACCCGAAACTGCGGCAATACCTCCGTAACACAGCGCCTGCTGCCTGAGCTGATCGGGCGACGTGAAGCGCAGCACCGGCGTGGTGAACCCCGCGTCGATGAAGGTCTGGATCTTCTCCGCGACCGCCGCTGGCGAGCCGTAGGCCAGCCAGTGCGCGAGGTAGTCGTCCGAGATCCGGCCCTGGCCGTAGTAGTGCTCCAGGAACTCCACCGACTCCTGCCGCGCCCGCGCCGTCGTCGTTGATGTTCACCATCAGGTGGAGTTGCGCGTCGGGGACCTCGCGCCCGTACTGGCGGCGTAGCCCTGCACGCGTGCCCACCAGCCCTTGAAGATCGCCGGGTCGATGCTGTCCATCTGCCAGCAGTCGGCCAGTCGCGCGACGCGCCGCAGGATGCGCTCCGCCGACCGGGTCGCCCGCGATCGGCTTCACCGCGATGCCGATCGGCACGCGCGCCTGCACCGGCTTCGGCAGCACCTGCACCTCCTCGAAGTCGTAGAACTGGCCGTGGAAGGTGACCGGGTCCGGGCCGAAGAAGCGGCGCAGGATCGCGATCCCCTCCTCCACGCGCGCGGGGCGCTCGCTCGACTTCACCCCCATCGCGACGAGTTCGGTCGCGAACGCCCCGCCCATCTTCACCGAGCCGCCGTTGCAGACGACGAGGATCGTGCGCCCGCCGGAGAGGACGTCGAGGCTGGCCCACTGGATGGCGAACGGCAGCGGGTGGCGCAGCGGGAAGCTCGCCAGGCAGATCGTGCCGAGCTTCAGCCTCTTCGTCCGCGCGGCGACCGCCGAGAGCGCGACGACCGCCTCAAGGCGCGGCTTCGACAGGAAGTTGTCCCCCACCCAGACCGAGTCGAACAGCCCCGACGCCTCCGCGCGCTCCGCCGTCACCAGCAGCGTCTCCGGCGGCAGACCAAAGAGTACGGCGCGATTCGGCAAACTAATCCCAAACCGGAGCGATTGTGGCATCGACCTTCTCCTTATCGTTCTCTATGCGCCTCAGGCGAGTTGATCCAGAATCAAATGCAACAGCACCCGCGCCTCGGTCTCCACGTCGGCGATCATCACGAAATCCGGCCCCAGCAGCCCGACACTGCCGCTCGCGCCGTACATCACGGTCGGCACGCCCCGTGCGCAGGGGCCACCCGCGTCGAACGTCCCCTGGCCGTAGATCATGCGCGCCTTCCTGCCCGCGGGACGGCGCGGTTCGCGGCCTGGAGCGCGACCACGCCGATGCTCCGGGATCGACCAGCGCGGGGAGCATGAAGACATCCCGCTCCACGGTGACCCGGTAGGGCGAGAGATCGCCGATGCAGGCGCGAATCTCCTCGGCGGCGTCGTCGGGGTCGTCGCCGGGGATCAGGCGGCGGTCCACCACCAGTTCGGCATCGGACGGCAGCGTGTGCGGCGCGAGCGGCCACTGGCGCATCTTGTAGACGATCGCGTGCCGCCCGCCGAGGATCGGGTGGCGATCCACCCAGGCGAGCGTCTTCAGCCTGCTCATCACCTCGTGCGCGCCGTCGATCGCGCTCAGCCCCTCCTGCGGCGCGCTGGAATGCGTCGCCCGGCCCTCGACGTGGACCCGCACATCGACCCGCCCCCGGTTGCCGAGCGACAGCGCGAGCCCGGTGCCGATCTGGATGATGCCGAACTCCGGCTTGGTGGGCAGCGCGTCGAGGATCGCCTCGGAGCAGGCGTGGCTGCTGCGCCCCTCGTTATTCACCGCCCAGTAGAGGCGGCCCCGCAGCGGCGTGTCACGCTCGCGCAGCAATTTGAGCACAGTGAGCATCACCGCCTGGTGCGCCTTGCACTGGCTGACCCCCTGCCCGAAGATCGCGGGCTCGTCGCGGCCATACTCGGCGGCGCTGGCGATCCGGCCGGAGAAAGCGTCTTCCACCTCGTAGTGCAGGTTGTGGTGCTGCGCGGGCGTGTAGTTCTGGATCAGCAGCGACCGCCCCGACTCCCCGCTGCCGAGTTGGGCGACGAGATTGTTGCGCGGCGCATCGATCAGGTCGGTGACGCCGAGGTGTACCAGCTCGGGGCGCACAACCCCCTGCACATAGTGAACCAGCTTCGGGTCGTCCGGCTCCATCAGCGTGTCGTAGCTGAGCGGCACGTCGGTCGGCACCCGCGCGAGTCGGCGCAGCGCCTCGGCCAGATACTCGCGGTCCAACTGCGGCTCGCCGGGATTATGGGCTGCTTCGTGGGCCATCGGTATTCATCCCTTCCGGTGGAGGCAAATCTGCCCGCGCAGCATAGCACGATTGCCCCCTCGGCCCGCGTGGCGCGGCACGGTACGTTCGTACAGGTCCACTTGGACACACTCTCGCAGTTGACATCTGCCCCGGTTCACAGTAGAGTGACCACACCGGTCAATGACGCCCGGGACAGCTAGAACGCCGAGCTGGCCGCAAGGCCGGGTGGGGGAACCATTAATTGGGGTGAATCGCGGTAAGCGAGCGGCCGATGTAAGGTCTGCCTCGTGCGCGTAGGGCGCTTGAAGCTTCTCGCCCGAACCCGTCAGCTCACCTCATAGGCGTACACGAAGCGCAATTCCGGTGCATTCAGCAAGCCTGCGTCGCTGTGCCCTCAACACAACGTCGTATTTTTTGCTGGGTGTCAACTGGAGGTGGACTCGTCCGCTCGCGCAACGTGGCACGGGCGGACGAGTATCCATTTTCGCCCCAACTGGCCGCGAACACGCCCTCCACTCGGGCGCATCCCCCGCTACCAGTTCGTGACCGACCCATCATCCCGCTTCAGCAACCGACCGAAACTCTCCGCCGGGCGCGGCGGCGAGGCGAGTGCGGCTTGCTCGTCGAACGCGATGCCCAGCCCCGGGCGGTCGTCGTTCGGCAGCAGATAGCCATCTTCCCAGCCGATCTGCACCGGGAAGAACTCGGTCATCGTGGTCCCCGGCTTCCGGATCTGCTCCGCCACACCCACGTTCGGCACGGCCAGATTCAGGTGCAGGCACGCCGCCGACGAGATCGGCCCGAGCGGGTTGTGCGTCACCATGCGGATCTGGTGCGTCTCGCACCACCCGGCCACCTTCTTCGCCTCGGTGATGCCGCCGATGATGCAGAGGTCGGCGCGCATGAAATCGACCAGGTCCTCCTCGATCAACTGCCGCACGTCCCACTTCGACGCATAATGCTCCCCGGCCGCAAGTGGGCTGTGGATGTGGTTCCGCAGGTGGCGGAAGAGTTGCACATTCTCCGAGCGCACCGGGCTCGATGAAAGAAGGGCGCGTCCCCTCGATCCCCCGGCTGAGCGCGATCGCATCCGACGGATCAGAGCCGCGCGTGGATGTCGAAGCAGATCTTCCACGTCCTCGCCGAGCGTGTCGCGCAGCGCCTCCATGCCCGCGATGCTCTCGCGGATTACCACGGTCGGCTCAGCCGCTCCCCTGCTCGGGGATACCCCAGCGCACGAAGCGCCAGCCGTCGGCCACCGCCGCCTGCGCCGACTCCACCACCCCCTCCAGCGCGTGCCCGCCGATGTGGCAGTAGGTCGGCACCCGGTCGCGATAGCGCCCGCCGAGCAGCCGGTAGAGCGGCACCCCCAGCGCTTGCGCATTGATGTCCCAGAGCGCGATATCGATCGCCGACACGGCTGAACTCAGAATATTGCCACTCCGGGAAGAACGCCCCCCGGAAGAGGTATTGCCAGATATACTCAATCCGCGTCGCATCCTGCCCCACCAGCCACGCTTGAAGGTCTCGATTTCGTGATCGCCGCCTGGTGTGCCCCGATCCCCGCCTCCCCCAACCCGATCAACCCATCATCCGTCTCGACCACAATCACCAGCCAGTTCCGCCGCCCATCCCAGAAGCCCACCGGCCGCACATCGGCAATCTTCACGCTCGCCCTCCGTACTCCTCCTCGGCAACAGTGCCGTGGTTTTCATGGCCTGTAGGGTAAAACCATATGCGGGGGAAGGGGGAAATGTGGGGGCGTGAGGGCGTGAGGGCGTGAGGGCGTGCGTCAGTGCGTTGGTGTGTCAGAGGGGAGACCTCACCCCCCGGCCCCTCTCCCGCGAGGAGAGGGGTGACTCGCGCGGCGGCAGTAGTCTGCATGAATCTCCCTCCCCCTCTCCTCGCGGGAGAGGGAGGATGGGGGAGGGTGAGGTCACGCCCTCACGCCCTCACGCCCTCACGCCCAAACGATCATCCCACCTCGTCCATCCGACCGATTGACGCAACCCCACCCCACCCGCTATCCTCCCCTTAACGGCGTTGACGGGGAGAAGTACGCCGGGGTCATCCACACGTCAGCGAGCTGCGAGCGGTGCGAGGCAGTCGCGTGGCCCCCGACCGAAGACCCCCCCGAGCTGTTGCCCGAACCGGCGCAGGCGTAGGCGCGGTCGTGCTGTCTCACGACTCACGACTCACGACTCACGACTCGCCCAGTAGGCCCAACCGGGTGCGCCCGTTAGCGCGCGTGGGGTGTGGCAGCACCCCGTAAGGCCGCAACCGCGAGGTGGCGGCAAAAGAAGGTGGCACCACGAAGCCCAGGCCCTGTGCGGCCCTCCGGCCTCGTCCTTCCCGGGACGGGGTTTCTTGTTGCCGTCGATCGGTCGTCGGCCCCGTTCCGGCGACCCAGACGATCGATCGCAAGGAGGGATTGTCACAGGAGGTTATCGTGGAGCGAGTTAAGACGACCGAAGCCGGCGCACTCGTCGGCGAGCGGGTGCGGCTGCAAGGCTGGCTGCATCAATTCCGCGCCCTCGGCAAAGTCAACTTCCTGATCGTCCGCGACGGGTGGGGCACCTTCCAGGCCCTGGTAGACGACCCCGCAACCCTGGCCGAACTGCACGGCACCGGCGTCGAATCGATCATCCAGGTCGAGGGCGTCGTCACGGCCGAACCCCAGGCACCGGGCGGCGTCGAATTGCACGAGACGCGCGTGACCGTGCTGGAGCGGATCACCGAGCCGCCGCCGATCGAGGTCAACAAGCGCGAGATGCGCGCCGCGCTCGACACCTACCTCGAACACGCCACCATCGGCCTGCGCCACCCCAAGCGCCGTGCGGTCCTGCGGATCGAGGCGGCGATGATCGCCGGGTTCCGCGCCTATCTCGGCGGTCAGGACTTCACCGAGATCAACACCCCGAAGATTCTGGGCACCGCGACCGAGGGTGGCGCGAACGTCTTCAGCGTGGACTACTTCGGCCAGCAGGCCTACCTCTCGCAGTCGCCGCAGTTCTACAAGCAGATGGCGGTCGGCTTTTTCGACCGCGTCTTCGAGGTCGGGCCGGTCTTCCGCGCCGAACCGCACGCCACCACGCGCCACCTCGCGTCCTACGTCAGCCTCGATGCCGAGATGGGCTTCATCGAGGACCACACCACCGTGATGGCGGTGCTCACCGAGACGATCCGCGCGATGGTGGAGGCCGCGCGCAGCCGCCCCACCGACCTCGCCATCGCCGAGGCCGACGTGCCCGAGGTGCCCGCGACGATCCCGGCGATCTACTTCCCCGAGGCGCAGGAGTTGATCTACCGCAAGCACGGCCTCGACTGTCGCGGTGAGCCCGACCTCGCCCCCGAGCACGAGCGCATGCTCGGCGCGTGGGCGAAGGAGGAGTACGGGTCGGACTTCCTCTTCGTCACCGGCTACCCGATGGCGAAACGCCCCTTCTACACCCACCCGAACCCGGCCGACCCGCGCTACGCCAACGGCTTCGACCTCCTCTTCCGTGGCCTGGAACTGGTCACCGGCGGTCAGCGCCTCCACCGCCGCGCCGACTGCCTGGCGGCGCTGGCAGGGCGCGGCATGTCGCCCGAGCCGTTCGCGGAATACCTGAAAACACTTCCGCTACAGCATGCCCAAACACGGCAGCTTCGCCATCGGCACCGAGCGCTTCCTGATGCAACTGATCAGCCTGCCCAACGTCCGCCTCGCCACCAATCTTCCCGCGCGACCTGAACCGGCTGGCACCGTAGCGCCGAGTCGGGCAGTCAGGCGGTCGGATAGTAGTGATGGTGATGGTGATGAGTGATGGTGGGATCGCCCCTCCTCAAATACTCATCGCCTGTACTCGTTACTCGTTACTCGTTACTCGTTACTAATCCCCGCTCGCCGCATCGGCGCCAGGCCGCCCCTGGCCGCGTCGCACCCCGGATCGCGCCGCTTCCGCGAGGAGGTCGCGCACCTCGCGCAGGCCGAGGCCGGGCAGGTGGGCGCGCACGATCGCGAGGCTGATGCGCGGCAGACTGGCGACGCCGGGAAGACGAGGTAGACCGGCTCCCAGCGCGGCCGGAACTTCTGCTTGAAGGCGAGCAGCGAGCGGAAGCTGTAGAACGGCTCCAGCCGATCTGGCCAGCAGGTCGAAGCGCCCGTTGCGGAACCGCGCCTCACCCTCGCGCTCCACGCGCACCAGCGAGGCCGACGAGAGGCTGAGCGTTGCCGCACCCTCCTCGCGGAAGGTGAGCGCGGCGCAGGCGATCCAGGAACTCCATCACGTTGCGGAAAATCGCTTCTCCCTCGCGGCGGCGCATTGGGTCGATCGTCCAGCCGCCGATCTCCCCATCGGCGTAGACCGGCAGCCAGGTGGTGAAGCCGTGGATCGTCCGCTCGGCATCGACCGCGATGGCGGTGCGCGTCTCGGGATCGCGCGCCTCCGCCAGCGTGCCGAGCGTGAAGCCCATCTCCGGCAACTCTTCTCCTTCGGCCCGCGCGCCGAGATCGCGGCGATCTGGTCGGCGATCGCGGGCGAGGCGGTGGCCAGTTTGACCCACTCGCAGCTGATCCCCTCGCGCTCGGCCTTGTTGAGCGCGGTGCGCACATCCTGCCAGGCTTTGCCCTTGAACTCCAGGCCCGGCAGGTCGATCACCGTGTCCTCGGCAACCTGCAGGCTGTCGAGGTGGCGCTCGCGGAAGGCGGGCAGGAAGCGGTCGGTCGTGGCGTAGAAGCAGGGCGTCCAGCCGCGCGAGGCGCAGAGGTCGAGGAACTCCTCGATCGCTCGCGTGCCGCCATCCTCGTCCCCGACCGGGTCGCCCAGCGCCAGCGCCACCCCGCCGATCACACGATAGGCGATGTAGGCATCCGCCGCGCCGTTGAGCATCAGCGTGTTGCCCGGCCAGGTGGTCATGTGGGCGATGCTCTGCTGACCATAGCGATGCAGCAGCGCCAGGGCGCGCACGCGGTCGCCCGGCCCCTCCGGCGAGGGGTGGCGGATCACGCGCAGCAAGGCCCCGGCCGAGAAGAGCAGCACGGCGACCCAGAAGAAGGAGATCGAATCGAGGAACCAGCGGGCGCGGAAGGTGGTCCCCTGGAACGCGTCGGTCGAATTGATCAGCAGCCGCGCCAGGAACTCTCGCGCCGCCTGCCCGGCGGTCGGGGCGGGATCGAAGCGGCCCCGCAACAGGAGGAAGCCGAGCAGTCCGTAGAGCGGCAGTCCGAGCAGCGCGGCCCCGATCGTGCGCGCCACCCCGGCCAGCGTCGGGCTGTCGGGTCGGGCGCGGAAGTCGTTCGCGCGCCAGAGCAGCGTCCCGGCCAGGGTGAACTGCATCGCCGCCTCGGCGACGTGAAATCCCTTCAGGATGTGCGACACCCCCGAGAAAGCGAGCAGGATGATCGCGGTCAGCCAGGCGACCCGACGGCCGTGCCAGAGGCCGCGCGCCAGCAGCAGCAGGCCGAACCCGGCGACGAGCACGAAGGTGCGCGTGCCGTGCAGCACCTCGAACGGCAAGATCCTGGTCCAGACATCCGCCCGCACCATCAGCCGCGCGACGAGCGCCGAGAAGATGTTCGCCAGCCCCGCCAGCCCGACCAGCGCGGCGAGGATGATTCGCACCTGCCCGCGCCGCAGGCTGGGGCGTAACGGCGCTGCGGTGTCGTTCGCCAGCGCCTGGCGCGTCTCGTCGGGCACCAGCCAGACGCCCAGCCCGATCCCGAACAGCGCGGCGATCAGATGCTCCGGGTCCCAGATCCGCTGCGTCACCAGCAGTTGGCCCACCAGGAAGGCGACGATCGCCACCCGCGCCGAGTTCTGCCAGCGACGCGGCAGGTGCGCGGTGAGCGCGGCGAGGCAGCCATACGCCCCGGCCG
Organism: Chloroflexia bacterium; assembly: GCA_046328475.1. Taxonomy (GTDB): domain Bacteria; phylum Chloroflexota; class Chloroflexia; order Thermomicrobiales; family CADCWN01; genus CADCWN01. Next base: position 22,277 of record JAXLWN010000027.1, on the reverse strand, counting down.
AGGCCCCGACATCGAGCTGGCGCGACAGTCGCAGCGGCCAGGACCAGCCGAGCGCCGCCAGCGGCCAGACGACCGCGACGGCCGTGAGCAGCGCGCCGCCGATCTGGGTGGCGAGGAAGACGATCACCGCCCGCGCCGTCCCCGCGAGGTACTCGTATGGCCCGACGAAGATGATCACAATGAAGGCGATGGTAATGAGCATCCAGGGGAAGAGCGAGAAGGGGATGCCCGCGACGAAGGTCCAGAGCCGCCACGCGCGCAGCGCTGGCAGGCCATAGCCGACGTGCTGGAGCAGGCCCGACCCGATCAGCGCGTGCCGCCAGGAGCCGCTCCCCACCGCACAGGCCAGCATGACGCCGAGCAGCGTCAGGGTGAAAGGCACCCGCCGCAGGAGATCGCGCGCTGCCCGCCACCCGGTGTTTGCGGTCTGATTTGCCTGTGCGGTCTCCGTCTCGGTATCCATATTGCTGCCATGCTGCTGCGGTCTATCCGTGCAAGAAAGTGTAGATTGCGCCCCTTCATCCTGCCACGCCGCGCGCCGTGCGCCGGGCGGTGCTCACGCGTGCGCGGGCGGCTGGAAACGGCGCGACGCGCCCGCCGTGAGCGGTTCGACGTTCAGCCCCTCATCTCCCCGGCGCGCGCGATAGGCCGCGCAGCCCCGGACGGTGGCGACGCCGTCGCTCACCTCCACCACCGTCCCTTCGTCGATTGCCCAGCCCTCCGCGCCGTGTCCCGCTCCAACGGCGTGCAGCAGTCGTCCCAGGGTTCCCCACTGGGCGGCGTGGACATCGACCAGGAAAGGAACCAGCCCCAGCCGGGTCGGCAGTCGAGATACGCACGCCCCTCGCTGGCCGCGCGCGTGCCGATCGACAGATCTCGCCCGCCCGCCCGCACCTTCCAGCCGCCCACAATCGCCGTCTCGGCGGCGATCATCGCCCCGGCCGAGTAGCCAACGTAGGGGATATTTCGCTCGCGCAACCAGGGCAGCCACTCGCCCGCCGTCGGCACCAGCGCCGCGTGGTAGGCCGGGGTGAGCCCGCCGCCGACCAGCACGCCCCGGCGTCGCCCCCGCCAGATCCGCCGCGCGCAGGGGCCGTTCGCGCGAGACGTAGACCGGCACGACCCTGGCCGCGCCGAGGGTGGTCAGGGCGCTGTAGTAGAAGCCGAAGGCGGCGCGCTGCGGCAACGAGCGCGCCAGCACGCAGGCGATCCGCGCCGCACCACCCACCCGGGCCGCGCCGACAAAGGGGCCGAGAGTCTGGCGCAGGCCGCGCGGCGACAATCCGCCACCGATCAGGAAGACGCGCATCGCACAACCCTTGCCTCAACTGCCCGCCTGCTCGCGACGCGCCACCCGCCCCCACACCTCGATCAGCCGCGCCGCCCCGACCTCCCAGCGGTAGCGCGCCAGCACATCCGCCCGCGCCCGCGCGCCCATCGCCCGCGCCGCCTCGGGGTCGCGCACCAGCGTCAGCATCCCCTCCGCGATCTGCGCGGCAGTTGGCGGCACGAGTAGCCCCGTCTCGCCATCGCGCAAAATCTCGCGCGGGCCGCCATCGGCGACCGCCACCACCGGCAACCCGCTCGCCGCCGCTTCGAGGACCGACAGGCCAAACGTCTCCGCCAGCCCAGTGTGGACATACAGATCGCTCGCGGCGTAGAGCGCGGGCAGATCGTCGTCCTCCACGAAGCCGCAGAAGATGATCGCCTCCCCCAGCCCCAGCCGGTCGCGCTCGGCCTCCAGCGCCGCGCGCTCCACGCCCGCCCCCACGATCAGCCCGCGCACCGCCGCCCCGGCCTCGCGCGCCTCGGCGATCGCCCGGATGAAGAGGTCGATCCGCTTCCTCGGGTGGAGCTGATTCACCGTGATCGCGACCGCCGCCGCGCCGTCCAGCCCCCAGCGCCGCCGCACCGCCGCCACGCGCTCGGGTGACGCCACCGGCAGATCGACGCCGTGCGGCAGGATCGTCGCCTCCACGCCGTAGGCCGCGCGGATCAGGTCGCGGCCATACTCCCCATTCGCCATGATCGCGTCGGCGCTGCGCGCGAAGGCGCGGTCGAGCGGGCGGTAGAGCAGCGCCCCCGCCCCCACCAGCGGCGCGAGCGTCCCGAATCGTCCCGCGATCAACCCACGGTCGCTGTAGGCCGCGCGCGGCGGCTCGTAGCAGAAATAAAGCAGCGGTCGCGTCCGCCCCCAGCGCCGCCGCGCCAGCCGGAGCGCGGGCAGGCTCGGTGGCCCGAAGAAGACCACCCCCGCCGTCGAATTGGGGATCGCGCGGAGCAGCAGCGGTCCCGATAGATACTCCAGCGCCGCGTCGAGATAATGGTGCCCGAAGTGATCGACGCGCCGCCCGGTCTCGATCAGCTCCACCGCCGGATCGAGCGCCGCGCGCACCTCGCCCGCCACCCGGTGCGTGATGAGCGATACGCGCACCCCCGCACGCGCCGTCCACTTCGCCAGCATCAGCATCAACCGCTGCGCCCCGGTCAGCTTCTTGAGTTGGGGATAGACGAAGGCGAGGGAGTGCGGAGTGCGGAGTGCGGAGTGCGGAATAACGAGGTCCTGGGGATCGCCCCGGCCTTCGCCCGGAGTCCTATTCCGCATTCCGCATTCGCCATTCCGCATTGCGAATTCGTCGCCAGAGCAACACCCCGCACCCAGCGGTCTCCAGGCCAGCGAGCAGGAGGAGCAGTTTCTTGTAGCCGAAACCCGGGCCGCCGAGGCCGAGAGGGATAGTGGCGATGGCGACCGCCGCAAAGACAAGACCGCCGCCGCAAAGCGCGACGGCGATCGAGAGAGCAATCGTCCTGGCGCTCACCCCCGGAACCCGACGTGGATGACCTGATCCGGCTCGGCGGCGGGCGGGGCCGCTTCCGCGTGGTTGATCAGCGGCGTCGTGAGGTCGCGGCGCGGTGCCGCCAGGCGGTCGACCCGCCGCCCCGCGATGCAGCCGAGGCCGCTGCGCGCCGTCTCTTCGAGCGCCGAGTGGAACGCGCGCTCGATCTGCTTCAGGGCGCGCAGCCCATCTTCATCGAGCACCGAGCGGAGATAGGTTGCCGCCGGATCGAGGTACTCGTAGAAGCGCTCGTAGGCGGCCTCCACCCGCTGCTCGATCAACTCCTGTTCGAGTTCAGCCGAGTCCCGACGCAAAGCTAACATAAGCTCCGCCCTCATCCCTTTTCCTCCGCGCGATCCTGTCGCCCCCCCGCTGACCGCACTATAGTACCGCCTCCTCCCCCGTACGTCCATCCCCACCGAGGACTATTTTCCCCGCGATCTGTTCCGCCCCCCGCCGCCCGGAATCCCGCCGCTGCGCCGCCGACCTCAATAGATATGGCTCTCGCCGCGCAGCCGGTGCTCTCGGAAGCGGCCGATCCGGAGCGGATCGATGTCGATCGTCCGCGCGCGACCATCCAGGATCTCCTCGGCGATCAGCAGCCCGGTCGCGGGCGAATGCATCACCCCGTGGCCGCTGAAACCGCTGGCGTCGACATAGTTCGGCAGCTCCGGGTGTCGCCCCAGGATCGGCATGTGATCGGGCGTGATCTCGTACAACCCCGACCAGCAGCGGCGCTCCACCAGCGCGGCACGCTCCAAAATGGGGAAGCGGTGCAACCCGGCCTCCAGCACCGTCTCCAGCCAGGACCAGTCGACACTCAGGTTGTAGCTGGATGGCTCGGCCATGTTGGAGAGTCCGAAGACCAGGCCCTCCCCTTCCTTCCGCATGTAGAAGCCGCTGCCGACGTCGATCGTCAGCGGGATCTCGCCGGGGATCGCCGGGAAAGGTTCGGTCATGTAGACCGAGCGGCGGTAGGGCAGCACCGGGATGTCGAGCCCCGCCAGCGCGCCGACCCCCCCCGCCCAGCAGCCCGCCGCATTCACGACGGCGTCGCAGTCGATCGGGCCGGCGGGGGTCTCGACCGCCGTCACCCGCCCGCCCGCGACCCTGATGCCGGTGGCCGGGGTGGCGCGGCGCAGCGTGACGCCGCGCTCGCGCGCCACCCGCAGATAGCCGGTGGCGATGCCATGGGGGTCGCAGTAGCCGTCGTCCGGGCCGAAGGTCGCGCCGACGAGATCGGCCGTGTGCGTCTCCGGGATGAAGCGCGCCGCTTCGCCGGGGGACAGCAACGCGACCCGCGCCCCCAGGCGCGTCTGGAGCGCAGCATCGCCCCGGTACTGCTCCCAGGTGGCCGGGTCGTCGATCAACAGCAGGTATCCGGCCTGGTGGAAGCCCGAGTCGCCGCCGACCTCCTCGGCGAAGTGCTTGATCCGGGCGGCGCTGTAGAGCGAGAGGTGGATGTTGACCTCGTCGGAGAACTGATGCCGCACCCCGGCGAGCGAGCGGGCGCTGCTGCCGGTCACTTCGGCATCCTCCTTCTCCAGGATGATCACGTCGGTGCAGCCTCGCTGCGCCAGGTGGTAGGCCACCGAACAGCCGACGATCCCCGCCCCGATGATGACCACGCTCGCGGTCCCGTCGCTCATTCCTCGCCCCGTCTCCTCACCCGCCTGCGGCGGCCAGCCCGCCGCGTCGGATACTGTACCATGATGGCCAGCAGTTCATCGCGGCGCGTACAGCACCACCACGTTCCGCTCGACCACCCGGTAGCGCGCCCGGATCGCCTCGTACAACCCCTCGGTCAGGTCGTCCGGTGGCCCCTCGACGCCGAAAACATCGTAGCGCAGCGCGATCAGCGAGAACTCGCCGCGCATCACGCGTGCCACCAGTGCGCGGTCGTCCCATTGCCCCGTGCGCGTCGCATAGGCCAGTGAGAAGGGGTCAGTGTAGCGCACCTCCTGCCCCGCCACCAGCAGCAGCCCGACGTTGTCGGCATACACCGGCCCCGGATCGTTGGTGACGAACGCCGCCACGTTGCCCCAGCCCTCCCGCTCGGCCGGGAGCGGCGCGCGGAAATCGCGCGCCAGCCAGTTCGTCGCCCCGAAGCGCGCCTCCAGCCCCAGCGCGACCGCCAGCGCCAGCAGCGCGATCCCCGCGACCACCCGCCAACGCGGCGCGGCCAACCCGCGCCCGGCCAGCAGCGCCGCGCACCAGACCGCCACCACCACCGTCTCCACGAAGTGGTTGTGGTTGCCCCCGTGCGTCCCCGCGCCCAGCCCGAAGAACGCCGCCGTCCCCAAATAGACCGCCGGGAGCAGATCGCGATCATCTCGCAGTCGCGTCAGCCCCCGGTCACCCCGGAACGCGCCCACCACCGCCACCAGCGGCAACCCGACCGCCGCGATCAGCAGCGGCCAGTAGCGCACGGCGAATGGCTGCCAGAGCCGCCAGAAATCGTGCCACGCCCACGAACTATGGAACGCCACGATGTGCTGGTAGAACCCCCGCGCGTCACCAGCACGAGCAGTCCGAATGGCAGCAGCACCAGCGCGCCGTAGAGCACCCCGAACGCGATCCCCGCTGCCACCGTCGCACCAGCAAACAGATCCCGATCAGCCACCGGCGCGGCCAGCAGCGTCTGCTTCGTGAAGAACCCGAGCGCGCAGCACCCCGCCACCGCCCAGAGCAGCCGCCACTCCCCGCGCCCGATCCCCCAGCGCCCCGCCCCTTCCGCCCCCCAGTGTCCTCCCAACGCCAGTAGACCAGCGCCACCCCGGCCAGATTGAACGCGAGCGCGAGGTGGTCAGGCCGGGCGCGCACCGCCCACACGCCCACCAGATTGATCGTCAGCGTCGTCAGCCCCGCCCACAGCGCCAGCAGCCAACCACCGCCGCCCCGCCGAACCAGCGCCGCGAGCGTCGCCGCGATCAGCAGCGTCGCCAGGAAGGCGATTCCCCGCCCGACCTTGAACGTGAATGGCCCGACCGCGAAGGCGAGCGCGTTGAGCGCGGTGAAGATCGGGGTGTACGGGGCTGCCGTGAAGAAATCGGCCCGCGCCGGCTGGTAGGGATCGACACCGCGCGCCAGCCACTGCGCCTCGCTCAGTACCACCCCCTCGCTGTCGTCCACCTGGAAGGGGTAGCCCAGGATCGCCGTCGCGAACTGCGCCGCCGCCGGCAACTTCAGCAGCGGTGGCAGCAGCGCCAGCAGCAGCAGCGCCACCGGCAGCCACCCGAGCGCGCGGGAGACGGGGGATCCATCGCGAGCGTTCATCGGCCGGGCATCGCCAGTTCGACCCAATCGAGCATGAACCCAAGCTGGCGCTGGTCGGCATAGCCCGGCACGAAGGTCGCCGTCTCCAGCCGCACCACCACCTGGCCCGCCGGAATCGCGACAGCGATCCGTTGTTCTGCCCAGGCAGCCGGTGCCGCGACCGTCCCGGCCTCATTCCCATTAATGCTCACCAGCACCACCGGCTGTGCACCATCCGGACGATAGCCGCGCAGGTGCAGCACGAGCACCCGCCCCGCACTGGGAGCCGTGAGCCGAAGCTCCGCCCGCCCTTGCGTCCAGCGATAAGTCGTGCCGTCTGGATCCTGCTCGTTCAAGTTCATCCCGCGCACATAGCCGAGGTCAAGCCCATTCCCCACATCGATGCGCTCCAGCGGCGGTGGAGCCAGTTGTGCCCAGGCCTGATCCGTCGGATTCGCGATCCGCACGTCCCGGTAGTTGAGCGCCTCCAGCGCCGCCTCCTTCTTCCCCTGCGCCCGGAAGATATCGCCGCGCAAGAGTGTCGCCCCCATCGGGTCGCGGTCGTCATCGAGCAGCGTCAGGGCGCGATCATCCTGCCCCAGCGCATGATAGGCCGCCGCCAGCGCGGTCGAGCGCGCGTAATAGCCGGTCGGTAACTGCTCGAACGTCGCCAGCGCCTCGTTCGCGTTCCCCGCCTGGAGCAGCGCGTAGCCCCGCGCCAGTCGCTCAGCATCGCCCCACTTCTGCGCCCCCACCACGTACTGATCGGGCGCAATCGTCGGCAGCACCAGCGCGACCAGCAGGATCGCGATCACCGTCGCGACCAGCCAACGCTGCGGTTTCTCCCACCGGAATACGCGCCCCGCGCGCCACCATTCGGCCAGCGCCACCACGCCCCGCGCCGCCAGGATCAGGATGATCGGCATCAGCGGCAGCCGGAAGCGGCTGATCGCGAAAAAGACCGCCGCCGTCCCGCAGTTGTAGCCGATCCACAACCCGAACAGCCAGCGATCCGCGCGCCGCAATCCCTGGCACCAGCCGAGCACCGCCAGCGGCAGCGCGACGAGATAGATCAAATCATCCAGCACGAAAGTCAGCGCGAGCCAACTCGGCGGCACCTTGCCGAGCCCGTAGCCCCGCAGCAATCGCTCGAACGCGCCGAAGTTGAGCCGCCAGAGGTCCCCCGCCTCCTTCGCCGCCTTCGCCGCGTAGCTCGCCGGGTCGTCGCGCACGACCGCCCAGCCGCGCGCCCAGGCCACCGACTGCCGCTCCCCCTGATTCGGGATCTCCCGCAGCGTCGCCTCGATCTGCCCAGCGTTGCGCCCCCCATCGCCCCGAGCCAGAAGTTGTAGCCCCCGGTCGTCTCCACCGGGATGAGCGCCTTGTAGACCAGCAGATTCCGCGCCGACCACGGCGCGACCACCGCCAGCGCCACCCCGACGATCAACACCGTGCGCCACGCCGCCCCGCGCCAATCGCGCCACCCCGTCAGCGTCAGCGCCCAGACCGGCACCGCCGCCAGGAAGGGCAGCGCGCTCCCCCGCGTCAGCGCCCCCGCGCCCAGCGCCACCCCCGCAATCGCCAGCGACACCCACCCGCCCCGCCGCGCGTGCCAGACCAGCCCCACAAACGCCACCATCAAGAGGAAGGTGAACAGCGTCTCCGAGAGCAGCAGCCCCGCATACGCCGCAAACGGCAAATACGCCGCGCACAGCCCCGCCGCCAGCCGCGCCACTCCCCGCCGCTCATAACAGAGCCGCGCCAGCAAATAGCCCAGCCCAATCGTCGCCAGCCCTAGCGCCGTCTGCACGACCCAGACCGGCCCCATCCCCGTCCCGAACACCCGAAAGATCGCCCCCAACACCACGATATAGAGCGGCGACCGGACCCACAACCCCTCATCAACGAACGCCAACCCGCGTCCATCCGCCAGAATCGCCGCTGCCGAGTAATACTCCCGCTCGTCCCCCAACAACTCCGCGTGCGGCGCAACCCGCCACGCAATCAGCCGCATCACCAATGCGAGGACAAGCGCAGCCAGCAGCCACCAGTCGGCCAGGAGGGCAAACCAACGTGCCCTGGCCTGCTCCGACTGCAATCCGCTCCCAATCTCAGCAGTGCTGTGCGAAAGCTCAGTCCGCGAAGGCGGACTTTGTGGCGCGTGAGCGCCCTTAGCCGGGACTTCAGTCCCGGTGCCACCCACGCTGTCGCGCTCCCTCATCGCCCGCCGCCACGCCGCCGCGCCGCCCGCTCGATTCCCTCCCGGTAGACCGCCAGGTAGCGCCGCGCGATCTGCGGCCAGGTCAACTCGCGCTCCACGCGCGCCCGCGCCGCCCGCCCCAGCGCCGCCGCCCGCGCCGGGTCGCCCAGCAGCGTGCCAATCGCCGCGCCGAGCGCCGCCGCGTCCCCCTCCTGCACCAGCATCCCTTCAACGCCGTTATCGATCACCGTCGGCACCCCGACCACATCCGACGCCACGATCGGCAACCCCGTCGCCATCGCCTCCAGCAGCGTATTCGGCAGGCCGTCCACATTCCCCGCGTGGTCATGGACCGACGGCAGCAGGAACAGATCGGCGGCGGCGTACAACCCCGGCACCCGGTCGCGCTCAACTCGTCCCGTAAACAGCACCCGCTCGGCTAATCCCAGCCGCGTCACCTGCGCCTGCAGCGTTTCCAGCAGATCGCCATAGCCAAACAACACCAGCCGCGCCGGACCAGCCCTGCGCACCGCCTCGGTCGCGAAGGCATCGATCGCGACATCCAGCCCCTTCTTGTGGACCAGTCGCCCGCCCGCCAGCACCAGCCGCTCCCCCGGCCGCAGCCCGAGGTCGCGCCGGGTCGCCTCGCGCGCCGCCTCGTCGGCGGGCCGGAAGCGCTCGTGATCCACGCCGTAGGGAATCGTCACCGTCTCGGCCGGCAGCGCCCCCAGCCGCATCGCGCGCTCCGCGAGGTCAGGGCTACAGGCCGTCACCGCCGCCGCCGCGCGAAAGACCTCGCGCGCCCGGTCGCCGATCGGCCTCTTCCGCTCCGCCAAAAAAACGTCCGAGCCGTGCAGCCCGACCGCCAGCGGCACCCCCCCCAGCCGCGCTGCCAGCAACGCCGGTGGGCCATTCGGGATCACCCAGTGCGCCACGAAGAGATCGGGCCGGTAGCGCCGCACCAGCCGCGTCGCCGCCGCCACCGACGCCGCAAGCGCCAGCGGTGCCGCCGCCAGCGCCTCCCGCTTCAGGCCCACATCGCCGGTCATCGAGCCCGCGTAGCCCCACACCTGCAATCGCCGCACCCCCGGCGCGTAGCGGAACGGGTGCAGCCCCACCCCGCGCTCGCGCGGCCCCCGCCGCAACTGCGGGTGCTCCGGCAGCGCCACCTCCACCTCGTGCCCCTCGGCCGCGATGTGCGCCGCCAACTCCTCGATGAACGGCGCGGTCGTATCCCCCGGATAGAGCGGGTACGACGTGGTGAGCATGGCGATGCGCAACGGAGCGGAGGAGTCGTAAGTCGTAAGTCGTAAGTCGTAAGGGGATTTACCTTCATCCCGTTTTGCCCGATCTGCTGCCATCACATCCGTTCTCGTCTTCTTACGACTTACGACTTACGACTTACGTTCTACTTCGGGAACTCGTACACCAGCAGCCCCTCGCCATCATCGTTCCGGCGGTCAAAAACCTTGCGGAAGCCCTGCCACTCGTCCGGGCCGTCGTAGAGCGGTCCGAGCGCGGGGCGGCGGAGGTCGTCCTCGGTCAGGTGATCGAGTTGCAGGTAGGTCGCTCCATATTTCTTGCCGATCGCCAGGATCGTCGGCAGATCGTTGAAGGGGATCATCACGCTCAGGCGCTCGCCGTGGAATGATAGCTCCCACGGATTGCGCGTCATCACCACCGCGTTGCCGGGCGTGTTGTCGCGCAGCCAATTCGCCACTACTCACCGAACCTGGCGTGCGCGGCGACGCCGACCAGTCGTCCCGCACCGCCTGCACCTGCGGCACCAGCATCGCGCCAACCACCACCAGCGCCGCGATCCCGGCCAGCGCGCGACCTCGCGCCTCCGCCACCCGGTCGTGCAGCCACCAGAGCCCCGCCGCCCCGAAGAGCGCCCCCCACGGCACCAGGAAGAGCGCGTAGCGCCGCTCATAATGCCAGTAGACCGCGATGAAGACGGCGTAGCCCGCGACCGCCAGCCCCAGCGCCGCCAGCGCCCCCCGCTGTCGCCGCTCGCGCGCCACCAGCGCGGCGACCACGCCCAGCGGGAGCAGCAACAGCGGGAAAATCGCCCCCTTGATCAGATCGCCCCACGCCTCGCGGAACTGCGCCCCGATCTTGTCGCCCACCGCGTCCAGGCCGTAGCGCACCAGCAGGCTGCGGTGCGGCAGCGGCTGCTTCCCCGCGTAGACCTGATAGATATTCTCCCAGGGGCGGTATTCGAGGAGGAAGGCGTCGTACGACTCGGTCGTGTAAAAGGGCTGCCCGAACGTCGCCTGATTGCGCATCAGCCAGGGCAGGTAGAGCGACAGCGCGAAGAGCGCCGCCAGCACCCCGCCCACGAGCACCGGGCGCAGCCGCCCGTCGCGCCAGCCGCGCCAGAGCGCCCAGGCCCCGCCCCCGACCAGCAGGATCGCCCCGCTCGGCTTCGCCAGCAGCAGCAACCCGCCGACGATCCCCAGCAGCGCCCACCCCGCACCCTTGCGCAGCCCCGCTAGCCGCCGCCCGTGCCCCTCCTCGCCCTCGTCGTTACTTCCGGTGACGTAGACGAAGAGCGCGATCGCGCCGAGCGCCAGCAGCGTGAAGACCATATCGTTCAGCGGGTAGACCACCCCCTCGAACATCGCCGGGTGCAGCGCGACCAGCAGCGCCGCGACCATCCCCACGCGCGGCGACCAGAGCCACCGCCCGATCCGGTAGATCAGGCCGAGCATCCCCAGCATCACGATCAGGTTCGGCAGCTTCGCCACGCCCACCGAGACGCCGAAGACGGGCAAACGCCGCCGCGATCAGCAGCGGTTGCGCGGCGGCCAGGTCTCGGCCGGGTGGCGCAGCGTCGGCCAGTCGCGGTAGAACTGCGCGACATAATCCACACTGAAACCCTGGCCTTGCACCAGATTCCGCGCCACCACCGCGTTGTCGGCGCAGTTTTGTTGATCCAGGGCACCGCCAGGCGCGGCAGCATCACCGCTGCGTAGAGCGCGATCCCGCCCCTGACCAACCAGTTCGCCACGCGCGGTTGGTCGATCGCCTCCCAGGCGGCGATCAGCCACGCCAGCAGTTGCTCGCGCCAGCGCAATTGCCAACCGCCGCGCCGCCCAGCCAGAGTCCGTAGGGGAGCAGCGCCAGCGCCCACGGCAGCGCCACCGCCAGCGCCAGCGGCACCACCAGCACCGTGCCGAAACCGCCCCGCCAGTGCCGGGATCGTGCCCGACCCGCCGATCGCCAGCAGCACCAACGCGATCAGCGCCAGCGCCAGCGCCAACTGCGACCAGACCCCGCGCCAGTACGCCCCGCCGGATCGCTCCAGCGGCTTTGCCGGAGTTGGTCGATCTTCACCCCAGCGTGCGGCTATCTCCGGCCACCTTGCTCGTCGGCGCATCGAGCGCCAGCGTCAACTCGCCGCCCGCGTTCGCAGGCAGGCTGATCTCGACTGTCCGCTCGGCTATCGTGCCGTCAATCTGCAGCGTCCTGACCGGTCGTCCCGTCGACGTGTACCTTCAGGTCGGTCGTCCCCTGCCCCGGCAGCGCCTGCGCCCGGACGGTGAGCCGCGCCCGCCGCACCGCGCCCCATCCCGGCACCGTCAGCGTAGCCGGGTTCCCGCCTTTACCGGTCCAGCGATAGGAATACTCGGCCACGCGCTCGTCGCCGTAGATGTTGCCGACGAAGAAGCGATCCCCGACCCCGCCGACATCGAGCCCGAACGCCGCGCGCGGCCAGAGCGCCGCCAGCAGCAACGGCACCGCCAGCACCAGGCACAAAATGCCGACCGGCACCGGCTTAATCCGATACTGCGGACGGCGCGGCCCGGCCGCCTGCTTCGGACGTGCCGCGCCCACTTCCTGGGCCTCGCCGTCCACATCAGCCTCGCTGTCAACTGGAATCGTCGCGGTCGCACGCCGGTCGCGGTCTATCTCCATAGCGCGCAATGGTATCAAGCCTCCTGCGACGGTGCTACCGCGAGACCTTCAACCCTCTCCCTTCAGCCGGGTACCTGCCTGCGGGTGGCGGTCGCCGCCCGCAGGCGGCGTGAGGTCACCCTGGTACAATCCCCCACGGCACCTACCGCCATTCCAACGCCGATCATCCCACCCGGTCGTGCCAAATCTGTGTCTCCGCAGTCAAAGAAGTGTCCACGCCATAAGGAGTAACCAGCGATGACCACCCGTGACGCATCGGCCGTTGCCACCGCCCATGCCTGGCTGACCGAGATGCAATCCTGCGTGCAAGCCGTCGACTACGATCGCGCCAAAGCCCTCTTCCATTCCGATGTCGTCGGCTTCGGCACTTACGCGGGCGTGCTCGAAGGGCTCGACAACCTCGTCGCCGGGCAGTGGGCCAACATCTGGCCCACCATCCGCGACTTCACTTTCGACCTCGCCGAAATCCGCGCCACCGCCGACGGCGACCTCCTCTGGGCCGCCTGCCCCTGGGACTCCCTCGGCACCCGCCCCGACGGCACCACCTTTCCCCCGCCCCGGCCGCATGACCGTCATCCTCACCCCGGCACGACTCGGGCTGGCGCGCACTCCACACCCACTTCTCCCCTCTACCCACCCACCGCCACCCGCTAGCCCCACCCCTCGCCATCAATCTCCGTTCGTCCTCCCCTCTCCCAACCGTTGGGAGAGGGGTGCCGCCGCAGCGGCGGGGTGCGTGGCCGTCCCCACTCATCACTCGTTACTCCTCTCACGACTCACGACTCGCCCTGTAAACGCCGTACAACATCTCCCCTTACCTTCCCCTTTCCCTTGCCCCCATCCACCCCATTCGGTAGACTGAGCCAAGCCGCAGGGAATTGGGCACAGCGCCTCATGACCTGCCCGCCCCGCGCCCGGAGTCACCGCCATGACTGCCGAAAGTGACAACGCAACCCCTGGCGTCGATCGACATCGGCACGAATACCCTGCGCCTGCTCGTCGCCTCGCCCACCTTCGACGGCGACGCGATCGGCCTCACCCAACTCGCCTCCCGCACCGCCACCGTGCGCCTCGGCCACGGCGTCGAGCGCACCGGGCAAATCGAGCAGGAGCGTCTGGACCGCGCCGTCGCCACCGTCGAGGAGTTCCGCCAGATCGCGGCCGAGCACGGCGCGACCACCATCTTCGTCGCCGCCACCAGCGCCGTGCGCGACGCCAGCAACGGCCCCGAACTGCGCGAGCGGATCAAAGAGACCAGCGGCCTCACCGTCGAGATCATCGGCGGCGACCGCGAGGCGCAACTCACCTTCGCGGGCGCAACCTCGGCCAGCGCCTGCGGCACGCTGCTCGTCGCGGATCTCGGCGGCGGCAGCATGGAACCGATCGCCGCGCGCAATGGGGCAATCCTTCCGCGCCTCGTTCGAACTCGGCTCCGGACGGCTCACCGAGCGCCACGTCACCACGCCGACCCACCTGAGCGCGCGATGGTCGCCGCCGCCGAGGCGGATGCCCGCGCCCTGCTCGACCCCGAAGCCGGCCAAGACCCCGCCGGTTGACCGCCTGATCGTCGTCGGCGGCACCGCGCAGACATCCTGGTCCTGCTGCTGCCCGAACGAGGCGCGCACGCTCACCCCGCGCCGCCTCGCAGGCGCGGTGGCGATCCTCACCGGCGCAACCGTCGCCGATTCCCGCAATGCTGCGACTGGCCTCGACCCCGAGCGGGTCCGCACCCTCCCGCCGGAGTGGCGATCATCCGGGCGCTGCTCGGGGCCTGCGGCCTCGACTCCTACCAGATCGCCCACCGGCGGGCCGCGCGAGGGACTCATGCTCGATCACATCCGCTGCACAACATCGCCTGCGACCTGAGCGGCGACCCGGCCGCCGCGCTGGGAGGAGGTAGACGATGCGCGTAGCCGTCCTCTCCGATATACATGGCAATGTCCTCGCCCTCGATGCGGTGCTGGCCGATCTGGAGGCACAGGGCGTGCCGATCTGCTGGTCGTCGGCGACTTCGCCTCGATGGCCCGCGCCCGCACGAGGTGCTGGTGCGCCCTCCAGGCCCTCGGCTGCCCCGTCATCCAGGGCAACACCGACCGCGACCTCGTGCAGCCGACCCCCGCCGATACCGACGCAGGGCACGCCGCCCTGCTCGACTGGACGCGCGAGCGGATCGGCCCCGCCGGGCTGGACTACCTGGCGAGCCTCCCCTTCTCGCACCAGGTCCCCGACCCCACCGGCCAGACCTCGCTCCTCGTCGTCCACGCCAACCCGCGCGACCTCGACACCCACCTGCGCCCCGCCGCGCCCGAGGAGACGATCCTGCCGCTCATCGTCGGCCTCCCCGCCGAAGTCACCACGCTCGCCTTCGGCCACCTGCACATCCCCTACACCCGGCGCGTCGGCGGCATCCTCCTGGCCGACATCTCCAGCGCCGGTCTGCCGAAGGATGGCGATCGCCGCGCGGGCTACGGCCTGCTCACCTGGCAGGATGGCAGCTGGCAGGTCGAGCAGCGGCGCGTCGACTACCCGGTTGACGAGGTCGTGGCGCAATTGCGCGCCGCCGACCCGCCCGGCGCGCAGCAACTCATCCGCCAACTCCTGCGCGCCCGCTACCCGAACATGGCCGGGGCGCGCGGCGGTCGCCTGCCCGCGCGCCGCGTCGCCCGCCCCGGCGACGCTGCCCCGGCGGTGACGTCGCTACCTGCTCCGGTACATGAGCCCGAATCGACCCTCGTCACCGCAGCACAGGTCGTGGCCGGTGTCGCGCCCGCGCCCGAACCGGCGGAACCAGCGCCAGCGGAAAACGCTCCCGTCGCCCCGGCACCCGATCCAGCCCCGGCGCTGATCGTCCCGGCGAGCGTCCCCGAGGTCGCGGCGGTCGCGCCCGAGGCCAAATCGCCCAAACCCGACGGGAAGCGCCACGTCGCGAAGAAGAAGGCCAAGGCGGCCAAGCCCGAGTTCGAGGCGACCGACAACTTCCCCTGGATCCTGCCCCGCGTGCTCGAAGACCGGCTCGCGGCCGTCCTCTCGCCGATGGCGACCGTGCGCGAGGACGAGGACCCCGAGGGGGTCCACGACATGCGCGTCGCCATCCGGCGGCTGCGCGGGGCGCTCGAACCGGCCGAGCCGTTCTATCCCCCGAAGGCCTACAAGCGCGCCCTGCGCCGCGTGAAGGCGCTGGCTCGCGCGCTGGGCCATGTGCGCGATGCCGATGTCCACCTCATCTCGCTGCGCAAGCGCCTGAATCGGGCCGCGCCGGAGGAGCAGGCTGGCATCGCCGGGCTGATCGACACCATCGTCGCCGACCGCGCCGGTTCCCGCGCCGATCTCGACCCGATTCTCGACCAGTGGGAGGGCCCGCACGCCGACCACCTCGTGGAGGTGCGCGATCTGCTCGCCAAAGCGCGCGGGCGCAAGCAGAAAGATCGCACGCGCGACAGCGTCGCCGCCGTGGCGTTGCGCGCCCTGGCCGGGCGGCTGGCGGAGTTGGGGGATGTCGTCGGTGTCCTCTCTACCCCCGATCGTGGCGACCCCGAGGAACTCCACGCGGTGCGGATCGTCGCCAAGCGGCTCCGCTACACCCTGGAACTCTTCAGCCCGGTCCTCGGCCCCGACATCGAAGACCTACTGGCCGAGTTCAAGACGCTGCAAGACCTCCTCGGCGAGCTGCACGACCGCGACGTGATGGTCGATCTCCTCCAACTTGAGCGCGTCGGTGCGGCCGAGCGGCAACTCGAAGCGCTCGCGCGGGCCGCGCTCGAACCCGGCTCGCGCGCCGAGCGCCTCGCCTCGGTGCGCGCCGACCTGGCCGATCCCGCTGGCTTCGCCGCCACCGCCACCGGCATCTACGGCCTGCTGATCGACATTCTCGACGAGCGCGCCAGTCTGGAGACCCAGACGCGCGAACGGTGGGCTTCGCTCACCGCCGACGGCTTCCTCGACCGACTCTGGAGCCTGACTGATATCCTGCGCCAGGCGCTCGACGAACTCGCCGCGCCCCATGGAGACCCACCGGCCGCCGCGCCGGCTGCCGATACCGCCTGACATGCTCCTGCTGATTGCTTGATGGTGATGGTCTGCTACCGCACAAGGGGAGAACGATGACTGCCGTACAGGACGCTGAGCAGCGCACCGCAGCGGCCCGCCGTCGCCGGAAGTCGGCGACCGAGAGCAACGCTCCGACTGCCGCCGCCGAGGATTCCCCACCCGCGCCGATCGACCTGCGCGATCCCTCGCTCTACATCAACCGCGAACTGAGCTCGATCGACTTCATCGGGCGCGTGCTGGAGGAATCGTTCGACGAGCGCAACCCGCTGCTCGAACGGATCAAGTTCCTGGCGATCTGCAGCTCTGTCCTCGACGAGTTCTACGAGACCCGCGTCGCCGAGCTCTACAGCCAGGCGATCACCGAGCAGGTGGCCGAGGCCGGGCGCGACGCGATGACCGCCCACGAGCAGCTCAACGCCATCCACCGCCTCGTGCAGGAGCAATCCGCGCTGAAGCGCCGTCACCTGCGCGAGGTGCTGATCCCGCAACTGGCCCAGGAGGGCATCTACATCCTCAATCACCACAAGCTGCCGACAGCGGCGCAGCAGTATTTGCGCACCTTCTTCGAGAAGGAAGTCTTCCCGCTCCTCACGCCGCTGGCGATCGACGCGGGCCACCCCTTCCCGCACATCTCCAGCCTCAGCCTGAACCTGCTCGTTCTCATCCGCGACGGTGCGCTCCTGCGCTACGCGCGCGTGAAGATCCCGACCTTCCTCGCCCGCCTCATCCCGCTGCCGCCCGAGACCTACGCCGGGAAGTGGTCGGCGGGGCAGCATCCCCCGCAGCACGTCTTCGCCTGGCTGGAGCAGGTGATCGCCGAGAACATCGGCGCGCTCTTCCCCGGCAAGACGATCGTCGGCACCTACTTCTTCCGCGTCACCCGCAGCGCCGATCTCGCCCTGCGCGAGGCCGAGTCGGAGAATCTGCTGACGACGATCGAGGAGAGCCTGGAGCAGCGCTTCTTCGGCTTCGTCGTGCGGCTCGAAATCTCGTCGCTGATGCCGCAGGAGACGCGCGCCTGGCTGATCGGGCAGATGGCCTTCAATCCCCAGGAGGTCAACGTCACCGACGGGCCGCTCGGCCTCCGCTCGCTGATGGAACTCGGCCGGATCGACCGCCCCGATCTGAAAGATCCCCCCTTCGCCCCCGGCCTGCCCACCGGCTGGCCGCGCGACGGCAACAAGGTGCTCGACCTGATCCGCAACGGCGATGTGCTGATCCACCACCCCTTCGACTCGTTCCAGCCGGTCGTGGACTTCGTGCGCAGCGGCGTCGAACAGCATGTCCTCGGCATCAAGCAGACCCTCTACCGCGTCGGTGCCAACTCGCCGATTGTCGACGCGCTGCTGGAGTCGCGCGACGACGACACCCAGGTCGCGGTGCTGGTCGAACTGAAGGCGCGCGGCGACGAGGAGAGCAACATCGGCTGGGCCCGCGCGCTGGAGCAGGCCGGGGTCCACGTCGCCTACGGCCTCGTCGGCTTGAAGACCCACTGCAAGCTCGCCCTGATCGTCCGGCGCGAGACCGACGGCCTGCGGCGCTACGCCCACCTCGGCACCGGCAACTACAACGCCCAGACCGCGCGCCTCTACACCGACCTCGGCCTCTTCACCGCCGACCCCGACATCTGCGCCGACGTCTCCGAAGTCTTCAACGTCCTCACCGGCTACTCCGAGCAGCGCGAATTCCGCAAGTTGCTCGTCGCCCCCCACAATCTGCGGCGGCAGCTGGTCGAGCTGATCGACCGCGAGGCGACCCACGGCGAGCAGGGGCACATCGTCCTCAAGATGAACGCCCTCGTGGATGCCGAGATGGTCGAAGTGCTCTACCGCGCCGCGCGTGCCGGGGTCACCATCGACCTGATCGTGCGCGGTGCCTGCTGCCTCCGCCCGGGCGTCCCCGGCGTCAGCGACACCATTCGCGTGATCAGCATCGTCGGGCGCTTCCTCGAACACAGCCGCATCTTCTACTTCGCCAACGGCGAACACGGCCCCGCGCGGGGGACCGATTCCCTCTACCTCGGCAGCGCCGACATGATGCCGCGCAACCTCAACCGCCGCGTCGAAGTCCTCTTCCCGGTCGAGTCCCCCGAGCACAAAGCCTACTTGCGCGACAGCCTGCTCCCGCTCCTCCTCAGCGACAACGTCAAAGCGCGCGAACTCGGCCGCGACGGCCTCTACCGCCGCCGCGCCCCCGCCCCCGACGAACCCGCCGTCAACGCCCAGGAAGTGCTGCTCGCGACCGCCACGGCGCTGGCGCGACCATGACGAAGTAACGAGTAACGAGTAACGAGTGGTTACGTCCCCTCCTCGTTACTCGTTACTCGTTACTCGTTACTCAGGAGGTAGAGGTTCCGTGAAACGAGTACTCATCACCGGTGCCGAGGGGCTTATCGGCTCTGTATTACGCGAACGCCTGCCCGATGACTACGATATTCGTTCCCTGACCTGGAAGCCGGTCGAGGGTCTGGAGTCGCACGTCGCCGACATCGCCGACTACGATGCCATCCTGCCCGCGTTCCAGGGCGTTGATGCCGTCATCCAGCTCGCGGGCCACGCGACGATGGACGCCACCTGGGAGCAGGCGCTCCACTCCAACATCATCGGCGTCCGCAACGTCTTCGAGGCGGCGGCGCAGTCCGGGGTCGAGCGCGTCATCTTCGCCTCGTCCAACCACGCCGTCGGCATGTTCGAGACCGACGGCATGCCCACCATCTATCGCCCCGGCCAGACCGCGTACCCCCTCGTCGATCACCGCGTGCCGCTGCGCCCCGACAGCAACTACGGCGTCAGCAAGGCATTCGGCGAGGCGATCGGCCGCTACTACGCCGAGAACTTCGGCCTCACCGTGCTCTGCCTGCGGATCGGCTCCGTCATCCCCGACGACAATCCCTACTCCCCGGTGAACGAGCAGACCGCCTTCTGGCTCGATCTCTCCCTCGAAGATCGCCGCTGGCGCAAAGCCTCCACCTGGCTCAGCTTCCGCGACACCGCCCAACTCGTCGAACGCTGCCTCGCCGCCGACCTGCCGCGCGGCCACTTCGACATCTTCTACGGCGTCTCCAACAACGCGGGCCGCTTCTGGGACCTCTCCCACGCCGCCGAGGTCATCGGCTTCCATCCCGAAGATCGCGCCGTCCCCCCGGGCCACGAGTAACGCTGCAACCCTCGACGGGGGCGACAACGCGCCCCTGCCACCGACGATCCGCGCCCTCCCTCGACGGCCCAGTCTGCGTCCCGGCATCCTGTACGTGCAGAGTGAATTGCGTCCCCTCCAGACAGTAATCAGGCGGTGCGGGGTGCTATACTCTGCCGCAGGCGCGACGGTTTTGGTGTCGCCAGCCGCCCTCACCCAGGTGGTTCCTTGGACGAACGACTTCAGCCGCACGATGCGGATCAGTCAGACCAGGACGACCTCTCCCCCGAGGCGGACGAGGAGTTCGGCGCGACCGAAGACGACGGATCGCGGGCCTTCGTCCACCCGATGGAGGAGGAGTTCGCGCGCCTGCTCGACTTCTACCACATCCCCTGGCTCTACGAGCCGACCTCCTTCGCGCTCAACTGGTCGGGCGAGCAAGTCATCGAGATGTTCACCCCCGACTTCTACCTGCCCGATCAAGACCTCTACGTCGAACTGACCAACATGCGCCAGCGGCTCGTCACGCGCAAGCATCGCAAGATCCGCCGCCTGCGCGAGCTCTACCCCCACGTCAACATCCGCCTCCTCTACAACCGCGACTATCACCAACTCCTCGCCGCCTACGGCTACGGCGCGGTCGAGATCGCCGCCCTGCGCGAGGAGGAGATCGAGCGCATCCTCGTCAGCCGCGACGAATTGATGGCCCGCGTCGCCGCGCTCGGCGAGCAGATCTCGCGCGACTACGCCGACCGCTCCATCCTCCTGATCGGCGTCCTCAAGGGCGTGATCTTCTTCATGGCCGACCTCGCCCGCGCGATCACCCGCCCGGTCGCGATCGACTACCTGGCGATCGCGCGCCCCTCCCGCGCCAGCGGCGAGCGCGCGGTGCGCGTGATCAAGGACCTCGACCGCGACATCGCCGGGCAGCACGTCCTCCTTGTCGAGGACATCGTCAACACCGGCCTCACGCTCGACTACCTGATCAAGGACCTCCGCGCGCGTGGCGCGGCCAGCCTCGCCATCTGCACCCTGCTCGACAAAGCCGACCAGCGCGTCGTCCCGGTCTCGATCGACTACGTCGGCTTCACCATCCCCGACGAATTTGTCGTCGGCTACGGCCTCGACTACCGCGAACTCCACCGCAACCTCCCCTTCCTGTGCGTCCTGCGCCGCCACGTCTACGCCCCACCCAGCACCGACGTTCCCCCCGCCGAACAACTCCGCCTCCTCGACCCAGCGAGGCCGAGGCAGGGGAATTGAACCGCCAAGACGCCAAGAATGCCAAGGGAGAGACGATCTAACCACCGAGGTCGCAGAGGATGCAGAGACGAACGAGAAGTTCACAGCGTCTCAGCCTCGCGCAGCCCTTTCTCCATTCTTCATTCCTGGGGGTACGATGATCGTGCTGATGGTGACCTACGTGGCGCTGCCGGGACGCGAGGCCGACCTCGCGGCGCACCTGCGCGAGATGACCGGCCACACCCGCCAGGAGCCGGGCTGCCGCGCCTACATCGCCCACCAGTCGCAGAAAGAGCCGCGCAAATTCGTCCTCTACGAGCAATACGACGACGAAGCCGCGCTCGACGCCCACCGCACCTCCGACTACTTCAAGCGCATCGTCCAGGGCGAATACAACAACCTCCTCGAAAGCCGCTCGCCCGAATTCTTCGCCATCGTAGAATGACGAGTTCGAAGGTTCGAAAGTTCAAAGGTTTGAAGGTTGGCGTGAGCGATCGAGTGCCGACTGCCCAACTTTCGAACCTTCGAACCTTCAAACCGTAACCCCCGAGGTTCCCCATGGGCATCCTCCCCAACCCCATCACCCTCCCCGGCCTCACCCACGCCCGCGTCGAACTCGGCGACATCTGGCTGCACTACGTGCGCGGCGGCGCGGACGTAGCCCGCACGCTCGTCCTGCTCCATGGCTTCCCGCAGAGCTGGCTGATGTGGCGGCTCGTACTGCCCGCCCTGATGGCCCACTACCACGTCGTCGCGGTCGATCTGCGCGGCTACGGCGACTCGGCCAAACCGGCGGGCGAGGCGGGCTACGACAAGGGCTCGATGGCGGCCGACATCCACGCGCTCATTCGCCACCTCGGCCTGGAGCGCCCCCTGCTCATCGGCCACGATCGCGGCGCGCGGGTCGCCCGCCGCTACGCCCTCGACCACCCCCGCTCCCTGCGCGGCGTCGCCCTGCTCGACATCCTGCCCGTCGAGCACGTCTACGACACCCTGACCGCCGCCGAGGTCGCCCGGCGCTACTGGCACTGGGTCTTCCAGGTTGTCCCCGACGTTCCCGAGCGCCTGATCGACGGCCACGAGGAGGAGTACCTCGCCCAATTCTTCAGCCGCACGCCCGATCTGCTCTCCCGCCTCCGCGCCGACGGTGCCTGGAACGAATACCGCCGCTGCTTCCTCCAGCCCGGAGCCGTCGCCGCCGCCCTCTGCGACTACCGCGCGACCTACCGCGTCGATCTGCCGCGCTACCGCGCCGAGCACGCCGCCGGGAAGCGCCTCACCATCCCCACCTTCCTCCTCTGGGGCGATCGCGGCAACCTCGCCGACCAGCCGGTCCTCGACATCTGGCGCAAGGTCGCCACCGACGTGCGCGGCGAAGTCATCCCCGACTGCGGCCACTACCTCCCAGAAGAACAACCCGCCATCGTCTCCGGCCACCTCCTCCGCTTCGCCGCCGAGCGGTTCGGATAATTGGTTGTATCAAGAGGGATGCGATTAATGGATGAGGCAAGCCGCCAGGTGAGTCAGTTTCTTGAAGCGCTGAGCACTATCGTGTGGCACGGGGAGTTGGTACGTGGCGAGAATAGTCTGCGGGCTAAGCTCATTCGTCGTGGGTTCTCGCCCATACGTGGGTACTTCCC